>MHDU01000081.1 GCA_001803635.1 Nitrospirae bacterium GWB2_47_37 | reverse complement strand
GTGAAAATTACCCAAACCATTGACTATTCACAAAAGGCTATCCACAAACCACTTTACAAAGAGATACCCCATAATTTAGAATTTTATTATGACAACGACAACTGAATATAAACATATCGTAAAAGACGATGCGCTTCTCGGCGGAGAACCTGTAATCAAAGGGACAAGAACCTCTGTGCGGGCTATTGTCGAAAACTGGCGGCTCGGCTTATCGCCGGAAGAGATCGTGATTCATATGCCCCACCTTACGCTCTCTCAGGTCTTTGAAGCATTGAGTTATTACAGCGATCATCAGGAAGAAATCAACGAATGCATCGAAAAGAATCAGATTCCCGCCGATAAAATTCACCCCTCATTAAAAAAGTGATTTCAATATATTGCGATGAAGATGTAGATATTCTTATAAAGCCGCTCCTTGAAGCCAAAGGCTTCAAGGTTTTAACCATGCTCGATGAAAAAATGCTGGGAACTTCCGATATCCGGCAGATGAATCATGCGGTAGAAAAAGAATACGCATTCCTTACCCATAACCGCTTGGACTTTGAACGCTTATGCGCTAATTACATTAATGCCGACAAAAATCATTATGGAGTTATTATAGCAACCAGAAGGAATGTTTATGATCTCGCAAAAAGAATCGCAAGAGTTCTGTCAGGATACACAAAAGAGACCATCAAGAATCAATCGCTTTATATTTAATTAAAGATATTATTCCCTTTCAGCTTTTATGAAAAATGGGAGGTGAAAATTACCCGGCTATTTCCCGAAAAACTCTATCGCCTCTTTGACTTTTTCGATGTTGACCTTGGTGTTAAAGCACGGGCCGAACGGCCTCTCGTTGGATATACCCAGAACAGGAAGGGGATACGCGTCCGCTATGCCGCTGCTCAAGTCCCTTTCGCACGCGACCGCGACTACCGCCTCAGGTTTTACATCGCTTACTATGCGCCGGGCTAAGTTCCCGCCGGTGGCGACAAAGAGTTTTAAATGATTATCCTCCGCGACCTGAATCAAGTCTTTTATATTACACCTGCCGCAGCGCTTGCAGTTGTAGATGTCGTTGGTGATCCTTACGTCGCAATCGTTTATCTGAAGGCAGTGCGGCAAAAGAATAAGTATCCTCTTTGTCTTGATGCCCTCCGCCCTTACGAGTTTGTTGTTAAGCTCGATGACGAATTGCTGCAATGCGTCTTTCTTGCTCTTGAAAAAAGCGGCGACAAGCATAAGCATCGGATACAATATTTTTAAGACCAGCGCTCTAAGAAAACGTATCATACCCTTCCCTCAGTTTCCTGCCGGCTAAAAATGACGCCGCAGGCATAGCCCTTTTACCCTCAGGCTGAAGTTCTTCTATAGTCAAGCGACCTTCCCCTGTTCCTACAAATAACCTTTCGCCTTCCGCCTTTTCGATCATACCCGGAGTGCCTTGTCCTGCAACCGGTCTTACTTTTATGATCTTTATCCTCTCATTATTAAGATAACAGAAAGCAGCAGGCCAAGGATACATGCCCCTGACAAAATTGAACAATTCCACGGCAGTCCTGTTCCAGTCAATCCTTCCGTCCTCTTTTTTAAGGGGCGGGGCATAATTAGTCTTTCCTGACTGCGGGACCGGCTTTATATTTCCTTCTCTCACGCCTTTTATGGTCTCTATCAATATATTTGCGCCGAGCCCGGAAAGCCTTTCAAAAAGCGTCTCCGATGTATCGTCATTCTCGATCTCTATCTCTCTCTGCAAAAGAATATCTCCAGTATCGAGTTTTTCGTTTATAAGCATTGTGGTTATGCCGGTCTTTTTTTCTCCGTTAAGCAGCGCATGCTGAATCGGCGCAGCGCCCCTGTATTTCGGCAGAAGGGACGCATGGACATTAATGCAGTTAAACTTAGGCATTTCGAGTATTTCTTTGGGAAGTATCCTGCCGTATGCGACCACGATGATAAATTCCGGATTTATCGCTCTCAACTCTTTATAAAAATCTTCATCCCTGATCTTCGCGGGCTGAACAACTTTTATATCATGCGCTAATGCAAGCTCTTTCACGGGCGGCGCTGAAAGGATATGCCCCCTGCCTTTTACCTTATCCGGCTGAGTAACAACAAGGGCAACGTCTTCCCCTGCATCAATCAGGGCTTTAAGCGAAGGAACGGCAAAGTTGGGTGTGCCGAAAAAGATCAGAGCCACGCTATCTCCTGACCGCTGATTCCTGACTGCAGACTGCCGACTTTTTGAGGTATTTTTTCTTGAAGAACTCTTTTTTTATCGAACTCATCCTGTCAACGAACAATATGCCGTCTAAGTGGTCTATCTCGTGTTGAAGCGCCCTCGCGAGCATCTCGTCGCCCTCGATTTGAACCGGCTTGCCGTTCCTGTCGAGTCCTTTTACAGTGACTTTTTCGGCCCTTTTTATCGTGGAGTTATATCCCGGCACGCTCAGGCATCCTTCATCGGAATCGGCAATGCCTTCGGTATCCATTATTTCGGGGTTGATCAGAACGATAAGCGAGTTTTTTTCTTCCCCTAAACTTACATCGATGACTATAAGCCTCTTTGAAATACCCACTTGAGGCGCGGCAAGGCCGATACCCGGCGCGGCATACATAGTCTCTATCATGTCGTCGATAAGGCGCTGGAGGCTCCTGTCGATATTCTCTACAGGCAGCGCTTTTTTCTTAAGGACTTCATCGGGATATTTCCTGATCTCCAAAACAGCCATAAAAAATTATAACATTAACAAATCGGATATTTCCCTCTGCTTAATTCCATGCAGAATTTGTTTATTTGCGAGAATTCCTTCTCGAAAATATCTTCGGCCTTCCTCGCAATCTCATTAATCTTTCTGCCCCTTTCGAGCAAAACCTGCGCGCCGGCCATCTGCGGCTGATCTATGGGCGTTCCTATCCTGCTTAAAAGAAGGACATATACCTCTTTTATCCCGTCAATTTTTTCATAAATTTCTTTTGCGATCTTATGCGCGAGCACATTATATATCTTCCCCACATGGCTTACCGGATTTTTTCCTGCCGCCGCCTCCGTTCCCAAAGGCCTGTTCAGCGAGATCAATCCGTTCACCCTGTTGCCCCTGCCTACCTGTCCTGAATCCGCATCCTCCGCGGATGTTCCTAAAAGGCTCAGATAAATCCCTCCGAGCCCCCTTCCTTCTTCATCGAGGGTGTTGAAATTGACCTCGATATTTTTAAACCCTTTAATTTTTTTAAGGAAACCGTCCATCTCCTTATGAACCACGGACTTTCTTGCAAAATACTCCTTCTCCGATTTTATATAAGGGGCAATGAAAGGCATTGCTACGGTCAGGTCAAGGGCATTGCCCTTTCTTAACCCCATAACCTTTATATCTTCGCCTGTCTCAGGATATTTATCCTTAATTTTTTTGGAGTTGAGATATTTTTCAAGGTCTAAGACGACGTTCTCGGTAGGACTTAAAGGATAATACCCTACTGCCGCGGATGTATCATTGGCGGACAATACCTTTCCCGGCCTCCGGAATATATCGGTAAGC
The DNA here is from genome assembly GCA_001803635.1 of Nitrospirae bacterium GWB2_47_37. Classification (GTDB taxonomy): domain Bacteria; phylum Nitrospirota; class Thermodesulfovibrionia; order Thermodesulfovibrionales; family Dissulfurispiraceae; genus GWB2-47-37. The sequence goes on along the minus strand of MHDU01000081.1, from coordinate 17,341 downwards.
TCTTCGGAGCCGGGCGCGAGCACGACCCTGCATTTCAGGTGTTTTTCGGGATCAACGAATCTCAGATTTTCTTTGATCCATTTTTTTGCTGCGCCTACAGCGATTTCAGCAACGGGTATCTTTTTCCCGCCGGCGGCAAACGTCGCCCTGTCTCCTATGGTCAATTCCATAGGTCTTACAACCCTTCCGCCCCCGAAACCCTTATAGACCCTTCCGGCGGCAAGAAGGCCCTTGTCTATATTGTGATGAAGAATTGCCCCGAATTCTTTAAGGTATTCTTTTGACAGAGCTACCGAGATGGCGTCCATTATCGAATCGCACATGTAATCCGGATGCCCCGTGCCTTTTCTCTCGACGATTTCGACACGATGTTCCGTGATGGATTTGCCCTTAAATGTCTCGATAATAACCATGATTAAAGTTTATCACATATTTCACTAAAGTAAATTTTTTGACTTAGTAAAGGCCTTTGAAGCATGCCTTACATACTTATTTATGTCCTTTTCCATCTCCTGTGTATCCATAGCCATTCTGTGGGATGCTGTTTTATGTAGTTCTCTATACAGCCGGAGAATCTTTTGGTGTCTTCGATTACGGCCGTTTCATCATCCTCATTGTTAGACAGTTCGACTTCAGGATAGATCGTAAACACATGACCGTCTCCCTCCCTGTGCAAAAAAACCGGCACTACGGCTGCGCCTGTCCTCCGGGCAATAAGCGCGGGCATCTTTGTCGTCCACGCGGGCCTGCCTAAAAAATCAATAATATAGCCTTCGTTTTTCAGAACTGCCTGGTCCATAAGTATCCCGACATTCCTGCCCTTTTTCAGCACAGTGAGTATGGATTTTAACGCCCCCTCTTTATAAATGATCCGGTTTCCGTAAGTCGCCCTCAACTTCCCTACAAATGAGTGGAAATATGGATTATTCTGTCGCCTGGCAACCCCGTAAATGTGGTCGACCTTAAAACCGAAAACAATCGCCGCCATTTCCCAGTTGCCGCAATGTCCGGTTATAACAATAACGCCTCTGTTTTTTGCTTTCGCCTTCTGAAAATTCTCTATTCCTCTTATCTCAACATCTTCTATGAGGCCTTTGCCGAGTCCGTAGTATATCTTTATCACTTCAATAAAAGACCTGCCCATATTTTTGAAGACTTCTCTTGCAAGGATTACTGCCGGCTGCCGGCTATTAATCGAGGCCTTTTCTATATTCTCAATCGCGATCTTTCTCCTGCTTCCCCATAAATAAAAAATCGAAAGGCCGAGGAATTCCCCGGCCTTTAATGCTGTTTTATGCGGAAGCGCCGCAACAGGAAACGAGAGTGCGGTAAAAAAAGCGGCTTCCAAAAACCGTAATACCCTTTTCATTTACTTTCCGTATCGTTCTCCTTTTTTTTCTCCTCTTTATCTTCTTCCTTTTCCTTCTTCTTTTCGAGAGCCACCGATATTTCTTCAAGCCTCTTGACTACGAGATAATTTATGGTGCCCTCGGGATATGTCCCGTCTTCTTTCAGTTCGCCCGCGGGCATGCCGGTAAGTATCTCAAGGCCTTCTTCCATCTTATCTATAGGATATATGGAAAATCTGCCTTCCTTTACGGCATCGACCACGTCCTGCCTCAGCATGAGATGTTTTATATTCCTTTTCGGGATGATAACGCCGTGGCTGTCGTCAAGCCCCCTGATCCTGCATAGATCGAAAAATCCTTCTATCTTTTCATTGACGCCGCCTATGGGTTGGACATCGCCGCTCTGATCCATAGAGCCGGTTACGGCAAAACCCTGTTTAATCGGCACTCCCGAAATACTGCTCAACAGAGCGTAAAGCTCGGCGCACGTCGCGCTGTCGCCCTCGATCATCTCATACAACTGCTCGAACGTTATGGACGCCGAAAGGCTTATCGGTTTCTTTACGGCATACTTGCCGCCGAGATACCCGGATATTATCATTATCGCCTTTTCGTGTATCTTTCCGCTCATCTTTGTCTCGCGCTCGATGTTCACAATGCCCGCCTTGCCTATATACGTCGTAGCGGTTATTCTCGAAGGCTTGCCGAAGCTGTAATCTCCCATGTCTAAAACCGCAAGGCCGTTGACCTGTCCTATTTTTTCCCCTGAAGTATTCACTATAAGGGTGTCCTCAAGCATCATCTCCCTGATGCGTTCTTCTATCCTGTTGGACCTGAAAACCTTTTCCTCAAGCGCCTTCACGACATGTTCCGCTTTTACGATATCGCCGCCTTCCTTCTGCGCCCAGTAATGCGATTCCCTTACGAGGTCCGCTATATCGCTGAATCTGGTGGAAAGCTTATTCATATGGTTCGCAAGCCGGGAACCGTGCTCGACTATTTTGGAGACGCCTCCCCTGTCGAACGGCAGGAGGTTTTCTTCCTTTTGGCAGCTTGCGACAAAAAACGCGTATTTCTCTACGTTTTCAGGGGTCATGTCCATCCTGCTGTCGAAGTCGGATTTTACCTTAAACAATTCCCTGTACTCGTCGTCGAGGCTGTAAAGCATATAATAAATATAGGGATTGCCGACAAGAATAACCTTTACGTCGAGAGGTATGGATTCCGGTTTCAGCGCCGTAGTGCTCATAAGCCTGTACTGTTCCCATATGTCTTCTATCTTTATTTCCCTGTTTTTTATCGACCTCTTCAATGTATCGTATGAAAAAATGTTTCTCAGCAGGTCGAGGGCGTTTATTACGATGTAACCGCCGTTGGCCCTGTGAAGGGAACCCGCCTTTATCATCGAAAAATCGGTCAGGGCCATTCCGTACTGAACCTTGTATTCTATCTTGCCGAAGATGTTGAGATATGTAGGGTTGCTCTCGAAGACCACCGGCGCGCCCTTTGATTCCCCGTTATTGACTATGACATTGACCGCGTACCGGACAAAAGAGGTTTCAGGTTTAGGCATCTTCATGAACGGCAGCGGGGCCGGCTGCTCTTCGGAAGTCTTGAAATCATCGAGGTGCGACAGTATGTCTTCCTTTACCGCCTCGAGATACGATAATATCTTTTCGTATTCCTTGTATTTAAGCTTCAGTTCCTCGATCAGATGTCCGACGGCGCCGAGGGCGATTTCCCGCTCGAGCCTGCCGAGAAGGTCTTTAACGAGCTTTTCCGCTTCCCTCACAGCCCTTACCACATCGTCCAGCTTTTCCTGAAACATCTTCCCTATCTCTTCAACTTTCTTCCGCATTTTTTCGTCGAGGGCGGAAAATTCTTCTTCGGTGAGGGGCTCTCCGTTCTTTTTTACCGGGACGATCAAAAGACCGGTTACGGCCTTTCTTACGGCAAAGCCCTTGCCCTGTGCTTCTTCTTCGAGGCTTGTAAAAAGGTTCTTCTGTTTCTGTTGGAATTCTTCCACTATCTTGCTTCTCTGTTTTTCGTACTCTTTGGATTCGAATACCTTAGGTATCTCTATCCGCAGCGCCTTGATAAGGTCGTCCATATCTTTATGGAAAACCGGTCCTCTTCCCGGCTCGATGGATACGGCCAGCGGCATGTCCGGGTCCTTAAAATTGTAGACATAACACCAGTCCTGAGGAACCTTCTCTTTAGACGCCCTTTCTTGCAACAGCGTCCTGATCGTCCTCATCTTGCCGGTTCCGCTCTCTCCGAGGACATATATATTGAATCCCTTGCTGGTCAGGCTGAGGCCGAAATCAAGGGACTTCAAGGCCTTGTCCTGTCCGATGGTGCCTTCGAATTTGCCTATGTCGGCCGTTGTGTTAAATTTAAAACTGCTCAGGTCGCAACACTTATAAAGTTCCTCAGGTTTCAATTTCACAGCCATGTCTTATCCTCCTTGTTATTTTGCTCTCGGATGATGCTCGAGATAAACCTTTCTTATCCTGTCTCCGGTTACCTTCGTATAAATCTGCGTCGTCGATATATCGGCATGGCCGAGCATCTTCTGAACCGACCTCAAATCGGCTCCGCCCTCCAAAAGATGCGTGGCGAAGGAATGCCTCACCGAATGAGGGGAAAGCTTCACGCCGGCCGCAATGCCGAATTTTTTCAATGCCTGCCAGAACCTCTGTCGTGTCATGGGCGTTCCCCTGCCCGTCAAGAACAGGTAAGGCGATTGTTTATTCTTAAGCAGGTCGGGCCTCAGATCCCGCGTATACCTCTTTATCTTTTCCACAGCCCGCCGGTTCATAGGAACTACGCGCTCCTTTGAGCCTTTACCCATAACCCTCAAAAATCCTCCCTCGAAATTCAGATCGTTGATCTTTATGGATACTACCTCGCTCACGCGCAGCCCCGACGAATATAACAGTTCCAGCATCGCGGAATCCCTGATAAACAGCCGCCGGCTCATCGTTGCCGGCTCATGGCTTAATAATTTTTTAATATCGTCGATGCTCAATGCCTTCGGCAATCGCTCCCATTGTTTAGGCATTTTGAGGTTCTCGGAAGGGTCTTCGGCGATAAGCTTTTCGATAATTAGAAATCTGCAAAAACCCTTAACGGATGATATAAACCTGCACACGCTTGATGCGGAATATTTATTGTCTTTGAGCCTGCCCATGTAGTTCACTATGTCCTGTCTCGCAAAAAATACCGGCCCCTTGACCCTTGACGCTTGACCGTTTTCAAGGTAGCCTAAAAACCCCTTCAGGTCGAGATAATAGGATTGGACGGTATTTTTAGACAACCCTCTTTCAACGGTAAGATACGAAAGAAATCCGTTAATTAACGAGAGAGTTTCGGCATTCAACGGTTGAATCCCGGAAACTTCTCTTTTCTCCTTTAACTCATGATTCATAGCTCTTAACTCTCAACCCGTTTGTTAAATATTCCTCTATTCCTGTCGAGGCTCTCAGCCGCGGATATAAGATATCGGCAAGCTTCAATAAATTGATGGTATCTTCCCTGTTATACGTCAAAAGCAGTTCCCTCGCTTCCTGACTGCCTTTCCTGTGAGCCTCCCACAGCTTTACCGCTTCATAACCGTCCATCCCCTTAACGGAATCGTCCCTCTCTATGCCGAACATCACTTCGAGTTTTTTCAGCCCTCCGTTTATCTTGAGCCTGCGCGCCGCGAAGCAGAGATCGAAATGTGGAATATCGAACCTCACTCCCGGAAGAGACCTCAGAAGAAACGGAATATCAAAGGAAGAGCCGTAGAATGTTATGAGGCATTTATACCCGGCAAGCGCGCGGTTGAGGTTCTCTACCGTAAGGTTCTCGCCCCTGACAAAGCACTGCGACTCATATCCGTCGTAAAGGCCTACCACGGTAACATAACCCCCGCGTCCCGGATGAAAACCGTTGGTCTCTATATCGAGGCAGAGCGCCCCGTTCTTAAACGCGTCAAACAGCCGCCAGTGTTCCCTCCTCTTTATTATTTTTGCGAAGTATTCGGCGTTGCCGACACCGAGTTCCATAGAAGACTGCATCAATTGATTATCGTAAAGTATTTTCCTTTCCGGGCTTATGCCTTCTATCTCCTTGCAGTTACAGAAGTTATCCCACGACAGGATTCCCCCTCTCCAGATATGCCTTTCAAGCCTTTCTCCTATCCCGTTAAGCAGCGAAAACGTATGCCGTATCACAAAAATTTCCTTTCCAAAAATTATTTTTCTCTTATTATACCCTTTATCGGCGACGGCTACAACATTATGGTAAACTACTCTCCATGCGCAGCATCAAACTCACCATCCAATACGACGGGACCGATTACAACGGCTGGCAGATACAGCCCCCGGATACTTCGGATTACAGAAAACAAAAAAACATTATTACGATTCAGGGAATAATCCAGGACGCAATTAAAAAGATCACGGGCGAAGACGTAAAACTCATCGGTGCCGGAAGGACCGACGCGGGAGTGCACGCGCTCGCGCAGGTTGCGGCATTCAGAACAGACTCAAAACTTCAGCCCGATGTCATTAAAAGGGCGTTAAACGCTAATCTGCCCGATGACGTCAGAATAACGGACTCATGCGATATAGATGAAGATTTCCATCCCCGATACGGCGCAAAGAGTAAAATTTATTTCTATTTAATATCCGGGTCTCATATGGTTTCGCCGTTCTTATACAGGTATGCGTGGAGAATGCCGCACGAATTAGATTTCGAGGCGGCGGAAGAAGCATTGAGATCTTTTAAAGGCAGGCACGACTTCTCTTCTTTCAGAGGAAGCGGCTGCGGGGCTAAAAACCCCGTGAGGACCGTAATGGATGCGTCTATCGAACATTTGAATGCGATCGATTTTATGACGGCGAGACTTGGAGGCGACTTCATTAAGATACGTATCGAGGCCGATGCGTTTTTGAGGCACATGGTAAGAAACATAGTCGGCACAATCGTTGAGATAGGCAGGGGCAAAATAAAACCTGAAGATATGGAAAAAATATTACTTTCAAAAAACAGAAAAAATGCCGGCCCGACGGCTCCGGCGCGGGGATTATTCCTCGAAAAAGTTATTTACTGAGGCTATACCACTTCCCTTTCTATTTTTTCCATTAATTCCTTTTTTTCCTGACAATCCCTGCAGTAGATGGCAAAGGGCATAATATTCAAACGCTGTTCGCTTATGTCGTCGCCGCATTCTTCGCACGCGCCGTACGTGCCTTCCGCGAGTTTCCGGAGAGCGGCATCTATCTTAATAAGAGTCTCTCTGTGCGTGCTTAACTGCTTCAGGCTTATATCCTCGGATAGGTCTACAACGGAGAGGTCGCCGTCATCCATAACGGTCTCTACAAGCTGCTTGTTTTCTCCGGACTTAAACTTCTTGATCTCCGACTTAGCCTCCCTTACTATATCTTCCCTTTTTTGAAGCAGGAGTTTTCTCAGCCTTTCATTCCTGTCTTTTTCGCTCTCGACAACGGATTCCTTAGGTCTCGACGCCTTTTTTGCTTTTACCGGAGCCTTGGGTTTTGCCTTCTGTTTCGGCGCACTTTTCGGCTTCGACTTGGGCTGTGCCTTCTTTGCCTGAACTTTAGGCTTTACCGCTTTTTGTTTAGTCTTGACCTTCGGTTTCGGTTTGCTTTTTTTATCCGACTGCTTCTTTTTAGAACCCGTCTTGACCTGTTTTTTTGTCTTCGTAGGCATTATTTCTCCTCCGCGCCGGTTTCTTCCTTAAACACTTCTATAATGCTCCTGACCTTAATGCCCGCCTGTTCAAGGGCCTTCTGAACATCCATAAGTTTCGCATCCGTTACCTTGACCATAAAGTTAGCGTTTGCAGCCATTTTCATACCTCCATTATCTCTTTTTCCTTATGCTGAAGGACCTCTTCGACCTTGGCTATATACGAATCGGTAATCTTCTGTATCTCTTCATGCAGCTTTTTTACGTCGTCTTCGCTCAGGTGTTGATCTTTCTCGGCTTTTTTTACATCTTCATTTATGTCCCTTCTGATGTTCCTGACCGCAACGCGCGCCTCTTCCGCCCTTTTCTTCGCGACCTTTACCAGTTCTTTTCTTCGCTCTTCGGTAAGGGCCGGTATATTAAGCCTGATTGTTTTTCCATCGTTAGAAGGGGTCAGGCCGAGGCCCGATTTCAGAATAGCCTTTTCTATTTCGGGAATTATTTTCTGCTCCCACGGCTGGACGGTTATCTGCCGGGGGTCGGGTATGCCGAGAGTTGCGACCTGATTGACCGGTGTCTGAGTGCCGTAATAATCCACTGATATGCCGTCAAGCAAGGCGAGGGACGCCCTGCCCGTCCTTAAAGAGGCGAAATCTTTTTTCAAGACGTCTACGGCTGCGTTCATCCTGTCAGAAGCCTTCTTCTTGAACTCCTGCATGCTCTCACCCCACTCTTGTGCCGATCTTCCTGCCCATTATAAGGTTCTTAATATTATCAGCTTTTTTTATGTTAAATACAACTATCGGGAGGTTGTTGTCCATGCAAAGACTTATCGCGGTTGCGTCCATAACCTTAAGGTTGTTTTTCAGGACGTCGATATACGAAATCGCGTCAAACTTCTTTGCGCCCGGGTGTTTCATAGGATCCGCGGTATATACCCCGTCCACTTTGGTTCCCTTGCATATGACATCGGCCCCGACCTCCATGGCGCGAAGGGCCGCGGCGGTATCGGTGGTAAAATATGGATTGCCGGTGCCCGCGGCAAATATGACTATCCTGCCTTTTTCGAGATGCCGAACGGCCTTTCTTCTGATATAAGTCTCCGCTAATTCCCTCATCTCTATCGCCGACTGCACCCTCGTCTGCAAACCGATTCTCTCAAGGGCATTCTGGAGTGCAAGCGCGTTTATGACCGTTGCGAGCATTCCCATGTAATCGGCGGATGCCCGTTCCATTCCTTTTACCGAAGCCTCGACGCCCCTGAAAATATTTCCGCCACCGATGACGATGGCAACCTGAACTCCCATCTTTATTATCTTTTCGACCTCGACAGCCATATACTCCACGGTAGCGGGATCTATGCCGTATCCCCTGTCGCCCATAAGGGCCTCTCCACTGATCTTCAGTAGAACCCTTTTGTATTTGAGTTTCGGATCCGGGACTTTACGCCCCTGACCCCCTATGGGTCGTGACCCACGGGTCATAGACTTGACCCTCGACCCCTTTTTCGAATCAGTTTTCACAGGTTGCGCCCTTCTCCAATCCTTCTCCAAGCTGGAACCGCACGAATCTCCTAAGGACTATATTTTCGCCGAATTTTGCGATCTTTTCGGTTATCAGATCCTTTATCTTCTGCTTGCCTTCGGGGTCTTTTATGAACACCTGATCTAAAAGGCATGCATCGCCGAAGAACTTGTCGAGCTTGCCTTCGATAATCTTTTCGACCACCTGAGGCGGCTTATTCGTGACCTGCGCCCTGTAAATTTCTTTCTCCCTCTCGATCACATCGGCAGGCACTTCCTCCCTCGCTACATAAGTCGGATTTGCCGCGGCTATATGCATTGCTATGCCTTTAACAAGTTCCCTGAAGTCGTCTGTCTTTGCTACGAAATCCGTTTCGCAGTTCAGTTCTACAAGCACACCGAGTTTATCCATATGTATATAAGAGCCAATAAGCCCTTCTGATGCCGCCCTGCTCGCCTTTTTTGCGGCAGTCGCAAGCCCCTTCTGCCTTAACAGATCTATCGCCTTCTCCATGTCGCCGCCGCTTTCAGAAAGCGCCTTCTTACAGTCCATCATTCCCGCGCCTGTCTTTTCGCGCAGGTCCTTTACTTTATCCGCCGTAACTGTCATTCTGCGATCTCCTCCTGCGCTATTTTTTCCTCTATCCCTGCCTTCTCCGTCTCGTCTTCCGCAATCTTAGCAAGCGTTCCCCTGCCCTCTATCACCGCATCCGCCATCTTGGACGATAAAAGTTTAATGGCCCTTATGGCATCGTCATTTCCCGGTATAACATGATCGACATCATCGGGATCGCAATTGGAGTCCACAACGCCGACCAACGGAACGGAAAGCCTTCTCGCCTCTGCAACGGCAATCTTTTCTTTCTTGGGGTCTATCACGAAAATAGCGCCGGGAAGAGTAGTCATGTCCTTTATCCCGCTGAGGTTCTTTTCGAGCTTTGTCCTCTCCTTTTCGAGCTGCGCGACTTCTTTCTTTGTCAGGACGTTATATGTGCCGTCTTCCTTCATGGTTTCTATCTTTTTGAGCCTCTCTATGCTCTTTTTGACTGTCGAGAAATTCGTGAGCATACCGCCGAGCCACCTGTTGTTGACATAGAAAGCGCCTGCCCTCCGCGCCTCTTCGGCAACCGAATCCTGCGCCTGCTTTTTTGTGCCCACAAAGAGAATCGACGCGCCTTTGGCTGCCGTATTCTTAACGAACTCGTACGCCGCTTCGACACCTTTCAATGTCTTCTGAAGGTCTATAATATGTATCCCGTTCCTTTCGCCGAAAATATATTTCTTCATCTTCGGATTCCACCTCTTCACCTGATGTCCGAAATGCACGCCGGACTCAAGCAACTCCTTCATAGTTACAACACCCATCTTGCTTCCTCCTATGGTTTTTCTCTATGAGTCGCAGACTCTACGAGTCATAGACCTCCGCCCTGTCCCCTTCAACTCACAAAGTGAGACCATCCGGGTAACTTTTTCAGGCGTGTGTTTTAAGCTGATTAAAATAGCATAGATACCGCTTGTTTTTCAAGCTGTTCAGTAAAATCATATCCCTTCGGGCAGGAACAATCCTGTACTGAGGTATCTATCGCCCCTGTCGGGCAGCACTACAACAAGCTTTTTACCTTTCCCGATTTTTTCAGCTACCTTCAATGCCGCATACATCGCCGCACCGGACGATATACCGGCAAGAATCCCTTCTTTCAACGCAAGCTGCCTTGTGGTCTCTGCCGCATCGTCATCGGTTACCGTGATTACTTCATCATAAATTTCGGCATTCAAAACAGCCGGCAAGAAACCGGCGCCTATGCCCGCAATCTTGTGTTTGCCGGGACTGCCTCCGGACAGAACAGGGGAAGCCGCAGGCTCAACCGCCGCTATCCATATACCCGGATTCTTCTCCCTCAAAACCTCTCCAGCGCCTGTTATCGTTCCTCCGGTGCCAACGCCTGCAACGAATGCGTCAGGGGCGCCGCCGAGCGCGTTCATTATTTCAACGGCGGTCGTGCGCCTGTGGATTCCCGGATTAGCATCGTTTTCGAACTGCTGGGGCATAAAAAAATCGGGGTTTTCCTTAGATATTTCTTCCGCCTTTACAACCGCCCCCATCATGCCTTTGTCTCCCGGGGTCAATACAAGCTCCGCGCCGAATGCCTGAAGCATCTGCCTTCTTTCCATAGACATCGTCTCCGGCATTGTGAGGATAAGCCTATACCCCTTTACAGCGGCAACCATCGCAAGGCCTATGCCCGTATTTCCGCTCGTCGGTTCGACAATAGTCCCGCCTTTTTTGAGTTTTCCATCTTTTTCGGCGGTCTCTATCATGGAAACCGCGATCCTGTCTTTGACGGAGCCGCCTGGATTAAAACCCTCAAGCTTCGCCCATATCTCCGCGCCGGCTCCAGACCCTATACGGCTGATCCTCACCATCGGAGTATTGCCTATAAGGCTTAAAATATCTTCATATAGTTTCATGCCGCCTCCCCGCGTGTTATAACTTCCGACTATTATATGCTAAAATTGCAAATCATGGTAAGCATCGGCTTTTCACCGTGTCCTAACGATACTTTTATATTTTACGCGCTCGTCAATAAAAAAATAGACGTAAAAGGCATCGACCTCAATCCGGTCATAGAAGACGTGGAAACATTGAACAGGCTCGCCATGAAAAAAACTTTGGATGTCACGAAAATATCATGCCATGCCTTTTACTACCTTCAGGACGACTATCATTTCCTTCGATCGGGAGGCGCATTAGGCAAGGGATGCGGACCGCTGCTGGTAGTTAGGAATTCAGAGTTAGGGGTTGAGAGTTTTGATTTTAACGACAAAAAGATAGCTATCCCCGGCGAGCTTACTACCGCATTTTTATTACTGAAACTCCACCTTGCCTCAACTCAAAACTCAACACTCAAAACTCAACACTTTATTGCCATGCCTTTTTACGAAATCATGAACGCCGTCAGCGAAGGCACGGCAGATGCCGGACTGATAATACACGAAAGCAGGTTTACCTATGCAGATCACGGCCTTGCAAAGGTTATAGACCTCGGAGAGTGGTGGGAAAAAGAGACCGGACTGCCTATTCCCCTTGGAGGTATCATCGCTAAAAAATCCCTCGGCATGGAAGCCGTTAAAACCATTGAATCCCTGATACGTGCAAGTGTAGAATATTCTATGTTGCATAGAGACGATGCTATGCCTTATATTAAGCGGTATTCGCAGGAACTGTCGGAAGAGGTAATAATGAAGCATCTATCGCTCTACGTCAACGACCATACCGTAGACATAGGCGATGAAGGAGAAAAGGCGCTGCGTGAATTATTAAAAAGGGCGCGCGAAATAAACTTATGACCGTATCGATCGACAAATTCATTAAAGAACCGAAGATAGCCTATTTTTCGATGGAAATAGGCGTCAGAAGCGATATGCTCACCTACAGCGGAGGACTCGGAGTCCTTGCCGGAGACACCATCAAGTCTACCGCTGATTTAAATCTTCCGGTGGTAGCGGTAACCATCCTTACTAAAAAGGGATATTTCAAGCAGGAACTCGATATCTACGGCAGGCAGTCCGAGCTTCCCGACGAGTGGGACCCCAACAGCTTCATGACCCCTCTTAAAGAACGTGTCATCGTAAACATCGAAGGAAGGGAAGTCCAGATCGGCGCATGGCTATATGTCGTAGAAAGCATGAGAGGCAGCAAGATTCCGATCATATTCCTCGACACCGATTTTCCGGAAAACGCTCCTGAAGACAGGGGAATTACGCACCACCTATACGGGGGGGATCAGACTTACAGGCTCAAACAGGAAATAGTCTTGGGAATAGGCGGCTTCAGAATTCTCGACGAACTGGGTTTCGAAATAAAAAAATACCACATGAACGAAGGCCATTCGAGCCTGCTGACCGTAGAACTTCTTCAGAGCCATAAAAGGGATATCGAGGAGGTATGGGATGAAAGGCTTGTATGGGATGCGGAAAAGGTGCGAAGCCTCTGCGTCTTCACAACACACACACCGGTTGCCGCAGGGCATGACAAATTTCCCTACGACCTTGTGCAAAGAGTATTGTCGGACAGCCTACCTCTGGATGTATTAAAGGAATTCGCGGGACACGAAAATCTCAATTTGACCATGCTGGCCTTAAACCTCAGCAACTATATAAACGGTGTGGCCAAAAAGCACGGCGAGGTTTCAAAAGGCATGTTTCCGGGCTATGAGATACATGCGATAACAAACGGAGTCCATTCTTTTACATGGACTTGCGATCCCCTCAAAAGGCTTTACGATAAATATCTTCCCGGATGGGCGAACGAGCCTGAAATATTCGTCCGTATCGGCCGCATCCCCGATTATGAATTATGGGAAGCCCATATGGAAGCAAAGAGGCACTTCATCGATTACGTCAACAGGGAGACGCAGTCAGACATGAATTACGATACCTTTACTATCGGCTTTGCGCGGAGGGCTACCGCATACAAAAGGGCGGACCTCCTTTTCACGGATGTAGAACGTTTGATCCGCATGGGCGAAGGGAGACTCCAGATCGTATACGCCGGCAAGGCTCATCCGAAGGATGAAGAAGGGAAACGCCTTATTCAACGCATATTCGAGATCAAGGACAGGCTAAAAGATAAAATCAAAATAGCCTTCCTGAAAAATTACAATATGGACATCGCCTTAAAACTCGTGTCGGGCGTTGACATATGGCTCAACACTCCTTTGAGGCCCCTCGAGGCATCAGGCACAAGCGGCATGAAGGCAACGCATAACGGAGTCCCTAATTTCAGCGTGCTCGACGGGTGGTGGATAGAGGGACATATCGAAGGCTATACCGGATGGGCAATAGGGCCGTCCCCTGATGTCCCGGCAGATCCGGCGCGCGACGCGGACGACCTCTATTACAAATTGGAAACCATTATCATTCCTACATTTTACGGCGACAAGCACACATGGATACGGATAATGCAGAATGCTATAGGGAAAAACGCATACTACTTCAACTCGCACAGGATGATGAGGCGGTACGTGACAGAGGCGTATATAAGATAATCTCTTTCATTTTTGCGCGATTTCTGCTTTAATATAAATAGATGCAAGGAGGCATACGATGGATATAAACTCGATAAACAACAGTCAGGGCAAGACAAACCAGGCAGGCGCTAAAAAATCGGAGCAGGCAGACAATGCCGGCAAGGCAGCGAAAAAAGGGATAATTTCAAAAGAGGGCATTAGCGCCGACGACAAAGTCACCTTAAGCGCGATGAGCATCGAGAAAGCGCAAAATATCGGCAACCTGATCCTGTCGGATCACAAGGCCGCCGCGCTGGCGATAAAAAACATAGACGCATTAAAGGCACAAGAGCTTATCGGTTAATCCGTACTATTCATACCAAAATTGAACGATTCTACTCTGGAAATATATGTCAGGCGCTGTGAAAAGACTTTAAACCCCGCACTTGTAAAAACTAATTCCTTCGTGTTTCAACAGCAATCTTTTCACCTCTACTCCGCATGAGAATCCGCCGATAGAGCCGTCCGAAGAGATGACCCTGTGGCAGGGCAAAATTATAGGCAATGGATTTTTTTTCAACGCCTGCCCCACAGCCCTGACAGCCTTAGGAGAACCGATCTTTCCCGCAATCCGTTTATAAGACCTCGTCTCGCCAAATGGAATTTCTCTTAATGCAAGCCAAACCTTATGCTCGAAATCGGTTCCGCCGACAAACCTTATCTCCTGATTGAATTCTTTCACATCGCCTTTGAAATAGGCATCGAGTTCATTTTTAAATCGGCCTTTCATCAAAGTGATATTTTCAGAAAGCCCATTAATATAAAGCGGCTTTTCGCCTATAGAAATCTCCAGCAAATAATGACCGTCAAACACGCAATAAATAATGCCGATCGGGCTTTTGTATTTAAAAACCGTTTTCTCCATGTTTGTAAATTTTACCACGTCCTGTTTATAATCGAAAGATGCGCTCTAAAACAATCATTATCATCGGAGTCCTTATACTCGGCTTCATGGCAGGCGGCTATTTAGCCGTTGCTAAGGGAGTGCCGTCAATCGCGGAGGTCAAAAAATACCGCGCTACTGAGGGCGCGAAGGTATACGCGGGCGACGATACCCTGATAGGCGAATTCAAGATAGAGAAGGGCATATTCGTACCTATCTCCAACATCCCGCAGCATCTGAAAAACGCGCTGATCGCTGTGGAGGATTCGAGATTCTATCAGCACAAGGGCATAGATTATATAGGAATAGGAAGGGCGTTGGTTAAGGATATTCTTCACGCGAGCCTTAAAGAAGGCGGAAGCACCATTACGCAGCAACTCGCAAAGATAATGTTCCTGACCCCTGAAAAGACCATTCAGAGAAAACTCCGCGAAGCCCAGCTTGCAATAAAACTCGAAAAAGAGCTTTCAAAAAATGAAATTCTCGAATTATATTTCAACAGGGCATATTTCGGGCATGGGGCTTACGGCGCAGAATCGGCGTCGAGGCTGTATTTCGGCAAATCCGTGAGCCATATAACTCTGCCGGAAGCCGCTCTGCTTGCGGGATTAGTAAAGGCCCCGAATACTTATTCTCCTTATAACAACCTCGTAAGGGCTAAGGAGAGACAGGAAATAGTTCTTGCGAGGATGGAAGAGGAAGGATATATCAAACCGTCCGAAAGGTCGTCCGCAAAAGACCGGCCTATTCATCTTTCGTCCCTGCGGTCAGGCGCCGAGGCGAATAACTACTTCCTCGAATACGTCAGGCAGCAGCTCGAACAGAAATACGGCATAGAAATGGTATACAAGGGCGGGCTGAGGGTATACACAACCCTCGATAAAAGCGCGCAGGCATACGCCCAAAGGGCTTTACAGGAAGGGCTCCGCGAGGTCGACAAGAGGAAGGGATGGAGAGGGCCGATAGGGCGTAAAAATAATATAAAAGAAGACGATGACGAGCACAGGGTTTCGTTCGCGGCATCCATAGGAGACATAGCGAGCGGTACGGTCTTATCGGCAAATCCCAAGGAGGCGTTAATTAAGGCAAGGGGAATAACAGGAAAACTTATGCTCGCCGACGCCCTATGGGCAAGTTCCGTCATAGACCGCGCGTCCGGAAAGATAACAAGCTTTAAAAATTTCAAGCTTACCGACATCCTTAAAAAAGGCGATATCGTATGGATAAAATTCAAGACCATAGGCGGGAAGAACGTCACGTTCAGCCTCGAGCAGGAGCCGGAGGTCGAAGGCGCCGCCGTGGTGATGGAGCCGGAGACGGGTTTTATTAAGGCGGTGGTCGGAGGATTCAGTTTCACAAAAAGCGAATATAACCGCGCCGTACTTGCGAAAAGGCAGCCCGGCTCCGCGATAAAGCCGATAATCTACGCGGCTGCGCTGGAGCATGGATTTACGCCGGCAAGCATTATAAAAGACGAGCCTGTCTCGTATCCTGGAGGGCCCGGCGGGGAATGGAAGCCGGAAAACTACGACCGTAAACATTACGGCCCGACCAGATTAAGAGACGCCCTCGCGTATTCGAGAAATGTGGTAACGGTAAAACTCCTCGAGGCGGTCGGTATCGGCAAAGTTCTTTCGTTCGCAAAGGACGTCGGCATCGAGGCTGAAATGCCGAGGGATCTCACTATAGCGCTCGGTTCGATAAGCGTAACGCCGCTCGAAATGGCAACCGTCTATTCCACCTTCGCAAACGGCGGCGTCAGGATTAAGCCCATCGCCGTCAGGCACGTTACCGACGCAAAAGGTGAAATATTGGAAAGCAACGACCCTGAGGGATTCGATTCCATAAGCCCCCAGACATCGTTTCTCATAACATCGATGATGAAGGACGTAATCGGCTACGGCACCGGCATGAGGGCAAATATCGGAAGGCCGGCAGCGGGAAAAACCGGAACGAGCAACGACTACAAAGACGCGTGGTTTGTCGGATATACGCCGCAGATTGTCGGATGCGTATGGGTCGGCTTTGACGATATGAGGAGGTCTCTCGGCCCCGGCGAGGTCGGCGGAAGGGCGGCAGCGCCCATCTGGGCTAACCTCATGAGAAATATGCTCGCCGACGAGCCTGCGTCCGATTTCCCGATGGTAAACGGAATAATTAAAGCGCCAATAGACCCGGCATCGGGGCTTTTGTCGGCTGATGAGACAAAGGCGGTATTGGAATATTTCAAGGAAGGCACCCAGCCGAAGGAATACAGCAAATCGCCCGTAAAGGTCGAAAAAATTATCCCGTCAACCGACTACGACTAAACCGCCTGTTTCTTTAATTTGTTCGCCATATACACAACACAGTCTTCGCACATCTTTCCGTCTTCCCTGTTACATATGGTCCTGTTAAGCTCCCAGCACGGCTTTGTCTTATCGATAAACGCGGTGCACTTATTCCTGACATCTTCGGAACATTCGGTAATCTCCCAGCACGGCGCGTATTCGAGGAGCTTTTTGATCCCTTCGATGCTTATCTTTTTTTCGTGTATAAGGTCTCTTATGCAGGAAAGCCACTTAATATCGTTCTCGGAATAATACCTGTTCTTATTGCGCCGGGCCGGCTTCATCAGCCCGTGTTTTTCATAAAGCCTCAATGTCTGATCGGTAATCCCTATAAGCTCGGCGACTATACCTATGGGATAAAGAGGCATGTTTTCTTTGTCCTTATTAAGGTCGACCTTCTTTTTCATCCGCCCTCCATAAAACAACTTGCTAATTAAAATTAATAAACCATTTTCAAACTAAAAAAAGCAAGTCCGGGAAGATTTTA
>MHDU01000080.1 GCA_001803635.1 Nitrospirae bacterium GWB2_47_37 | reverse complement strand
CTTTTTTAAAAAATCCCTGCGTTTCATTGCATTTATAGAGTTTATTTATCACCTAAATTGAACGATTCTATGCTGAGAATATATGTCAGGCGCTGCGAAAAGATTTTAAACCCCGCACTTGTAAAGACATTTATCTTGTATCCGTCATCTACAACATTGGATACTTGTTGGGCGATGCGTTTATAATCTCTCGAATGCATTTGCATCAACACTTTTTAAAGTCTTTGAGTAGCGCTTGACATATCAACTTGGGTATCATTTACGCAATAACGCTATGACGATTTATTGAGCGCATTATGAAAGGGCTTGCCGACCTTGAAGTGCAATACCCTCTTGGAAGGCACCTGAACCTTTTCGCCTGTCCTCGGATTTCTCGCGGTCTTCGCGTTTCTCTGCTTAAGCCTGAAATTCCCGAAACCGCGTATCTCTATCTTCTGCCCCTGCGAAAGGGCGTCTTTCATTCCTTCAAAAATATTTCCTACGATCGTTTCTACCTGTTTCTTTGTAAGCCCTTCCACCCTTTCAGTTACCATCTCTATCAAGTCCGACCTTGTCATAAAAACCTCCAAAAAAAGTTACGAGTTTTATCTTGAACTTTTCAACTAATATGGCGTATACATGTATTTCAGTTCTATTTTCGGCAGAACCCTTGAAATCCCGTCAGGGACGTTGCCGCTCAGCAGGTCTAAAAACGGAGATCGCGATTTTTTGGTCACGACCTCGGGTTCGCCCTTGATGCCGGCCATTTTGGCGGCAAGCTTGACCGCGTGATCGAGGTCCCCAAGTTCATCCACAAGTCCTATTTTTATTCCCTGACTGCCCGAAAAAATCCTCCCGTCCGCTATCTTCCTGACGTCATCTACAGGTATTTTCCTGCCTTCGGAAACCGCTTTGATGAATTGTCCGTGCACTTCATCCATTACTCCCTGAAGTATCTCCCTCTCTTCGCTGCCTATGCCCCTGAATACCGAGGCCAGGTCCTTATGTTTTCCGCTCTTTACGACCTCCGTCTTCACGCCTATCTTATCCATTAAGCCTTTGATGTTGGGCACTTCCATTATAACCCCTATAGAACCCGTTATCGTGCCGGGGTTAGCTACGATCCTGTTTGCGGCAGCGGCTATGTAGTAACCGCCGGAAGCAGTTACGGAACCCATCGAGACCACGATCTTTTTATGAGCCGCGGCCTTCCTAACCTCCTCGTATATCTCCTGAGAAGGCACAACTCCGCCGCCCGGGCTGTCGATTCTAAGAACTATGGCCTTTATGCCCCTGTCCTTTTTGTAGCCTTTAATCTCGTCTATCGTATTCTTTGACTGCAATATAGGCCCTTCAATAGTCACCACCGCCACTTTTTCCTTGAGGGAAATCTCGTTATGGAAAAGGGTAAATACGGCGCTGAGCGCGATCATCGCCAGAAAAAAAATGGTTATGCCTATGCAAATCTTCTTAACTTTCATTGCTCTTTACGTTCTTCATGCTGAGGCCGATCTTTCTCTCTTCTGTATTGACCTTTATGATCCGCACGAATATCTCGTCTCCCTCTTTAACGTCCCTGGAAGCGTCCACTTCGGATGAATACACCAATCCATCGATGCCGCCCTCCATTTCCACAAAAATCCCGAAGTCGGTAATCCTGAGCGCCTTTCCTTTAAACTCTTCTCCGAGTTTGAATTTGGCCGGTATTTCGTTCTGCCACGGATCGGGCGTCAACTGCTTTATACCGAGCGCCATCCTTTCCTTGTCCGGATCGAGGCTGATTATAACGGCGTCGACCTTCTGCCCTTTTCTCAACACTTCCGAAGGATGCTTTATATGTTTTATCCACGAAATATCGGAAATATGCACAAGCCCGTCAATGCCTTCGGGCAGCCTGACAAACGCGCCGAAATCGGTAAGGGTCTTCACCCTTCCGGTTATCGTCTGCCCGACCTTATACGCCTCTCCAACGACGTCCCAAGGCTTGGACTTCAACTGCTTAAGGCTGAGAGACAATTTCCTTTCGTTCATGTTTACGTTTATGACAACGGCCTCTATCTCGTCTCCGACGGATACGTATTTGGAAGGATGCTTAGGCCGGGGAGCCCAGTCCAGCTCCGATACATGTATAAGCCCTTCAAGCCCTTCCTCTATTTCTACAAACACCCCGTAGTCGGTTACGGTCATTACCTTTCCCTTGAGCATCATTCCCTGTTTATATTTTTCGTCCACGGACAGCCACGGATCGGATCTTTTCTGCTTATATCCGAGGGTAACTTTTTCGGTTACGGCGTCATACTTAAGCACGATGAATTCATTCTCGTCGCCGGCAGAAAAGAATTCGGAAGGATGGTTGACCCTTCTCCACGATATATCCGATATATGAAGCAGCCCGTCGATGCCTCCGAGGTCCACAAAAACGCCGTAATCGGTGATATTTTTGACAATGCCCTTAAGCAACGCTCCCTCTTTCAATATCTTAATGGTCTCATCCTTTTTTATATTCCTTTCATCTTCGATAACCGCCCTTCTCGATACGACAATGGAAGCGCCTATAGTTTGACCTGAAGCATAATTTGTCCCGCCGGCGTTTCCCCTCTGGGGAGATATTTTAACTATTTTCATCTGCGCTATCCGGCCTATATATGAATCCGCGTCTTTGACCATCTTGATATCTATCTGCGAAGATGGGAGAAACGCCTTTATCCCGTTGATATCTACAAACAACCCTCCCTTTGTCTTCCCGACGATCTTGCCTTCAACATTGGATTTGTTGTTGTATGCCTCCACCATGGATTCCCATGCGAGCATTTTCGATGCCTTATCCCTTGAAAGAGTAACGATGCCGTCCCTGTCATTAATTTTTTCGACATATACTTCTAAAAAGTTCCCTTCTTTTAATAATGAAAACTCCTCCCCGGTAAATTCGGAGGATGGGATTATCCCCTCCGATTTGTAGCCGACATCCACCACGACGCCGTCGTTTTTCACGGCAATGATTTTACCTTTGGTTATTCCTCCCCTTTCTACCTTATGCAATGTCTCGGCATAAAGCTTTTCGATGTCCCTTGTTTCTTCCTTAGCCTGCATTTCCATGGCTATCCCTTTCCTCCTATATCCCTAATTCTTTTTTCGACTTCTTTTATGATCCAGTCGGGGGTTGACGCCCCTGCGGTTACGCCGACCTTGTTCGTATGCTCAAACCATTCATCCTTTATTTCGGAAGCGGTCTCGATATGATGCGTCGGAATGGACATAGACACGCATAACTGGGCAAGCTGCGCGGTATTGGCGCTGTTCTTGCCTCCCACCACCACCATGGCATCCACGTTTTTAGACATGTTTTTTGTCTCCTTAAGCCTTAATGCCGTAGAACTGCATATGGTGTTGAATACCTTCAGTTCTTTCACATGCTCCGCCGCATCCGAAATAAACTTTTTCAGGACGCTCGGCGGCTGCGTTGTCTGCACTACCACGCCCACCTTATTTTTAAGTTTGGGCAGGACGTCATCCTTGTTGACAACTATAACGTCGTCACCGGCATAGCTCATCAATCCCCTGACTTCCGGATGCTCCCTATCTCCTATAATGACCACCTGATACCCTTCTTTTCTAAGGAGCTTTACGTATTGCTGAGCCTTTTTTACAAAAGGGCATGTAGCATCGACGACCCGATACCCCTTGGCGCTCAACTTGCTCGATATTTCCTCCGGCACGCCGTGGGTCCTTATTATAATGGTGCTTATTTTAATATTGTCTATATCTTCCGTGGGCGCTACGCCCTTCGATTTCAATTTATCGACTACCTGCGGGTTATGGATTATGGGGCCGAGGGTATATACCTCGCCTCCGTTTTTTACGGCAGCGTCGAATGCCATATCAACAGCCCTTTTGACCCCAAAACAGAAACCCGCCGTTTTGGCGGTGATTATCTTACGGCCTTCTTTCATATGGTAAATTATAGGATACAGGATTAAACAGGCAATAGGCAATAGGGTTAAAAGTCTATTGCGTCTTATTTACCGCCTTTAAAACTTCTTCTATGACCTCATTAAGACTTAAATCCGTAGTATCTATGCAAACCGCATCATCGGCCTTTTTTAACGGAGCGATATCGCGGCTGCTGTCTCTTTTGTCCCTCTCACGCACGTCTGCCGATGCCTCCTCCATTGTTATTTTCATGCCTTTTTCTTTTAGCTGAAGATAACGCCTTTTTGCCCTTCCCTGCTCCGAGGCGTCGAGAAAGAATTTCTTCCATGCGTCGGGGAAAACGACCGTCGTCATATCCCTTCCTTCCGCGACAATATCGTTATGAACGGCCGCGTCTCTCTGGGTCTGTAAAAGAAAATCCCTGACAGCCTTTTTTGCAGAAAAAACGGACGCGTAATGCCCCGCCTCGGTAGTCCTTATGGCATCGGATACGTCCTCATCGTTCAGAAAGACCCTTCCGTTTTTAAAGTTTATAACAACTCCGTGAAGCGCTCTTGAAATATCGGCGTCGGGACTTTCCTCCCGCATGTTCATTCTCTTCAGATGAAGGGCTGCCGCGCGGTAAAGCGCCCCTGTGTCGAGAAACTCGAATCCGAGCCTCTCCGCGATAAGCTTCGACACGGTGCTCTTTCCCGCCCCTGAAGGGCCGTCTATTGCGATCACCTTACCCATAATAAATGGTTGATATTTTAACCTAAATTGATAGATTTATGTTTTGCTTTTTTGCGGAGGGGAATTTAAGCCTGCTGTTTTTTGAGTTTTTTATTCACCTGCCACTGCTGGGCTATGCTCAATGTGTTGTTCACAAGCCAATAGAGGACAAGGCCCGACGGGAAGGTCAGGAACATGAATGTAAATACGACAGGCATTATCATCATTATTTTCTGCTGCGTGGGATCCACGCTTGACGGCGTCATTTTCTGCTGGATCACCATCGTTGCGCCCATAACAACGGGCATTATGTAATACGGGTCTTTTATCGAAAGGTCGGTTATCCAGAGGGCAAAAGGCGCTCCCCTCAGCTCTATGGCTATCAATAGCACTTTGTAAAGAGCGAAGAATACCGGGATCTGAAGAAGCATAGGCAGGCAGCCGCCCATGGGATTCACCTTGTTCTTTTTATAAAGCTCCATCAGTTCCTTTTGCATCCTCTGAGGGTCGCTTTTATATTTTTCTTTTACCTCAGCCATTCTCGGCTGTATGTCCTGAAGTTTCTTCATCGACGCCTGTCCCTTGTTGATAAGCGGGATGAATGGAATTCTTACGAGTATGGTGAGGATTATGATCGCAACTCCGTAGTTGGGGAATATGCCGTAAAACAATTTCATCAGCCAGAATAACGGTCTGGCCAATATGGAGAAAAAGCCGAAATCGACTATATGCTCAAGGCCTGCGCCGATTTTTTTCAGGCTGTCGTATTCCTTAGGCCCCGCATAAATGAAATAATTATTAACTCCGCCTGTAACCTTGATTGCCGTCATAGGCTCGCCGTTCCTATTCCAGGCCTTTGCCTCTTCCACCTGTCCCTTAGGCACGATGGATGAAAAGAAATACTTGTCCTCCTGCGCAATCCATTTTATGCCTTCCCTGAAATTTTTTGTTTCTTTCAGATCCTTGACGGTGAATTCCATCCTGTCGGCGTCTTTTAAGATAACAGGGCCGAAATGCGTGGAATCGTCCTTTTCATAAATGCCGAAGTTCTTGCCTAATGTTATCCAGTAAGAGGTTAAGCCGCCCGTCTCATCCTTTAAATCGATACCGTAGTCGCTGCTGTGAAACGTATAAGTCCTGCGTATGGAGCGCCCTCCGGCGGAATATTCGAAAATAATGTCTGCCGTCTTGGATGCGGCGTCGAGTTTTATATTCTTCCCTTTAGCGGAAAAATTAACATTCGAAAACTGGAATTCCTCATCCATCCCCATGGACAGCGGAGACAATACGTCGTCTCCCTTTAAAATAATCGACCCGCCGCTTTTGTCTTTAAATTTTTTCAGTTCGATGCTTTTCATCGCTCCGCCCTTTGAGGTAAGCACGGCAATGTAAAGATCGTTTTCTACCTTTATCTCTTCTTCTACGCCGGATGTCTCGGGCTTGGGTATGAGCGAAGGTGCAATGGACTGCGGAACTGCTTTAGGGTTTTTATCCTTTTCCGTAACAGCCTCTTTTGCATCTTTCACAGGAGCCGGCGGAGGCGCGGTAGGCATTAAATACTGATAGGTTATCAATATGGCTATGGAGAGGATTATTGCCAAAAGCATTCTTTTGTCCATATTTTAAACTCCTAACTTATTTTACCGGATCGTATCCGCCGGGATGAAACGGATGACATTTTAATATCCTTCTAAAAGAAAGATAACCGCCCTTAAGCGCTCCGTGTCTATCTACCGCTTCCATAGAGTATTCCGAACACGAAGGCGTGAACCTGCAACTCTGCGGCAGCAAGGGGGAGATAATCCGGCGATAGGCTTTTATGATTCCTATTATGAGAACTTTCAATTTTATGCGGCCAGACGCTTTCTTCCCTTTAACCTTCTGCTTTTCAAAACCCTCTGCCCGCCCTTTGTGCTCATGCGGGTAAGGAAACCGTGGGTTTTTTTCCTTCTGCTTTTATGTGGATTATAGGTTGTATACGTGCCCATTTCTAAAACCTCCGTAAAATTATTGGAAAGAAATTATAATTTTTCGTAAGCCGTAAAGTCAAACTTTACGGCCTCCGGTATTCCTCGAATTTGCCGTTTTTCGTGATCCAGATGACGTAAGGAGAGCCTGCAACGTCTCCCTTCTCGGTAAATTTAACCTTTCCGAGCGCGCCTGAAAATTCCATCGAATGAAGCTTCTCTATAACAATCTTCGCGTCCGTCGTGCCCGACTCTTTTATGGCGGAAAGGAGGATATTCATAGCCTCATAGGCATAAATGGAATAGGGGCCGAGTTCTCCGAATTTGGCGTTATATTTTTCTATAAAACTCTTTGCCGAGGGAATATTCTTCGGATCCGGGCTGAATGTGAGATATGTGCCTTCGGCAGACTTGTCCCCTGCTATTTCAACAAACTTCGGGTCGATGCTGCCGTCCCCGCTCATGAAGGGCACGGCCATGTTTATTTCGCGGGACTGTTTTACGAGGAGTCCGGTCTCAGGATAAATACCGCCGAAATATATGAGGTCAGGCTTTTTCTCTTTAATGGATGTAAGCACCGTCTTGAAATCCTTATCTCCCTGAGTTATGCCTCCGTAATAAACCGTTTCCGCCGCGCTTCCGAGATGCTTCTTGAACTCATCCGCAAGCCCCTGCCCGTAGGTGGTCTTGTCGTGGATTATAGCCGCCCTTTTTATCTTAAGTTTGTCTTTTGCGAAATCCGCGCCTACCTTGCCCTGCTGGTCATCCCTGCCGCAAACCCTGAAAACGCCCCTGTATCCCCTCTCTGTAAGCTGCGGGTTTGTTGAAGCCGGGGTTATCATAGGAATGCCCGCCCGGTTATAAACATCAGACGCCGGGATCGAACAACTCGAATTAAAATGGCCTATTATGCCGACCGCTCCTTCGTTGACGATCTTGTTGGCCACGGACACCGCCTGTTTGGGGTCAGCCGCGTCGTCTCCGACTATTATATCTATTTTTTTGCCGAGGATGCCGCCCTTAGCGTTCCATTCCTCCATTGCAATGGTTACGCCGTTTTTGAAGTCGGTTCCCATTTTTGCCTGCGGGCCTGTCATGGGCCCGGCAATCCCGACCTTAATCACATCCTCTTTCTTTTTACAGCCCGAAAATAAAATCGCTAATGATAAAAGCGCCGTCAAAAAAACGGAAAATCTTTTCATCCCTCAACCTCCTGTATTGCAGATAAGAATTTTTCCGCATTCTCTCTTATATTCCCTTTCAAAAGCCCCGACGATACCGCAACGCCGGCACACCCTGTTTCAAACACCGGCTTTACATTATCCGCAGTTATACCGCCTATCGCAATCACAGGGATTTTAACCGATTGTTTTATTTTTACGAGGGCATTGAGCCCCTGCAATATTACATCCTCTTTCGTAGCCGTAGGAAAGATCGAGCCGAACCCTATATAATCCGCGCCTTCTTTTTCGGCATTCAGAGCCTCTTTAATATTGTGCGTAGAGATGCCGATAATCCTGTTGCCCATAATTTTTCTTGTCTCTTTTACCGGTAGGTCGTCCTGCCCGAGATGTACGCCGTCCGCATCGACTGCGAGGGCTATGTCCGCATAATCGTTCACGATAAAACAGGCGTCAAATTTTCTCGTAAGCTCTCTCAGTTTCCGCGCGTCATCGAACATCTCTCTTCTTGTCTTGTTTTTTTCGCGATATTGAATCCAACGTATGCCTGCCTTTAGAACTGCGGGAACCGCGTTTTCAATGCCGCCGGAATCGGATATGAAACAAATACGGCTAAGCCTCATCGACGCCGGCGGTCGCTTCCGACAGTTTATTGCCGTTCTTATGGCCGTTGCCGTTACCGTTGTTATTGCCGTTTGTCCGGACGTTCATCTTCTCTATGAAGTCGGTATTGAAATTTCCTTTTATGAAATCGGGGTGGTTGAGAACCTTCTTATGGAAAGGGATGGTAGTCTTTATTCCTTCTATGATGAATTCATCCAGCGCCCTTTTCATTTTTGCTATGGCTTCTTCCCTGTTCCTGCCGTGGACTATCAGTTTCGCTATCATGGAATCGTATTGGGACGGCACAACCCATCCGGCATAGGCGGCAGTATCGACCCTCACTCCGGGACCGCCGGAAGGCGAGAAAAACGTCAGTTTGCCTGGAGAGGGAATAAAGCGCTCCGGATCTTCCGCATTTATCCTGCATTCTATAACATGCCCTGAGGGTTTTATCTGATTCTGCCTGTATGACAACGGGAAGCCGGCGGCTATGCGTATCTGCTCCTTTATGATGTCGATGCCGGTAAGCTCCTCGGTAATGGCATGTTCCACCTGAACCCTTGTGTTTACTTCCATGAAATATATATTCTGGTCTTGATCCACAATGAATTCGATGGTTCCTACGTTCTGATATTTCATTGCCTTTGCGGCCTTAACGGCAAGTTCGCCTATCCTTTTGCGGAATTTTTCGGTGGAGATAGGCGAGGGCGCCTCTTCTATCAGTTTTTGGTGTCTCCTCTGAACGGAGCAGTCGCGCTCTCCAAGGTGAACTATATTTCCTTTGCCGTCCGAGATTATCTGGACTTCGATATGCCTTATCGAAGAAAGATACTTTTCAACGTATACTTCGCTGTTGCCGAATGCGGCGAGGGATTCACGCTGGGCCGTGTGAAATGCCTGAGAGAGTTCGCCCTCTTCCCTGACGATTCTCATGCCGCGTCCGCCTCCTCCGGCAGAGGCCTTTATGATGACCGGGAATCCTATTTTTTTAGCCGTCTTGAGCGCTATCTCTTCGGACGCCACAGGACCGTCGCTGCCCGGAACAACAGGAACCCCGCGCCGTTTAAGCACCTGACGCGCCTTTGCCTTATCGCCTCCGATCCTTATGTTTTCAGAGGTAGGACCTATGAACGTAATGCCCGATGTGGCGCATGCCTCGGCAAACTGGGGGTTTTCGGATAAAAAACCGTATCCCGGATGTATCGCCTCCGCATCGGTGACTTCGGCGGCGGTTAATATGGCCGGTATATTAAGATAACTGTGCTTCGAGCTTGCCGGGCCTATGCAAATCGACTCGTCGGCGAGCCGTACATGAAGGGAGTCCTTCTCTATATCCGAAAATACGGCTACAGTCTTAATGCCGAGTTCCTTGCACGCGCGGATAATCCTTACGGCTATTTCTCCCCTGTTGGCGATGAGTATTTTTTTAAAGAGATTCATGCTCTCACCTAACCTATAGGTTCCACTAAAAAAAGTGGTTCCCCGTATTCCACAGGGTGTCCGTTTTCCACGAGAATCCTTGCGATAACACCGTCGGCCTCGCTCTCTATTTCGTTCATCAGTTTCATTGCCTCTATAATGCAGATTACCTGCCCTTTTTTCACCCTCGCGCCAACATTAACAAAGGGTTCCGCTTCGGGAGAAGCCGCCCTGTAAAACGTTCCTACTATAGGAGAGGTTATTGTAACCAGTTTGCCTTCGGCTTCCGGCTCTGCGGCTTCTTCTTTTATCGCCTCTTTCTCGTGGACAACGGGTTTCTGGATTTCGAACCGGCCGAAGAACTTCTCGCGCTTTATCTTTACCTTAACCCCCTCTTTCTCCACCTGCAGTTCCGTTATATCGGTATCTTTCAAAAGCCCCATCAATTCCTTTAAATTTTCAAATTCCATAATGGCCTCCCTACTTCACTTTCTCTATATATTCCGATGTCCTTGTATCTATCTTTAAAACGTCGCCTACCTGAATATGGAAAGGAACTTTTACCGTAACGCCGGTTTCCATTTTTGCCGGTTTGGTCGAACCCGACGCGGTATCGCCTCTAAACGCAGGCTCTGTTTCGGCTACGGCAAGCTCCACAAACATGGGCGGCTCTACGCTCATAGGCGCGCCCTTGTAATAAAGAATTTTAACTATCATATTCTCTTTAATAAACTTTTTCGTATCGTCGAGCTGCGCGGAAGTAAGCGGAATCTGCTCGTATGATTCCATATCCATGAAATAATGCATGTCGTCCTGCTCGTAAAGATATTGCATGTCTTTTTCTTCAAGGCTCGGCGCTTCGAATTTCTCGCCCGACCTGAAAGTATCTTCGAGGACGTTGCCTGTCCTGATACTTTTCAGTTTCGTCCGCACTACGGCGCCGCCGCGTCCCATCTTTACATGCTGAAAATCGATGATCTCGCAAGGCTCTCCTTTGTATTCTATCTTTTTACCTTTCCTGAAATCTCCGGTGGTAATCAATACCGCACCTCCTAATTAATTATCTCCAGATCCCTGTTTAACCCGGTCAAGAGCTCCGCCTTTCCGTTTTTAACCAATATCATATCCTCTATTCGAACGCCGCCCAGTTTCGGGATATATATTCCCGGCTCGATAGTGAAAACCATGCCGTTACGCACCCTTTCGCTCCCCGTCCATGATACACGTGGATGCTCATGAACATCAAGCCCTACCCCGTGCCCTGTCCCGTGCCCGAAGAACTCGCCGTAACCGGCCTTCTTTATCACGTCTCTGGCCGCGGCGTCTATGTCTTCTGTTTTAATCCCTTCTTTTGCGGACGACAATGCCTTTTTACGGGCATTATTCACCGTTTCGTAAATCCTGATTTTATCCGAAAGCCCTTTGCCGTTCATAAGGAGCGTGCGCGTCATATCCGAATAATATCCGTCGGCCTCCCCTCCCCAGTCGATTATAACAAAATCGCCTTTTTCTATCTTTTTTTCGGCCGGTCTCGCATGGGGCATGGAAGAGTTTTTCCCGGAGGCTGTTATTATATCAAAAGCCGGGCGCTTGCATCCTCTTTTTTTAAGCTGATCTTCGATTCTCAGGGCGATATCCCTTTCTTTTATCCCCGGCCTTATTTTCGGCTTTACGGCTAAAAACGCCTCTTCAGCCCTTTCGACCGCCTTCTTAATGCTCCCGATCTCTTCTTCATCCTTTATCTTTCGCAGGTTCTCTACAAGGTTTTTTTGAGGAGACGGAACAGCGGGGAGTTTAGCCCTTAAAAGATCGTAAAACTCGAAAGTAATGGACTGCTCGAACCCCAATTTCTTAATAGCCAGCTTCTTTGCAACGCCGGCTATTAGTTTTGTCCTCCTGCCCTTTTCTATGGTTATTTCCCATCCGGTTACCTCCGCCTCTGCCTGCTCTTTATAGCGGAAGTCGGTAAAGAATAAGTTATTGTTTTTAGTGATGATCAAAAAACCCGAAGAGCCGGTAAAGCCCGTCAGATAGCGTATGTTTTTAATGTCGGTTATCAGAAAACCGTCCAATTTTCTGGAACCGATAATTCGCCGGATATTTATTATTCTTTTGTTTGTCACAAGAGACGCCCGATTATCAGTCTTTATATGATGGAGCGGCAGGAGTAAGTTTTGCAAAGCGAATATTAATCTCCTTCAACATCCTGCTTAAGCGGTCGGTGACCGCGTCCTTCCTGCTGAAGGCAAATCTGCCTTTGACCGCCACTAAAAACAGATTCAACCGGTCTATGGCATCTTCCCCCCTTTTAACCTCCGGCTCTTCATGCGATTCCAATACTACTCCCGCTTCCCCGCTTTCAACCTCCTGCGCTTCCGGTTTTTCAAACGAATATCCCCGTGCGGCAAGATACGCGGCGGCATCTTTATCATGAGGATTTATTTCGAGCACTTTTTTATATTCTTCGACAGCGCTCTCCTCCTCTTCCATTCTCTTATATATTTCCGCGAGCCCCTTGCGGGCAAAAATATTATCGGGCGATTTCTCTGCCGCCTCCAAAAATTCCTTTTTAGCCTCCGGCAGCATATCGCTCGAAAGATACCACCGCCCGAGGGCAAGATGGGCCGTAATGAATTCGGGATTTTTTTTGATCCCCTCCATAAGAGCGACTATTGCCTCGTCGATCATATCCCTTCTCCTCAACTCCTCCGCGAAGGACAGGAACAGTTTTGAATCGGGCCTCTGCCGCAGCCTCTCCTTAAGCCTCTTTATATACGCGCTTTCTTCCATCATTCGCTCGATCCTTCGTTCTTCAGCGAGGTTATCATGTCGAACAGGGCCGACGCGACGTCGTCTTTGGACATAAGCTGCAAAGGCCGCTCATGGATTTCGCCTTCTTTGTCCCTGTAAATGATCACCGGTTCATTGGTATCGGCATCGAAACCTGAACCCGCCTTTGACACGTCGTTAAATACGATCATGTCTATATTCTTGTTGACGAGTTTTTTTCGCGCCCTGTCGAGCCTGTTCCCCGTTTCCGCGGAAAAACCGGCTATAAAAGGCTTGTTTTTAAACCTCCCGGCCTCTTCGAGGATGTCGGAGGTTTTTACGAGATTGAGAGAAAACTTCTCTTTCTTTTCGATCTTGGTGTCCTTCGCCTCTACCGGAACGAAATCGGCAACGGCAGCGGACATAATGAATATGGAAGACATGGGGACGTTGTCCATTACCGAGGCGTGCATTTCATCGGCCGTCTCTACATTGACAACTTCAACGCCGTCGGGCGGTTTTATGGAGGTCGGGCCGCTTATGAGGGTTACGTCGGCGCCCCGTCTTTTCGCAATTTTTGCGACGGCATAGCCCATTTTACCCGAAGACCGGTTCGAAATATATCTCACCGGATCTATATATTCCCTTGTCGGACCGGCCGTAACAAGGACCTGCTCTCCGGCCAAATCCTGCTTTGAGAGGGAAATCCTTATCGCCTCGATTATTTTTTCCGGGTCGGCCATTCTTCCCATTCCTTCTTCGCCGCAGGCAAGGCTTCCGCGTTCGGGCCCGACGGCCTTTACGCCGAGGGAAAGAAGATAATCGAGGTTTTTTTGGAAGACCGGGTTTTCGTACATCCTCCAGTTCATGGCAGGCGCGACGATTATCTTGCCGTTGAAGGCGAGCAGAGATGTGCTGAGGAGATCGTCCGCGATTCCGCAGGCGTATTTGCTTATGATGTTCGCAGTTGCGGGCGCTATAACAAAAAGGTCCGCATCGGCAGGAAGACTCACATGGGACAGGGGAGATTCGAACATGTCGCAGTAAACGCCTCCGCCCGATGCGATCTCTACCGACATGGGGGTGATAAAACGCTTTGCGGCCTCGGTCATGATACCCTTAACGGAGGCCCCTTCCTTAACCAATCCTTTAATGATCTCTATGGATTTATAGGCGGCTACGCTTCCGGTAATCCCAAACAGTATTAACCTGTCTTTCAGCACCGTTACAGCCCAAAAAATCAAACAATTTTTGGGCCACCCCCTTTGAAAAGGTTACGGAGTATAATTACTCCTCGGTCTCTCCTTCCACTTCGGATTCGGCGAAAAGTTCTTCGAGAGCCTTTTCCGTGGCTCCTTTTTCGTGGAGATATACCTTGAGGTCTTTTTCAAGCTCCGACAGATCTTCTATTGGTTTTCTTTTTTCTTCTATGAGTTTCTTGTAGTCTATCTTGTCCGCCTTCTCTCTTGCGGCAACGGCATCTTCTCCGGTTATATATTCGATATTGCCGGAAAGGGCCTCCAGAATGGCGGTTGTGGTTACCTTCTTGGCCTTTGTCTGAACCTTCTGAGCCGCGCCCAGAGAAAGTTCCCGCGCCCTCTGAGCCGCGATTACGACAAGCCTGTATCTGCTCTCTATCTTCTTTTTGTCGTATTCGACGGGAAGCGATATTATATCCATGCCGTTCCTCCTTGTGTCCTATATTGCGTTATAACTTCAAAAAGTTTTCTTTTATCCGCTCA
Organism: Nitrospirae bacterium GWB2_47_37; assembly: GCA_001803635.1. Taxonomy (GTDB): domain Bacteria; phylum Nitrospirota; class Thermodesulfovibrionia; order Thermodesulfovibrionales; family Dissulfurispiraceae; genus GWB2-47-37. The sequence continues at coordinate 70,719 of MHDU01000080.1, read as the reverse complement.
TGTTCCATCTTCGATATCTTCGCCCTTTCGGCTATGACAATAGAGGATATCTCTTTAAGGGCGGTATCGAGGGAATCATTTACTATAACATAATCGTAATTTTTATACTCCTTTATTTCGCCTATTGCGTTCTGAAGCCTCATTTTAATCACGTCTTCAGAATCGGTCTTCCTGCCCGCAAGCCTCTCTTTAAGAGCTTCCATCGAAGGCGGCAGGACAAAGATCAATACGCTGTCCGGAAAATGCTCTTTTATCTGCCGGGCGCCCTGAACATCGATATCGAGTATGACATCGAAGCCCGCGCCGGTCATGTCCTCTATCATTTTTTTAGACGTTCCGTAAAAATTGCCGTGCACCTCCGCCCACTCCACGAGCTCTCCTTCGGTTATCATGGAGCGGAATTCGTCTTCGTCCGTAAAGGTATAATGAACTCCGTTTGTCTCTCCGGGCCTCGGACTGCGGGTAGTATAAGATATCGAATGTTTTATCCAGGCAAGGGAATCGCAGAGCTTCCAACAAAGCGTGGTCTTTCCGGCTCCTGAAGGGGCCGATACCACAAACAGGCTACCTTTTCTTTGTTTCATCCGTTTCCTCGTTCCCCTTTAGTTCTGCTGTCATCCGGCCCGAGACCCTCTGTGCTATTGTCTCCACCTGAATGGCGGAGAGGATTATGTGGTCGCTGTCGGTCACTATTATCGAGCGCGTTTTCTTCCCTTCAGTGGCGTCTATGAGCTTGCCTTGTTCTCTCGCCTCGTCTCTTAATTTTTTAATGGGAGAAGATCCGGGGTTTACGACGGCCACAACCCTGCCTGCCGATACCACGTTTCCGAATCCTATGTTTACAAGGGAATTTTTCATTGTATGGGTTATTGTATATTTTGTGCCTGCTCTCTGAGTTTCTCAATCTCCGTCTTCATTTCGATGGTCCGGTTTATTATTTTAATATCGTCGCTTTTCGACGCGATGGTATTGACCTCCCGGTGCATTTCCTGAAGGATAAAATCGAACTTTCTGCCCGCATTGCCTCCTTCGGACAGGATGGACGCAAATTGCAGGATATGGCTTCTTAACCTTATCAGTTCTTCGGTAATGTCGCTTTTTTGCGCTAAAAACGCTATCTCCTGCGCCAGCCTGCTTTCGTCAATAGGTATGTCCGGAATAAGGTCGCTTATTTTTTTCTGAAGGCTTTCCTTGCGGCGCAGAGAGGCATCCTTTGACTCAACCTCTATATCGTCGGGGAGTTTTTGCAGCCCGCTTATCCGCGCCGACAACTCGCTCTTAAGGTTTTTCCCTTCGGTATTCCTCATGTCTTGAAGTTTCGACAACGCATCCGAAACAGCCTGATACATGGCTTCGCTGCTGTACTCCGGCTCTTCGGTTATTATAAGCTCCCTGTAGCCCGAGAAAAAATCTATGCCGATGCTTCCGGGCAGCGACAGGTTTTTTTGGAGTTCCGAAAACGCGCTGTGGATCTTTCCGGCAAGCTCCAGATTGACGCCTACCTTAGTCTGCTGCCTGTCGGTTATGGAAATGCCGACATCGAATTTGCCTCGCGCGAAGCGGTCTTTAACCATATTTCTTATCGCCATGTCGTGCTCCATAAGGGCTGACGGCATTTTTATGTTGATATCGATATGCTTGTGGTTCAACGAGCGGATCTCCACTTTAAACCCGCCCTTCTCCGATGCGCCGAAACCTGTCATGCTTTGAATCAAAGTCCCACCCCGATTATTTTCACGGTTTTCCTTTTAGATGATTCGCCTTTTATAATTGATATGCTGCTTTTTCTTATCTTCAACCTTTCGGACAAAAGCTCGATAAGCTGCTCATTGGCCGCGCCGTCAACGGGCGGCGCCGTAAGTTTAACCTTTACGATATTGTCCGCGACGCCTGCGACCTCTCTTTTCGAGGAGCGCGGAACGACCTTCACCTCTATGAGAATGCCGTCCTTAATCCTGCTGTATGGTAAGTCTATCATGCCTTGAATGAAGTTTATAGTATACTTCACCGGCGGCTATCGTGACAACCGTAAGCAGTACGCCGCCTATGACATCCACGGCATAATGATACCTGCAATAGACGGTTGCGACTATCAGAAGCGTTACCGGCGCAGACATTATCCAAAAGAGACTTCTTGCATATTTATAGGCAAGGTAAAGCACTGTCAGCGCAATGCCCGTATGCCCGCTCGGAAAGGCGTCCCTCTTGACGCCTTCGAGGAGGTTCAGAATGTCCTGAATCGGCCTTGAAACGAGAAACCCGCCGAGCGCGTTTTCATGCAAATGATCCATAGCATATCTCGGACCAAGCGCCGGGAAGAGAATATAGCCGACATAAGAAAGATAAAAACAGAGCAAGATGAAGAACAGAGACTTTTCAAAATCTTCATGGCGTTTTTTGATCTTGAGAGCCACGCCGAGGATTATCGGCAGGAAATAATACGAGGAATAAGCGATCTGTAAAACATCGGTCAGAACGGGGTTTATAAACCTCTCGGCGGCGACCGTGGGGTAAAGCCCGAAAATAAGATAATCGAGCCTTATGAGTAGATAATCGAGGTCATGCGGATTGACATTGTGGACGACAAGCCCGAGGCTGTCGAAGATTATCAGGACGCTGATAACAGGGAATATAATATCTCGCGTTAAAGTGAGAAAGGAGTTGAGCCTGCTCAGATAAACGAGTATCATTTGAAAAAATATCAATGATGCATATATGAGGATGAGATAGCCTGCCGATGGGATTTTGTTATAGAAAAACGCCGTCAGTAGTAAAAGAAGAAGGCTGAATAAAGCGGTGATGGTATCGGCAGGTCTTAATTTAAAAAACCATCCTCTCATGTTACAGTTTACCCAACGCCCTTCTTACGGCCTTTTCTTTTTTAGAGAGCCTATACGGGTTTCCTTTTTGGACATCGGGATAATCGTCATATTCTGCGTCTTTATATGAAAGATCGGCATCGGAATATTCCCTTGTCCCTGAAACCGCCTGTCCTGAGCGTTTCGATACGATCTCAAAGAACCTTTCGGACGATACCGGAATGGAATTCATAGACCATGCATGATTAACAATGTCTCGGTCATTACTTACCACAATCCATTCCTTCTTGTCCGTCGAGACGATTCTCTTGATGACATCGTCCGCCCTCTCGCCGAGTCTCGAATAAATTATCTTCACCCCGCCGCTTACGGACACATGCTCAGTGCCCGCGCCGCTCTTATGTCCGTCAAACACAACCGTTATATCATGAGCCTTTAATTTCTTATAGCTTATCAAAAGCTCAATAAACGAATCCCTCGCCTTTTCCATATCCTTATGGAAAATCCCGATGACATTATATCCGTCGATAATGATATGAGAAATGTTAATGCCCCTTTAAAATGCTCAATACAATTTCTGCCGTAGTCTTTTTATAATCTCCGCCAAGACTTAGGCTTTCCCTTAATTCCTTCTCAACCTTCGCCATTTCCACATAAAAAATAGTGCGGTTGAACATAAAATACTGCATATTTTCATTCAGTTTTTCATTGACGAAACGCAGGCATCCCGTGCCGAACTCAATGGACATATTTTTTTTGAACATCTGATACGGCACGCCGTGAATCCTGCATATCATGGGGCGGTGCTCATAAACAATACACGCCCCGCCTTCATTAAGCGGACACATCACACTCACATCTTCAGGAGATGAATTGTAGACTTTCATCACATCCTCTGACCGGCACAGTATCTCTTTTTGTTTGGATTCATCGAGCCTTTTCAGTCCCTCCGCAAGATAAAGTTCCTCTATATTCGTGTGGTGATGGAATTTCGTTGCGCAGCAGTTATCGGCGCATCCCTCGCAGTTGAAGTTGTAATGCTTCATGGCTGCCTCGTAAAGATTGTCTATCGCCTTATAGATTTCGGCAATCCTTGTTAAATGCTTATCCATGTCTCTCCTTTACGCCCGGTTGCACGGCCTTAATGCTATTTTATCCCATGTCTCGGCGTCTATTTCATCGACGTATTCCGATATCTTGAATTCCTTGCCGCATTCCATGCAGCGGAAATGCACGGTCTTTCAGCCGATAATAAGTTTGAGTTCGCCGTTACAGTTTTTGCACTTCATCGTATTTTTAATATACCATACAAAGATGACTCTATTGAATTTGCTGAATTACGAACTCTCATGGCATGACAGGGAAAAGTGGAATAAAACGATACGCCTGCTGAAAGAATTTTCCGAAGATCATAACGGCGATTTGAGCCATATTAAAGACACGGCAAGGATAATAAAATACAGGATCGACGATATTGACGCCTTTATCCGGCAAAATACCGCAGCGGTCTGTCCGTCTTGCGAAAATGTCTGCTGCGTAAACAAGCACGGGTTTTACGATTACGAAGACCTCATATACGTCTATGCCCTCGGCCTCACCCCGCCCTCTTATAAAGAAGGTGTAAGCGACACCGAACCCTGCCGGTTCTTATCTGAGACCGGATGCGCGATAGAAAGATCGATAAGGCCTTTCAGGTGCAACTGGTATTTCTGCGGCGCGCTTCTCAAGCACATAGAAAACGGCCCTGCAAAGCCGTACCGCATATTCATAAAACAACTTGATGAAATCGTAGACCTCAGAAAAGAGATGCTGGACGGTTTTTTCAGGATATTGAAAAGCGCTTGATATGCCTTATCCTTTCCACCACAGGCGGATGTGAATAATACAAAGCGACATAAAGCGGATGTGGGTAGAGATTCGAAAGGTTCTCCTTCGAAAGCTTTACAAGGGCACTTGCCATGCTTTCGGCATCCTTTGTAAGCTCAAATGAAACATTGTCGGCCTGTCTTTCATGCCTCCTGCTGAAGAAATTCATAACCGGCTGCAATGCCAAGGAAAGAATGCCTGAGATGAATCCTAAAATTACGAATTTCGCAACGATGGTATTCGCATCTATTGCGAAGAGCCTTAAAAGAAAATCGCTTTGAATGAGCCTGAATGAGATATAAAGGGCTATGAGCGAAAACATTTCGAATGCGATCAGGGTTTTCAACAGATGTTTCTTCTTCCAGTGACCTATCTCATGAGCGAGCACGGCAAGTATCTCGTCACGGCTCATTCCCTCAAGCAACGTGTCATACAGCACAATCCTCTTTGTCCTGCCGATGCCGGTAAAATAGGCGTTTGTATGCCTGCTCCTCTTTGACGCGTCTATTCTCAATATCCTGCCCGCATGAATGCCGGCCTTTTCAGCCAATGCGATGATCCTCTCCTTCAATGATTCGTCCTCTATGGGAGAGAATTTATTGAAAAGCGGCTCGATAACGTAAGGCGATATGTACATCATGAAAATACCGAACAGGAAGAGAAAGCCCCAAACCCAGAACCACCAGTAGTCCGGGCTCCATTTTATAAGCCATAGTCCCGATATTATCATCAGGGACATCATGATCGTAGAAATGACAAGCGATTTTACGAAATCGGATATCCACAGCTTCAAGGTCATGGTATTGAAACCGTATTTGTTCTCTATCTTAAATGTTCCGTAGAGGCTGAACGGTATGGAAATAAATTCTCCGGCATAGATTAAGAGCAGAAAAAAGAGCCAGCCCGCAGCGATAAAGGAAAGATTAAGGGACGCAGCCCATGAATTATAAATATTCAGCAGCCCTCCGAAAATGAATGCGATAGTAACGGCATTGTCGAATATGGAGGAAACAAAACCGAATTTGGTCTTGTCCGCTTCGTATTCCTGAGTCTTTTTCATTAGGGCTTCATCGATCCGCCCCTCGAATTCAGGAGGTATTTTTGCTCCTGCCTTTTGCATGTGTTTGAGGTTTAGATATTGCACAAGGTATTCGAATGTCTCTTTGAGGATGTAAAGGCAGAGAATGAGAAAAAAATATGGATTCAAAACAACCTCCTTTCTCCGAGGTACCAGCCCGCTTCGCTGTCAGTTGCTACGCTTGGGCTGCTAAAGCCGCTCCAATGTCTTATTCTTCTAAAGTTTATTATAATGAGATACAATATAACATAATTAGGCGCAAACATTTTAAGGGGAGGATACTTATGGAAAAAATGATGAGGATAGCGATCAATACCGGCGGGGGAGACGCACCGGGGCTTAATGCGGTAATCGAGGCGGTCGTGCTTTCCGCTTATAACAGGAACTGGGAGGTATACGGCATCAAAAACGGCTATGCCGGGCTCTTGAACACCGATGAGATCATCCGCTTGACGCCCGATAATGTGCGCCGCATATCGAGCATCGGAGGGACTATCCTCGGAACGACCAATAAAGGCAACCCCTTTCAGATGCCCGTAAAAAACGCGGCGGGAGAGGTCGAAGTGCGCGATGTCTCGGATAAGGTTGTGGAGAACTTCAAGCGCCTCCGTCTCGATTGCCTGATAGCCGTGGGCGGCGACGGAAGCCTTAAGATAGCCCATGATTTTTACAAAAAGGGGATCCCTGTTATCGGCGTTCCGAAGACCATAGACAATGACCTCGCCGCGACGGTAATTACATTCGGTTTCGATACTGCGGTCAGCATCGCTACAGAGGCGATAGACCGTCTCCATTCCACGGCGAAATCCCATGACCGTGTAATGGTGGTGGAAGTAATGGGAAGGCACGCGGGCTGGATCGCCCTTAACAGCGGTATTTCAGGCAGCGCCGATGTCATACTTATTCCGGAAATTCCCTTTGATATAGAAAAAATCTGCGATTATATAATGGGGCTCGATCTTCACGGACAGCATTATGCCATAGTGGTTGCGGCGGAAGGAGCAGCGCCTGCGGGAGGTCGGCAGATCGACAAAGGAAAGGGCGAAGCAGGCCGTCAGGATGTAGTCCTCGGCGGCATCGGCGAGTATGTCGCAAAAGAAATAGCAGAAAAGACGGGGAAAGATACTCGTTCATTGGTTTTGGGGCATTTGCAGCGCGGCGGTTCGCCGACTACATTCGACAGGCTCCTTGCCCTCCGTTTCGGAGCGGCGGCAGTCCGCATGATCGAAAAGAAAAGCTTCGGAGTAATGATCGCCCTTGACCCGCCTGATGTAAAAGCGGTTCCTCTCGAAAAGGTCATCGATAAGATTAAAAAAGTTCCGCTTGACGGCGATACGGTAAAGACTGCGCGTGAGATCGGGATTTGTTTCGGAGACTAAAATTTATTTGATTCCTTATACGCAAACATCGTGAAGTCGTAATGTATCCTGTCGTGCCTCAGCGAGACATAAGGAGAAAGGTTTTCGATTGCGAAGCTGAAAATATCATCGGGCGATGTGTAATGCAGTTCGAAACTTTTCTTCGGATTGTGGTCTGAAAGGGCGTTAAAGGCAAGAGCAATGCGGCAGCGCTGAAAAAGTTTTATCAGCGTGCTTTTGATATCCTCGTCAATACCCTGAACTTGCAGATTGAACACGCCGCAGAGAAAAATATAATCGAAATCCTCAGCGAAATTGTCTTTATCCATATCGAAGACCTTGAAATCAACGTCTGTAAATTTCTTCTTTGCCAGAGCAATGAGGTTTTCGTTTATATCATACCCGTGATACTCGACATGAATGCCTCTGTCTTTCAGGAATCGATAAAAATCGCCCTTTCCGCAGCCGAAGTCGAGGATTTTACTGCCGTTCATGTCTCCGATATCGAGCATTGCCAGATAACGCGATATCTGTCCTGCCGGCGACCATCTAACAGCCTCCGGCCTGTCGCCGTGAAGCATCAGGTTGTTGTCGAAAAAAGAGATGACGTATTCTTTTGAAAGCTCGTCCATATAAAACCGTATTACGAAATCTTTTCGAGGATCGATTTCGATAACTTTACAAAGCAGACGCCTTCGGGCATCTTGCAGTTTCCGGCCTTTTTCTGCCCGACCGCGTCCTCTATGGTTTTCAATCCGGTTAGGATTTTTTTTGCTTCCGAGAGAATGCCCGACATCTCCTGTGACAGCGATTTTATATCGGCATCGTATTGCCTCTCGAATTCTGCGAGGTCTTCCCTTATATTCCTAACGCTGTTCGTGAATGCCTTGCAGACTCCGCACATGGGATCGGACTGCTGATTCGCAAACACTCCGGAAATGTAATGGTAGTAACGTATCCTGTTTGAGAGTTCCATAATGTCTCTTTATATTAAGGCAGAGTTCCGTTTTTTTGCAAAAAATATAGTCGCTTCAATACTTTGTCTTTCCGCGCAGCTTTGTTATAATCGTTAGATGAATTATCTCGATGACACAATTGCCGCCATATCCACGGCCACAGGAGAGGGAGGTATAGGCATAGTCCGCCTCAGCGGCAAAGATGCTATTGCCGTCGCCGATAAAGTATTCTCATCCCCCAAGACCAAACGGCTTAAGGATGCTAAATCCCATACCGTTGTTTACGGTTTTATAATCGACCCTTCGAATAATGAAAGGATCGACGAGGTTCTCGTTACTGTTATGAGAGCGCCCAAGACCTACACAAAAGAGGATGTGGTAGAGATCAACTGCCACGGAGGAATGCTTCCGCTGCGTAAAACCCTTGATATGCTTTTAAAAGCAGGCGCGCGGCTTGCGGAGCCGGGAGAATTTACCAAAAGGGCATTCCTGAACGGGAGGATCGACCTTTCTCAGGCAGAGGCCGTTATCGACGTGATAAGGTCTAAGACAGAGCAGGCCGAAAGGCTGGCGCTTCAACAGCTTGAGGGTAGATTGTCAGGAAGGATAGAGGGTATAAAGGAAAGAATCGCGAATATCTGCGCTCATGTTGAGGCATATATAGATTTCCCGGAAGAAGAAATAGAGACTCCCGTAAAAGATGCGATAATCGATTCCATGCAGGCTGTAACGGAAGATTTGACGGCCCTTTCAAAGGGCTATGACGAGGGAAAGTTTTTCAGAGAAGGCGTCTCTACGGCTATTGTGGGCAAACCGAATGTCGGCAAGTCTTCCCTTTTGAATGCTCTTTTGCAAAAGGATAGAGCTATAGTCACCGAGATGCCCGGAACCACGAGGGATGTGATAGAGGATTATCTGAATATCAATGGCCTGCCTTTAAAAATAATGGATACCGCGGGAATAAGGGAAACGCACGACCTTGCCGAAATGGAGGGCGTGAAACGGAGCCTGCGCGCAATAGAAGGCGCGGATATTGTAATAGCGGTTTTTGATGGGAGCATACCTTTTGATAATGCCGATGCCGAGGTTATCGAAAAGGTAAAGGATAAGAAAACAATATTTGTTTTTAATAAGTCGGATTCGCTTGATGAGAGAGTGATTAGGGAAAACCTATCGATACTCCGGCGCTCCAATATTCCAACAATAAAGGTTTCCGCATTAACAGGCGACGGCATAGACACACTAAAGGATGCCGTTTATTCCCTCTGCATATCTACGGGCGGCGCCGCAGGCGTGGAGGATGTGATAATAACGAACATAAGGCATAAGCAGTCCATAGACAATGCGTTGAAATCCATCAAAGAGGCGGCAGAGGCATTAAGGGGCGGTCAGCCCCTTGAGGTTGCGGCCCTATTTCTCCGAGAATCTCTCGACAGTCTCGGCGAGATAGTCGGAATAGTAACCACTGAAGACATCCTGAACAGGATATTCAGCGAGTTTTGTATCGGGAAGTAAGAGAGAAGTAGCGAGGAGGCGGAGCAGTTCTGCGTGTAATTAGAACCGTCCCCTTTCCCTTATTCTGGCCTGAATTTTGGCCACTGGTTATAGCCTATGGTCGGGTCATTCGACTTGTGGAGATTTATGAATTCAATTTCTTTTTGATTAACCTCTTGGTCATTAGCCGTTCCTGATTCCCATATAATTTCTTTTCTGATTGTAAAATCTCGCCGTTGCTCTCTCGTGTAATCTTTTTCGATAAGCTTAGAATCGGCACTGCCAAAATAATTGAGGCTGTCCGTCAGGTCTTTGCCGATGTAAATTTTGCCGTTCGGATATGTGATTTTGTAAATGACTTTCATTAATCCTTATTTTATTAAGAATGTGAATATTGCATTTGCGCCGTTTGTTGGCCCTGTGAGGCTCAGCCTTTCAACACCAGCCGATGCCTCAAATTTCTTGGCACCCAAAGCAGCGCATACCAAAGGCATACGATTTGTATATCCCATCGCGCTGTGTACATCGCCAGCTCGAATTATAATTTGTTTTTCTCCGCGTTTTCGAGCGGGGGCAATTAGATTGTCAGTGCAATATTGCCTAACATCGTCTGCATGGGTCATTTTTGATTCTCCTTTTATTTCTTATGCCGCTATATTTTGATGCGTTTAACAATTCCTATACGCCCTGTCGTATTTCTCTAAATCTGGTTAAACTATAGCACAGCTTAAAGATTTTTTGAATAGAAAAATCCCGTGAAATCAGTTGTATGACATTTGCACTATTTAGTATTTTACGGCATTACGGACAAAAAACGAAATGGCGGAAAATGCGGGAAAGTTGTCCGGCAAGTTGTAAGGGTAAGGCGGATATTTTAAGATATCCGCCTTACCCAGAGATGTTATTTCTTCTCTGGTGTCTGCGCCGGAGCGGGCTGTGGAGCCGGCGCGAATGTCAGCTTTGAAAGCGCGTCCTTGTTTATATCTATCTTGTAACTCTTTTTAAGATTCTCTATGAACTTGTCGAATGTCTCCCTCTGTCTCTCGGCGGTCATCTTCTGCCGGACAAAGCCCTTTACCTTGTCGAACTCCATGACGGAGCCCTTCGCGTCGGTCACCTTGATTATATGTATCCCGTCTTTCAGTTTTATAGGCACGCTTACCTGACCCTTTTTAAGCCTGAACGCGGCTTCTTCGAGTTCAGGTCTCATATCGCCCCTTTTGAACATTCCGATATCTCCGCCCGATTTTGCGGTAGCCTTATCGATGGATGCATCGGAAGCTATCTTTGCAAAATCCTCGCCCTTCTGAAGTCTTTCGTACACCTTCTTCGCGTCGGCTTCATCTTTCACTAATATATGGCTCAACCTCATCCGGCTGTTCACCATAAAATCTTCCTTGTGCTTCTCGTAATAATCCGTTACATCCTTGTCGGTAAACTTCGACGCGGCCTCTATTTCCTTTTCGAGAAGCTGATTGATGAGGGTGATCTTTTTAAACTCTTCGACTTTTTTCTGAAATTCCTTGCTCTTGTCCAGTCCCCTTTTCTGGGCCTCGAAATACAGCATCTCCTTTTTTACAAGCTCATCCATAAAACGGCCCATGCCTTCAGGCCCTTGAAAGAATGCCTTTGCCATATCCGGGACAGTATTCATTTCCGCCTGAACGTCTTCTTTTGTCAGGGTCTTGCCGCCTACTTTGGCGACATAGCTGCCTTTGAATCCTCCGTCCTTTGAACAGGAAATCACAAAAACAAGGGCGATAAACGCCGTTAAAAGTTTTTTCATTGTATTGCTCCTTTATCGGGTTTTGAATTTCATCAATGTAACATATTTGAAAAACAAAAGTAAAAAGCGATATTCTAAAACCTAAATTGAGCGATTCTAATTTAGAAATATATGTCAGGTGCTGCGAAAAGACTTTAAACCACGCACTTGCAAAAATATTTATCTTGTATCCGTCATCTACAACATTGGACACTTGTTGGATTATGCATTTATAATCTCTCATATGCACTTGAATCAACACTTTTTAAAGTCTTGGAGCAGTGCCTGACATATAAAATCGCTTAACTTAGGTAAAAATATGCAAAAGGTAATTGTGGGCATGAGCGGGGGCGTGGATTCGTCCGTAACCGCGTATCTGTTGAAGGAACAGGGATACGAGGTCGAAGGCGTGAGCTTTATACTTTACGAAGCGCGGATGAAGAATACGTTCACCGGATGCTGTTCTATCGAGGCCATAAAAGACGCCCTGCTTACAGCCGAACACATGGGCGTAAAACACACAGCCGTTGATCTGCGTAATGAATTCATGGAGAAGGTGATAGAACCTTTTATCGAGGCGTATTCCAAAGGGATGACGCCTAATCCCTGCATTCTATGCAACAGGCATATAAAATTTCCATACCTTTTAAAAATAGCCGACGAGAAAGGCGCCGATTTTATTGCCACAGGGCATTATGCGCGAGTCCTTAAAGACCCATCACCCATCACGCATTACGGATCACGGTTGTTAAAAGGCATCGACCCTAAAAAAGACCAGTCATATGTCCTTTATGTTTTGAAAAAGGAAGAACTGAAGAGGCTCCTGCTTCCTCTCGGAGATAAAAAAAAGGATGAGGTCAGGGAAATAGCGAGGACATTGAACCTGCCGGCCGCGAAGAGGCCCGAGAGTCAGGAGATATGCTTTATTGAGGACAGGAAGTATTTCAGGTTTTTGGAAAATCTTGCCGGATCCGAAGAAGGCCCGATAATCGATGTGCAAACAGGAAAAAATCTCGGCACTCATAAGGGGATATATTTGTACACCGTCGGCCAAAGAAAAAGGCTCGGCATTGCGACCGGGAAGCCTTTATTTGTAACGAAGATAGACACGGAGAAGAACGCGGTTTATGTGGGCCCGAAAGAAGCGGCAATGATAAGGGAGTTCGATGTTTTCGATATTAACCGGTTGATGGGCCTGAGCCCGGAATTCAGGTGTACTGTAAAGGTGCGCTCCATGATGCCCGACGAGCCCGCTACTGTTACGGTTCTCCCTGATAATAAAGCGAAAATTGTTTATGACGAGCCGCAGTGGGCCCCTGCTCCCGGCCAGAGCGCTGTTTTTTACGACGGCGACGCGGTAATGGGCGGCGGGATCATAGAAAGATTGTACTCTTAGGCCTATTTTTTAGCCCCGTCCATGCCCCAAAAATGTTATAATTAAGTATGAAGAATATGTTGAAAAATAAGGTTGTAGGCATTGTTGCCTTTGCCTTTCTGGCTCTTTTTTCATTGCAGGCGTCCTATGCCGGTGATATAGAAACTGTGAGCTTTAAAAGCCTTGACGGAAAAGCAATGCTTGTTGCCTATATGTTTACGCCCGAAGGGCCGGGTCCATACCCTGCAGTGGTAATGATGCATGGAAGATCCGGCGTTTATTCCTCGCTCGCAAACGGCGTGTATGATGAAGAAAAGATTTCGGCGCGCCATAAGGCATGGGGCAGGTTTTGGGCGGAAAGGGGCTATGCAGCGCTGTTAGTGGACAGCTTCGGGCCCAGAGGCTATCCTGAGGGTTTTAAAAAGTATTCTTATGAGGAGCGGCCTTCTGAGCTTAATGAAGTGACGATACGTCCTCTCGATGCCTATGCCGCCCTGAATTATCTGCGCTCACGTCCTGAAATAGTACCTGACAGGATAGGCTTGCAGGGATGGTCGAACGGCGGCAGTGCAACCCTTTCGACCATAGCGGATAGTGCGCCCGGCATAACCGATCCGGATCCGTTAAAGGGTTTCAGAGCGGCGATTTCCTTTTATCCGGGCTGCGGTCTCAAAGGCAAATATGACGATTATTACAAGCCTTATGCCCCCGTGCTTTTATTTGCCGCTTCCGACGACGAAGAGGTCTCCCCCAATGCCTGCGTGAATCTCGCACAGCGCGGCAAATCAAGCGGCGGAGATATCGATATATTTGTATATAAAGAAGCGCAGCACTCTTTCGATAATCCCTCCAAGAAGGTTCAGGCTGTAGAAGCCAACCGGACGGCAACCGCAGACGCGCAAAGAAAAGCTGAGGATTTTTTCCGCACTCATCTCGAAGCGGGTCTTCCTAAATGGACGGCCGCGTCCGTCTCTCATATAGATCTGCTTCGGTAATCTTGCCTTTTAATCAAAAATAGGCTATATCTATTTATATAAGCGTCCGCAGCCTACTAATTTTCACACAGGAGAAATTCGGACATGGAAACCGATTCCGCCCTTTATCTGTTTTTTATTCTAATATTGCTTATTATCCTCGGCCGAATGGAATGGAACGCCCACTTGCGCAATCTCGGCGCGGTACCTGTAAGAATCGTCGTGAACGGCACGCGGGGAAAGTCGTCGGTAACGAGGCTGATTGGCGCCGGACTTAGGGCGGGCGGCTTCAATGTCATGGCAAAGACGACCGGGACAAAGCCGAGAATGGTCTTTAACAATCGTACCGAGATTCCGGTCATACGCCTCGGAAAGCCGAACATCCGGGAACAGCTATCCATATTCAAAAAGGCCGTGAAAGAGGGAGTAGACGCCGTTGTCCTCGAAAACATGTCATTAAGACCCGACCTTCAATGGACGGAAGAGACAAAGATAGTGAAGCCGATATTGGTTGTGATAACAAATGTGCGTAGGGATCATCTCGATGTCATGGGCCCCGGGCTGTCGGACATCGCGCGTAATTTCATAAATGCCGTTCCAAAAAACGCTGTGATAATCACAGCCGAAAAAGAGTTATTCCCATTAATGAAGGGGCTTTGCGAAGACAAAGGCTTGAGGATTATTCAGGTAGCCGGGAATAAGGGTGAGCCGGAAATTTCGGAACGGGAGATGTTGAAATTCCCGTATCTCGAACAGAAAGAGAATGTCGCACTGGCGGTCGAGGTATGCGAAAATCTCGGCATACGGAAAAATACAGCCCTGGAAGAAATGTATAAATGCATCCCCGACCCCGGGATTTTAAAAAAATACGACCTGCTGATTAATAACAAGAAAATAACGCTTTTTAACGCCCTTGCCGTGAATGACCCCGACTCTATCCATATGATCTATCAGCAGATAGTAAAGCCCGCATCCAATTTCTATGTCCTTATAAATTGCAGGGCCGACCGTATCGACCGTTCCGCGCATATAGCGAGAACCCTCTGCGTGAGAATGCGAGGAGATTTGTACTTCCTGACCGGAAGCAACACCGCCATTTTTTATCACAGCGCGAGCAACTGCGTAAATAAGGAGAAGCTTGTAGATCTCGGAGGGAAGGGAATAGGCGAGGCATACGAGCATATCATGCGCAGGATTAACGACGATTCTACGATTTTTGCGGTCGGCAATTTCGTAGGTTACGGCGAAGAGTTGATAGAATATTTCGTGTCGAGGGGGAGGGCATGATAATTGTTGCCGTAGGTTTGGGCATGCTTTTGAACCTGCTGTTTACCGAGACCATCGGCCTCGCGGCAGGCGGCATAGTTGTTCCGGGGTATATCGCCCTTTCCATCCACCGTCCGGCTCAAGTGATAAGCACGGTTGCGGCAGGCATTTTTACATTCATGATTGTAAATGCCCTGTCCCGCCATATCCTGCTTTACGGCCGGCGTTCCCTCATTATCTCCATACTTATAGGTTATCTTGTAGGCTACGCAACGAAAATATTCCCGCCCATAACATTTGCCGCTGCGAACATCGATATTTCAACGATTGGATTCGTGGTGCCCGGCCTTATAGCGTACTGGATATATAGACAGGGGGTCGTAGAGACCATCGCTGCAATGACCATAACCTCGATACTTGTGCGGTTGATTATTATCATCATAACCGGCGGGGAGGTACTTCCGTGAAACTGCGCACCGGCCCTGTGCCCGGATATATTTTAGTTGTGGTATGCCTTATATCCGTCATTTTCATGTATATGGAACTGACCGTGGAAGTGAAATCCTACGCGCCTTATTATGATAAGAAAAAAAAGGCTGCGATCCTTACTCAAAAGCTATTTACAGGCATAAAGGATATTAGGGCCGCAAGGGGACTTCCCATAGATCACACAAACGACCCTAACGGAACAGGCATTATAGGTGTCAGGCATTCCGAGATAACTACGGAGGCGGGGGACCTTAACGCCAAGCTCACCACGACAAATCCGAACTTTGCAGCTATGATCATAGATATTTTAATTAAGGCGGGAGTCAGGGAGAAGGACGTCATTGCGGTATCTTTCAGCGGCTCTTTTCCCGCCCTGAACCTGATGACCATTGCGGCGATAGAAACCCTCGATCTGGAGCCCATAATCATTACGTCCGTCGGCTCGTCGATGTGGGGCGCAAACGAACCTGAATTCACATATCCGGACATGGAGAAGGCCCTTTTCGATGCCGGGCTGATAAAACACAGGACGGACTATGCATCTATAGGCGGCGTTGACGATACAGGCAGGGGACTCAGCATAGAGGGCAGGGATTTGATTATGGATGCGATTTATCGCAATAAGCTGCCTGAAATCGAGGCAAACGGCCTGAATCACGCGATTAAGACTCGAATAGGCATTTACAAGTCTCTGAGTCGTGGAAAAGATATAAAGGCGTTTGTGAATATCGGAGGAGGAGCGGCTGCGCTCGCCGGAGTGAACGTCGATTCCGGGATCGTCGATCCGCGGAAGTTCTCCGGGCATCCGGGTCTGGTCGGTGAATTTTTGAGAACGGGGATCGCAGTTGTAAATATTGAGGATATAAAAAATCTGTCAAGGAAATATAACTTGCCTTTTGCGCCGGCTCCTCTGCCTGAAATAGGCGCGGGGAAAATCTTTTACGAGATGCGGCACTCCGTTGTTCTCGCGTCCATATTCGCCCTGATACTCGTTTTAATCCTATTTGTAATATTAAGGCTCGATATGGATTATTACCTTAGAGCATTAATTAAAAGGCATAAATAGCCCGACAGTCTTCAATGCATGTGTTGTCTCCGTTGCTGACATCCATTTGTTATTTGTGTTATTTTAAAAGATAAAAACTTTAGAGAGGTTTGAAATGGCGGGTAAAATTGTTTCGATAAACATCAGCGAGAAAAAAGGCATGCGGAAAAAGCCTGTCGATGAGGCTGTTATAAACGAAAATTCGGGCATCGAGGGAGACGCCCATGCCTCGTCTCAATGGCACAGGCAGGTAAGCCTCCTTGCGCTCGAGAGCATAAAAAAGATGCAGGCTATGGGCCTCGATGTAAAGCCCGGAGACTTTGCGGAAAATATCACCACCGAGGACATAGACCTTGTTTCGCTCCCTATCGGCACAAAAATGAATATCGGAAGCGAGGTCGTCGGAGAAGTGAGTCAGATAGGCAAGGAATGCCATACGAGGTGCGCGATATATTATCAGGCGGGCGACTGCGTAATGCCTAAGGAAGGAATATTCATCAAGGTGCTGAAGGGCGGAAAGATCAAAACAGGAGACCCCGTAGAAATTCCCGCATGATAACCATTGCCGTCCTGACATTGAGCGATAAGGGTTCAAAAGGAGAAAGGGAAGACAAAAGCGGCCCTGCTATTGCCGAAATGCTTAAAGGCATCGGCGAAGTAAGGCATTATGACATTTTGCCCGACGAGAGGGATTTGATAAAAAATAAGCTGCTCGAATATGCGGATAAGGTAGACCTGATATTGACTACCGGCGGCACCGGGCTTTCTCCGAGAGACGTTACTCCCGAGGCCACCCTCGATGTGATAGACAGGGAAATACCCGGCATAGCGGAGGCCATGAGAATGGAAGGATTGAAAAAGACCGACAGGGCGATGCTTTCAAGGGCCGTTGCGGGAGTGAAGGGGCGGACATTGATAATAAACATGCCCGGAAGCCCTAAGGCCGTAAAGGAGCATATGGAAGTAATTCTAAATGTTATTCCACATGCCATAGAGAAGATCAAAGGCGATACAGGAGAGTGCGCGAGATGAAGGATGTATCTTTTCCGTTGGCATTTATGGCAGGTATTTTGTCTTTCCTCTCTCCGTGCGTTTTGCCTCTCGTCCCCGCCTATCTTTCGTTCATAACCGGATTATCCATGGAGGAGCTTAAATCGTCGCCCCGCATAACAAAGGCCCTTGGGAACACCTTTGCCTTTGTCCTCGGTTTTTCCACGATATTCGTATCGCTCGGAGCGTCGTCATCCCTGATCGGAGGCATGCTTCTTAAATATCAGGATTATCTCAGGATCGCCGGGGGCATTCTGACGATCATATTCGGCTTATTCATAGCCGGCTTTATAAGGCTCGATTTCCTTATGAGGGAAAAGAGATTTCACATAAATAAAGGGCCTGCGGGTTATGTCGGGGCATTCCTGATAGGGATGAGCTTTGCCGCCGGATGGACTCCCTGCATAGGCCCGATACTCGGAACTATTTTGATATACGCAAGCTCGCAGGCATCGGCAACTTACGGGTTCAAACTCCTCTCGGTTTACTCGCTCGGGCTCGCGATACCTTTTATACTGTCGACGCTCGCCATAAACGTATTTTTTACCTATACGAGAAAGCTCAATAAATTCATGAGGGTCATAACGGTCGTCAGCGGTTTGGTTCTAATAGCCTTCGGCATTATGCTTCTGACTAACAGGATGGGACAGCTTTCGGCGTTATTCCCTGATCTGGGAATAAAATTCTGAAAGATCGCGCGCGGGGAATCATGAAAGAACGGTACGACTTCGACGAAATAGAAATAAAGCGGCAGAAATACTGGTCAGACAAAGGGCTGCACAAGGCTGAAGCCGATACCTCCAAAAAGAAATTCTACTGCCTCGAAATGTTCCCCTATCCTTCCGGAAAGATACACATGGGCCATGTCCGGAATTACGCCATCGGAGACGTTATAGCGCGATATAAGAAGATGCGCGGCTTCAATGTGCTTCATCCTATGGGATGGGATGCCTTCGGCCTGCCTGCCGAGAACGCGGCCATCAAACACGGGGTTCACCCCGCCAAATGGACGTACGAAAATATCGGTTACATGAAAAAACAACTCGACCGCATGGGCCTGAGCTATGACTGGGACAGGGAAACAGCCACATGCAGCCCCGGATATTATAAATGGAACCAGTGGTTCTTCCTTAAGCTTTACGAAAAAGGCCTCGCCTATAAGAAGGCTTCGTTTGTGAACTGGTGCCCGTCGTGCGTTACCGTTCTCGCGAACGAGCAGGTCATAGACGGCGCGTGCTGGAGATGCGACAGCGCGGTGGTTCAGAAAGAGCTTGAGCAGTGGTTTTTCAAAATTACCGACTATGTTGAGGAATTGCTTCAGGGATGCGACGAACTTACCGGCTGGCCCGAGCGTGTTGTCGCCATGCAGAGGAACTGGATAGGAAGGAGCGAGGGCGTTGAGGTGGATTTTCCGCTGGAAACCGGCGATGAGAAATTAAGGATATACACAACAAGGCCGGATACAATATTCGGCGTTACATATATGTGCCTTGCGCCCGGACATCCGCTGACCGAAAGGCTTGTTCAGGACAAGACCGCGCTTGACGCTATAAAAGCGAAATCCGGTAAAGAGGAAACAAAGGAAGGGATATTCACGGGGCATTACGCAATTAACCCGCTGACAGGCGAAAAGATACCGGTGTATGTCGCTAATTTCGTTCTTATGGGATACGGAACAGGCGCTATCATGTCAGTGCCGGCACACGACCAGAGGGACTTCGAGTTCGCAAAGAAATACGGACTTCCTATAAAGACCGTAATCATCCCCGAAGGCGGACAGGAAGAAGAAATGCCGAATGAGGCCTTCGAAGGAGAAGGCACTCTGATAAATTCAGGAAAATTTAACGGGTTTAAGAGCGCGGACGCAAAGGGAGCGATTGCCGTATTTATCGAAGAAAAGGAATCCGGCAAACGGACGGTCAACTATAAAATCAGGGACTGGGGCATTTCGAGACAGAGGTATTGGGGAACTCCAATTCCGATAATTTATTGCGATAAGTGCGGGATAGTTCCTGTCCCCGAAAATGACCTTCCTGTGATATTGCCGGAAGATGTCAGTTTTACCGGCAAGGGGGGCTCTCCGCTTTTGGAGTCGGAGAGGTTCCTGAATGTTAAATGTCCCGCGTGCGGCGGCAACGCTAAAAGAGAGACTGACACAATGGATACGTTTGTGGATTCCTCGTGGTATTTTATCGCCTATTGCCTGAAAGATGACATCGATCTGAAATCTCAAATTTCAAATCTGAAATCGCCTATAAACTACTGGATGCCCGTAGATCAATACATAGGGGGCATCGAGCACGCTGTGCTGCATCTGCTTTATTCGAGGTTTTTCACAAGGTGCATGAGAGACCTCGGTGTTATTTCCTCCGGCGAGCCGTTCCGTAACCTGCTGACGCAGGGGATGGTCTGCAAGGAGACATGGAAGTGCCCGGATCACGACTGGCTTTTTCCGGAGGAGGTTAAAGACGGCAGGTGCGTCAATTGCGGCAAACAGGTCGAAAAAGGCCGCATAGAAAAGATGTCCAAATCGAAAAAGAACGTGATAGATCCCGATGCCCTCATAAAAAAATACGGCGCCGATACCATGAGGCTTTTCTCTCTTTTCGCAGCGCCTCCGGAGAGAGACCTCGAATGGTCGGATAAGGGCGTGGAAGGGGCATACAGGTTTTTGAATAAGGTGTGGGGAATCGTTTATAAAAACAATAATGCGTTATGCGTAAAGCGTGATGAGTCAAAGGAAAATATAACCGGCGCATCACGCATTACGGATTACGCATCACGGTTGTTAAGAAAGACCCATCAGACAATAAGAAAGGTGACCGACGATATAGAAAAGGACTATCATTTCAATACGGCTATAGCCGCTCTTATGGAACTTGTGAACGAGATGTCATCCTTTACTCCGGAGAATGAAGAAGACCGATCCGCGCTCGGCTTTGCCGTTAAAAACACTTTAATGATGTTGGCTCCCTTTGCCCCTCATTTCGCGGAGGAATTATGGGAGGCAACAGGCGGAAATCCGAGCATCTTCGAGCAGCCGTGGCCGGAATGGGATGAAACCCTCGCAAAGGACGAAGAGATAGAACTTGTGGTGCAGATAAACGGCAAGCTGAAAGCTAAGATGCTTGCTCCTGCCGGTTTGACGGACGAAGACGCGAGGCAGAGGGCATTGCAGGATGAGCGCGTAAAAGAGATGCTTGACGGCAGGGAGATAAAAAAAGTTGTCGTTGTTAAGGGAAAACTGGTCAATATTGTGTTAGGATAATAGGCAAGAGACGATAATGAAAAATTTAAAATCAAGGCGTTTTTTATTGTTGTTCATGGTCTGCTGCCTGCTGTTCGTTGTTTACGGCTGCAGCGGCTACGCCATTCAGACAAAGGCCAACCTGCCGTTTGATACGATAGCGGTCGGAAAGATAGAGAATAAGACGCTCGAACCTAAGCTGCAGGACAGGTTCATCAGATCCCTCGCGGAGACATTTGCGGAGTACGGTTTTTCCGTCAGCCGATCCGCAAAATACAAACTCGAAGGGAAAATAACGAAATTCGAGCTGCTGCCCTTAAACGAACAGAATCTGGTAGCAACTCAATATCAGGTTATTGTTAAAGCGAGCTTCAATCTTGTGGATACGTCAACCGGCAGGTCCGTTCCGCTTGTGGCCGATAACCCTTTTATCACATATTTCAGCACTTCCGCGAGGCTTGAAGACGTACTCGCCCAGAAGGATATCTCGACAAACGGCGCGTTAAAGAATATCGCGCAGGAAGTCGCGAGGGCGATAAGTTATAACACGCCAAAAAATTTCGCTTATCTGATGCTCGCCGCGACGGACATTAAAGATATTGATTCCCTGAAGTCAAAGATGAGAGATCCGAAAGATCCCGTATCTTTATACATCAGGGAGCGTTTATCGCCGGATACCCGGCAGTTATTAAGCGGAGACAGCGTCTCGAAGGAAGCGTCCGACAAGGCCAAAAACGCCTTGGTCGGCGGTCTTAACGAAATATTGCAGGGTGTAGGCATTTATGATGAAAACCGCTTCGCGCATATCATGCTTTCGCGGGATGTAAAAGAACTCATAAAAAAGAATCCGTCCGGGATCGAACGCCTCCGCCTTAACAGGCTTTTACTGGAAGCCGCCTATCCGGGCGAAATATTGAAACATCAGGACGCTTCCGAAGAAGCCAAAAAATGAGCATTAAGCAGTTTCAGCAGGAGCTTTCAAAGGAACTGCCGTCTCCCGCGTATCTGTTTTATTCCTCCGAGAATTTTTTGCTTCATGAGGCATTGTCGGCTGTAAAAGAGAGGTATCAAGGGGCGGATGCCTTTAACTTCGATGTCTTCGATATTAAATCTCCGGATGACGCCAAGCCCATGGAGCAGATGGTTGATGTGCTTAATACCCTGCCTTTTCTATCCGAAAGGCGGGTTGTCGTTATTCAAAATATTCAAAAGATCCCCAAAAAAGACGTTAAAAAAATTGAGGATTACCTTTCAGCCCCTTCGAATACATCCCTTCTAATAATGTTGTTTGAAGGGACGTCTCCAAAGCTTTTTGACGCGTCTGTTTCTAAAAATATGAAGACAATAGGCCTGAACGTGCCTGAAAAAGAGATCCCATTGTGGATAACCGGCAGGGCTAAGGGCAAGGGCGTGGAACTTACGGACAGGGCAGTAGAATACCTGATAAATTGCGTGGGCACGGACCTTGGGATGCTTTCTTCGGAAATAGAGAAATTTTCATCGTGGAATACGTCCCGGGTAGACATGGATGACATCAAGGGGATGGTTTACGCCGGCGCGGAATACAGCGCCTTTGACCTCGTCAACGCCCTCAGGAATAAAGATAAAAAAGAAGTATTCAGGATATTCGAGAACGTAAGCAAAAACAGCGAGCCGCAGATGCTGTTAGGCGCGCTTAACTGGCAGTATGCGAGCCTCCGTTCCAGAACTCAGGACAGGGAAGAAAGAGCATTCAACCGCGTTTTCAGGCTGTTGCACGAGGCCGATGCGGGAATCAAGACATCTAAAAGTCATGTCATGGAAGACCTGCTGATAAAACTGCTTAAAAATTAAAAAGCGGAAAGCGGTATCCGCTTAATCTTCAAGATAACTTTAGCTTGCTATGGCTGTGTTTGCCTTTTTGGTGATCCGGGAAATTTTTCTCGATGCGGTGTTTTTATGAATTATTCCCTTTGATGCAGCGCTGCTTATAACCTTAACAGCCGCCTTTAACAACTTGTCTATGTTTTCCTTGTTCTTTTCGGGGAATGCCGCCTCTAATTTCGTAATGTATGTCTTTATCCTTGTCTGCATAGACTGATTACGGAGACTCAGTTTTTCAGCCTGACGTACCCTTTTGATGGTCGAGAGATTCTTTTTAGGTGCTGCTTTACCTGCCAATTGTATCCTCCTAAGAATAGCTTTTAAAACTGCAGCCTGTAAGCTGACAGCTAATAAAAATAGCATAAACCTTAACAGAAAATCAATATTTGTGCTAAAATTGCTGCATATGAAATACCTGCATATAGACGTGAAGGGGATTAAGACCTACTCCATTAAGGAAAGGAGCAGCAAGGTGTCGATAGAAAAATCCGCCGTGCCCCATGAAAAGGGCAGTCCTTTTTCCGAATTCACAGGCAGGCTTCCCGGCTTCCTTGCCGCGGACGATTTAAAGGCCGTTGCCGGGGCTGTTGTAAGCGCACATAAGAACAAAAGGCCTGTTATCCTCGGCATGGGCGCGCACCCCATCAAAGTCGGGCTGTCGCCTTTAATCATCGACCTTATGCAAAGGGGCGTGATAACCGCGATTGCGACCAACGGGGCATGCATTGTTCATGACTTTGAGATCGCATACGCAGGCCATACCTCCGAGGATGTGGCAAGGGAGTTGTGCACTGGAACATTCGGAATGGCTAAAGAAACGGGACAGATGCTCAATAATGCGATAACCGCCGGCGTGAAACAAGGCCTCGGGATAGGACGCTCTATCGGCGGTTTCATCGATTCGTCCGGTTTTGAACTCAAGGACAAGAGCATATTCAGGACGGCATGCGCCCTCGATCTGCCCGCCACGGTTCATGTGGCGATAGGCTCTGATATCATACACATGCATCCGGAGGCTGACGGCGCCTCAATCGGCGAAGGCAGTCTAAGGGACTTCAGGCTGTTGACCTCCGTGATCGCCGACCTCGAAGGCGGCGTGTACATAAACATGGGATCTGCGGTCGTGCTTCCCGAGGTTTTTTTAAAGGCGTTGACCGTTGCGCGGAATTTAGGGCATAAGGTCGAGGAATTCACCACCGCGAATATGGATTTTATCCAGCATTACAGGCCGCGGGAGAATGTGCTCCGCAGGCCGACCATGACAAAAGGCCGGTGTTTCGCGCTTACAGGGCATCACGAGATAATGTTCCCGTTGCTTGCGGCGATGATAATCGAGGAACTATAACCTAAGTTGAGCGATTTTATCTGTCGGATACTGCTCCAAGACTTTAAAAAGTGTCTGTTCAAGTGTTGAATGTGGGAGATTATAAATGCATCACTCAACAAGTATCCAATGTTGTAGATGACGGATACAAGATAAATGTATTTGCAAGTGCGTGGTTTAAAGTCTTTCCGCAGCATCCGACAGATATTGTAGACATAAGAATTGCTCAATTTGGGTAATAGTAATATCAGGAGTTTTATAAATGAATGTAATAGTCGACGAGGAAAAATGTATCGGCTGCGGCACATGCGAGGAGATATGCCCGGCAGTTTTTCATGTGCCGGAGTCTACCGGCAAGTCTGAAGTAATAGATGAAGAGGCGTGCGAGTTCGTGGGTTGCTGCGAGGCTGCTGCCGAGAACTGTCCGGTGGAAGCGATAAGGCTTCAGGAGTAACCCTCAGATATAAAAAACAGCCCTCCCTGGGGGCAGGGAGGGCTTATGTTTTGGGTTCCTAAATGTTTAGGAACCTTAACAGGGCAAAGGGGGAGTTTGCCCTGTCGGGGGTATGCCTGCGCGGGAAGGGAGGGTGAATCATCCCGCGCGGGCGGGTTAACTTTTATTGCGCCTTTATGCCGTAAATAAGCATATCGAATATGATGCCGGATAATTTCTTTGTCTCTATTTTCCCGTCAATAGCGGATTTAATCATCCCCAGAATTATCTCCGAAATCACTTGCACATTGAGGTCGCTCCTGAACAACCCTTCGTCGATCCCTTTTTGCAATATGCAGTGGAGCAAGCCCTTAACGGAGCATGTCTTTTCATAACAGTTCTTTAACTTCTTTGAGAGGAGCTTGCCTTCTTCCCTCTTGAGCACCTCGAAAAATTCTTTTTTTTCGCTGAAAAATTCAGCGAGCCCGTTTATAAAGAGCTTCAGATCTTCAATAGTATCTTCGTTCGACTCGGCCTTAAGACGCATAAGGAGGTTGTCAAGGCCATCCCGCAGCAGCGCCGCGTAAAGGTCTTCCTTGGACCTGAAATGGTAATAAAGGGTCCCCTTCGCTACCCGCGCCTTCCGCGCTATATCGTCCATAGCCACCATATGGTACGGCCGTTTGGAGAAAAGGCCTATAGCGGCGCCGAGTATGGAATCTTTTTTGCCGGGCATGAGGTTATTATACTGACCGGTCAGTCAAAGAGTCAATAAAAAGAAGTCGAAAATAATTATCCCTGAATAAAAAAATGCTGTTTTTATGAGATATTGCATATGCACGCGCAATTTTGATAAAGTTTACAGTTCCGGTAAATCCAAATATACATGAGGTGAGAGATGTCCGAGTTCAAAGGCGTAACTGTTGTGAAAAAGGCTAATGTCTATTTTGACGGCAAGGTAACGAGCAGGACCATACTGTTTGATGACGGCTCCAGGAAAACCCTTGGAATAATGCTCCCCGGCGAGTACGAATTCAATACCGCAGACGCCGAGATTATGGAGATACTGTCGGGCGACCTCGATGTGCTTCTCCCCGGCGAAGACTCTTGGAAAACCATAAAGGGCGTGGAGTCGTTTAATATCCCTGCAAACTCCAAGTTTCAGTTGAAGGTTAAATCCCTTACCGATTACTGCTGTTCATTTGTAAAATAGGCGTAAAACAGAGGGAATGGATAAAATAAAATCCCCTGCGGCGGGGGAGAGGGATTGACGGCCGCAGGAGATTTTATTTTTTTGCCCGGCAATTACTCTCCGCAGCAGATGCGTCTCATTCTTTTCTTTCCCGTAGAAGAGACTGCCATAACTACATCCACCTTTTTTCCGCAGTTCCTGCAGATATTGGCCTTAGCCTTGTTACCGGCCCTTGCGGAAACGTCGGTTTTCGACTTTACTTTTTCAGCCATGATACGACCTCCTTTCTGTTTCTAAATCTTCCGTTCTTCCGTCTTTTTGTATTGACATATATACGGTAAACCACGCAATACTGTTTTGAACGGCCGCAAATCTTAATAATATAATGAAAATTCGGGGATTTTGTCAAACAAAACGACTTCTCCGGAAACCGGCAATTGACAACAACATCCCTTACCTTTTAGATTATTAACTCTAATCTTAAAATGTGGAGGAATAATGCCGGAAAAGATAAGGGTTAAAAATCCTATCGTCGAGATGGACGGCGATGAGATGACGAGGATAATATGGCATCTCATAAAGGAAAAACTGATATTGCCTTTTCTCGATGTCGATCTTAAATACTACGACCTCGGAATAAAACGCAGGGACGAAACGGATGATAAAATTACGGTCGATGCGGCTAATGCGATAAAGGAATACGGCATAGGCGTAAAATGCGCTACCATAACGCCCAATGCCGCACGGGTGAAGGAATACGGCCTAAAGCAGCAGTGGAAGAGCCCTAACGGCACAATCCGCTCTATACTGGACGGAACGGTTTTCAGAAAGCCGATAATAATAAAAAATATCCCGCCTGCGGTCCGCAAATGGCAAAAGCCGATCATCATAGGCCGCCATGCTTATGGAGATATATATAAAAACGTCGAATATATAGTCGAACAGCCCGGCACTGCGGAGATCGTTTTCACGCCGGAAGACGGCAGTGAAAAGAAGGTCATAAAAATCCACGACTTCAAGGGCAACGGCGTGGTCATGGGAATGCACAATACCGAAAAATCCATAAGGAGCTTTGCCCGCTCTTGCATCAATTACGCGCTCGGAGAAAAGGTCGATCTCTGGTTCGGGGCAAAGGATACAATATCGAAACTGTATCACGGTTTTTTCAGGGACGTCTTTGCCGAGGAAGCGGATAAGGTTAAGGATAAGTTCGCGCAGGCCGGAATAAATTACAGGTATCTATTGATCGACGACGCGGTCGCGCAGGTAATAAAGTCTGAAGGCGGAATGCTCTGGGCATGCATGAATTACGACGGGGACGTTATGTCGGATATGGTGGCTACCGGCTTCGGGAGCCTCGGCCTTATGGCGTCGGTTCTCGTTTCGCCTGACGGCAAATACGAATACGAGGCCGCTCATGGAACGGTTATGAGGCATTATTACGAGCACCTTAAAGGCAAGCCTACGTCTACAAATTCAATCGCGTCAATATTTGCATGGACAGGAGCGCTTGCCAAAAGAGGGGAGCTTGATGATACGCCGGATGTCGTGAAATTCGCAAAGACGCTTGAAAATATTGTCATAAGGACGGTAGAAAACGGCATTATGACAAAAGACCTCATGCTTATTGCTGAACCGCCGGTGAAGAAATATGCATTGACGGAAGAATTTATAGATGCGGTTGCGGAAAGGCTGAAAAAAGAAATATAATTATTCCTTATTTTCTTCGAGTTTCTTCATTAAGTCTTTCTTTTTGATCCTGCCGTTAAGGGTAGAGCCGTCCTTGAATTCGAACACCGGTATGTCGAAGCGATACAGTTCGTACAGTTCGTCGCTCGAAGTGATATCGGTTTTATTTATTTCGATATCATATTTTTCGGCAAGCCCGTTCAGCATCTCTTCCGCAGTATCGCATAACCAGCATTCGGGCTTATAGTAGAGGGTCAGTTTCACCATGATTCTATATATTTTACCTAAAACCCCGCACGGATGTCCTCTGCCGTTGAGTATTTTCAGGTAAATAGGATAAAATTAAAAGATTCGATTTGGAGGTGAATTTCATGGAACTCGATGTAAGAATGGACAATGATTCTTTGTCGATCCCTATAGATAATCCCTTTCATATGGATACGGATTCCATTGTAGAAAAGATAGGGCATTTCGCTGCTTCCAATGGAACGAGGCTTGATGGTCTCGATATAAAAGGGCTGCTTCCGAAAATGGTAAGAGGGATTGTCGGATGCGAGGGAGGATGCCCCTCGAACGCCCTTGAATTCGTAAGCAGCGGGTTCGGCAAGTTTGAACTCGCGTATGTGGAGGGGGGAATACTAACCGCGAGGGCGGTAACCGAGAACGGGAAGGTGCTTAACATTAAGATGTTCCCGGATTTTTAATTACCTTTTCAGGGCGTAATTAAATCTTTATTTTTGCAGACTTTAAGGCGCTTCTGAAATCCTCAAATTTCTTTATTGTCGAGGCGGTGTAAAAAATAATCCAGAACGAGGCGATTTCTCCGGGGTGCTCGTTCCCTTTCCCATAGATGTTCTCAGCCACCTTTAATCCGAATCCTTTATGGTCTCCGATATCTTCGTCCCAGTTCAGGTGATATACGGCATACCTGTCGTTCAGGAGACAGTCCTTTTCGGTTTCAATATCCTTAATATGGAAATATTTAAAATAGTTGTTATGCAGATGCTCCATGATTGTTTTTTTCTTGTCGGCGAGCACCTTGTCCGTAATCCAGTAATTTACGATAACCATTTCCTGCAAAAAATTCGACTTGTGGGAATTTTTGAACGGAGAATCCGGCTTGTTCAGTTCTTCACGGACGAATTCGGCGGCGTATTGAAGGCAGAGATTATGCAATCCGGCGCCCAATGCCTCCGGTAATTTGTCTTTCGGAACTTGCTTTAATTCACGGATAAGCGCCTTGTGCGCCGCGTCACCGCCGGTAACTATTCTTTTTATCGTAGAAAAAAGGCCCATGTCAGCAGCAATCGCTGCCGGTAGTCCCGCCGCAGTCGCAGGAGGGAGGGCCGCCTGTTATCATGCTGTTGATCAGGGCGGCAGCGCAGCCCACTCCGGAATCTACCTTTATCGCTCCGAATTCGCAGTTCAGGGCGCATGCCCCGCATTCCATGCAGAGGTCGCTGTCGGTAATAACAGCCCTCTTATCCCTCATCGCAAAAACAGCGTGCGGGCATACGTCAACGCATCTGCCGCAGCCGGTGCATTTTTCAGGAAAGAACTCGAGGCTTATTACATCCGATATATACTTCATAATATCTCCCATCGGTAAAGCTTGTGTATAGTTAATAATAGCAGGGAGAGGGCCGTTGCAGTCAAATATAGGGGGATAGCCGTCTTCAATTCTTTCTTGACGCCGGACATGCTTGTAAATGTGGTTGAGCCTGTAAATTGGAGCGCTATATATGAGCTTGCAGATGGAAAAAATAGATGCGCGCTTATTGCCGATAGTCCCGTCAATCCGAAAAATCCGGTTATTAGAAAAGTTGCGAACAGGCCTGTTATCAAGCCTTTAATCGCAAACGAGCGGAAAGGGATAAAAGGCAGAAACACAGGCGTTATGAACGCGCCGCTGAAGACAGCCGCAAGTCCTAAAACCAAAAACGGCAGGCCTCCCGACCATGCGTCTTTGAATAAAATGCCGGAAGGCTGGAGCCCGAAGAGGATCAGCGCTATCAGAGCGAACAGGGGAAACTTCTTCATCGAGGGATTTATCTCCATGGGCGTAAGGATAAGCCTGTCGAGCATGGTAAACTTCACCAGCCGCATCTCCTCCGTCTTTTTATATCCGGATAAAACATAAGCCGGAATATCCTTTGCCTCAACAGGCCCGAAATAAACCCTGAATCCCGTTGCCTGTTGAACAGCTCTCGCATTCACCCCCACCGCTCCGAGCTGCGGAACAATAATCTTTCTATGATTGACACCCTTATGCAATTCAGTTTCATTAATGCGCTTGATAAGCTCGTCAGTCCCGAATGTGCCTTTTCCGGCGGCGCACCAGACATTAATGCTTTTTGTGTCGAGCACGAGTATCCATGCATTAAGCCCTTTAAGAGATTTTCTTAAAGTGTCGAAGCTCAGTTTATAATTGGCGGTCACGAACACATCGGAATCAGCGCCCGGTTCTCCGAGCGCATATAGCCCCGGCTCGACAGCATAGCGCATGCGGAAATTGCTGATGCGAGACCTGACCGCTCCCAAATAATCGCCGGTTGTCCATTCTGACGTCGTCCTGCGTACAGCAGGCTTCAGCGCGTTTGACGGTCAACACCTGCCGGCTTTATCGTCCGTTTTTATGATATTGAGTTTGCCGTCCATCTTATTATCATAAAACAAAACAGGCTTTTTATTAAACAATATAGATAAAGGGCATCAGACACTTTTGTTCGATTAAAATGGTATAATTTTCACCACGAAATGGCGGATAATAAAACATTCTCTTATTACGCGGTCTTATACGAACTTAACAACAGGGAATTCAAAAGGAAACTCGACCTCTTCCCTGAGGAGTTGCGTTATTATGCCGTGCTGGCTGACGGCATAATAGGTTCGGAAAACGCGAAAAGGCTGAAAGAAACCCCTGAAGCCGTAGTCGAAAACAGCAGGGAATTTGTGGAGAAGCTGCTTGGGCAGGCAAGTCCTGAGACGGATGAGGTATTCAGGGGAATGCTCGAAACGTATCTTATCGAAACGCTGAAGGACGAACTTCGCTGCTGTTGTTTAAACTGCGCTGACTTCAACTCATGCCTCGATATGGAAAATCCGGCGATAGGGCTTCTTTTTCAGAGACGCGTAAACGGCGAGGAAACGGATCAATTGAAAAGGGAAATATCCATTCAGGTCGAAAAGGCGCTGCGGCATACGCCGTATATTAATACGGACAAGGCTCACGAATTATGCAAGGATTTCAGGCATCAATACTCGTCTTCCAATATAGGAGAGGTATTCGGCCGGTATTCGGATATAGCGGCAGGGCTCCGGATATCTTTCGGCATAGATTACAGAAAGATCCAGCAGGAAATTATCTCAATCAATATGGAATTCTGCGAAAAATTTAAAGGGTAAATATCAAGGATTGGTCTGAGAGAGGATTGTCAATAACCGCCGGATTTTAATTTCCGCACTTCTCGCAGCGTCAGCAGAGAATCGCCTCCGCACTTTTCGAAGAGTAAGCGAAGAGCCGCCACGGGCGACTGCGCTAATTGCGCTTGTTTCTTTCTCGCCTTTTTTGAAGGGGGAGGGATAAGTCATAAACGGGCGCTGACCCTATTTAATTTTGCACTTGCCGGGGTACAGACATGAAGCTAAAACCAAAAAGCGGTTATTCCCGGTCAAGTGGAGCATGGTGTTATACGTTCTTGTCTTTCCTATAAAAGATGCAGCTAATTTCAGATGTCTCCACGCTATATGTCTTAACGATTTCGTAATCTTCTTCATAAAACAACGAATAGTTCTCGCCGCCGATATTAAATTCACTTTTATATTTAATGCCTCTGAGACCCACAGCTTTAAAGTGCTCCGAGAAATACTGGGTAATCAAATAATTCAGTTTAAGTTCGGGAGGCCATTGTATTGAAAATGACTCAGCGAATTCTTCAAAGAATAAATCCCAAGTCTCATCATTACAATCCAATGTCAAGTCTGCAATAGGTAAATCATTATTAATCTCGACCTCGCCTATAGTCAGGTGAGCACCCTTCCAGGGTCTAA
Organism: Nitrospirae bacterium GWB2_47_37; assembly: GCA_001803635.1. Lineage (GTDB taxonomy): Bacteria > Nitrospirota > Thermodesulfovibrionia > Thermodesulfovibrionales > Dissulfurispiraceae > GWB2-47-37. The sequence goes on along the minus strand of MHDU01000080.1, from coordinate 39,386 downwards.
GTTCAGCTCCTGCAGTATCTAAGTCACCAGCGCAATACAGATATGGAATTCCTTCTGGATTGATTCTTCCAGCTTTAGCAAGGTGATGAGGCGGCGGCCCCATGTTTTCTGCAGGAAATGGAATCTGTTCTTTCATTCTGTCTTTGAAATTGATTTCATTAATTCTTGCGCGAAACAATATTGTGCCTGCTGGGATCATCGAGGTAAATTGCTCGCGCACTTGTTTAATAATTGAATCAATAAAAGTCTTATATGGTTCTTGTAAAATGAACCGGGATTCATGCTTCAAAATATTCATTAACGAATCGAAGCGAATTAAATTATCCCAGCGGGGGCTGAATGGGTTGGAGTTTGTCATATTCTTAATTATTTATTTGACCGTATAACATTCTTTTTTATGTTACGTCAGCGTTTTCATAAAAATCATAAATGCCATGGGGCACAATGTCAATTGTTTTATATGAAAAGCTACTGAATCTTATAATTTTACAATATAACATTGTTATAGGCGTTATTATACCGCATCGGTATAATTTTCAAAAAAGGGCATACTGGGTTCACATTCACGGACTTCAGTCCCCTCTCTTTCCCTTAAAATAATCTCCAAGCAGCCCTCTGCTGTGCTCGTCATCATGGCAATAGGCGCAGAGGTTCTCCCAGTTGGAGCCGTCAGGAGGATTGTTCCGGTGGTTGCCGTCTTTATGATGCACTGTGAGGAATCGCCTGTTTTTGAAATCGAACTCCCTCGCGCATTTGGCGCATATCAGGCCGTGGATTTTCAAGGATTGCTCCCTGTAATCGGAGACAGGGGCATTGCCCTCTTTCAATTCCCTGACGATTTCAGCGGCGGTCTTGCCTGCCGCGGGCTTTTGAGGCAGGGGTTTTCTGAATTTCATTCGCTGTCTGCTTCCCAAAAACTCACCCCCTGTGATGCGGCATTAAAACATAAAATCGCCGATGGATAGCAAGTACATACATTATTTATATTATACAGAAGCGCGGCAGGCTGAAGGCAAATCACCCTTCCCCTTGTAAAGATTACCGGATTTCTTTAAAATAAAAATACTATGACTATTGAAACGGGACTTCTTGTGCTTGAATCAGTGCTGCTTCTTGCCACAATCATACTTTTGCTTTTCAGCCTAAAGGAAGGCAGAGGCAGGAAGAACCTTCTGCTTGAAGTTGAACGGGCAACAAAGGTGCTGTCAAGGCAGGAATATTTTCTCACAGTCACAGATACACTGATGGACGCCAGGACTGAAGTAATAGGGGCAATAACCGGCAGACTTCCGATAGGAGATGATAAAAAAAGGACAAAGAGCGTTAGAGATAATATCGAGAGGCTGACAAAAAACGGCGTGAGCGTCAGATATCTCATGCCGAAGTTCCCGGACAGACTGAATATAGGCCATCTTTATACAAAGGCGGGCGCTGAGATCAGATACAGCGATTGTGCCATCGTGCATGACATCCGCTATATGGTTGTGGACGACAGTGTTGTAGTAATGGGTATCCCGGAAAGCACGGGCGAGAAAGAAGCAACAAGGAAGGGCTATAGGATACCGTCAGAAGGGCTGGCAGCCATACTTAAAGAGCACTTTTATTCCTGCTGGGACAGAAATATCACCTTTGAGAATTATCTGAAAGAGGTAATCAAACAGACCGGCGCAACTCCCAAACTCCTTGCCCGTGAACTTCAGATAGATGAAACTGAATTAGAAAAATTTATCCGGCCCGCCTAAGAAAATATGGATACCTTTGGGCATTAAGGGCAAAAGGCTTGAGAAGGTAAGGCGGTATATGATTTGCGAGCAATATGCTTAAAACAATCCTATCTGTTTCTTTTTGTCTTTTATCGCCCTTGCAGGAATAACCACATCCTGAATTAAATCCTTCGGGATATCTTTCATGAACGGAGATGCCGGTTGATTCAGCTTTTGACCGTATAAAAACCTGTTTCTTGCATGAATAAGGAAAAGCTCGTCCTTCGCCCTTGTCATGCCCACATAAAAAAGCCTTCTTTCCTCTTCAATGTCGGCATCGTCTTTATTAAGCGTATAAGGGATTAATCCGTATTCAACCCCGGCAATAAATACGACCCTGAACTCAAGTCCCTTTGCCATATGCATCGTCATCAAAGTAATAGCATCGGCCTTCGGATCGAAAAAGTCATCTTCAGCCAGAAGAGTTTCTTCTAATGATGCGCCCTCTTCTTTCCCTGCATCGCCGGAGGGATCGATAATGCTTCTCATATATGAAATGGTATCTTCTATTTCTTTTCTCTGCCGCAGATTCTTCCTGCCGATGACCTGATAAGGGATGCCGGACTCCATAAAAACTTCCTCGACGGCCTTTGCCTGAGCATTAGTCCGAAATATAACCGCGAAATCTGAAAAGCTGTAAGAGCCATCGCACGCGGCATTTGACCCGTGGGCATACATATTATAATGGCTCGTGCAGCCTATCCGGGCCTCTATCTCCTTGACTATGAACTCCCCTTCCGCCTTTTCATCAGGCGCGGAGATCATTGTAATCGGCCTGCCTGATTCTCTTGCCGTGCCGAGTTTTTTGTCTATTCTTTTGAGATTGCTTTTTATCATGGAGCCGGATGCGTTCAATATTGTTCCGGTCGAACGGTAATTCTCTATGAGAGCTATTCTTTTCGCGCCTTTGAAGTCTTTTTCAAAATTCAGGAAGTTTTCAATGTCCGCGCCCCTGAAGGCGTATATCGCCTGATCAGAATCTCCTACGGCGCAGACATCGGCCCTATCTCCTGCCAAAAGTTTTAATAATCTGTATTGCGCCGGGTTAATGTCCTGATATTCATCAACGATGATATGGCTGAACATACCCTGATATTGCCTGAGAATGGCTTCATCCTTGAACATATGAATGGGCTTTAAGATGAGGTCGTCGAAATCCAGCGCGGATTTTGCTGAAAGGGTAGATTGATATGCCTCATAAATACCGCTCATTTCTCCATTTGCATCTTCAAGAAAGTTTTTAATTCGCGATATTTCTCCGGCAGCCTCCTGCGCCTTTGTTTTTGTCCCTTCAAGGATTTCTTTCAGGATATTTATCTGCTCATCTCTATTGCATATTGCAAAGTTATCCTGCGCTAATTGCCTCACTATTTTAAGGCCGAGGAGATGAAATGTCCCGATAAAAGCCCTGTAAGCCTCGGAGCCTAAAAGCGCATTAGCCCTCTCCTTCATCTCCCTTGCGGCGCGGTTGGTGAATGTAACGGCAAGGATGTTTTCAGGACTTACGCCTTGATTGACGAGATACGCAATCCTTCTGACAATGGTTAATGTCTTTCCTGTGCCGGGGCCTGCGACAACAAGAAGATTGTCTTCATCGGCCGTAACAGCCAGCTTCTGCGATTCGTTGAGTCCGTCGAAAAGACCTCTATTCACCGCTACTCAACCGCCTTTATCTCAAGTATTCTCTCGATATGGAAAACCCTGTTGTCCTTCCGCGCGGTGCAGAACGCCTGAACGCCGGTGAACTTTCTTCCCTGATATTCAAGCTCTCCGACGAACGAGGGCAGGATTGTCCTTCGTGATTTTTCGTCCTTTGTCTTGAGATACACAATTTCGAGCGGCCTTTTATCCTTTATGGCCTTTTCTATTATGGAAAGTTTTTCATCGGGCGGCAGATTCTTCTGCGCCTGTTTATACTGGTATTTCGTAACAAAATCCACGACGCGCCAGTCCATAAAGATATGTTTTTTTGCAATCAGCTTTTTAAGGACAATGCCCTCAAGTGTGGTGCATCGGCTGAGGGCTACATAGATCTGGCCGTGAGAGAATGTTCCCCTGCCGATGTCTATTATTATCCTTTCAAAGGTCATGCCCTGCCCTTTGTGAATGGTGACCGCCCACGCGAGCTTGAGGGGATACTGCGTGAATGTGCCGATAACATCCGATATGACCGTGCCGGCATTCTTGTCGTAATGGAATTCATACATCCCCCATGTATAAGGCTCGACATCTACTGTCTCTCCATCCTGAAGCTTTATGCGGATAATATCAGGCGCGTCCTTGCTCTTTTTGATGCCCGTAATCCTGCCGATGCTTCCGTTTATCCACCGCCCCATAGAGTCGTTATTCAGGAGCATAACCTGCGCTCCGCTTTTAATCGTTATGTCAAGGCCTGTGGGGAGATCTTTCGCATTAAAGTCCCCCTCGACCAAGCCGTGATAGCGGTACTCTTTACCTTTGAGATCTGCGAGCCGTCTTATATTTATGGAGTCGGCAAGATCGTTTGTTGTGGTGAGATAAATATAAAAGCCCTTGTCATCATGGAAGTCCGGCATATGCCGCGCATTGATCGCGGCTATGTCATCGTCTGTTGCAGTATTGTTTCTGATGGCATTGAGGATGTTCAGAAATTTGTCATCCCTCTGGCGATAGACCTTTTCAAGCTCGATGAACTGCATGTCAAAACCGATGTCGAAAACCATCGCGTCAAAGAAGTAAGGGCTCTTGTAAAGGCCTTCGAACAGCGTCTTATCCCGTGATGTAACAACAGGAGGCAACTGGTAAAGGTCTCCGATGAATATCATCTGGATGCCTCCGAAAGGCAGGGACTTGTTCTTTCCATGAATGCGTAGGAATCCGGCGATGCAGTCCATGAGGTCGGCGCGCACCATAGAGACCTCGTCAATCACAATGGCGTCGAGCTTTTTGTAAATCGTCTTGTCTCTCGGGCGTATCCCACTCACCATATCGAGAGTGATATCCGGCTTAAAGCCGAAAAATGAATGGACGGTCTGGCCCTTCACATTTACCGCTGCAACTCCTGTGGGCGCAAGCACCGCGATATTTTTCTTTGTAGTATTCCTGAAATGCTGAAGGAGCGTTGACTTGCCCGTGCCTGCCCTGCCGGTGATGAAGACATTTTTATCGGTCTCCTCCATTATTTGGAGGGCATGGAGGAATTGCGGATTAAGGTCAATGGAGGAAGCGGTTAGGTTTTTCATATTACATACTTAAAACAGCATTGACTGCCCTTTGATCTCTTTTCTCTCGACCGCCTCGAATATCTTAATCTTTCCGTATTCTCCGTCATATCCGGGCGCGATATGCACTTTGCCTTCGCGCATGCGGAATATCGCCTCTTTCATAAGCGCCGAACTCGCGTGGCCTATATCTTTAAGCGGTACGTCCATGAGTATCTTGAATTCGTTCCCTAATTTATTAAGGAGATTTTGGTATTCTTTATCCACCGCCTTGCTGCTTGCGCCGACTTTCAAAACCTCCGAGATAATTTCAGGCAGAGGGATGATGGAATGGAAAGACGGAGAACCCTTGGGCTTAAAGCCTTCTTTTCTGTCTGCGAGTTTATCTACCCTGTGCATTACGCCGACTGTAACCCTCTTGCCGCAAACCGGGCAGAGATAGTTATGCTTTAAGGTCTCTTGGGGCGTCAGGCTTATGCCGCATGTCCTGTGGCCGTCATAATGATATTTTCCCTCTTCGGGAAAAAATTCTATGGTTCCTGTAAATCCCTCTCTTGTCTTTATCGCTTCCATCATTGCTTTATACGAAATATCCGTATCGAATATATTCGCCTCGCGTCCTATCTTGGCCGGAGAGTGCGCGTCCGAGTTGGAGATGAGAGTTATTTTATCGAGAGCCGAAAGTCTCCAGTTCATTAGCGGATCTGACGAAAGTCCCGTCTCTATCGCATAGATATGAGGAGTCAAATCTTCAAAACACTCTTCAAAAGAATCAAATCCCGATTCGGCGCCGAATATCGAAAAATGAGGAGTCCACGCATGGGCTGGAACGAGCATGCCGTCGGGCGCTTCGTTAAGAACAATTTTCAAAAGCTCTTTTGCGTCGAGGCCTAATATAGGTCTTCCGTCCGAATTGAGATTCCCTATCTTTGCGAGCGCAATGTTTATCTTTGCCGCGCTTGTGAAATCAGGCACGAACAATATCGAGTGTATCTTTCTTGTCTTTCCGTTTTTACTGTAGATACAGCTTATCTCGGCGGTGAGAATGAAAGAGACATCGGCTTTGCACGATTCGGGAATATCATCCGCCTGAAGGTCTTTTTTGAGTCTGAAGAGCCCGTTGCCGGCTGATTGGAGTTTTTCATTAAGCTCCTTGAACCATTGGGGATGGGTGAAGTCTCCCGTTCCTATTACGGAAATGCCTTTGATCTGCGCCCATTTCCATATGCTTTCAGGAGACATTTCCTTGCTGGTCGCCCGTGAATATTTCGAGTGGATGTGGAGGTCCGCAATAAAACGCATGAGAGGATTATAACAGAACTAAAAAACAAAAAGCCCCGATAAAAATCGGGGCTTTTTAGAAATCAGGTTTTTATTTCCTCTGCATTCTATCGCCTTTTTTCTGCATGCGATCTCCCTGCTTTTGCATACGCTCGCCTTTATTCTCCATCATGTCGCCCTGCTTCTGCATCATTTCCCCTCTGCGCTCCATTTTCTCGCCGGTCCTTTCCATCTTTTCAGCGGCCTTTTCGTGTCCGGCCTCTCTCATTTTTTCCGATCTTTCTTGAAGCATTTCACCCTTCTGTTCAAGCATCTCTCCTCTTTTTCCCCTCTGCTCACCCTTCTTCTCCATCATGTCGCCGCGATGCTCCCTCATCTCACCCTTCTTCTCCATGCGCTTTCCGGCCTTCTCTTTCGGAGCGGGCCGTTCCGCCGCAATGCCTTGAGGCGTTTGGATCATGAGCAGTCCAAAGGCTACGGATAAACATACCAAAAGTCTTTTCATTTTTTTCCTCCATGTTTTTAGATTTTGTTTTAAGTATAGCACTAACAGGCGGTTTATCAAACCCTTCGAGATTGAATATGATAAACAATTTTGTAGTAGATGATACACAAATGTCTTATGGCGAAAAAATGTTCGTGCGCCGTTCCGTTGAAAATCAACGATTATCCGAGCCGGCACGGCGATTGCTTTATTAAGAATTAAAATTTTTGAAGGAGGATATTAATGAGACAAATAGCGGTTTACGGTAAGGGCGGTATCGGTAAATCAACAACAACACAGAATACAGTTGCCGGCCTTTCACAGGCCGGATACAAATGCATGATAGTGGGTTGTGATCCAAAAGCAGACGCAACAAGGCTCATACTGCACGCAAAGGCACAGACAACTGTGATGGACCTTGCGAGAGAACGCGGCACAGTAGAAGACCTTGAAGTCGGCGAAGTGCTTCTGACCGGCTTTAACGGCATCAGGTGCGCTGAGTCGGGAGGTCCTGAACCGGGGGTCGGATGCGCGGGCCGGGGTGTTATAACCGCCATAAACTTTCTTGAAGAAAACGGTGCATATGATGCGGACACCGACTTTGTCTTTTACGATGTCCTCGGCGACGTTGTCTGCGGCGGCTTTGCCATGCCGATGAGAGAGGGCAAGGCAAAAGAAATTTATATAGTGACCTCCGGTGAGATGATGGCCATGTATGCGGCAAATAATATCTCGCGAGGCATTCTCAAATATGCGCATAGCGGAGGCGTAAGGCTGGGCGGGCTGATATGTAACAGCAGAAAGACGGATAAGGAATACGAATTGATTTCAGAACTCGCGAAAAAACTCGGGACACAGTTGATACATTTTGTACCGAGGGACAATCAGGTGCAGAGGGCAGAGCTGAGGAGAATGACGGTCATCGAATACTCTCCGGAACACCCTCAGGCTGATGAATACAGGACGCTTGCGAAAAAGATCGCCGACAACAGGGACCTGGTTATACCTACGCCCATTTCCATGGATGAGCTGGAACAACTGCTTATGGACTTCGGGATAATGGAGAACGAAGAGGCGGCGGCATAAAAACAGTTTAAACAGTTCAAGCAGTTTAAACGGTTCGAACTGTTATTAAAGGAGGAACGATGAGCACGGCAATTAAAGACACACAGAAGATGATAGAGGAAATTCTGGAGGCCTATCCTGAAAAGACTAAAAAGGAGAGAGCAAAGCACCTGGCCGCCAATGATCCTACCGGACAGTGCAGCACCTGTAAGGTAAAGGCGAATACAAAATCCCGGCCCGGCGTTATGACTGTCCGGGGCTGCGCATACGCAGGCGCCAAGGGTGTTGTCTGGGGTCCGGTGAAGGACCAGATAACCGTCAGCCACGGCCCGGTCGGATGCGGACAGTACAGTTGGTGGGCGAGGAGAAATTATTACAACGGAATAACGGGTGTAGACACCTTCGGCACGATGCATATAACCACGGATTTTCAGGAGAAGGACATTGTCTATGGAGGTGATAAGGGACTCGATGCGGCGCTCCATGAACTGAAAGAGCTCTTTCCTCTGGCAAAGGGTATCGGAATCCTTTCCGAATGCCCGGTAGGCCTTATCGGGGATGATATCGAGGCGGTATCTAAGAGGGTGGAGAAGGAATTCGGTATCCCGATAGTTCCTGTCCGCTGCGAGGGCTTCAGGGGAGTGAGCCAGTCCCTCGGCCATCACATAGCGAATGACACTATCAGGGACTATGTTTTAGGCAAGGGGAAGCTCGAAAAATCGACTCCCTACGACGTGGCGCTCATCGGCGATTACAACATAGGAGGCGACGCCTGGGCTTCGAGAAAGATGCTGGAAGAAATGGGCCTCAGGGTAATCGCGCAGTGGACAGGTGATGCATCCGTCAATGAACTCGGCATAGCCACGAAGGCAAAGCTGAACCTGATCCATTGCTATCGATCCATGAACTATATATGCAGGCATATGGAAGAGGAGTACGGCATACCATGGGAGGAGTTCAACTTCTTCGGCCCCACCAAGATATATCAGAGCATAAGAAAGATCGCCTCACATTTTGATGATAACATCAAGGAGAAGGCCGAGAAGGTGATCGAAAAATACAAGCCGATGATGGATGCGGTGGTTGAGCGGTACAAGCCGAAACTCGAAGGCAAGAAGGTGATGCTCTATGTCGGAGGACTGAGGCCCCGGCATACCGTCGGCGCTTATGAAGACCTTGGAATGGAGATAATCGCTTCCGGATATGAATTCGGTCACAACGATGACTACAACAGGACCTATCCTGTGATGAAAGAGGGCGCTGTAATCATGGATGACGCCACCCTTTATGAATTGGAGGAATTCACGAGGAGAATGAAACCCGATATGGTGGGCGCAGGCATAAAGGAAAAATATTCCTATCACAAGATGGGCGTGCCGTTCCGCCAGATGCATTCATGGGATTACTCGGGGCCTTACCACGGCTTCGACGGGTTCCCTGTATTCGCAAGGGATATGGACATGACGGTCAACAACCCGTCGTGGAATTTGATACGGAGGAAGAAATGAAAACGATAAGGATCAAAGATCATAACGAACTCTTCCAGGAGCAGGAATATCTGGACCAGTTCGAAAATAAGAGAGAGTTCGAAGACCCATGGCCGAAGGAAAAGGTGAAGGAGATCGCCGAATGGACGAAGACTGAAGAGTATCAGGAAAAGAACTTTGCCCGGAAGAATATAAAGATCAACCCGGCCAAGGCCTGTCAGCCGCTCGGCGCTATCTTCTGTTCGTCGGGTTTTGAAGGAACTATGCCCTTTGTTCAGGGCGCGCAGGGCTGCGTGGCCTACTTCAGAAGCCATCTGAACAGGCATTTCAAGGAGCCTTTGGCGGCCATATCGACCTCTATGACAGAGGATGCAGCGGTCTTCGGCGGGCTGAACAACATGCTCGAAGGGCTCGAAAACGCCTATACCCTTTATCATCCGAAGATGCTCGCGGTATGCACGACCTGCATGGCCGAGGTGATCGGAGACGACCTGAACGCCTACATAAGGACCGCAAAGGAAAAAGATCTTATACCAAAGGATCTGCCGGTCCCCTTTGCTCATACACCGAGCTTTGTCGGCTCATACATTAACGGCTACGACAATATGATGAAAGGTATCCTCTCTTCCATCACCACAGGCAGGAAGGGAGAACCTAATGGAAAGATCAATGTCATCATGGGATTCGATACATACACCGGCGATTACCATGAGATAAAGAGGCTGCTGGCGATGATGGGCGTGGATTTTACGCTTCTGTCGGATGCTAGCGCGATCTTCGATTCACCGAATACAGGCGAGTACAAGCTCTATCCCGGCGGCACTCCGCTAAAAGACGCGATGGATTCGATTAATGCCGATGCAACCATTGCGCTTCAGAAATACTCGACGCTTAAGACTATGGAATATATCGGGAAAGAATGGAATCAGAAGACCGCTGTTCTTACGCCCATAGGAGTAAAGAACACCGACTTCTTTTTTGAACAAGTGAGCAAGCTGACGGGAAAGAAAATACCGCAGGAGATAGAAGATGAACGCGGCAGGGCCGTCGATGCGATGGTCGACTCGCACCCCTATGTCCACGGGAAAAGATTCGCCCTCGTCGGAGATCCCGATCAACTACTCGGCCTCGTCAGTTTCCTGATGGAGATGGGCGGAATTCCCGTTCATATCGTCTGCTCCATGGGGGACAAGAAGTTCGAGGAAGACATGCAGAGTCTCCTAGCGGAGAGTCCGTTCGGCGCAGAGGCCAAGGTTTATTCAGGAAAGGATATGTGGCACTTGAGGTCTCTACTATTCACGGAGCCGGTCGATCTGTTAATCGGGAATTCATACGCGAAGTTCCTCTGGAGAGACACCGGTACGCCGCTTATCAGAATAGGCTTCCCGCTTTTTGACAGGCACCATCTCCACAGGTATCCGGTAATCGGCTATCAGGGAGTGCTGAACCTCGTGAGTTCGATTGTGAATACAGTCCTCGATGAGATGGACAGAAAGACGGTTAATACTGCGAGTTTTGACGTAATCAGGTAGGAAATAAAAGGAGCGATCCGAAATGACTACAGGGCTGGATAAATATTTTGAGCACGGCTGCGGGACGGAGAAGAAGGACAAGGTCTGCCGTTCACGGGGCGGGGAATCGTGCGCCTTTGACGGCGCTATGATAGTCCTTCAGCCCATAGCCGATGCGGCTCATATCGTCCACGGCCCTATAGCATGCTGCGGCAATTCATGGGAAGGAAGGGGAACGCTGTCCTCAAAGGGCAGCCTCCATCGGATGGGTTTTACAACGGACATAAGCGAGATGGATATCATCTACGGCTCTGAAAATAAGCTGTATAACGCGATATTGCGGACTTACGAATCGGTGAAGCCGAAGGCGATATTTGTCCATGCCACGTGCGTAAGCGGTCTGATAGGCGAAGACCTCGAGGCGGTCTGTAAAAAGGCCGAAACATCTCTCGGCATTCGGGTAATACCCGTGAATGCGCCGGGTTTCGTCGGCCCTAAGAATCTCGGCAACAGAATAGCCGGAGAGGTATTGCTCGATTATGCGATAGGAACGGGCGAGCCTCCTGAAGGGGACAGTCCCGATTCTACGGCTTCGCCCAAAACCGTTGATGATCTCGCCCGTAAATCCGGGACAGTCCCCTATATCAATCTCATAGGCGAATACAACATAGCGGGCGACCTATGGCTTGTTGAGCCTGTGCTTAAGAAGGCCGGAATAAGGGTTCTTTCGCGGATAAGCGGTGATTCGACATTTGAGGAGATAACATACGCACACCGGGCAAAGCTGAATGTTGTCGTGTGCAGCAGGGCATTGATAAACATTGCAAGGGAGATGGAAAGGAAATACGGAATTCCGTATATCGAAGTTTCTTTCTTCGGAAGGACAGAGATGTCGAAGGCGCTCAGGGCTATAACGGACAGCTTAATCCATTCAAACAGTTTAAACAGCTTAAACGGGTTGAACGGCTTTAACGAACGCATAGAATACCTCATCGCAAGAGAAGAAGAGAAATTAATTGAAAGGCTGATACCTTATGCACATCTGCAGGGCAAAAAAGCCGTGCTTTATACAGGCGGCGTGAAGAGCTGGTCTTTTATTTCCGCGCTTATGGATTTGGGGATAGAGATCGTCGCCATAGGCACAAAGAAGAGCAGCCTTGAAGACGAGGAGAAGATGAAAGATATATTGGGGCAGAATGCGCCTATTGTAGAGGACACTACGCCAAAAAACCTGCTCCGGCTCTTGAAGGAAAGAAACGCGGATATCCTCGTTGCAGGAGGAAGGAACCAGTATCTCGCAGTAAAAGAGGGTTATCCTTTTGTAGATGTGAATCAGGAAAGGCATACGGCGTACGCGGGATATGACGGGCTGGTAAATCTTGCCGGACAGATAAACAGCGGCATAAAGTTTTATAGCAATCAGCAAAAGAAAAAATCTGAAGGCTGTAAGCTGAAAGCTGAAAGCTGTCTTATCAACCCTTTGAAGCATTCTCAGTCCATCGGCGCTGCGATTGCCTTTCAGGGGATTAATAATGCCCTGCCCATCATTCACGGCGCGCAGGGATGCACGTTTTTGGGAAAGGTGCTTCTGACAAAGCATTTCAGGGAGCCGATCGCCCTCGCCTCCACAAAGCTCTTTACGGAGAATGTTGTCATGGGAAGCGAGGATACTATAACAAGAACGGTCGAAGGATTTATCGAAAAGAACAGTCCTGAGATCATCGGGGTGATGACATCCGGACTTTCCGAGGTCAAGGGAGATGATGCGAGCAGTGTTGCAAAGCAGCTTCAGAGAGAGTATACGCATTGCGCTATTCTTCATATCCCTACCCCTGACTATGAAGGGGGGCTTGAGAGCGGATATGCGAAGGCGGTAGAAACTCTGCTCGGCCTTGTTAAAAAACCAGGAACAAAAACGGTAACAGGACAGATAAATGTGCTTGCAGGCTCGCATCTTACGCCTGCCGATTTCACGGAACTGAGAGATATAATCGAATCGTTCGGACTTAAGCCTATAATGCTTCCGGACCTGTCCGCGCTCGACGGAAGCAGGCAGGGCATGTCGCCCATCGCGACCGGAGGCACAAGCGTTGATGAAATCAGCGAGATGTCAAAATCGGAATTTACCCTCGCGATAGGCTCGAGCATGGAGGCTTCCGCCAAGAAGCTGAAAGATAGGTTCGGCATGGAATACAGGGTATTTGAGAGCATTGCGGGATCAAGGGATACCGATATGCTCATGGAAACGCTTTCAATGCTGCGCGGCAGGCCGGTTCCTGAAAAATACGAAAGGCAGAGGCGGATATTAACAGACGGGATGAGGGACGCTCATTTTTATTACGGCAATAAAAAGGCATGTCTCGCGCTGGAGAACGATTTGTCGCTTCAGGCGGCGAGCTGGCTTGATGAGATGGGCGCGGAAATTGAAATAGTCGATGTGAATTCGGGAGATCTGTTTTCTGTAGAGGGCAATTTTGACCTGCTCATCTCAAACTCCCACGCGGAAGATACCGCGAAAAGGCTCGGAGCGCCTTTGTATCAGATGGGGTTCCCTGTATATAAGGTTCTGGGAAATAACCATAAGGTTACTATCGGATACAGGGGAACGCTCGGACTTATTAACGACATCGCGAATTTATTTTTGGAGGTGCACAAATGAAAATCGCATTTGCAACAACAGACGGCGTGATGGTGGATGAGCATTTCGGCAGGGCGGGAATGTTCGCAGTGTACGAATTGACCAATGAAGGTTATAAATTCCTTGAGATGAGGAAGTTTGCCGACGGAAGGGATACGGCAGTAGAAGGGACTAAGGGAATGGGACGCGCGCATGACGAAAAGGTGCAGGACAAAACGGATAAACTGGCGGACTGCAAGATCATATATCTGACGGAAATAGGCGGGCCTTCCGCGGCGCGGCTTGCAAGGAAAGGGATCATGCCCGTAAAGGTGAAAGAAGCCGTTTCGATTGAAGAGTCTATGCGGAAGCTGATGGAGACCGCGCATACATCGCCGCCGATATGGCTGAAAAAGGCGATGGGCAGTAAATAGTCACCGGTCATTGGTAAAAAAGTAAAACTAATGACTAATAAATTTAAATAGGAGGAAAGAGAGATGAAGATGATCAGGGCTTTTATCAGACCGGAAAAAGAGCAGGAGGTGGTGCTGGCATTGGAGGGCGCGGGATTCCCGTCCCTTACAAAGATGCCTGTGTTCGGAAGGGGAAAGCAGAAAGGGCTGCAAGTCGGGCCCGTGCATTACGACGAGCTTCCGAAGACCCTCCTCATGACTGTTGTCGATAATGAAGACGTGGACAGGGTAGTCAAGATAATTCAGGACAAGGCAAGGACAGGTTTTATTGGAGACGGCAAGGTCTTTATCAGCCCTGTGGAAGCGACATATACCGTTAGAACAGGAGAGGCAGTATTATAGTTAAATGCATGTATGGCATGGAGGGCATGCCTATAAAGTAATCGAATAAAAGGAGGTCTAACGATGAAAGAAATAACGGCGATTATAAGGAGAGATAAGCTCCCGGAAACAAAGACAGTGCTTGACGAACTGGGTTATCCGTCGCTCACTATTCAGAGCGTTGACGGCAGAGGAAAACAGAAAGGCGCAATGTGCGCTGAGATGGATTCCGAGATGCCGGACAGCTTTTGCACCGCGGTGAAGCTTACCCCTACTCCTTCAACATACGCGCTTGAGCACACGCTGCCTAAGATAGCGTTGTATGTGCCGAAGAGGATGCTCACTATCGTGGTGCCGGATGACGTGGTGACTAAGATTGTGAAGTCCATAATCAGGGTGAATCAGACAGGCAAGGCCGGAGACGGGAAGATATTCGTTTCGCCGATAGAGGGAGCCGTAAGGGTGAGGACAGGAGAGCATGACGGAGAGGCGATAGCGTAAGGAGGAGTTATGGCAATTGTAGGATATACGAGAGGCGGGAAGGAGTGGACGCCTAAATTCATAGAGTCCATCGACGTGGAGAAATGCATCGGTTGCGGCAGGTGCTATAAGGTCTGCAGCCGCGAGGTGCTTGAGCTTATCGAAAAGCCGTTTGAAGGAGAGGACGAGTACGGAGACGACATGGGCAATAAGGTAATGTCGATAGCCAATCCGGAAGAATGTATAGGATGCGAGGCATGTTCCCGCGCCTGCACAAAGAAATGTCACGTGCATATAGCGCTGTAGAGGCGCGCAGAATTCTACTGCTTACGCGTCTTTGGATTCTATTTTGAAGGCGGGGTTTGGAGGAGCGTTTAAAACGCTTGCTATCATCCGGTGTTCGTTCACAGATGCCCTGAGGCTGTTGATCCTGTTCGTCCAGCCTTTAAGATATTTTCCGTATCTTTCGGGCCTTAATTCCGCAAGGCGTCTGTAGCGCTTCTCCCTCAGTTGCAGGTAGGTGTCTATATCGCCGCCGGATTTTTCGAGGAGCTTCTTTGCAGCTCCCGGACTGTTCACGTAAGTGTCGAAGTGCACGAGGCTCAGGGGATAAGGCAAGGAGGCCGCTCCTGATTTCTCCCACATCTTCCTGTAGATGCCTTCCACTTCCGCCTGAGAAATATTTTTGATATCGCCCTTGTATCCGTATTGACGCGCGGTGCTTTCGAGTATGCCGAAGCGCGAAGCCCCTTTCCCCCCGTCGTTTTTCACTAACCTGTGCCCTTCATGTTTAAAAACGACTTTTATTATCCCGTCGAATGCGTCTGCCGGTTTCCGGGCTTCCGCCTGAATATTTTGATTGATTATCCGGTCTACAATGCCGGTAACGGTAGTCTCTTCAGGTTTGATAGGGGCAAGAGATGAGAACAGCATTTTGTCGAATGTCTCGCCGCCTGCAATGCCCTTGTTTGCCTTTTTGTTTTGGGCCGTATCCTCCGACGGATCGACAGGTTTGTTGAAAATCGGATTCGGGCGTTCAAGCATTCGGTTACCCCTCCGGTAAAAAGATTTACACCAATTATACCAGAACAGCGGGCTTTATTAAACAACAAAAATGTCTCAATAGCTACATAAATGCAAGAGATGGGGAATTCATAAGATCCGGCTTTCCCTGTGATTTCATGACGTTATATGTTTGGCACTACTATTGCATTTGGTAATACGAGACTATTGTTTAATGCGAGGTGGATGATATGAAACGGTTAGGGGTTCTCAAGGGGAATGACATAATGAAAAGCCATCCCTGTTTTTCTGAAGAGGCTCATCACAAATTCGGGAGGCTGCATCTTCCTGTAGCTCCCGCGTGCAATATCCAGTGCAGGTATTGCATCAGAAAATACGACTGCGCCAATGAGTCGAGGCCGGGAATCACAAGCAGGGTCTTATCGCCCTCCGAGGCGCTGGAGAGAGTGAGAGCGCTTGTAGGAAGGAGCGGGAATCTCAGCGTAGTCGGGATAGCGGGACCGGGAGACCCTCTGGCAAACGACGCGACGTTCGAGACTATGAGGGCGATCAACCGGGAATTCCCGGAACTGATACTTTGCATTTCCACGAACGGCCTTTATCTTTCGGAGAGGCTTGAAGACCTTGTGAAATGCGGCGTCAGGAGCCTCACCATAACCATCAACGCCGTTATGCCGGAGACGGCCGAGAAAATATATTCATGGGTTCTTTATAGAGGAAGGCGTTACAAGGGTAAGGACGCTGCGGAATGTCTTTTATGCAACCAGTGGAAAGGTTTGAGGAACGCCATAGACGCCGGCCTTATCGTGAAGGTGAACAGCGTTTTGATCCCCGGAGTCAACGATGCGGAGATCCCGTTAATCGCATGGCTCGCGGGCGGAAAGGGCGCGGACATAATGAACATAATACCTCTCATCCCGCAGGCTGAATTCGAACACCTGAGCAGGCCGTCGCGTGAAACGATAAACGGGATGAGGGACAGATGTGTTCCGTATATTCCGCAGATGACGCACTGCAAGCAGTGCAGGGCGGATGCGTGCGGTATCCTCGGAGAGGACAAGGACATGGAACTTGAGGTTTTGAATGCCCGCATCGGCGAGGAATACTGCGAGATGGTCAATTAAGGGATTTAAAATAAAGAGAGGTGTATTTAGCGATGATCGGATTGGCGGTTATTTTTGTTTTATTCGGGCTCGGAACTCTTGCGGTTTCGTTTCTGATAGCCGGAAAGTCGAGCAGTCTCGACAGCGGAGAGATCTCTACTTATATAGTGTTCGTCTCATGGGGCTCTCTGCTTTTAGGCCTGTGCCTTTCTAAATTCGCTTTTTGAAGCGCCGGAGAATAAAGGTATGATTGGGGCCGTTGCAGAAATGGATCGGGAGCGATATAAAAGGCAGCTTATGCTCGAAGGGTTTACTGAAAGGCATCAGCAGAAGCTGAAGAGATCCGCCGCGCTTATCGCAGGTATCGGCGGGCTCGGCGGAACAGCGGCTATTTATCTTGCAGCGGCGGGTATCGGGAAAATGGTTCTTGCACATTACGGCAATCTGACCCTTTCGAATATGAACAGGCAGATATTGATGAAATATGACCGGATAGGTAAGAGCAGGGTCG
Source organism: Nitrospirae bacterium GWB2_47_37 (assembly GCA_001803635.1). Lineage (GTDB taxonomy): Bacteria > Nitrospirota > Thermodesulfovibrionia > Thermodesulfovibrionales > Dissulfurispiraceae > GWB2-47-37. The sequence continues at coordinate 22,067 of MHDU01000080.1, read as the reverse complement.
CGCAGGCAAAGAAAAGCATAGAGGAAATAAATCCCGACGTGGAAGTCGATATATACGACGAGCGCACATCCGACGGCAACGTCGATAAGCTGATCGAGGGCGTGCAGATAGCGCTGTCCGCGCGGCCTAACTTTAAGGAGAGGCGGGCTTTAAATAACGCCTGCGTAAAGAAGGGCGTTCCGATGGTCGAGGCCGCGATGAACGGAATGGAGGGATATATATTCAATTTTATCCCCGAAGTTACGCCGTGCCTGAACTGCCTGTATCCCGACGACAATCCCGAATGGGAGGAACTCGGCTTCCCTGTTCTCGGCGCGGTATCCGGAATGCTCGGCTGCCTGATGGCTGTAGAAGCCATAAAGCTGCTTACGGGCTTCGGCAAGCCGCTGATGTCGCAGATGCTCGTTTTTAATACCGCAGCTATGGAATTCAAAAAGTTGAATATCCGCAAGGACGATAATTGTGAGGTATGCGGTTAATATTTAACCCTCCATTTAATATGAGAGGGCATAGTATTTCCGCTCATTCTCGCCGGACATCCGTGTCCGTCTCCGAGGCACCAGCTCTGTTTCGTCATCACGGCGAAACTTAGAGCTGCTGAAACCGCTTCAGCACAATGCCCTCTCAAGGGTTATTCGTTAGAAGGACTTTGTCATACAATTTTGTATCAAATTACAAAAATGTAGCAAATCCAATTGCGGGAATTCATTATAAATCAATTGGTTATATTTTGGTATATATATTGCTTCTTCACTGCCATCAAACAACAACAGGGAGGGCAGCATGAAAAATAAGAAAGGCAATAGTAAAGACGTCTCTTTATCGGTCAACTGTCTTGGAGACGGCTTCGATCCGCACTCATCATTGGCACACACCCATTGCTCTTGTCACCATGACCATGGTGAATCGTCTCGTCCTGTGGAAACACAAGAAGAAATAATAGATCGTGCCGTTGAAAACTCGGTTTTGAAGGCCCTGTTCGGGAACAATGAAACAAGCCGCCGGGAATTCCTTAAAGTCGTTGGTTCCGGCGCTGCCCTGGCCCTGATCTCCGACCTGTTCCCCCTTGAAAAGGCAAAGGCTTGGGCAAAAGAGGCGCCGGGCAAGCTCGAAAAAACAAATTTGAAAATAGGGTTCATCCCCATAACCTGTGCCACTCCAATTATTATGGCGCATCCGCTCAAATTCTACGAAAAGTATGGGCTTAAGGACGCCGAAGTGGTGAAGGCTTCGGGATGGGCGATGATCCGTGACTGGGCGATCAACAAGCAGACAGACTGTACCCATATGCTGTCACCCATGCCTCTTTCCATCTCCATGGGCGCCGGCTCACAGGCGACCCCTTTCTATATGCCTGCGGTAGAAAATATTAACGGGCAGGCTATTACTCTTCATATGAAGCATAGAGGAGTAAAGACCGCCAAGGAGATGAAGGGCTTTACGTTTTGTGTGCCTTTCGATTACTCCATGCATAACTATCTCCTGCGCTACTTCCTTGCTGAAGGTGGCGTCGATCCCGACAAGGACGTAAAGATACGGGTAGTCCCTCCGCCTGAAATGGTTGCAAACCTTAAGGCGGGAAACGTGGACGGATATCTCGCTCCTGACCCGTTCAACCAGAGGGCAGTATACGAAGGAGCCGGATTCATCTTTATGCTTTCCAAGGATATTTGGCCGGGACATCCCTGCTGCGCTTTTGCTACTTCCAAGGAATTTGCGACAACAATGCCCAACTCCTTTAAAGCGGTCTTCAAAGCCATTGTGGATGCTACCCACTATGCCCACAAAGCCGAAAACCGTGAAAGTATTGCAGAGGCCATTGCTCCTCGCAACTATCTCAACCAGCCGGTCGAAGTGATAAAGCAGGTGCTTACCGGCAAATTCCCTGACGGGCTCGGCAATATGCATAATGTCCCTGACCGGATCGATTTTGATCCGTTCCCTTGGCAATCGATGGCGGTCTGGATACTCACCCAGATGAAGCGCTGGAACTATATTAAAGGAGATGTAAACTATAAAAAAATCGCGGAAGAAGTTTTCCTCGCCTCAGACTGCTCCAAGTACATGAAAGAGCTTGGATACAAGGCGCCTGCGACAAACTATAAGAAACACAAGATCATGGGCAAAGAGTTTGATCCGGCAAAACCTTCTGAGTACTTGAAAGGATTTGCTATCAAGAGTGAGGGATAAGAGAGATGGCGGCGCTTGTAAAACAAAAAAACTCTCTGCTTCTCAGCATGGTGATACTGGCGGTATTCCTCATGCTCTGGCACCTTCTCACCATCGGCGGCACAGGACAGGGACTTCCGGGCCCCGTCCCTGTATTGAAAACAGCAATGGAGTTCATTCGGCATCCCTTTTACGACAACGGGCCAAATGATAAAGGCATCGGCATACTGACCCTCTACAGCATGGGAAGACTTGTCTTCGGATTCGGGTCAGGGGTTGTCGTTGCCATAATCTTCGGCGTTGTCCTCGGACTGAACAGGACCATTTTCCGCGCGGTCAACCCGTACATCCAGATTCTAAAATCCATTTCCCCCATCGCATGGATGCCCCTACTGCTTTACAGCGTCAAAAACAGCGGCATAACCGCCCTTCTTGTGGTCTTTATGGCAAGCCTCTGGCCGACGCTTGCCAATACCTCTTTCGGCGTTGCAAACATCAAGAAGGATTATATGCATGTGTCCAGTATCCTGCAATTGAACTGGTTTTCGCGGCTGTTCAAAGTTGTCCTGCCCGCCGCAGGTCCGACCATCATAGCGGGCATGAGGATATCAATGGGAAGTGCCTGGGTTGCCATTGTTCCTGCCGAGGCGCTCCTCGGTTCCTTGGGCCTCGGTTATTTTGTATGGAACGAATGGAACAATCTTTCGCTTACGAGCGTCATCTTCGCGATCATACTGATCGGGATAGTAGGTGTCATTATCGACTTCGGGCTGAACAAGATTGCAGAACGTATCGCTTTTGTGGATTAGGAGGAACAGAACATGCCATATCTTGCAGTCAACAATTTAACGAAAAACTTCCCGGGCGGTAATGGAAACGGGGCGCAGTGCATATTCAAAAACATTTCCCTCGAAATGCAAAAGGGGGAGTTCATATCCATAATAGGGCATTCCGGATGCGGCAAATCAACGCTCCTGAATATTGTCGCCGGCCTCGATACCCCTTCGGAAGGACGGGTGGAGCTCGACGGAAAGGTCATTACAGGGCCGGGACTCGACCGCATGGTAGTATTTCAGAATTTCGCGCTGATGCCCTGGATGACTGTATTTGAGAACATCCGTGTTGCGGTGACCGCCGCCCACAAGGACTGGAGTGTCAAAAAGGTCGATGACTGGGTGCAGAAATACATCAATATGGTGGGCCTCACCTATGCTGAAAATAAAAAACCGGCCGCACTGTCGGGCGGTATGCGACAGCGAGTAGGGCTAGCCCGAGCATTCTCGGTAGAACCGAAGATGCTCCTTCTGGATGAGCCTTTCGCACAGATTGACGCCCTGACGCGAGGGACTATTCAGGAAGAGCTGGTGCGCATGTGGAACGAGACCGGAAGCACAGTCTTCATGGTAACCCATGACGTTGATGAGGCAATACTCCTGTCGGACAGGATACTGCTTATGAGTGCGGGTCCAGAGGCGCAGATAGCGGAATCCGTGGAGGTTGCCATCCCCCGGCCGAGAAGCAGGTCCACAATAATAGAACAGTCCTCTTACTATGTCATCCGTAATCACATAATCCGCTTTCTCGTTGAGCGAGCGCATAAAGAGGTGACTGTATGAAAATGATTCAGGCAGTTATAAGGACCGAAAGATTCAAAACGGTAGAGGAAGCGCTTGACAAATCAGGCTACAGCAGCCTTACCACGACAATGGTAATGGGTAGAGGTCATCAGAAAGGCTTGCAGGTGGGGTCTACTCACTACACCACGTTGCCAAAGCAGATGGTATGGGTGGTAGTTGAGGATGATCAGGTGGAAAAGGCGGTTGACATAATAGCAACTGCTGCCGAAACCGGCAATATCGGTGATGGAAAGATATTTGTTCTCAACGTCGCAGATGTTATCAGGATACGTACAAGGGAGAGGGGCGCGTCAGCTATTTAGCTGCCGGTGTATCCGTCAGACCTGAAACTATAAAATATTTTAAGGAGGGTTGTTATGATTCGCGAGGAAGCAACACAACTGATTATTGAGGCAAAAGGGAAGAAAGGATTGACATGGGAGGCCATTGCAAAAAAGGTGGGCAAGCACAAAATATGGACCACTGCCGCACTTCTGGGACAGCATGCTATGTCAAAAGAAGAGGCGAATGCAGCAGTAAAAGTCCTCGGTCTCAAGCCTGATGTCGCAGCAGCATTACAGAAATGTCCCATGAGAGGAGCACTGGAAGACGCAGTCCCGGTAGACCCGACCATTTACCGTTTTTACGAACTCATTCAGGTATATGGGCCTTCCATTAAGGAATTGATCCATGAGACCTTCGGTGACGGAATAATGAGCGCCATAGATTTTTCGATGGATATACAGAGAGTGGAAGATCCGAAAGGTGACAGGGTGTTAGTCACACTTAACGGAAAGTTTTTGCCTTACAAAAAATTTTAACTTATTTTGCTGCTCAAAGTGACCAACATATGCCGGTATTACTTCTTGCCCGATGAGCAGGATATGATATCGGCATTTCTCTGTTTTACAGTTTTGACGACAGCCCGCTTAAACATCCATGTTGCGCTTGGGCTGTCGAAGTCGCTCCAATACTTTGTCTCCTCTCACGGGTATCGCAATCTATGAATATTGTGCTCAGTGGTATTGTTAAATCATACAAAATTGTATCAAATTACAAAAATGTAGCATGAATTATAGAAGCATTCATATATAAATCAAAGAGATGAGAGCCGGCACGGTTCTGGCAATATTGTAGGGAGGTGAAGAGATGGATTCCCTGAAAGAAAAGGTAAAGGAAATAGAGAGGGAGGAGATAATCAAGGCCCTCAAGGAGTGCAACTGGGTTATGGCCCGGGCGGCAAGAGAGCTCGACATAACCGAGAGGATGATCGGCTATAAGATCAAAAAATACGGGATAAGAAAGGAGGGGGAGAGAGGCATCGCCGTTATCGAGCAAATGGGAGAGACAGCAAAAATGTAGCAGGTTTATCCTGCCGAATAAACAAAGAGTGGAGGTATAAGATGAAAGGTTTAAGGGTTTTGGTTTTAGCAATGGTTCTGGCGCTCGGATTTTCCATTGCCGGGGCTTATGCGGAGGAGAAAAAGGAGGAGGCGTCTCCTGTCACAGGCAGCGCATCGGTCGCTGTTTTAAACAAGTATATATTCAGGGGATATGAGCTAAGCTCGCATAGTTTTGTAACGCAGCCGTCTATAAGCGTTTCATACAAAGGGTTTTCGGCGTCCCTATGGAGCAATATCGACAGCAATGTAAACGGCACGCAGAGCGTCAGCAATGCGAACTATCTTTCAAATCAGGGGAAGAAGGACTTGAACGAGACGGATTTGACATTGAGCTATACCTATGCTATAGACAAATTAAGCCTGACAGGCGGTTATATCTATTACGGCACCGATTATACCGCCGAGACGGACGAGGTCTTTGTGACGATAGCGTATGACACGATATTAAAGCCTGTTTTATCCGTGTATCGCGACATAAACGAATACGGAGGCACATATTTTAACCTCTCGATAGCGCACTCGGTGCCTGTGTATAAGGAGATGACTCTCGATCTCGGAGCGTCGGCAGGCTATTTTGCCGGCAGCGATAATTACTGGAAGACATACGAATCTTCGACAGGCGCATATACCGGTAAGAAATACAGCGGATTTCACGACGGTATGGTAAAGGCGGGCTTCACAATACCTATAGCGAAAAATGTATCGATACAGCCCATGGTTCAGTATTGGTTCCCGCTTTCGAATAAGGCTAAAAAGAGCGTGGACGGAAACTCGTATAATCCTAACGGAAAGCTTGACGATACCCTTGTGACGGGTATTAATTTTACATTGAGCTTTTAATTTAAGAGGAGGGAAACATGAAAAGATTTATAAGCATATTATTGGTAATCGGTTTGTTGGGTTTTGCGGGCCTTGTGTTTGCGGAGCAGGCACAGACCCCGCTTCCCACTCCCCCTGCGGCTGAGCAGTCCCCCGCTGCTCAGCCCGCACCCCCTGTTGCTGCAGCTCCAGCTCCGTTGAAAATAGACACGGGCGACACCGCATGGATGATAATGGCAACAGCGCTTGTCATGTTGATGACTATTCCGGGGCTTGCCTTATTTTACGGCGGTCTTTCAAAACGCAAAGACACGCTTAACACCATTGCGATGTCTTTTGTAACATTCTGCATAGTGAGCGTATTGTGGGTGGTTTACGGGTATACTTTCACTTTTGGAACGGACATCTCGGGCATCATAGGAAATCCGGAAAAGCTCTTTTTGTCGGGGGTCGGAGCCAACAGCATATCCGACGCGGCAAAGACCATACCGGAATACATATTCATAGTGTATCAGCTTACCTTTGCGGCCATAACCGTAGCCCTTGCGAGCGGCGCTTATATCGAGAGGATGAAGTTCTCGGCGTGGATACTTTTTTCGATATTATGGATGAGCCTTGCGTATCTTCCGGTAGCTCACTGGGTATGGGGCGGAGGCTTTCTGGCAAAACTCGGAGCGCTTGATTTTGCAGGCGGCACGGTAGTTCATATAAACGCAGGTATAGCGGCCCTTGTGGGCGCGCTGATACTCGGCAAGAGGCGTGAGATGACCCTTATCCCGAACAATCTGACAATGGTAGTAACAGGAGCAGGGCTTCTCTGGTTCGGATGGTTCGGATTTAACGCGGGTTCGGCTCTTGCGGCAAACGGCCTTGCGGGAGCAGCGTTTATAAACACCAATACTGCTACGGCTATAGCGGCTGTTGCGTGGATGTTCACTGAATGGGCGCATTCAAAGAAGCCTACAGTGCTCGGTCTTGCGTCGGGCGCCGTAGCCGGACTTGTCGCCATAACACCGGCAGCGGGTTTTGTGAACATCACCGGAGCCATGATAATAGGTCTTGCAGCAGGCATAGTGTCGTTCTTTTCCGTAGCGGTAATTAAGTCGAAACTCGGTTATGACGATACCCTCGACGCGTTCGGAATTCACGGCGTAGCCGGAACTCTCGGCGCAATATTGACAGGCGTATTTGCGGACCCGTCGATAAACGAGGCCGGTAAAGGGCTTCTTTACGGCAATCCCGGCCAGCTCTGGACGCAGATCGTAGCGGTCGGAGTTACTATAGTGTATACGGCTGTCGTTACCGCCGTAATCTTCATGATCATAAAGGCGGTTGTAGGGCTGAGGGTTGACGTTGAAGAGGAGATCGAAGGGCTTGACGAGAGCCAGCACGGTGAAAAGGCGTATAACTTGTAAGGAGGAATTATGAAAAAGATAGAGGCTATAATTAAGCCGTTTAAACTGGATGAGGTGAAGGATGCCCTTAATGAAATAGGAGTTCAGGGCATGACGGTAACTGAAGTAAAAGGGTTCGGAAGGCAAAAGGGTCATGTAGAACTCTATAGGGGAGCGGAATACGACATTGCCTTTATCCCGAAGGTGAAGCTCGAGATAGTGGTGTCCGACGGCATGATGGAAAAGGTCGTGTCGGCAATAAAAGAAAAGGCAAAGACCGGAAAGATCGGAGACGGCAAGATCTTTGTCTCGTCCCTCGAAGAGGTGATAAGGATAAGGACGGGAGAAGCGGGAGAATCCGCGATATAAAATCCTACAAATTTGTAGCTCAAACAAAAATGTAGGAAAATTGCAACTGTTTGTTTTTCAATAGGTAACTCCATTCTCCGGAGGGTAATCCTACATTTTTGTAGGATTACCCTCCGACACTGCTTCTAAAATCCATTTAAAATCAATAACATCCTTTCTGGCACATTTCTGGCAATTTTATAATGTTTAGAACAAAGCGCAAATCCGCTTCAACGCCTTTATAAGTGTTGTTTCTTGTGCAAGGCAAAGATGCTATATGTTTCAGTAAGATAGATACCGCCGATGCGGATGACGGGCATAAGAGAATGGGATTAAAAGTTTCGTCGATAAAGTCATTGAAGCGGACCTGTGCTTTGTGCTGAAATTTTTCAAATGTTGATTGAAAGTCACGGGATGTGAGGCGTTCTGAAAAAGCCTTTACTCATATGTAATATCATAACAGCATTCTCTTTCTCGTGAGCTACAACTTTGCTCTCTTATTGGATGAGACAAAAGTAATCTCCGGATTGCACAGGCAACTACACTTAGTAAGGGCTTTTGAAGTATGCCTCACATCCCTGATGATTACGGATTATGGTCTACAAAAAACTATGCATAGGAGTTGTAAATGAAAAAAAGTTTGTTTTGGGTTTTCGGTTTGATGTTTGTCCTTTTTGCGCCGTTCAGCGCGTATGCGGAAACGCCGGCTAAAATTGACGCGGGCGATACGGCCTTTATCCTTTTATCGACTGCGCTTGTAATGCTTATGACGCCGGGGCTTGCGCTTTTTTACGGCGGCATGGTGCGGAGGAAGAACGTTCTCGGCACTATAATGCAGAGCTTTGTCGCCATTGCGGTGGTCAGCATTCAGTGGATTCTTTTCGGTTACAGCCTGTCTTTCGGCCCTGATATGGGAGGAATAATCGGCAGCCTCGACTGGATAGGTCTGAACGGCGTCGGCGCCGAACCCAATCCCGATTATGCGGCTACGATTCCTCATGTCGCATTTATGATATATCAGGCTATGTTCGCGGTCATAACGCCGGCGCTGATCAGCGGGGCATTCGCCGAAAGGATGAAGTTTTCCGCGTTTCTCGTTTTCACCGTCGTATGGTCAACCATAGTTTACGACCCTGTCGCGCACTGGGTATGGGGCACGGGCGGATGGCTTAAGAATATGGGCGTACTCGATTTCGCGGGCGGAATTGTTGTGCATATCACATCCGGCATATCGGCCTTGGCTGCCGCGTTGATAATCGGCAAGAGAAAAGGCTACCTGCATGAGGCCATTTATCCCCATAGCCTGCCGATGACAGTGCTCGGCGCCGGGCTTTTATGGTTCGGGTGGTTCGGGTTTAACGCCGGAAGCGCTCTTTCTTCCGGAGCTTTGAGCGCGACTACTTTTGTTGCAACACATATATCCGCGGTCGCGGCAACTTTGATATGGGTGATTATCGAATGGATTCACAGGGGTAAACCCACAATGTTCGGCGCTGCAACAGGCTCGATAGCCGGGCTCGCGACAATAACGCCGGCTTCAGGATTCGTAGGCCCTATGCCCGCGTTGCTTATCGGTCTGGCGGCAGGCGCTGTATGTTACATAGCCTTGAATATGAAAAACCGTTTAGGATACGACGATTCTCTTGACGCCTTCGGCGTTCACGGCGTGGGCGGTATTCTCGGAACCCTTGCTGCAGGACTTTTCGCGCAGAAGCTCATCAACCCTTCCGGAGCCGACGGCCTGTTCTTCGGGAATCCTAAGTTGTTCATGACTCAGGCGATTGCGATAGCGGTGACGGCTGTTTATTCGTTCGTCGTTACGGTCGTTGTGTTAAAACTTATAGATAAGACCATAGGACTGAGAATTGACGACGAGTCCGAGGTGGTAGGTCTCGACATATCGCAGCACGGAGAAAGCGGATATACGATGTAATGCCTAATATTAAGGCATTGCTTGCATAATTTTTAGGCAGGCAATGCCTTTTTTATTCTAAAACTCCTTATCTTTCAACGGCTACCCTTATGGTATAACACTTGCACTAAATAATATATATGTCCGTTCTAATCTGTAAAAACATAGAAACAGAAGGCCCCGGCACAATAGGGGATTTCCTTGAGTCCAAGGGAATTCCTTGCACTATCGTAGACCTTTCAAAAGGCGAAGACATACCCGATACTAAAGGATTTGACACCATTGTTATGATGGGCGGTCCGATGAGCGTTAATGAGGACGACATCTATCCTTACATAAAAAAAGAAGAAGCTTTAGTCAGAGAATTTATAGCGGGCGGCAAAAGGGTTTTTGGCGTATGTCTCGGAGCGCAGATTATGGCAAAGGCATTGGGTTCGAGGGTATATAAAGGCAAAGAGCAGGAGATAGGGTGGCACGATATAGAGCTTACTCCGGACGGCATAAAGGATACTCTTATGAGAAGGCTCGCAACGCATCCCGGCGTAGGCGACCTTTGGAAGAGGTTTAAGGTCTTTCACTGGCACGGGGAGACCTTTGATATTCCCGAAGGCGCAATAAGGCTTGCAGGCTCCGATCTTTACCCGAATCAGGCGTTCAATTACGGCAGCAGGGCATACGCCTTTCAATTCCACATTGAAGTGACTAAGGAAATGGTATATGATTGGTTAAAGGCTGAGGATATAGACCAACAGAGGCTCAAGACAGAGACCGAAAAAACCTATGAAGTCTATCGCGGCAGGGCGTGGAATTTTTACGAAATTTTTTTTTGTTAGGAGGTGAGATATGAGAAAAATCGAGGCGATAATTAAACCCTTTAAGCTCGATGAAGTCAAAGATGCCTTGAACGAAATAGGCATTCAGGGAATGACGGTTACCGAGGTCAAGGGGTTCGGAAGGCAGAAGGGACACACGGAATTGTACAGGGGCGCCGAGTATGTGGTCGATTTTATCCCGAAGATAAAGATAGAGATCGTAACATCCGACGACCTCGCCCCCAAGGTTGTGAACGTGATAGAGAAGTCCGCAAAGACAGGAAAGATCGGCGACGGCAAAATCTTCGTCTATCAGGTAGAGGATGTAGTGCGCATAAGAACCGGAGAACGCGGAGAATCCGCAGTATAAAAAATAAAGGAGGAGAGTAATGACACCAAAGGACGTAATCAAGATGGCTCAGGAAAACAAGGCGGTTATGGCAAACTTCAAGTTCCTTGATTTTCCCGGAATCTGGCAGCATTTCGCAGTGCCCATCTCAGAAATGAAGGAAGAGATTTTCGAAGAGGGGCTCGGTTTTGACGGCTCGTCCATAAGGGGATGGCAGGCGATCAATACATCGGATATGTTGATAATCCCCGACCCTAAGACCGCTTTTATGGACCCGTTCATGGAGTACCCTACCATAAGCCTTATATGCAATATCGTAGACCCAATAACAAAGGAATTCTACACAAGGGATCCAAGGTATATCGCTCAGAAGGCGGAGGCGTATCTTAAATCCACAGGCATCGGAGATACCGCTTACTTCGGCCCCGAGGCTGAATTCTTCATTTTCGACAGTATTCAGTTCGACCAGAATTCGAACAGCGGCTATTACTTTATAGACTCTGTCGAAGGCATCTGGAACTCCGGTCGCGAGGAGAACCCGAACCTGGGCTACAAGCCGAGACATAAGGAAGGATATTTCCCTGTGCCGCCTACAGACAGTCAGGTGAATATCAGGACAGAGATGGTTATGGAGATGCAGAAGTGCGGTATTTATGTAGAGAGGGAACACCATGAGGTTGCTACGGCGGGACAGGCAGAGATTGACATGCGCTTTGACTCCCTTGTCACTATGGCGGATAAATTGATGCTCTTTAAATATATAATTAAGAATGTTGCAAAAAGGCATTGCAAAACCGTGACATTCATGCCCAAGCCTCTTTTCGGCGATAACGGCTCAGGCATGCATTGCCACCAGAGCATCTGGAAGGGAGAGAAGCCTCTCTTTGCAGGAAACGGCTATGCAGGTTTGAGCGAAATGGCCCTTTACTATATCGGCGGCATATTGAAGCACGCTAAGGCTCTCGCTGCGCTGACAAATCCGACTACAAATTCATACAAGAGGCTTACTCCCGGATTTGAAGCGCCGGTTAACCTTGCATACTCCGCAAGGAACCGTTCCGCATCCATAAGAATACCTACCTATTCCGCAAACCCGAAGGCAAAAAGAGCCGAAGTAAGGTTCCCCGATCCGTCGTGCAACGGCTATCTTGCCTTTGCAGCCATGTTGATGGCCGGATTGGACGGCATAGAGAACAAGATACATCCGGGCGAGCCGCTCGATAAGGACATCTACGAACTCGGTCCCGAGGAGCTTGCGTCCGTTCCGACAATGCCAGGAACTCTGGAAGAGGCGCTCAATCATCTCGAGGAGGATCACGAGTTCCTGCTGAAGGGCAATGTTTTTACACAGGATGCCATAGACATGTGGATAAGCTATAAGAGGACAAAGGAAGTGGATGCGCTGAGGTTAAGGCCGCATCCGTACGAATTTTTCCTGTATTACGATATCTAAAAAGCAAATAAAAAAGGGGGCGCTGTTCGGTGCCCCCTTTTTTATCTTAAATGTTCTATTTACATTCTCTCTTGATTCCGTCGAGCAGGCTGCCTATCTGATCGGATATATCCTCCATCTCCTTATAAATCCTCTCGGCCTTCGATTTGTCGCCTGAATTACATGCCGACACAGCCTCTTTGGCAAGTGCATGTACTTTGGCATGAGGCTCATCCACGGCCTTAAATGAGGATAAACTACCGCACATTTGAATGCCCTCTCCAAAATACCACTTGCCGAACCTGCAGTTATGATGGTCGGGTAATTGTGATGGATCAAGTACGGCATCTCCTTTTAAGCAGGCTCCGACTTTCCCTACAAATACCCTATGGTCTGTCTTTGCAAGATCGAGTATCATTAATTCGCTGCCTTTTGTTTTAAAACCGGCTGTGGAGTTTCTTAACTCCTCCGCTATCTTTGTGAGGCCGTTTACCTGATGCATTACGTCTTCGGACATTTTCTCCATATCCTTTGCTATGGAGGATGTCTTTTCTATATTCCTCGCAACCTCTTCCGATGCGGCGGACTGTTCGTCAACCGCTGTAGCTATCTGCGTTATCTGATCCCTTACCTTATGCACGGAGTCTACTATGTGATTAAGCGAGTCCCCTACCTGTCTTATGTAGTCCGTTGCCTTTGTCACTTCTCCCGACGCCTCTTCCATGGATTTGGTGGTCTGCGTTGATTCGGATTGTACTGCCGCTATCTTCTCCGTTATCTCCGCAGTTGCCTTTATCGTTCTTTCGGCAAGTTTCCTTACTTCATCGGCTACTACGGCAAATCCCCTTCCCTGTTCTCCTGCCCTTGCCGCCTCTATTGCGGCGTTTAATGCAAGAAGGTTCGTCTGATCCGCTATATCCTTAATTACGGTTACTATGTCTCCTATCTCGGATGCCCTGTTGTTGAGCTTATCCACCATTGTCGATAACTCTACTGTCGATGTGTATACTCTGTTTACTGTCTGGACTGCTCCGTCGGCTACTTCTTTGCCTTTAGATGCCGTTTCCATTGCCTCAGCCGATGTCTCCGATGCCACTGATGCGTTCCTTGCTATGTCGGTTATTGTCTGGCTCATTTCTTCGGCTGCCGTGGCTATCTGGTGGGCCTGACCGGATTGGTTCTTTGCGCCTTCCGTTGTCTTCTCGGATCGCGCCCTTAATATATCCACGGTCGATACCACATTGCTTGAAGCTGTCATTATGCCGTTTATCATCGTATTGAAAGACTGGATCATTTTGTTCATATTCTGGGCGAGCAGTCCGATCTCGTCTTTAGTGTTGCTTTCTATGGTTATCTTAAGATTTCCGTTAGCTATCTCTTCCACCTCTTCCGTTAGATGAGCCAAGGGTTTTGATATCTTCCTGCCGCTCATCATCCAGATGGACGCTAAGATAATGAGATTCAACAGAAAGAGAATTATCTGGACGGTTTTTAAAACTGTTACCTTGCCTTTGGAAAATGACTCCGCCGCGGCAACCGCCTTATTCGTCATTTCAAAATAATCTTCGCTTTCTTTCAAAAGGCTGTCGTATTTTTTATCCTGCCTTGCCTTGCCTATAGATCCTTTAAGCAAACCCCACGCCTTTTCAACATCTTTCATTTTGGATATGAATTCCGTATTTGTTGCCGTGGGCAGTTGTAATTCCGTGTCGCCGTTGATAAGGCCGTTAATGATGCCGTCAAGTTTTGCTGTTAACTTTTCCTGGGCATTTCCTCCCATTTCAAGTTTTACAAGTCTTTGTGTCGCCCCTCTGACAATGCCGGAATAGTTGACAACCCTTCCGTCGTCCGACATTTTGTTGAGTTGAATAACTACTGATATCGTGCTGATAAGAGAAAAGCCTAATAATACTACGACAATGATCTTGAGCGTTGAACTGATCTTCATGAAAGGACTCCTCCTTAATTTAGCGCCGCCTGAGAATTTAACATAACCCGCATTCTCCGGATATGACGTATATCATATTAGGAATAGGCGTTAAAAATGTTTATCTAAACGGCCGAGCCTGAGGCCGCTTCGATTAAAGCAGTTTCTTCGGCCTTGCCCAACAGCCTGTCCATGTCGAGGAGTATGATAAGCCTGTCTTCTAATTTTGCTATGCCCCTTATGAACTCCGTGGTTATGGTGGATGTCATAGGGGGTGCAGGCTCTACGATATCGGAGGGAACCCGCAATACTTCCGATACCGAATCCACCACAAGCCCCATGGTAATGCCTTGAATGTCGATTATCATTATCCTCGATTGCTCGTCGGTTGCCTTTTCGGGCAGGCCGAATTTTTTCCTGATGTTTACCACAGGTATGACCTTGCCCCTGAGATTAATGACGCCCTCGACATACGCGGGAGAATTGGGCACTCTCGTGATCTCCTTCATCCTGTTTATCTCTTGCACCTTCAGTATGTCCACGGCATATTCTTCGCTGCCGAGAGTAAAGGTTACAAGTTGTAAAACGACATACCCTGCGGATGATCTTGTTACATCTGCTGCGCCTGATGTCCGAATGAGTTCGTTCATGTCACACCTCCTAACGGTAATTATACATTAATTGCGGGGGATTATAAAGACGTCATTTTTTTATTTTCTCTACTATTTCCGTTGTGGATATGCCCTCGATGTAAGGCAGACTGTGAACCTCCGGAACAATGTCCGAGCCTACAATATCGTCTTTTTTCCAGTCCCCTCCCTTTACAAGGACATCCGGTTCGAGGAATTTGATAAGTTCATAAGGCGTGTCTTCGCTGAATATTGTGACATAATCCACCATATGGAGGGATGCCAAAACTTCCGCCCTGTGAGATTCCTTGTTTATAGGCCTTCCGGGCTTTATTCCGGCAACCGATGAGTCTGAATTGAGGCCGATAATCAGGACATTGCCTAACTTTTTCGCGTCTTTAAGATACCTGACATGGCCGATGTGTATAATATCGAAACAGCCGTTGGTGAAGACGATCTTTTTGCCTTCGGCTTTGAGCCTGTCGATCCGCGCTTTTAAATCATTCCAACTTAGTATCTCGCCCATATTTTTTCTTTTGCCTTCTCCAATATCTCCCTATCGCTCTTATAAGACACCTGCTTTAGCGCCTCGTCTAAAACGAACCATTTAGCCTCGTCCACTTCCCGGCAATAGTCTCCGATATTACCATCTACGTATTGCAGAAGGAAATACGATACCGTTTTCCTGCATTTTGCGTTTTCGGCCTTAAGGTAAAACCAGTATGATTTGTCGCCTAAGGCGTCGATAATTTTGCCCGTGAGTCCGGTTTCTTCCTTTATTTCACGCACGGCGGACTCCTCCGGCTGCTCTCCCTTATCTATTATTCCTTTAGGCAGCGTCCATACCGTTTTGTTTTTCATGGCGATCAAGGCTACTTCGAATGTGTCCCCTTCCTTTTTGAAGATTACTCCGCCTGCCGAGTGAAGATGCTTTATGGACGCCGGTTTCACGGTATGGGTTTTCCGCTGATGAGCCTGAATATGTCGTTGTACATCGCAAATGCCATGAGGGTGATTATCAATGCGAGCCCTATGCGCTGGGCTATCATGATCGTCCTCTCGCTCATGGGCTTCTTTCTGATCGACTCGATGCCGAGGAACAGGAGATGCCCGCCGTCGAGAATCGGTATGGGAAGCAGGTTAAGCACGCCGAGATTAATGCTTATCACTGCCGCGAAAGTGAAAAAATTGAGCGGTCCCGTCGATGCCTGTTTTTCCGCCAACTGGAAGATGAGGATCGGGCCGCCGATGGTATCGGCCGGGATTATTCTTTGAATAAGCTTTATTATTCCTATTATCGTCAGTTCGGATATCTCCCATGTCCTTAAAAACGCATTTTTTATGGAGTTGGGCAGATTTTCTTTTATTTTTACAGTCTCTCCCGACGGTTTTACCCCGATGAGACCTATCTCTTTTTCCTCTCCGAATATGTCTTTAACCTTTTTACTTTCGGGGGTGATGTGTATTGTAACGGTCCCTGAATCGCGCTGTACCTTCAGCGCGAGCGGTTTGTTCGCGCTTCCGTAGATTATTTCGGTCATTTCGGCCCAATGTCTGACCGGTTTGCCGTCTATCTCTAAAATCCTGTCTCCTTTTGACAGCATCGCTTTTGCCGCAGGTGTATCGGGCATAACTTCCCCCACTGCCGGAAGGAGCGTAGGCACGCCTATAATAAAAATGAAAAAGAAGATGACAACTGCGGTGAGAAGGTTGAATATCGGCCCGGCAAAAATAATCGATGCCTTTTTCAGGGCAGGCTGATACCTGAAAGAGCGATCACGCTCGGAACTGTCGGACTCTTCCTGCACCTCTCCGACGTCTTCCTGCCCGAGCATCTTTACGTAACCTCCAAGGGGAACCGCGGAGATAAGGTATTCGGTCTCTCCTATTTTTTTGCCGATGACCTTCGGACCGAAGCCGAGGGAGAATTTCAGTACTTTCACTCCGCTGATCTTTGCGAATATGAAATGACCCAATTCATGAATGAATATCAAAAAACCGAACAACAGCAATGCCGATAATATGCTCATTTATTCAACTCCTTTAACGTTTCTTCCCTTGCCCGTTTGTCCGCTTCAAGAACAACGTCTATGCTGTCGGCGGGCTGCGGCTTGTGGGAATCCAAAACTTTTTTTATTATAACAGGTATCCTGTTGAATCCGATAATGCCGTCGAGAAACGCGGCAACGGCAATTTCATTGGACGCATTGAGCGCCGCAGGCATTGTCCCACCTGTTTTCAGAGCTTCGTAGGCTATTGAAAGGCAGGGGAATGTTTTGTTGTCGGGTTTTCTGAAGGTCAGCGCAGGAAGTTTTTCCCAATCGACTTTCTCTATCACGTCTATGAGCCTCTCAGGATACGATAAGGCATATGCTATCGGTCCTTTCATGTCCGGCCTTGAAAGCTGCGCGATATAGCTGCCGTCGTTGAATTCCACCATGGAGTGAACTATGCTCTGGGGATGAATCAGGACGTCTATTTTTTCCGGAGGCAGGTCAAAAAGCCGGCTCGCCTCTATAACCTCGAGTCCTTTATTCATAAGGGTCGCCGAGTCTATGCTTATTTTTTTGCCCATGCTCCAATTGGGATGTTTCAGCGCGTTTTCAGGCGAGACGTTTTGAAGTTCCTCCGCGGATTTGCCCACGAAAGGGCCGCCGGATGCCGTAAGTATTATCTTTTTTACCGACTCGCGTTCATATCCCCTCATGCATTGGAATATCGCGCTATGCTCGCTGTCTACCGGAAGCAATGCAGTGCCGTGTTTTTTGACCTCGGACATTACAAGCTCACCTGCCATTACGAGGGTTTCTTTATTGGCGAGGGCTACGGTTTTTTTTGCCCTGATCGCCGATATGGTAGGCAAAAGCCCGGCGGAGCCGACAATTGCAGAAATGACCGTATCGGCGTCTCCGTTTTCTGCGATCGAACATATCCCGTCGATGCCGCAGAGAATTTCCGGTTTCGTGCCGCCGATTTTTGATTTAAGCTGTTTATATATGTCTTCGTCGTGAACAGCTACGAGCCGCGGCCGCCAGCGTTCTATCTGCTCCAAAAGGAGAGGAAGGTTCCTTCCCGCAGCTAATCCGACTACCCTGAACCTGTCGGGAAACTTGTCGATGACCTCCAGAGAGCTTCTGCCTATGGAGCCTGTAGAGCCGAGTATTACGATATTTTTCATAGCGCCGATGTTATCCAGTAAAGTACCGGGCCCGCAAAGAGGACTCCGTCTATCTTGTCGAGGATGCCGCCGTGCCCCGGTATGAAGGATCCGGAGTCTTTTACCCTCGCATCTCTTTTGAACATGGACTCTACGAGGTCGCCTACGATTGTAACTACGCCTACAGCGGCGCCTGTCAGGATCAAAACATGAACAGGGGCGTTAATCAGCAGTTTGCCTAACAACAAAGACGACAGTATGCCTCCGGCAATAGAGCCGAAGGCGCCTTCCACGGTCTTATTCGGACTTACCTCTTTATAGAGCTTTTTCTTTCCCATCCTTTTGCCGATGTAGTATGCGGCGCTGTCTGACGCCCATACGCATCCATATAGAAAAAGTATCCATTCGTAACCTTGAAGCCTTAAATGCCACTGCGCGAGAAGGAGGTTCGGAATATATAAAAATCCTATGATGACCGGGGAAATATCTTTTAAGGAAGATGAAGGTTCCTTTATAAGAAAAAGACGGGCGGATGCTATAAGCATAACGGTTATAGGCAGCAGATAATAGGTTGCCGGTTGCCGGCAAAACGCAGTAATGAAGACCGAAACGCCGCAGAGCGTTCCGATGAGCGCAAGCGGTTTCTTTGTTTTATACATGGAGTAGAATTCAATCTGGGCAAGAACAGATACCGCCGCCAAAAGTATAAGAAAAAGGACGGGAGGAAATTTCGTCACCGCGAGGTAAAAGACCGGCAATACCGATGCGGCGACTATTAACCGTTTTGCATTTTCAAAGCGCGCCGGCATTAAACTCTCATCTCAGCGCCGATGATTTGACGGCGACTTTTCCAAAACGCCTGTCCCTCATCTGATATTCATGAACGGCATCGAGCAGTTCTTCTTTTGTGAAGTCCGGCCAGAGCGTATCCGTGAAATAAAACTCCGCATACGCGGATTGCCAGAGCAGGAAGTTGCTGAGCCGCTGCTCTCCGCTTGTCCGTATTATAAGATCGGGGTCGGGCGTTCCGGCCGTATCGAGGAGCCCGCGTATCATATCTTCGGTTATATCTTCAGGCCTCGCGTTCAAAGAGACTGCTTTCTTTACCGCCCTTATGATCTCATCCCTTCCTCCGTAACTGAGGGCGCACTGCATAATCAGGCTGCTGTTTTTTTCGGTTGCCTGCTCCACGCCTTCTATTATCGATCTAATATTTTCTGAGAGCCTGTCCCTGTTTCCGATAACCCTGAAGCGTATCCCTTCTTTCATAAAATTAAGGAATTCTCCCTTCAGGGATGATTCGAGGAGACCCATAATGACCTCGACTTCATTTTCAGGGCGCATCCAGTTTTCTATGGAAAAGGCATAAAGCGACAGAACTTCCACCCCTATGCCGTTTGCCGCTTCTGTGATCTCCTTTACCCGTTCGACGCCCCGCTTATGTCCCTCCGAGCGCGGAAGACCGCGCATCTCCGCCCACCGGCCGTTGCCGTCCATGATAATACCGATATGTCGCGGGATAATCCTTTTTTCCAAATTAAATCTCCGTTTATCTTCCTTTCAGCGAAAATATGTAGAGCATTGTGCCGAAAGGGCTTTCTCCTTTAAGTATGTTCTTCGGCCTCAGCCACAGTATCGGCTTGGAGAGAACCACGATCTTGTCTCCTACAAGCGAATAATCGAGTATTTCTCCGCCGATCTCTTCCAATAAGTTCATCTCCTCCATGCCGATGCCGGTCCAAAGGAGCCTTTTTATCTCAGAAGATTTATACCCGAGCCCCCGTGCCATACCTAATAAAGGTTTTCGTTTCGGCGCGAGCGCTTCGCTGCCGTTGGCTATAAGCCTGTCCTTTACGGACCACTCCCCGCGTTCCACCATCACCGTAGGAGAGTCCCTCTTAACCTTTTCCGAAAAACCTCCGAAATCTTCCGGGCTTATCCATATCCTTAAGCCCTTTTCGTTGTACAGGTTCAGATATCCCCTGTCATCCCATGCCAGGATCGCCTGCTTTCCGTCAAGGGACTTGACTATCTGGAAATCGTAAATATTTACTCCGGACGGCAATTTGAGATCGGCGCCTTTTTTATACGTGCCGCCGGAATGTGACAATGAAAACACATTACCTTCATAACCTTCGCCTTTTCTATATTCCTGTGTCGCTATCTCATTGCCGATCTTTCTAATGAAAGAATCTTTTGAGTGCCACGTCCGGATAAATTCCGATCCCCTCAATTCGTATATGTGCGATGCGACCTCTCCGTCATGCATCGAGGTTATAAGTATTTCGTCCCTTCTGTCCTTGTTGACGTCTATGGTGTCGATCCACAGGATATCGCCGGTTGAGGGCACCTTAAAGTCCCATAATATTTTCAGATCGCTGTCGGCGATGCTGTAAATCATTATAGAATTCCCCGATGCAAGAACAATGTCCGGCTTATCATCTCCGTCGAAGTCTCCTACGGCAAGGCGTCTTGTGCCGAAAGGCAGTCTGAATGAAAGCAATGCCTCGCCTTCCCTCGGTCCGAAAAGAGCCAGCTTAAAGCGCAGTTCTTTTACATACGCGACATCAACCTGAACGTCTTTGGCGGAAAATTGCTTTGAATCTCCGACCCAGAAAAGTTTCTGCGTAAGATTAACGTGATCCTTTGCGTCTTCGGATCGAAGCACCAGCGCCGCCGCCGCGCCCTTCGCTCTCGCCTCGGATATTATTTTCGATATATCGTCGGTTTCGATCCCTGTATCTATCAATTCGAAACGTCCGCTCTCCTTAAGCATCTGATAGTAAGAATCTCCTAAAAACCAGTCGGTATTGCCTTGAACGAAGAGCACCTTGATCTTTACGGCGGGGATTTTAATTTTTGAGTTCGAAAATTC
Organism: Nitrospirae bacterium GWB2_47_37; assembly: GCA_001803635.1. GTDB lineage: Bacteria > Nitrospirota > Thermodesulfovibrionia > Thermodesulfovibrionales > Dissulfurispiraceae > GWB2-47-37. The sequence continues at coordinate 1,225 of MHDU01000080.1, read as the reverse complement.
TGCCGGTTTCCCTTTCGTGATTACAGCTAAGGATTCATCGGCATAAGTTGCAGCTATTTCGATATTCCCTACCGGCAGCTCGACTTTTCCGAGGAATTCTTTTGTGACGGGATGCCTGAAGCTTACTCCTTCTTTAAACGCATGAAGCCTCATGCCGGGCTTTGCGGCCTTCCGCTCGCCTATATCTATTTTGACCGAATTCCCTTCGACCGAAATAATTTTCCCGGACACCGGCTCGAAGTAAGACATGAGTTCATCTTTCAGGGCGTTGAGGGACGCCTCATGGCCGGGTTTTAATTCTTTTTCCTGTGAGACGGCGGAAGACGCGATAAAAGCTATAATGCATGAAGACAATATCAGCGTCAAAATGCCAATTTTCATGGTTATCCTCCAATCAGACAGTTTAAAATATAGGTTAAGGATAAGTCAAAACCTTGACTAAAAAGGATGTTAAAGGGTTTAATAACAACTATGCGAGAGGTAAGAGTTCTCTGTATTCTGTGTTCCCTTTTTTTTACCCTGATCTCCTGCGGAGGCGCAAAGGAGATAAAGAAAGAGGAAATATTCGATCCCGAGAAGCATCTTGCCAAGGCGGATAAACTTGTCGGAGAAAGAGAATACGAGGAGGCGAGAAAACTGCTTCTTGAGGTTAAAAACAGGGACACCGCAAAGAAACATGCGCCGCAAGCGCAGCTTAAACTCGCGGATTCATATATAAGGGAAGGGGATATTGAGATAGGCATTGAGGAATACAAAAGGTTTCTCGATCTTTATCCCGACAACCAGTACGCGTCTTACGCCCAGTATCAGATAGCGATGGCTTATTATTCTCAGATAGAATCTCCCGACAGGGGATCCGGAGCGGCCCAGAAGGCGCTGCATGAGTTTATAAGATTGAAAGAACTTTACCCGAGAAACCCTTACCGTGAAGTGATGGGTATCAGGGTAGAAAAGGCTAAGAACGTGATCGCGGACGGCGAATTCATGGTAGGAGAGTTTTATTATAAGAAGGAATCGTATGATGCCGCTATCGAAAGGCTGGAGGGGCTGCTTAAGCGTTTCCCCGATTATAAGAAAGCAGACAACGCCCTACTGCTCCTCGGCAGATCCTACAAGGCAATCAAAATGAACGATAAGGCCAAAGAGGCGTTTAATAAATTGATCGAGAAATATCCTGCAAGCAAACTGGCTCCGGCGGCGAAAAAAGAGGCCGAAAAATTAAAAG
>MHDU01000079.1 GCA_001803635.1 Nitrospirae bacterium GWB2_47_37 | reverse complement strand
TGCAAAGGGCAAATATTTCACCGGACCTTATAGAGCTTAGAAAGATAGAGGCCAATCTCAGGGCAATAGATAAATGGAACGGAATTCTCCCGCAGGTTACAGGCGGTGGAGCAGTGCCGTTCATTGGCGTAGGTGATGTAAAAAAGAAATAACCGGATAATCGGGGTAGGCATTGTTTAGATATGTTTTGTTTCTTATTATTGCAGGTATTGCGGGGAGCATTATAGCTATAAGAAAAGGGCGCAGCCCGATATGGTGGTTTATACTATGCGCCCTTTTCCCTTTGCTTATTGTTGTTATTGCAGTGCTTCCACCTTTAGTATCTAAAGGGTATACCAAAAAGTGTCCTTATTGTGCAGAGATCATTAAAGAAGATGCAATAGTTTGCAAGCATTGCGGCAGGGAACAGCCGATAGAGATGATCAAAGGGCCGTCGTCATAGATGAATGGTTCTTAAATAAAAAATGAACTGCGAAGACGCTCTATGATCTGAAAGAGGAGAAGGGGGAAAGGAATGGCGGAAATAAAGCCTTTTGAATTCAAGCAGTGCGTGAGCCTCCTTAAATCCACCGGTAAAAAGGCTAAAAACCTGCGTGAACTGAGGGATATAATCTCTATTGTCAGCGATGAGTCCATATTTCATCACACATATCAGTATTTCTTGAAAGGGCATATCCTCGAGTATACCAACGACTTTGCCCACTGGGCCGGAGAGAGCCTCGAAGAAAGGGCGCTTGCGGAACACCTTTCCAACATAGACCCTTATGCCTTTAAAAATATAGACGGCCTGAGACAGGAACTCCTTAATGTGATAGACGGCTATCTCGAAAATTTTCCGGAACCGAGAGAGGCGATACAGGGCGGCGAGTTTTATTTCAATGAAACAATAACCCTTACGTTTTCCGCGGGGATAAGGGCCAAGAATCCCGCGGAGTTTTTAATAGCCGTCAAGTATATGGATGCCGCGGCCGTTTACTATCATTTTTACGAGGCGAGGGTCAGGCTCGGGGTCGATGACTTTTCGGAATGGTTCGAGGATTCGCTCGGCAGAAAGGAACCCGCCGGGAAAATAAGGGCGATAGACCCGTTCATGCACAGCATAGAAAAAATAAGGGAACACATAATAGAGGCGGTCGAGGAGGATGTGAGGACGGGCATGGAGAGCATAGGGCAATGATTACGCAATATTCGGGCATAGCTCCTAAAGGGGATCTGATACTTCTTCATAAATTGGGTGAAAAACTCAATAACAGATCGTTTCTCCATATTAATTCGACCCGCGCAGGGGGAGGCGTTGCTGAGATTTTGCAGAGGATGATCCCCATACTTAAAGACCTCGGCATCGACGCGAGATGGGAGGTAATAGAGGGAGACGAAAAGTTCTTCGATGTAACCAAAAAAATCCACAACTCCCTTCAGGGCAATTTTGAAAATATTACCGACGACATGTGGCGGCATCATTATGAAGTCAACAGGGCAAATGCCGGGAGGCTTAATTTAGATGCTGATGCCGTTTTGATACACGACCCTCAGCCTTCGCCGCTTATAGAATTCAGGAAATCGGGCAAGTGGATATGGAGATGCCATATAGACGTATCGCATCCTCTAAAAGAGGTATGGGATTATCTGCTGCGTTATTGCGGAAAATACGATGCCGCTGTTTTTTCCGTGGCAAAATTCGCGAGGGCAATGGGAACGGACGAATTCATCATACCTCCGTCCATAGATCCCATCAGCGAGAAAAACAGGGAATTAGCAAACGAGGAAATAATCGAGACGCTGAATAAATTCCAAATACCTAATGACAGACCTGTGATACTTCAGGTCTCAAGGTTTGACAGATTTAAAGACCCCATCGGAGTGATAAAGGCATACAGGATGGTTAAAAAATACAATGACTGCGTACTTGTCCTTGCAGGAAGTCCAGCGAGCGATGACCCCGAAGGAGACATAGTGCTTAAAGAGGTTCAGGATTACGCGTCCGACGACGCCGACATACGCATTCTTCTTCTGCCGCCTTTCAGCGACAAGGACATCAATGCCCTCCAGAGAGCGGCGACGGTTGTGCTGCAGAAATCCCTGAAAGAGGGATTCGGATTAACCGTATCCGAGGCGATGTGGAAGGGAAAACCCGTAATAGGCGGCGCAACCGGCGGAATACCTCTTCAAATAATACACGGTGTTACGGGATTCCTTGTCCATTCAGAGGAAGGCGCCGCATTCAGGATAAGGCAGTTCCTTAATAATCCGGAGATGGCGCATAGGATGGGAGAGCAGGGCAGGGAATATGTGAGGACGAACTTCCTGATAACGCGGCAGGTAAGGGATTATCTTTCCGTGTGGTATGCGATGGAGAACAAAGGCAGAAGCGTTCTGGAGTTGTGATGACCGAAATGTTAAAAACAGTTATAGATGGAAATTTTTCAGATAAAAATCTGATAGTGGTTTCAAACAGGGAGCCTTACACCCATAAAAAAGCCGGTTTGAGCATCAGGGCCGAAAAACCGGCAGGCGGCCTCACATCCGCGATGGACGATGTCCTGAAGGTCACGGGCGGGACATGGGTTGCATGGGGAAGCGGAAGCGGGGACAGGGATGTGGTGGACGGTAAAAATTGCGTGCAGGTGCCTCCGGAAAATCCGTCTTATATGTTGAAAAGGGTCTGGCTCGTTGCGTCCGAAGTTGAAAATTACTATCACGGCTATTCGAATCAGGTGCTGTGGCCGCTCTGCCACATTACGCTCGACAGGGTTTATTTCAGAAAGAAATTCTGGGAGGATTATAAAAAGATAAACCGGTATTTTGCCGATGCGGTAATCGAAGAGGCCGGAGAAAATTCTATAGTATGGATTCACGATTACCATTTATGTCTTGTGCCGGAAATGCTGAGAAATGAAATGCCCGAATTGACCATAGCCCATTTCTGGCATATCCCGTGGCCGGATTGGAGCGTTTTCAGGATATGCCCGCAGGCAAGGGAAATTATCGAGGGACTTCTCGGCAACGATATTATAGGATTTCAGACCCCCCTTTTCGTGAAGAATTTTATGGATTGCGTAAGGGAATGCCTCGATGCGGAGGTTGACTACAGCCGCGCCGTTGTCGTTTACAACGGACGCACTACGCGTTTGAAGGCGTTTCCGATAAGCGTAGATTACGACAGGTTCGATTCGATCGCGGCCTCCAAAAATACCGATGCCGCGATTAAAAAAATAAAAGAACATTTAGGCATTACGGACGAATATATAGGCATAGGCGTTGACAGGCTTGAGTATACGAAGGCGCTTATAAAAAGGCTTCAGGCGATTAACCTTTTCTTTGAGAGGTACGAAAGATTCAGACGGAAACTCGTGTTTATACAGATAGCCGTTCCGACAAGGATGAAGGAGCCTTATATAAGTTATAAAAAGAGCGTGGAAGACCTTGTCGCGAGGATCAACGAAAGATACTCCATTGGAAGCTGGAAGCCGATTATTTATATCGATACCAAGATCGAGCATAAAGAGCTTGCCGCGTATTATAAGATGGCGGATTTCGCAATAATAAGCTCCGTATACGACGGCATGAACCTCGTAGCAAAGGAATACGTGGCGTCAAAGGCCGACGAGAAAGGAGTGCTTATATTGAGCGAATTCGCGGGCGCGTCCGAGGAACTCGAGGGCTCAATTTTAGTGAACCCTTACGATGTCGAGCAGTTTTCCGAGTGCATCAGGACGGCTTTAAGGATGCCGGAAAAGGAGAAGATCAGCAGGATGGCCGCGCTGAGAAGGCAGGTAAGCGAGAAAAATATACATAAGTGGATACTCGATATACTTAACGAAATAGCGGCGGTATCGGCGGTTAAGAGCGAGAAGTGCTGTTACCTTTTCGACAATATGCATGAGATAAAGAAAACCGCATTTCATAAGGACATTTTCATGTTTCTCGATTATGACGGCACATTGACGCCTATCGTAGAAACGCCCGATAAAGCCGTTATTTCCGATGAAATGTGCTCCCTGCTGATTAAATTAAAGGAATATATACCGGTTGCCGTTATAAGCGGAAGGGCGCTTAAAGACGTAAAAGAGAGGGTCGGTATCGACGACATAGTCTACGCCGGCAATCACGGCGCGGAGATATGGGACGGCAAAAAGGAGATTATAAGTCAGGGATCAACGGAAAACAGGCGTTTATTGGAGGGGGTTTTGGAAAAGCTGAAAAAAGAGACATCTTATATAAAGGGAGTATTGATGGAAGATAAAGGGATTACCGCAAGCCTGCACTTCAGAAACGTTAATGTGCGTCAGGTCGGAGACGTCTTCGGCATATTCGAGAAGATCGCGCAAGAGCATGAGGAGAATTTTAGATTTATTATAGGCAAAAAGGTATTCGAGATAAGACCCGTCAATATATGGAACAAGGGGGATGCGGTCTCGTGGATGATAGAGAATATGGGAAAGAGCAAATTTCCCGTTTATATAGGCGACGACACTACGGATGAAGACGCATACGATGTTTTAAAAAATAAAGGGCTGTCAGTTTCCATAGGCGGCAGCGCCAATGCGGATTATTATATTCAAAATCAAGGGGAGGTAAAGGACTTCCTTGCGATGTTATACGAGGGGCTGAATATCGGCGCAAAAATTGAACTGTGGGCCGATAAAGGATAGAATTAGATAAGAATAAATTTTGCAATTGGAGGTATGAATGGCGCGTTCGAAGGTTCTTGCGTTTGTCCTTGCCGGAGGAAAGGGCGAGAGGCTTTTCCCTTTAACGGCATTCCGCTCAAAGCCTGCGGTGCCGTTCGGCGGCAGATACAGGATAGTAGATTTTGCTTTGAGCAATTTTATCAATTCGCATATATATTCCATTTATCTGCTCGTTCAGTACAAATCGCAGTCCCTCATCGAGCATGCAAGGCAGAACTGGGTCTTGTCGCCGGTAATTAAAGATCACTTTGTGACGGTCGTGCCGCCTCAGATGCGGATGGGTCCCGAGTGGTTTCAGGGCACTGCCGATGCGGTCTTTCAGAACATAAATCTCATACAGCAGCATAATCCCGAATTGGTTATCGTGTTCGGGGCCGATCATATATACAGAATGGATATACGTCAGATGATCGATTTTCATCTCAAGAACGATGCATTTGTAACGGTAGCGGCAAGGCCCGTTCCTCTTGAGCAGGCATCGGCATTCGGCATTATCCAGACTGACGGCCAAAGACGGATAAGCGGATTTCAGGAGAAACCGAAAAGGCCCGCGCATATGCCGGACGATCCGAGCCGCGCCTACGTCTCTATGGGGAATTACATATTCAACAAAGACGTGCTGCTGGATTCCCTTGCAAAGGCGCAGAGAAAGAAGCAGCACGATTTCGGAGCGCATGTAATACCGGGCCTTGTAGATACCGGCAGGGTATTCGCATACGACTTTGCGACAAATATAATTCCCGGAACAATGCCTTATGAGGAAAAGGGATACTGGCGCGATGTCGGAACCATATCCGCTTATTTTGACGCCCACATGGATATGCTTGGAGATTCCCCGTTGTTTGAGGTCGACAACAGGCTATGGCCTATTCACCCGTCGGGTTACGAGGGTCCCGCCGTAAGGATACTCAGAGGCGACATAAGGAACAGCATGATCGCGGAAGGGACAATTATACGCAAGGCGAAGATAAGAAATTCGGTCATAAGGAGCGGAGTTGTAATTGAGGACAACGTGAGCATAGAAGACAGCATAATAATGGAGCACGCGGTAGTTAAAAAAGGCAGCAGCATAAGAAGGACTATAGTGGACAAGCAGAATATAATTAATGAAGGGGAACGCATAGGCTTCGAGCCGGATAAAGACAGATTCCGGTGTTATATAGACCGGTCGGGCATAGCCATAATACCTAAGGGCGGCAGGCTGACGAAAAAACATAAGGAGTAGATGAAGTAAGGAAACATAAGCGAATGAATGGTACAGTTCTAAGAAAAGAAATTCAGGAAAGGATCGACGAAATAAAGGAAGCCGATATCCTTGTCGGCATTCCGAGCTACAACAATGCCCGCACCATAGCTCATGTAGTAAAGGCGGTGCATGCGGGGTTTGCCAAATATTTTCCGGATAAAAAATGCGTGCTCGTAAATTCCGACGGCGGCTCCACGGACGGCACCATGAGTGTAGTTCAGGACGCGACCATCGAGGATTCCCTGTCTATACTCCTGCATCACCGCATAGTCCCCGCTTTTAAGATAACGACGCCGTATCACGGCATTCCGGGTAAGGGCAGCGCGTTCAGGACAATATTCGAGATAGCGGACGCCCTTAACGTTAAGGCATGCGCGGTGGTTGATTCCGATCTGAGAAGCATAACGCCTGAATGGGTAGAGCTTCTTGTTAAGCCGGTGCTCGACGGCGGTTTCGATTATATCGCGCCGCTTTATCACAGGCACAAATACGACGGGACCATAACGAACAGCATAGTCTATCCTTTGACGAGGGCATTATACGGCAGGCGCGTAAGGCAGCCGATAGGCGGCGATTTCGGGTTTTCCGGCAATCTCGCAAAGTTTTATCTGACTAAGGATGTATGGAATACCGATGTGGCGCGTTACGGGATAGACATATGGATGACCACCACAGCGATTGCCAACGATTTCAGGGTTTGCCAGTCATTCTTGGGCGCGAAGATACACGACCCGAAAGATCCGGGCGCGGATCTAAGCGCAATGCTCCATCAGGTTGTCGGCGCGACTTTCGACCTCATGGATACGTATTCAGGCAAGTGGAAGGCCGTAAAAGGTTCGGAGCCTACACTCACGTGCGGTTTTCAATACGCCGTAGGCCTTGAGCCGGTGTCCGTGAATCTCGACAGGATGATAGACAAGTTCAGGCTCGGAGTGAACGAATTGAAAGATATATGGAGGGAATTCCTTCCTGAAGATGTCATGAAATTTCTCTACAAGGCGGGGAAGCAGCCTAAAAAGAAATTCCATATGCCGGATGACATATGGGCCGAGATTATTTACGGCTTTGCGATCGCAGCTCATAAAAAGATGATAAACAAGGAACACCTGTTAAAATCGCTTACGCCGCTTTATATAGGCCGCGTAGCCTCTTTCGTAATAGAGACATGGGAAAGCAGCGCCGAAGAAGTGGAAGACAGGATAGAAAAACTGTGTATAACCTTCGAGAACAAAAAGGACTTTCTGATGGACGGTTGGGATCGATGAGAAATAAGGATTTCGAAAGGGGGTAATCATGGGTAACTTACTGCAGAGATTAACGATAGAGCCTTTTGAAAGGTTCTTCGATAAGGTCATCCAGTTTCTGCCGACCTTAATCACATCCGGTTTTATTTTGATTGCCGGTATCGTGATCGGGGTGTTCCTTAAGGCAGTGTTCTTGAAACTCGCAAGAGCGGTGAAACTCGATGCCGTTTCGGAGAGGTCGGGTATTATCGATCTGATGAGAAAAGGCGGGATAAAGGATTCGGTGTCGGTTTTTCTCTCGAAGGTAATCGCATGGATCACTATTGCAGTTTTCGCCGTCATATCGATGAGAGAGCTCCAGATCCCGGCGGTGGAACGCCTTTTTGAAAACCTTCTCCTTTACCTTCCGAATGTCTTTGCCGCCGCTCTCATACTGCTGTTCGGTTATCTGCTCGGCAATTTTTTCGGCAGGACCGCCCTTATAGCATCCGTAAACGCGGGCATAAAATTGTCAGGCCTTATAAGCAGGTTCGTTAAATTTACGGTATTTATCCTCGCCGGCACGATGGCGTTGGAGCAATTAGGCATCGGCAGAGGGACGATAATTATCGCTTTCGCCATAGTATTCGGCGGTATAGTCCTCGCGCTCGCAATAGCATTCGGCCTCGGAGGGAGAGATATTGCCAAGGCGTATCTTGAGAAAAAACTGACGGAAAAAGAAGAAAAAGACGAGATAGAACATTTATAGGAGGATCGCATGAAACGTTATGTGTTAATAAGTGCCATGTTTGTGATTATTTTATTCAGCACGGCGAATAATGTCTTTTCACAGGTAAAAATTCAAAAAGGACAAACGGTATATGTCCCTGCATACTCGCATATATTCAGAGGCGACAATGCGGTAGAATACAATCTTGCCATTACCTTAATGATTCGCAATACCGATTTTAAGAATGCGATCACGGTTAAGGCAGTGGAATATTACGACGATGACGGAAGATTGGTGAAGAAAATGATAGATAAACCCATAAAGATAGGACCTATGGCATCTATTTCATTCTTTCTGAAAGAAAGCGACACAAGCGGAGGGATAGGCGCTAATTTTATAGTCAAATGGGAATCGGACAAGGCCATAAACGTCCCTATAATTGAAGCGGTGATGGTAGGAATCCGTTTGAATCAAAGCGTAGCGTTTATAAGTACGGGGCAGGTAATAAGGGAATAATGGAACTTGAATTCTTAAAATCTCTGGTCGTTATTTTCGGGGTTTCCGCATTGGTGGTGTTTCTGCTGCACAGGCTGAATATACCGTCCATAGTAGGATTTCTTGTTGCCGGAATTATTATAGGTCCATACGGTATCGGTCTGGTAAAAGATACTCATTCCGTTGAAGTGTTGGCGGAAATAGGCGTAGTGCTTCTGCTTTTCACCATCGGCATAGAGTTCTCTATGGCAAGACTCGTCAGGATGAAGAAGACGGTTTTAGGCGGGGGCGGTATTCAGGTTGCGCTTACTATCGGATTGTCCGCCGCCGCGGCTTATGTTGCAACGGGTCAGGCCGGCACATCCATATTTGTGGGATTCCTTGTCGCGTTAAGCAGCACCGCGATTGTTTTAAAGATGCTCGCGGACAGCGGCGAGACCGATTCTCCTCACGGCCGAATGATGGTGGGGATACTTATTTTTCAGGATCTGTGCGTTGTCCCGCTCATGCTGCTCATCCCGGCGCTGTCCGGAGACGGGATAAGCATAACGGATGTATTCATAAAAATGGCTAAAGCAGCCGCAATAATCGCGGCTGTGCTTTTAAGCGCTAAATGGATAGTTCCGGGGCTTCTTCATCAGATCGTGCGGACAAGAAGCCGGGAACTCTTCATAACCGCGATTATTCTTCTATGTCTCGGCATTGCCCTACTGACTTCAAAATTCGGGCTTTCCCTCGCGCTGGGGGCGTTCTTAGCGGGCCTTATAATCTCGGAGTCCGAATACGCGCATCAGGCCACATCGGACATATTGCCGTTTAAGGACAGCTTCATAGGCATGTTCTTTGTCTCCGTAGGAATGCTCATGAATGCAAGCTATATGTCCGGAAACTTCACGATTATAGCGGTCGCGGTAACATGCATATTCGCGCTTAAAGTAGTAACAGGGCTGTCGGCTGCGACGGCAATAGGAAGCCCTTTGAGGACGGCCCTTCACGCCGGGCTCGGTCTCGCGCAGATCGGAGAGTTTTCATTTGTACTCGCTGTAGCCGGTAAGGCATCAGGACTCATTACGGAAGATTTCTATCAGATATTCCTTTCGTCGTCCGTTATAACGATGATTGCGACGCCGTTCGTTTTAAAGGCAGCGCCGTCAATATCCGCGTGGATTACATCGCGGCATATGCTTAAAAAAGTCGCGAGGGTTAAGAGGATTTCGGAGGCCGAAGGATTTCCGAGAAAAAGGCAGGGGCATGTGATCATCGTGGGATTCGGCCTCAACGGGAGAAACCTTGCGCGTGTGCTCAGGAAAACGGAGATTCCATATGTAACGCTCGAAATGAACAGCGACACCGTGAGGGATATGAAGAAAAAAGGGGAGCCGATATATTACGGCGACGGGACGTCAAAGGAAATACTTCATAAGCTCGGCATCGAAAGGGCTAAGCTCCTTGTTATCGCCATATCCGACCCCGCTTCCACGAGGAGGATCACGGCGATAGCGCGAAAAGAAAATCCGGATATTTATATCGTTGTCAGGACGAGATACCTCTCGGAGGTGGATGAACTGAGGGAGTTGGGCGCCAATGAGATAATACCGGAGGAGTTCGAGACATCGATAGAAATGTTTTCGAGGGTGCTGCATAAATACAATGTGCCGAGGAACATAATTGCGGATTATATCGAAAATATCAGAAAGGACAGTTACGGGGCGTTGAGGAGCGTTGATTTGCAGCATAAACGCCTCGCGGAGAGGCATGAATTCTTAAAGGATATAGAAACGGAGACGTATCTTATTAAAGAAGGCTCTCATGCGAGGGGGCATTCCATTAAGGAATTGCATCTAAGGACCGAGGCAGGCGTTACGATCATCGCCGTGCAGCGGGGCGAGGAGGTTCATCAAAACCCTTCGCCTGATTTTGTTCTGAAGGCGGGAGATATCATGCTTTTGATAGGGAATAAGACGGATATCAATAAGGCTATGGAATATTTTGAATCGGACAAAATTTTAACGGCGAGGTATCACAGGTAATGTTTCTCTGGGTTGCTTTTATAATCTGCACTGCGGCAATAGTCTATTCCGGCATGAGGCTTTCCAAATACGGCGATATCATCGCGGAAAAGACAGGGCTCGGCAGGACATGGATAGGCGTTGTTCTCATGGCTTCGGTAACATCACTGCCGGAGCTTGTTACGGGCATAAGCTCCGTTACCTATGCGAATGTCCCTGATATCGCAGTCGGAGACGTGATGGGAAGCTGTGTTTTTAATATGGCCATTCTCGCCTTTCTCGATGCCGTTTACCGGCAGTCGCCCATATCCGCGAAGGCGCATCACGGCCATGTGCTTTCAGCGGGATTCGGGATACTGCTTTTAGGCATTGCAGGAATGAGCCTCTTTTTTGGAGACCGCATTTTTCCGCTCGGCTGGATAGGGCCCTATACATTGGTTTTTGTAATCATCTATTTTATTGCCATGAGGCTCGTCTACTCTTACGAGAAGAGGCGGATTTCCGCGTTTATAAAAGAAGCGGCCGTAGAATTAAAATATAAGGACGTACCGACAAAGACCGCCGTTGTTCATTATGTTGTCAATGCGGTTTTAGTTATAGCGGCCGCCGTATTTCTTCCTAAGATAGGCGAAGGCATTGCGGAGACAACAGGTTTAGGACAGACATTTGTGGGGAATATTTTTATAGCCGTTTCCACCTCTCTGCCTGAGGTTGTGGTTTCATTCGCGGCAATAAGAATGGACGCAGTAGACCTCGCGATCGGCAATCTTTTCGGAAGCAATATATTCAATATCTTTATACTCGCCCTCGACGACATTTTTTTTACAAAAGGCCCTCTCCTTTCATTCGCGAATCAGAGCCATATAATCTCAGCCATATCCGCTATTGTCATGACGGCGATCGCGATTATAGGCCTGACCTACCGCGCGGAGAAAAAGAAACTGTTCCTCGCGTGGGACTCCATAGGAATAGCGTCGGCGTATGTTATTAATTTAATGCTTCTGTATATGCTAAGATAGTCTTTGGATTACAATAATGGAATTCGGCATTGAAACGCTTCTTATAATATCCCTTCTATTTTTCGCTGCTGCGCTTCTCTATTCATCTGTGGGGCACGGCGGCGGTTCGGCTTATCTCGCAATGATGGCGTTGTTCGGTTTCGCGCCGGAGGCGATGAAGCCTACGGCCCTATCGCTTAATATAATCGTATCTTTCATAGCGGCAATAAAATACTACAGGGCGAGCCATTTCTCATGGCGATTGTTCTGGCCCTTTGCCCTGACATCCATACCTCTCGCGTTTATAGGAGGATGGCTCAGGCTGCCGGGCGGGATTTACAGGACGGTCGTCGGATTCGTACTGATTTTTGCCGCTTATCAGTTTTTCAAGACCGTTTCTAAGGCGGCGAATGAAGATTATAAGCAGCCCGGCATTACGGTAAGTTTATTGATCGGCTCGGGTATAGGCATTCTTTCGGGACTCACGGGAGTCGGGGGAGGCATCTTCCTGAGCCCGATCCTCGTGTTTCTCAGATCGGCGGATTTTCGCACCATATCGGGGATCGCGGCGCCGTTTATACTCGTCAATTCCATCTCCGGATTGCTGGGGCATTGGGCTAAAGTAAAGACGCTGCCGGAATCCATAGTATTGCTCGGTATTGCAGTCGTTATTGGAGGCTTAATAGGCTCCGAACTCGGCAGCCGCCGCCTCCCGACTCCGGCGCTCAGAAAACTGCTGGGTCTGGTTCTTGCGATTGCTGGATTGAAGTTTATATTGTCGTAGTATTTATGCTGCGGGGTTCTTTTACATTCGCAATGAAGACGGGGATGGATAAAAGCAGGATTGCAGCCATCATCAAGAACGAGTAGAGATAGTCGAATCTTGCGATCAGAAATCCTGCAAGGATAGGCCCTGAGGCGTGGCCGATGTCGAAGATGGTCCCGAATGTCCCCATAGCCGTGCCGAAGTGTTTTTCTTTACATATGTCGGCAACTAAAGCGGCGGATGAAGATGTTACGAATGCCTCTCCGAAACCGAATACAATCGCCGCAAGCATAAGCAGGTAGAAATCCTTCAGCAGCGGAATTGAGGCGAATGATACGGCGCATAAGATCATTCCGGCGGTGATGAGCGGCTTTCTGCCGTATTTGTCCGAAGTCCTTCCCATAACGGGTTTTGAGAGGATGGTTACAAATACCTGAATACCCCACAGCAGGCCTGCCTGAAATTCGTTCAGCCCCGCAACCTTTACCGCATAAATGGGAAGGAACGCTTCCAGCGCCCCGACCGTCATGTTCTGTAATCCTTCCATATTGGAAGTTATCAATACCCGTTTATCGCTGATTACCTCTCTTATCCCGGAAAGAAATTTTTTATACGACTCCTTGAGGCTTTTCCCTTTTTCGACCCTTTCTCCGTGCGTTAAAAGTTTAAGGGCCATCAGCAGGGACGCCGTTCCCGCAATGCCGCTTGTAATGTAGACGATTTGAAATTCCGAGAGAGACGGCCCGCCTGCCGACATGGTGTAGAGGATAAACCCGCCCACAGGAGCGCCTATGAGATTTCCGATGATGGTGACCGAGGAGAACCATGAGAGCATCGCCCCCTTGTTCTTGCCGGCGAAGTCCGCAACTACCGCCATGGAGACAGGGCCGTATACTGCAGTCGCGAGGCCGTGTATGAACCTTATTATAATGAGGAGCGTGTAGTCGGTTATCAAGAGATAAGTAAAGGGCATTGCCGCAAAAACGACAAGACCGATGAGCATTGTTTTTTTTCTTCCTATTACATCAGAGAGCGCGCCTGCCGGAAGCTTAAAGAATATTCCCGTAACTGTGGATATGCCTACCGCAAAGCCTATCGCCTCGGGCCCCGCTCCTAAATAGAGGGCAAACAGGGGAAGCACGGGGCTTCTCGCGAGGGCGTATGAAAGCCTTGCGAAGAAGCCCACGGTGCAGAGTGCATTAAAGGGAGACAATAAGTTCATTTCAAACCTCAATGCTTTGGAGCAGCCTGCCTGTCAAAATAGATGCTCTTCCCGGTGATGCTGACGGGTATTCCCATTACGACCTCAGCATTGATGAATCCCAATGCCCTTGCCGCTGCTCCGACACGCTGCTGTACCCTGTTGTCCACGTTTAAAAGGCTCGCTGTCTTTGCGGCGGATGAAAGCGCAACACCTATATCCATCATTCTCATTACACAATGCGGCCCGGTGTATCCCATCTCTTTCTCTTTAATCTGCCTGTTTTTTGAAAACTCCGCGCATGTGGGATAGCCGCAACCTCCGCAGCCATCAGCTTTACCGCCATCTCCGCTACTTCTTTCATAGCCGTTACCTCCTTGCGCTTAACGCGCCTTGCTGAAATTATCCGCTATTTTTCGGCACATGTCAAAATCCGCATAATTCGTTGCCTTGACACAAATCCCCTCTTTCCGATAATCTAACAAGCAAGACCTTTACCGCAGCGAGTATTTATTGGTAAACTGTTTATTGATAAGTATTCGGTGCGGTAGAGGTCTTTTCAATTGGAGGTAAAAAGATGAACGGATTTAAGACAATGGTATTGATGGTAACTTTAACCCTGATGCTCGTGGCGATCGGAGGTATTCTGGGCGGCAAGTCGGGTATGACATTCGCCCTTATAATGGCGTTCGGCATGAATTTTATTACATACTGGTTCAGCGATAAGATCGTGCTTAAGATGTACGGCGCAAAACCGGTAACGGAGAGCGAAGCGCCCGAACTTTACGGTATGGTCAGAAGGCTTGCCCATAAGGCCGAGCTTCCTATGCCGAAGGTCTGCATAATGGAACAAGAGCAGCCGAATGCATTCGCGACCGGCAGGAATCCGAATCACGGCACTGTCGCGGTAACGACCGGCATTATGAAGATATTGTCGAGGGAAGAACTCGAAGGAGTTATAGCCCATGAGCTTGCCCATATAAAGCACAGGGATATACTCGTAAGCACTGTTGCTGCGACAATCGCGGGCGCGATAAGCTACCTCGCTCAGATGGCGCAGTGGGCGATGATATTCGGCGGTAGGAGTAATGACGATGAAGAAGGCGGAGGAAGTCCTATCGCGGCTATTGTTATGATGATCGTCGGCCCCATTGCCGCAATGCTTGTGCAGATGGCGATATCGAGATCGAGGGAATACGGCGCTGATGCAGGCGGCGCGAGGATTGCGGGCAACCCTATGCATCTTGCTGATGCGCTTAAAAAACTCCACATGGCTTCTAAGCAGATACCTATGCACGCAAATCCTGCGACGTCGCATATGTTTATTGTAAACCCCCTTTCCGGCGGAGGACTTTTGAAACTCTTCAGCACACACCCGCCCATGGAGGAAAGGGTTGCAAGACTCGAATCCATGAGGATGGGCGGATAAAAATGGCAAAACCGTTGGTTCTTATTCTTATAGGAAGCGACAGCGACCTTGAAGTTATGGAAAAGGCGGGAGAGGTCTTGAAAGAAATGGGTGTGGCTTATGAACTTGATATAAGTTCAGCCCACAGGCTTCCGGAAAAGACGGCGGAATACGCAAAAAATGCAAGAGAACGGGGAATTGAGGTCATAATAGCCGGCGCAGGCATGGCGGCTCATCTGGCAGGAGTTGTCGCCTCGCATACGACTTTGCCGGTTATCGGAGTACCTCTGAAATCAGGGGCTTTAAAAGGCGTTGACGCTCTTTATGCGACCGTTCAAATGCCTCCGGGAATTCCTGTTGCAACCGTAGCCATAGACGGCGCAAAGAACGCGGCATATTTAGCATGCTCAATTCTTTCGATTAAACATTCTGAAATAGCCGGAAAACTTGAGGCTTTCAGGGAAAAGACAAAAAAGTCGCTGATAGAGAAGTCAAAGGAATTGAAGGGCAGGCAGGCCTGAAAAGTTTTCGTTATAATGCATTTTTAAGAATGTGCTTTTTTGTGAAGAATATGAACTCTTCGACAGCGTGCGAGAAATGGGCTTTTTGCGGAAATATTAAAGAGAGATTCCTCAGGATTTTCCCTTCTTTCGGAGTTACGGCCTTCAGTTTTCCTTCGTCAAGCTCTCTCTGAACGGCCAGCCTCGATATGACCGATATGCCGATACCGGCTTTAACGGCTTCTTTTATAGCCTCGTTGCTTCCCAATATCAAGACGGGATGCAGTTTGTCGATGCCGATGCCGTGAGATTCAAAATATTCCTCTGTCTTTTGCCTGGTGCCGGAACCTTCCTCCCTTAAAATAAAAGGCTCCTTCATTGCCTCGAAAACCGATATAACGCTTTTTTTAGCCCACGGATGAAACGGCGGGATAATAAAGATAAGCTCATCGGACATAATTATTTCGACCTTCAGGTTGCTTTTTGAAGGTTCTCCGGCAACAAATCCGAAATTGATAAACCCGGATGTCAACAGGTCCTCGATTCTCCGGGTGTTGCCGATATGCAGATTGATTTTTATTTTCGGATGTTTCTTTTTGAAGTCTATTATTATATCCGGCAGCACGTGGTTTCCTAATGTTGTGCTCGCTCCTATGGCGACGCCTCCCTTTATCGTTCCGGTAATTTTTCCTATGCCTTTTTCGAGAGAGGCATAGGTTTTAAGTATTTCCCTCGCGTGTTTGTAAAGGATGTCTCCCGCAGGGGTAAGCCTCAGGGAATTTCCGGTCCTGTCGAACAGCTTTGTCTCGAATAACTCTTCGATCGCCTGGATCTGAAGCGATACGGCGGGCTGGGTAATGTGGACGATCTTTGAAGCCTTCGAAAAGCTTTTGGTATCAACCACGGCGCAGAATATTTTAAATTTTTCTATCATCTTTAGAATATGAGTTTTAGTTATATTCTAATAAGCCGCGGCTATGAATGTAAAGATTGCTGTAAACTACTTAGATATGCAGTATAGCCTAAGTCGAGCGATTTGCCGGTAATGATACAGGCAACCAATACGCCTTCAAGCCTTTTGCAATGCGATGAATTTATCAAATTGCCTGTTATATTATTTTTAATGCAGAGGTTATACTGAAAGGGCCTTTAAATGGCGGGAGGGTTTGGCGCTAAGGTATCGCTGCAAAATGCTTTTCGGCGCATCGCTTGCCTGTATAAAATGTGTTAAGGGATAAATAATTAAGATGAATAAGAGAAATATAAATAAGGTGTTGATCGCGAACAGGGGTGTCCCTGCCGTCAGGATAATGCATACCTGCCGGGACAGGAAAATCCCTACGACCGCAGTTTACAGCGCGCCGGACAGGCTCGCGCATCACGTGTTTATGGCCGACACGGCTGTGCATATCGGCGAAGCGCCGCCGGTGGAGTCTTATCTAAATATGGATAAAATGATCGACGCCGCGCTTATGAGCAAGGCCGACGCGATACATCCGGGATGGGGATTCCTGGCGGAGAACGAAAAGTTCGCTCAAAGGGTTATCGACGCGGGATTGATATGGATAGGCCCTTCTCCGAAGGTGATAAGGCTTATGGGAGATAAGATAGCGGCCAAGGAGCTTGCTCAGAAAGCGAATGTACCCACGATCCCCGGTATCAGCAATGTTCCGGATATTAATCGGATAAAGAAGTGGATGGAGACGGAGAAAGTGGCGTTCCCGATAATGATAAAGGCTGCCGCGGGCGGCGGCGGCAAGGGGATGGTCAAGGTCGAAAGCGAAGACCGGATGGCTCAGGCATTCGCACAGGCGCGTTCGGAGGCGAAGAAGGCATTCGGAGACGAAACAGTGCTGGTTGAAAAGTATATAGAGAGAGGCAGGCATATAGAAGTCCAGATAGTCGGAGACGAACACGGAAATGTGATACATCTGTTTGAGAGGGAGTGCACGCTTCAGAGACGCAATCAGAAGATAATAGAAGAGGCGCCTTCTCCGACTCTTGATGAAGACCTCAGGCAGGAAATATGCTTCACGGCGGTGCGCCTTATGAGGGAAATAGGCTATACGACTGCCGGCACTGTGGAGTTTATATTCGATTCTTCTACGAGGAAGTTCTATTTCCTTGAGGTCAACACGAGGCTTCAGGTCGAACACGGCATAACGGAGCTTATTACGGGACTGGATATAGTAGGCATAATGTTGGACGTGGTTATGGGCAAGAAATTGCCGTTCAAGCAGTCGGATATACGTCCAAACAGGTGGGCGCTGGAGGTGCGGATTAATGCAGAAGATCCGAAGACCTTCAGCCCGTCGTTCGGCGCCATAACGAGGCTTGAGATACCGCACGGTCCCGGCGTGAGAATAGCGTCGGGCGTTTATGAGGGCGCGGACATTCCTCCTTATTACGACTCGCTGTTCATGCTTCTGATGACGGCGGGAGCCGACAGGGAAGATGCGGTAAGAACAATGGACCGCGCCTTGAGCAGGAATCTAAGGGTCGAAGGCGTGAAGACCCTTGCTCCGCTTTTGCTGAGCATTATCAGGCATCCGGCGTTTATTAAAGGAGAATTTTCTACGCGCTTTATAGAAGAGCACATGGATGAGCTTATATCGATGTTTAAAGAAAAGACGAGCGAGGACGAGGCATTGAAAGTCGCGCGTTATGTTGCAGAAATATCGGCGCTCGGTTCTCAGAAGTGGATGTAGAAAATTCAGGCAATAGGCAAAAGGCAATAGGCATGGAAAACAATATTTTTGTAAAACCGGGGATGTCGCCGAAAGAGATAGTCGGCGCTGTCCGTTCTTTGAAGGGAGTATGTTTCACATCCGTCGGCATGAGGGACGCGGGACAGTCCGATTTCAAAAACCGCCATCGCATATATGATCTGAAGACGCTTGCGCCTTACTATAACAATATGGGACTTTTCAGCGCCGAGTCTCACGGCGGGGCGCGCTGGCATGTGGGAATAATGAACAGGAGAGAAGACCCTTTTGAGGAGTGCAGAATGCTGCGCGAGAGTATGCCGAATGTTCTGCTCCAGACGCTCATCAGGGAAACCAATCTTTGGGGATACAGGCCGTATCCTAAAAATGTCATAGAGCATGCCGTATCAAAAGTTGATATAGATATATGGAGATGCTTCTCATTCCTGAACGATGTAAGGAATATGAGATCTGTCGCCGAGGTCGTGATGAAAAGGGGCAGGCTTTTCGAGCCGACAATATCATTTACCGTAGCCGATTGGGCGACTAACGAATATTATCTGGGAGTTGTCGGGGATATTGTCGATCTTTGCGGGGGCATAGACGAGATAGTTCTCTGCATAAAGGATATGGCAGGCGTGGGAGATGTCAACAGGACCGGCAATCTTATAGACGCGATAAAACAGAAATATCCGGAACTTGTCATTAATTATCATAGGCATATAACGGACGGGCTTGCAATACCGGCCTTTCTGTCAGCCGCGAAGGCCGGCGCGAAAATATTCGATGTTGAAGAGGATTCGCTTGTCAGATTTTACGGACATTCTCCGATATTAAGCGTTCACGCTATCTTTGCGGAATCGGGCATCACTGTCCATTTAAACAGAGCCGAGGCTGAAGGCGCGGTTCAAAAAGTACGCGAATGGATAGGCAACTATGAATGGGCCGAGTCTCCTTTTAAGGGTCTCGACCACACTGTAACGCTTCATAAAATGCCGGGAGGCGCGTTTCCGAGTTCCTTTGAACAGGCGCAGAAAGCGGAATTCCTTCATCTCATGCCCGCCGTACTGAAAATGATGTCCCTTTACAACAGGATCGTGAAATATTTCGACGTTACTCCCGGCTCTCAGATCACATGGGTTACATGCAGCGGCATAATCAACAGATACGCGAAAGAGCGCGGAGACGCAGGCGTCAAGCACATAACGGGGCTTATGTCCGAATTCGTAGAGGAAAAGGCTCAGGTTTTTGAAGCGATGCGGAAAGACGAGCAGGAAGAACTGCTTACGCTTTTCCGGAATGCGCCGGGAGATTTTAAAAACCTTCTTTTAGGGAATTACGGGAAACTTCCTGTGGGCTGGCCCGCAGAATGGGTATATAAAAGCGCTTTCGGAGATGAATGGCAGGATAAGATACAGGAGAGAAAAGAGCTTTCCCCTCTTGATTCCATAGCCGCCGACGATCTTGAAAAAATACGAAAAGAGCTTTCGGATACGCTCGGCAGGGCCGCGACAGAGGAAGAATTCATACTGTATCTCATGCATCCGAAGGACGCGCTTGAATTTATAGAATTCAGGGAAAAATTCGGGGAGGCTCCGCTTGTGCTTCCGACAGGTGTTTGGAGAGAGGGTTTGAAAAATCCGGGCGACAGGGTGGATTTCGAACTATTGGGAAAGCCCTACAGCATAGAGCTTGTGTCCGTAGGCGCCGAGCACGAGGGCGTAATCCATGTGGTAATGAGGGTTAATAACAAGACCCGTGTTTATAAAGTTGAGACGCCGAGGGCTAAAAAGACAGAGATAAAGACGGCTAAGGGGGCTAATGAAATAGGAGCGCCGATCAACGGAAACATCTGGAGAATCGGCAATCCTGAAAGGGGCGCTCTCAAAGTCGGTGACATTGTTCATAAGGGTGAAGAGATAGCAAACCTTGAGGCGATGAAGATGGAGAATGCGATTATCGCTCCATTTGACGGACAAATTTCTGAGGTGTGCGTCAAGCTTAATGATACGGTGCAGGAAGGACAGCTTCTTTTCATCCTTGAGAAAGTCGAAGCCGAAGGTCCGGAGCCGGTAGGAAGAATCGATTAGTTACCGATATTGACATAATCTTAGATTTCGGTTAGTCTATTTTAACAGTAAAGGGGAGTAGCTGAATCAGCGGCTATCGTCAACACGGCAATAATGCCCGGTACCGCCGGCCAATACTAATGATTAGTTCAACTGGCAAGCAAGACCTTTACCACGGGAAGATTTACAGATATACTCGTGGTAAAGGTTTTTTTTATTTGGAGGAGCAGTGGAGAAACTTTATAGGGGAATTCATAAGTTTAAAGATTTGTATTTTAAGAAAGAAGAAGATTTCTTCAAGCGTATTTCTAAAGGACAGACTCCTGAGGTCCTCTTTATAACATGTTCCGATTCGCGGGTAGATCCTAATCTTGTTACGCAGAGCAAACCGGGGGAACTTTTCATTGTAAGAAATGTGGGGAATATTATTCCTCCTTATGATGCCATAAAAGATAAAAACAGTGTTGCAGCAGCTATAGAGTTTGCAGTGCTGAGTTTGAAGGTGAAAGATATTATTGTGTGCGGTCATTCTAATTGCGGAGCAATGCAGGCCATTTTCAAGGACGAAAAAGAATTTGACAACATGCCGCATCTCAGGGATTGGTTGAGGCTGGCGCTGCCTGTGAAAAAAATGATAGAAAAATATTGTCCAAATGACTATGGCGAATCCCGTCAGAGGATTGCCGAGGAAGAAAATATCCTTGCCCAATTGCAGAATATCCAGACCTATCCTTTTGTGGCAAGGGCATTAAGGGAGGGGAAAATTTATTTGCACGGCTGGTATTACAATATTGAAACCGGCAGGATATGCTCCTATAATCCAAAGAAGGATATGTTTGAGGAGATTGTTTAGTGGGAATCCTTGCCGTTGAATTTATCCGGGCGAGGAGTTTATTGGAAAAAGTAAAAACTAAGTTTCAAGAATTGAAAGGAGGAAGCTTAAATGGATGAAAGAGATGTTTACAGAGCTAAGGAGGCAATGCAGTCTGCAATGAAAAAAGGACCCGCGAGGCTGGCGCTGATTATTGGAGCAATTCTGGTCTTTTTTCTGTTTTTAAGTCCATGGGTTCAGGTTGGTGCAGGTCAAAGAGGGATTGTCCTCAATTTTGGCGCTGTTCAGAAGGATGTGCTTGGAGAAGGGCTGCATTTCAGGATACCTG
>MHDU01000078.1 GCA_001803635.1 Nitrospirae bacterium GWB2_47_37 | reverse complement strand
GCCAAAGAGGCGTTTAATAAATTGATCGAGAAATATCCTGCAAGCAAACTGGCTCCGGCGGCGAAAAAAGAGGCCGAAAAATTAAAAGATTGACGGATGCCGGCAGATGGTTAATTATTATCCCGCCTTTATAAACCTGTCCGGAAAGCAGTGCGTTGTTGTAGGAGGCGGTAAAGTTTCGGAAAGGAAGGTGTTTTCCCTTCTCCATTCAGGGGCTGAAATTAAAGTTATAAGCCCTATTCTGACAAATGCCCTTGAAAGGCAGAAAAACAAAGGAACGATTCAACACATAGCAAGGGATTATAAACGCGGAGACCTAAAGGGCGCGTTTTTGGTTATTGCGGCTACGGACAACGAAAAGCTGAACACAAGGGTTTCTAAGGATGCCCCGTGTCTGATAAATGTGGTTGACGTTCCCGAAATGGCCAATTTTATTGTCCCGTCTGTTATGAAAAGGGGACCGATGACCATTGCCGTGTCCACGTCAGGCGCGAGTCCGGCCATGGCTAAAAGAATAAGGAAGGAACTGGAACTCGGTTATAATGAAGACTTCGGACGGTATCTGAGTTTTCTGAAGCAACTGAGGAATAGGATAATGAAAGAAATTAACGATAAAAAGGCAAGGGAGAGATTCTTAAAGGAATTGGCCTCTCAAGAGTTTTTGGATATTTTAAGGGAAAAGGGCTTCCAAAAAGCAAAAGGTACGGTCCTGAATAAATTAAAGGCTGAAAAAATATGATTAATATCGGCGTTATAGGCGTGGGTTATCTGGGGCAGCATCATGCGCGCATTTATTCTGAATTGGACAATGTAAGGCTTTCCGCGGTTATCGATCCGGACAGGGAGCGGGCAGAGGAGACAGCAAAAAAATACGGATGCGAGGCATTTTTTGATTACAAGGATGTCCTAAATAAGGTTGATGCCCTGAGCATCGTAACACCTACCACCTTGCATTATCCTATCGCTCTTGAGTGCATAAAGGCCGGCAAGGATATTCTTATAGAAAAGCCCATCAGCTCTACCGTTGAAGAGGCGGATAAACTTATTGACGCGGCCGAGAGTGCCGGAGTTATTCTTCAGGTCGGACATCTTGAAAGATTCAACCCCGTATTCCCCGCTGCCGGCTCTCTTATCGACAAGCCGGTATTCATAGAGTCCGAGAGGCTTTCCCCGTTTTTAGGAAGGGGGATCGATGTGGATATAACACTCGATTTAATGATACACGACATCGATATAATCCTCGCGATTCTCAAGGGACAAAATCCAGGATTGGATATAAAGGATGTCAAGGCAACAGGAGCGAAGGTAATGACCGACAACATAGATATCGCAACGGCATGGATTGAGTTCAATACCGGCGCGCAGGCATTGATGAGGGCGAGCCGGATATCTTCTGAGAAATCCAGAAAACTCAAGGTGTTTCAGAAGGATTCATATCTCCTTGTAGATTATCAGAATATGGAAATAAAGAGATTTTATAGGGGGATTGGGGCCGGCAATGAAATTGTTCAAGAAACGGTTAATGTGGAGAAGAAAGAGCCCCTGAAAGAAGAATTGAAAGATTTTATGGAATGCGTTACCAAAAGACGCAGGCCTCTTGTCTCTGCGATCGAAGGCAGGGACGCGTTAAAAATAGCTATGGAGATAGGAGAAAAGATAAACCGATGAAACCGATGATCGATCTGAAAAGGCAGTATCTGGAAATAAAGGACGAGGTCTTTTCCGTATTGAACGAGGTGCTGGAAAGTTCTCAGTATGTGCTCGGCAAAAAGGTTCTGGAACTGGAAGATGAGATCGGGAAGTACCATGAAGTTAAGGAGGCCGTAGGCGTTGCATCCGGCACGGACGCCCTTCACCTGTCTCTAAAAGCCCTCGGCATAGGCGAAGGAGATGAGGTAATAACGACTCCGTTCACCTTTTTTGCTACGGCAGAGGCGATTTTATACACCGGAGCAAAACCCGTATTCACGGATATAGAGCCCGATACTTACAATATCGATACGTCACTTATCGAGAAGAAGATAACAAAAAAGACAAAGGCGATAGTGCCCGTTCACATATTCGGACATCCAGCCGATATGAAGACCATAATGGATATCGCCGCGAAATATAATCTCAAGGTGATAGAAGACTGCGCCCAATCATTCGGCGCCTCGCTCAACGGAAAAAAAACCGGAAGTTTCGGAGACGCCGGATGTTTCAGTTTTTATCCGAGCAAGAATTTGGGGGCTTACGGCGACGGAGGAATGATTGTCCTGAACGATCCCGGCGCGGCCGACGAAATAAGAAAATTAAGAAATCACGGCTCTAAGGGCGGATACAGGCATGAATGTCTCGGCTACAACAGCAGGCTCGACGAAATACAGGCCGGAGTGCTGCTTGTGAAGTTCAGGATGATTGACGAATACAACAGAAAGAGGCGCGAGAAGGCTTCTCTTTACAATAGTATTCTTTCGGATGCGGTTATTACGCCGGTAGAGAAAAACGGCGCTTACCACGTATATCACCAATACACCATCAGGAGCGGCAAGAGAGATATTATACAGCAATATCTTAAGGACAACGGCGTATCTTCCGTGGTTTATTACCCTATGCCCCTCCACCTTCAGGATGCGGTAAGGTTCTTAGGATATAAAGAAGGCGATTTCCCCGTTACCGAGCTGGTTTCGAGAGAGGTTCTATCCCTTCCGATGTATCCCGAACTCGAAGAGACGGATATCCGTTTTGCGTCAAAGATAATAGTTAAATGCTTAAAAGGGTAATGATAGTCTCCGGCGAAAGCTCGGGCGAACTTTACGGGGCCCTGCTCGCAAATGCGCTGAAAACCGGGAACCCATGCATAAGCATTATAGGAGTCGGCGGCGAGAGGATGGAGGCTTCCGGCGTAACTCTTATCTCCAGAATAGCCGGTTCTTTCGGCATCATCGAGGCCGTAAAGACATACGGTGAAATCAAAAGAACCTTTAAAAAAGTCGTTTCCGCCTTTAAATCATTCGATCCTCAGGTGCTTGTTCTTATCGATTATCCCGATTTCAATATGAAGGTTGCGGGAGAAGCGAAGAAACTCGGCATAAAGGTTCTCTATTACGTCAGCCCTCAGGTGTGGGCATGGAGAAAGGGCAGGGTAAAGACTATCGGAACTATGGTAGATAAGATGGCCGTTATACTGCCGTTTGAAGACGAGATATACAAAAATGCCGGGATTCCATGCGAATTCGTAGGGCACCCCATAATGGACGAGATAAACGAAGTCATTCAGGAGTTCGGAGTCCATGATTTAATAACCGATGATCTCAAAGCTAAAGTCAAACAAGAACTCGGATTATTGCCGGATAAGCCTGTGATCACTCTGATGCCCGGAAGCAGGACGC
Organism: Nitrospirae bacterium GWB2_47_37; assembly: GCA_001803635.1. Classification (GTDB taxonomy): domain Bacteria; phylum Nitrospirota; class Thermodesulfovibrionia; order Thermodesulfovibrionales; family Dissulfurispiraceae; genus GWB2-47-37. Next base: position 25,369 of record MHDU01000078.1, on the reverse strand, counting down.
ATGAGATAAAGAAGCTGATCCCCGTGATGGTTGATGTCATGGCTGAAATGCACAGGCTTTACCCTGACCGGCAGTTTGCGATACCGGTTGCGCCGAATCTGGACCGTAATGCGTTATCCGTAATGAGTAATGAGTTGAAGAAGAAAAATATGCATCACGCATTACGCATCACGCATCACGCAATTAAGACATTACTCGCATCCGACGTCGCGGTTATCGCTTCAGGCACATCCGCGCTTCAGGCGGCATTTTTGGGCGTTCCCATGACGGTGATATATAAACTTTCGCCGTTGACTTATCTCATCGGGAGGCTCATAGTTAAGATCAGGCATATATCTCTCGTGAACGTCCTTCTCGATAAATCCGTAAGGGACGATTCGGGTCTCAGAATCAAGGAACTCTTGCAGGATAGGGCCGATAAGGATAATATTATAGAGGAATTGACAAAGATTATGGAGAATACCCGATACAGAGGGGAAATCGCGGCGCAATTAAATAGGGTCCGGGATCCGTTTCTGAATAAACGGGCGTCTCTGAGGGTTGCAGAAATAATAGAGGAACTGGGAGCTTGAGCGATGTTTAAAAGGATACTGTTGCTTGTTAAGCCGTACTGGGGCAGGATAGCGGTTGCCGCAGTCATGAGCCTTCTTATATCCGGAATGAACGGCGGGCTTGCATGGCTTGTCAAGCCCGCTCTCGACGGCATATTTCTCGAAAAAAACGCGACCTTATTAGCCCTTTTGCCGTTTGCGATCCTTGCGTTGTATCTCTTGAGAGGGGTCTTTTCATTTTTTCAGTCTTATCTGATGAGGTCGGTAGGAGCAAAAGTCGTAAGGGACATAAGGGGCAACCTGTACGACCATTTATTATATCTGCCGGTCGATGATTTTAAAAAGGAGTCGTCAGGCTTGCTGCTGTCAAAGACAATAAACGACACCGGACAGATGCAAGGGCTTCTCGCGTTTACTGTTAAGGATATTTTTGTGGAAAGCGCCACGATAATAGTCCTGCTCTTTGTGGCGTTTTACAGGAGATGGGACCTTGCGCTGATTTCCATAACCGTCCTCCCCGCAGCCTTTTACGGCGCTCAAAGGCTCGGGAAAAGGCTTAAAAAAATCAGCAAAGAGGCCCAGAAAAAGATTTCGATAATAACAGAATTCCTTTCCGAGACTTTTTCCGGGATAAAAATGATAAAGATATTCTGCAGGGAAGACTCATTGATAAATATATTCAGGGGCAGGAATCAGGATTATTACAGGGAGTTGATGCGTTCCACGAGGGTTGTGGAGGCCACGTCCCTTATGATGGAGGTGGTCGGAGGATTAGGGATCGCGTTTGTCTTGTGGTACGGCGGAAGGCTTGTTATAAAAAATACCATCACGCCCGGAGAATTCTTTTCTTTTTTAACGGCTATTTTTATGATTTACACTCCCGCAAGGAGGCTTGCTTCGGCAAATAACGGCATTCAGCAGTCGAGGGCGGTTCTTGAAAGGCTCGACGAGTTGTTTGTGAAAGAAAAGGAATCAGAAGGGAAAGGCGTATTAAAACCGATAAACGACGGCATAGAATTCAGGAGGGTGTCCTTCAGATACCAGGCTTCAAAGCATTATATACTCCATAATATTAATCTTTCGGTCAGGAAGGGAGAGATTATCGCTATTGTGGGAAGGAGCGGCGCCGGAAAGACGAGCCTTGTGGATTTGATACCGAGATTCTACGACCCGGTTGAGGGGGCGATCCATATTGACGGCATTAATATAGCTGATGTAAATCTGAAATCTTTAAGAAAGCAGATAGGGCTTGTGAGCCAGGATGTGATACTTTTCAATGATACGGTGAGGGCGAATATAATCTTCGGCAATCCTGAATCTTCTCAGGAAGACATGATAAAAGCCGCTAATGCCGCTTATGCCCATGAGTTTATACTCGAACTGCCCACCGGATACGATACCGTTATAGGTGAACGAGGGGTCATGATCTCCGGCGGGCAGAGGCAGCGAATCTCCATAGCCCGCGCTATTTTGAAAAATCCTCCGATACTCATATTGGATGAAGCGACCTCGGCGCTGGATACGGAGTCCGAGATGATGGTTCAGAGGGCTCTCGATACGCTTATGGAGCACAGGACCACCTTTGTTATAGCCCACAGACTTTCTACTGTACAGAAGGCGGACAGGGTCGTAGTGCTCGAAAAGGGCAGGATAGCCGAGATGGGAAGTCATGAGGAGCTTTTGGCTCATGGCGGGATTTATAAGAGACTGTACGATCTCCAGATCGCTTCGGCGGAAAACGATAATGCCGAAGCATGATGCCCAGTAGTCGCGGCACGCTATGTATCAGGCGTATAGCTTTTTATATATTTTAGTTCTTATCTTACTGCTGCCTTTCGAATACTTAAGACGGCCTTTTGATTTAAGAAAAAGGTGGCTTAAAGAAAGGTTAGGTTTTTTGCCTTCAGCCTCTAAAACCATCTGGATCCATGCGGTTTCCGTAGGAGAAGTAATTACCGCAGTCCCTTTAATCAAAAAAATAAAGGAAAGGCATCCCTCCGGAGAGATTGTAGTTTCAACGGTTACGGATACGGGGCAGAAAGTCGCAAGAGAGAGATTGGGAGATACCGCACGGATTATTTACGTTCCGTTCGACCTGCCGTTCGCAATAAAAAATGCGATACGATCCATAAAGCCGTCCGTTTTTATCGTTATGGAAACTGAACTCTGGCCTAATACAATAAAGATATTAAGCGGGATGGATGTGCCTGTGTTATTGATGAATGGGAGAATATCCGAAAAATCTTTCAGCGGATATAGAAAGCTGCGGTTTTTCATAAAGGATGTTCTGAATAATATGCGCCTGCTCTGCATGCAGAACGAATTGTATGCCGATAGGATTAAGGCAATAGGAGCGGAGACCGGGAAGGTTAAAGTGACCGGGAATTTTAAGTTCGACACAACGCCTTCATCTTACATCCCTGAATGGACAAAGATATTGCAAGGCACTGCGATAGTTGCGGGGAGCACCCACAGGACAGAGGAGGATTTAATCATCAATGCATATATAAAACTCAGATCCGATTTTCCGATGCTCAATCTTATTATTGCGCCGAGACATCCCGGGAGATTTAAAGAAGTAGAGGAGTCAATTAAAAGGAATAATATTAAATACCTAAAGCGATCGGAGATAGCAAACTCCAACACTCCAACACTCCAACACTCCGGCATTATCATTCTCCTTGATGTCGTGGGAGAGCTTTCATCTGTTTACGGCGCGTGCGATATCGCGGTAATGGGCGGTACTTTTATCGAACACGGCGGGCAGAATCCGCTCGAACCGGCTTATTGGGAAAAGGCAATAGTCTGCGGCCCGCATATGGAGAATTTTCCGTTTATTGACGAATTTTATAAAAACGGGGGTGCGCTTAAAACCGACGCAAACAACTTGCGCCAATCACTGCAAGAACTCCTATCCGATCACAAAAAAATGATTACTATGGGTAAAACGGCAAAAGGACTTTATGAGAAAAACTCAGGCGCGGTCGAAAGGGCGATGAAGGAGATTGAGAGATATTTATGACGTTCTCTGAACTTTTCTACTACATCGGCTATTCTCTCGACAAGCGCTTTAAGATGAAGCGACAGAAGCGTCTCCCTCATCCTGTCATCAGCATCGGCAATATAACGGTCGGAGGCACAGGCAAAACTCCGGCGGCAATCGCAGTTGCAAAGGAAGCCAAAAGGCGGGGTTTTTATCCGATTATTCTCACGCGAGGTTACAAGGGAAAGGCAAAGGGGCCGTGCTTTGTAACTCCAACACTCCATAACTCCGACATCCTAACACTTCTTTTCGGCGATGAGCCTGTCCTGATGGCAGAGAGGTTGAAAGATGTTCCTGTTGTGAAATGCGCGGACAGATATGAAGGCGGAATGTTCGCAATAGAGAATTTCAAATCTCAAATTTCAAATTTTAAATCTCAAATTATCTTTATCCTCGATGACGGCTTCCAGCACTGGAGGCTTTATCGGGATAGGGACATTGTTCTTATCGACGGCCTTAATCCGTTCGGAAACAGGAAGATGCTCCCGTTAGGCCCGCTCAGAGAACCATTGAAAGAATTAAAAAGGGTCGAGGTTTTCGTTGTAACAAAGACTAAAAATGAGCCCTTAGCCGAAGAGTTGAAAAAAATTAATCCTTCAGCTTCCGCATATTTTTCGGAATACAAAACCGTTAAAATCAGAAATGCCGAAGGCAAGGAATTCCCGGTTGAGACGCTGAAGGATAAAAAGGTTTATGCCTTCTGCGGCATTGCGAATCCGGAATCTTTTAAAATGACCGTTAAAGGGTTTTGCGGAGGCATTGCAGGTTTTAAGGCTTACGGAGACCATCATCTATATTCTCAAGCGGACATTCTTTATCTCGCGGAACGAGGCAAGGCTCTCAACTGCGATTTTTTGATTACGACCGAAAAAGATATGGTAAAGATCAAAGAATTTCAAAATTCGGATTTCAAATTTCATGGCGATAATATTCTGTGCATGGAGATAGAGTTCGCTGCAGATGCCGCTTTTTTTGACGAGGTCTTTAAAAATATTCCTTGAGATATTTTCCCGTATAAGAATGCCCGGCGCGTCGTAATTCTTCCGGAGTTCCCTCAAATATGACATTACCCCCCTTTTCTCCGCCTTCGGGCCCGAGGTCTATAACCCGGTCGGCGCTGCTTATTACATCGAGGTTATGCTCGATGACCAGTACGGTATTGCCCGCTTCCACGAGCCTTTTTATAATTTCGAGGAACTTCAATACGTCGTTATGATGGAGCCCTACCGTCGGTTCATCGAGGATGTAGAGAATATCTTTTGTCTTCCTTTCACTCAGTTCCGAGCAGATTTTCAGCCTCTGCGCCTCTCCCCCCGAAAGGGTTGTAGCCGGCTGCCCCAGTCTCAAATAGCCGAGTCCGATATTCATCATCAGCATGAGTTTATGGTTTATATCACGCTCTCCCGCAAAAAATTCGAATGCCTCATCTACGGTCATATCGAGGATATCGCCGATATTTTTGCCTTTATACGCGATCCTTAACGCGTCTTCTTTATACCTTCTGCCCTTGCAGTCTTCGCATCTCACGAATATGTCCTCGAAGAAATACATCTCCATCCTTTGATAGCCCTCCCCTTTGCAGGTTTCGCATCTTCCCCCCGGAACGTTGAATGAAAAGAAGCCGGGAGTATAGCCGTGCGTCTTTGCCTCCGGCTGTCTGGAAAAGAGTTTTCGTATGGAATCGAATATCTTGAGATATGTTAAAGGATTCGATCTTGGAGTCTTTCCGATAGGGGTCTGATCTATAAGCCTGACTCCTTTTATCTTTTCAATGCCGTCAATTTTTTTATACGGAAGAGGGTGTTCGGGTTCTATCCTGAAATGCCTTGCGAGCGCAAGATATAGAGTCTCGACAACGAGACTGCTTTTCCCCGAACCGGATACGCCTGTTACGACCGTGAGCGTTTCGAGGGGGATTTTGAAGTCTATATTTTTCAGATTATTGCCGGATGCGCCGTATAAAAACAGCGCCGGCTTAACGGCTAAAGGTTTAAGGCTAACGGCCGGAATCCCTTTTGCCATTTGCCCTTCGCCTTTAATATATTTTGCCGTCAAGGTGTCTGTTTTTAAAAATTCGTCCATCGCGCCGGAAAATATGACCTCGCCGCCCAGCCGGCCGCCTCCGGGTCCCATTTCGATAATCCAGTCGCTTGACGATATTATGTCTTTGTCGTGCTCAACTACGATTATGGTATTGCCGAGGGATGAAAGCTCTCTCATTATTTCCGCGATACGCCTTGTGTCTCTCGGATGCAGCCCGATGGTAGGCTCGTCAAGCACGTAGAGAGTTCCGGTCAGAGCGGACGCAAGCTGGTTCGATAAGTTTACCCTCTGGTACTCTCCTCCGGATAACGTTTTCGCCTGCCTGCTCAATGTGAGATAATCCAGACCTACGCGCTCGAAGAATTTGAGTTTCAGGACAATCTGCCTGAATGCTTCCTTTGCGATATCCCTCTGCATGGGGGACAGATGCAGTGTTTTCAGCAAATGCAGGATCTTCGATACAGGCATATTCGACAACTCCGCTATGTCTATGCCGTTTATTTTATACGCAAGTCCGGTCTCGCAAAGCCTTTTGCCGCCGCACCGTGGGCAGACAACCGGGCTTCTGTACCTGCTCAATAATACACGCACATGGAGTTTGTATCTTTTGCCCTCCATCTCTTCAAAAAAACCGTCTATGCCGTAAAAATGTTGATTGCCTTTGAAGAGCGCGTCTTTTTCTTCCTTCGTGAATTTATCGTACGGCTTGTTTATATCGAGGCCGCTTTTTCTGGCGCCTTTTATCATCTGTTCTTTCCACCACGAGTATCCGGGTTTTTCCCAGAGTTCTATCGCGCCTTTCGACAGCGAGAGTCCCTTGTCCGGAATAACGATGTCCTCGTCGTAAATAAGAATGTTTCCGAATCCCTTGCACTCAGGGCAGGCGCAGACAGGGTGGTTAAAAGAAAAAAGTATAGGGATAGGCTCCGGAAGCTCTATGCCGCAGTCGTCGCAGGAATTTTTTGAGGAAAATTTGAGCGGTAGTTTTTCGGTTTCTTTGAAGACAATCACCTTCAGGTTTTCTTTGCCCTCTCTCCATGCCGTTTCTATGGAGTCGGACAGGCGGGGCTCATCGCGTATGACAAGTCGGTCAAGGACTACCTCCACCGATTTAAGATTTAAAATCTGAGATTTGAGATCATCGATTTCTTTAACCTCCCCATCGAGCCACAGCCTGTGAAATCCCCTTTGTTTAAGGCTTTCGAGAGGTTCGTCCGTTTCGAATATTATAACTGCCCTTTCGCCGCTATGCCTTTCTAAAAGCTCGGAGACTGCCTGTGATGAGTCCCATTTCCTTATCTCTTTGCCGCACTGAGGGCAGTGAGGCACGGCAATACGCGAATATAAGACCCTCAGCAAATCGTAAATTTCGGTGAGCGTGCCCACGGTGGACCGCGAGCCTTTAACCGGGTTTTTCTGCTCAAGCGCTATCGCGGGACGTATGTTGTGAATCGCGTCGACATCCGGCCTGTCGAGCTTTTCGATGAACAGCCTTGCATACGTTGACAGCGACTCTATGAACCTCCACTGCCCTTCCGCAAAGACGGTATCGAATGCCAATGACGACTTTCCGGAACCTGAAACGCCTGTGACCGCTATAACCTTGTTGTGGGGTATCTTGAGACTAATGTCCTTGAGGTTATTCTGTCTCGCGCCTTCTATTATCAATTCATATTTCGACATCTAAATATTTTAACATTTCGGCGTCTTTATTTTATAATGAAAGATGCGCGACGCTATAAGCGATAAAGTTATAACCGGAAAGAGGCTCATAAAAGAAGATGCGGTCGCATTATTTGAGAGCGAGGATATTTTCGCGATCGGCAGGCGCGCTAATGATATATCCGAAAACAAAAATGCCAAAAATGCTTATTTCATAGTCAACCGGCATATAAATCCGACCAACATCTGCGTAAACCGCTGTAAATTCTGCGCCTTCAGCCGCTCAAAAGGAGAAGAAGGGGCGTATGAGCTGACCATAGAAGAAATCATAAAAAAACTCCGAACTCCCGACTCCGAACTCCCGACTAATTTTGCAGAGGTTCACATCGTCGGCGGACTTCATCCCGATTGGCCTTTCCAATATTATCTCGATATGCTTAGATCGATAAAAAGGGAATTTCCGTCTATTGCGATCAAGGCGTTTACCGCGGTTGAGATCGATTATATGTCAAAGATAAGCGGGCTCGGCATTGATGATATATTGTCGGAACTTAAAAAGAGCGGTCTCGACCTCATGCCCGGCGGCGGCGCGGAGATATTCGCTGAAGGCATAAGAAACAAGCTCTGCCCTGAAAAAATATCAGGCAATCGGTGGCTTGAGGTAATGGAGGCGGCGCATAACGCCTGCATAAAGACAAATGCTACTATGCTTTACGGCCATCTGGAGAGCATCGAAGACAGGGTTGACCATCTTTTGAAACTGAGGGATTTGCAGGACAGGACAGGAGGGTTTCAGGCATTCATTCCGCTTTCATACCACCCTAAAAATACGGAGATCGGCGGTTTTTATTCATCGGGCATAGACGATTTAAAGACGATAGCAATAAGCAGGCTTGTCCTCGATAATTTCGATCATATTAAGGCTTACTGGATAATGCTCGGAGAAAAGATTTCTCAGGTTGCGCTTCTTTTCGGAGCCGACGACCTTGACGGCACGATAATAGAAGAAAAGATAACCCATTCTGCCGGTGCGATGAGTGAAGAAGGAATGACAAAAGAGGAACTGATGCGTCTCATCAGAAAGGCCGGCAAAACGCCTGTGCAGAGGGACGCGTTTTATAAAGCGATAGATAGAGGTTAAATGTAGAGTTTTTTTCTGTCGTGTGATATCATAATGCTATCATCATAACCGGAGGTTTTAAATGGCTCAATTGCTTGTAAGAGGGCTGGAACCCGAAACTGTTGAACGGCTTAAACAAAGGGCGAAACGTCATCGCCGCTCTCTTCAGGGCGAGGCAAAGCTTATCCTTGAAGACGCCGCTCAAAAGGTGTCTATGGAGGAGGCAAGGGCAATTGCCGAAAGGATTAGGAAACAATTAGAAGCTACTGGAAAACATTTTTCGGATAGCGCCGAACTCATAAGAGAGGATAGAGAGCGTTGAGTAAGCTTGTCGTTGATGCAAGCGTGGCGATAAAGTGGTATGTGCCGGAAGTTTATAGTAAAGAGTCTATAAAGTTGCTCAGTCCGGCTTTTGAGTTATATGTCCCGGACCTCTTGTTTTCCGAGATCGGCAATATCCTTTGGAAACATAGAATGAAAGGGGAATTGTCTCGCGAAAAATCCCAAACCATAATTGCGGCAATCAGCACGGTTCTTTTCAGTGTGGCAACATCACATTCTCTTATGCTTAATGCGCTGAATATTGCCTGCAAATACCATCGGACATTTTATGACAGCGTCTATATCGCGCTTGCTGAAAAACAGAATTGCCGTTTTGTTACCGCCGACCTCAAACTATATAATGCTCTCAAGAACGGACCGTTGAAAAAATATATTTTATGGGTAGAGGATATTCCCAATGCCTGAATCGTTAATAGAACAACTGCCTAAGATTGTTGCCAAGGGCAAAAAAGGAAGCGGAGCGGATTGAATAGAATAGATAAAAATACGGCATTAAATCTTTTAAAAAATTCCGATCTTCTCGATCTCGGAGAGAGGGCGGATAACATCAGAAAGAATCTTCATCCTGAAGGTGTTGTTACATTCATCGTTGACCGCAACATCAATTACACGAATGTCTGCGTTAATAAGTGTAAATTCTGCGCGTTTTACCGCGACGCGGAAAGCCCTGACGCCTACCTTTTAGATAAGGATGAGATATTTAAAAAAATTGACGGAACTATTGCCCTCGGAGGCACGCAAATACTCCTCCAAGGCGGCATACATCCAGAATTGGGAATGGACTATTATATCGACCTGCTTAAATCCATCAAAGATCGCTATTCCATAAATGTTCACGGTTTCTCTCCGCCGGAAATCAGCTATCTTGCAGAAAAGCATCACCTTACAACAAAAGAAACGATTGTAATATTGAGACAGGCAGGGCTTGACTCGATACCGGGAGGCGGAGCTGAGATATTATCCGACAGGGTGAGAGAGATATTGAGCCCGAAAAAGATAAAGTCATCCCAATGGCTCAAGGTAATGGAAGAGGCGCATAAAATCGGCATGAGGACGACCGCGACCATGATGTTCGGAAGCGTGGAGGAGCCTGAGGATATAATCGAACATCTCGACGCCATAAGAAAGTTGCAGGACAGGACAGGCGGTTTTACCGCATTTATCCCGTGGTCTTTTCAGCCGGGCAATACGGAATTAGTTCAGCAGCAGGAGGGGACTGTCCCGGATTTACGGACGGAGAGAAGCGAAGTCGTAGAATCGGGACTGTCCCCGTGGGGAGCTACTGCTGTCGATTATCTCAGGGTGCTTTCCCTTTCGAGGATTTATCTCGACAATATCAAAAATATCCAGGCATCGTGGGTGACTCAGGGATTAAAGCTTGCGCAGGTCGCCCTCAGATTCGGGGCAAACGATTTCGGCTCCACGATGATAGAGGAAAACGTCGTACGCGCGGCAGGGGTTAGTTATATAGTGTCGAAAGAGGATATAATACAGGCTATAAAGAGCGCGGGGTTCGAGGCGGCGCAGAGAGATACGTATTATAATTTGATAAAGGAATTTTAGGAGGTTTTTATGTCGGATAATTTATATGACGTCATTATAATCGGCGGCGGTCCTGCCGGCCTGAGCGCGGCCCAGTATGCTTCGAGGGCAAAACTTAAAACGGTCGTTGTGGATAAATCCGCTTCCGCAGGCGCGCTCGGATTCGCAAGCCTGATAGAAAATTATCCGGGAATATGCAAACCGATGACCGGCAGGGAACTGCTGGATATATTCCGAAGACAGGCCGTCGACTTCGGCGCGGAGTATGTAGAGGCGCAGGTCATAGGCATTTCGCTCGATAGCGAGGTAAAACAGGTCTTTACAATGGATAAGACGTACGAGGGCAAGGCCGTTATCATCGCCACAGGCTCCATGGGAAGAAAGGCGACCATCAAAGGTGAGACCGATTTTTTAGGCAGGGGAGTAAGCTATTGCGCTGTCTGCGATGCCGCATTTTTCAAGGGCAAGACCGTATGCGTTTTAGGCGATTCGGAAGAGGCCGCGAAGGAGGCGGCTTATTTGTCTAAGTTCGCGGAGACGGTTTATCTGATATCGCCGTCAAAGAAACTTAAGGTCGATTACGATTATCCTGCCCTAAAGATTCAAAATGTGAAGATTATTTTAGGGCATACGGTTACCGCTATAGAAGGGAACGAACTTGTTGAAAAAATAATACTCAAGGATGCGGAGGGCGCTGAAAGCGCGATTGAGCTTTCGGGCGTATTCGTTTATCTTCACGGAAGCAAGCCTATAATCGATTTTCTTCAGGGAACGGTAGATGTTTCCGAAGAGGAATGCGTATCCGTGAACAAGATGATGGAGACTAATATTCCGGGCGTATTCAGCGCCGGGGATGTGATATGCACGGAAGTGAGGCAGGTTGTGGTTGCAGCGGCTCACGGGTGCACGGCTGCGCTTTCGGCGGAGAAGTATATTTTCCATAGGAAGAGGAGAAGGTACGATTGGCATGGATAAGGCGCTTAAATCCTTGCCTTTGCCGATTTGACGGTATTTTCAAGCAGCATTGCGATTGTTACGGGGCCTACGCCTCCGGGTACCGGAGTAACTAAAGACGCCTTTTGAGAGACGGAATCAAAGTCTATATCCCCCGCTACCTTTCCGTTTTCAAGCATATTTATTCCTATATCGACAACGACTGCGCCGTCCTTTACCATATCCCCGGTAATAAGGTTCGGCTTTCCCGCTGCCGTGCATAGAATATCTGCCTGACGAGTCATCTCCGCAAGATTTTTTGTTTCTTTATGGCATATGGTTACAGTTGCCTCTTTTGTCAAAAGCATAAGAGATAAGGGTTTCCCGACGGCAAGGCTCTTTCCTATAACAACGGCATGTTTGCCCTTTATCTCCACTTTATGATATTCGAGCAGCCTTATTACGCCGAAGGGAGTACACGGGAGGAATCCGAGGTGGTGCGTTATCGCGGGATCGTATTGTTCCGAGTAAAGCTGAAGCGTCGATTCCTCGGCTGCGAACTTGCCTATCGGGATAGAGCCGAGGCCGTCAACGTCCTTTTCAGGCAGTATGGAATTCACGATCTTTCTGCTGTTGATCCTTCTCGGAAGCGGGAAGAATACGAGCAGACCGTGAATGCGTTCATCGTTGTTTATGGAATGGACGGCGTTTAATAGTTCATTTATGCTGACCGATTCCGGGAATTTGTATTCATAGGGTTTTATGCCTGTGCCTTTGCATGCCTTCAATGTAGCCGCCATATATTGTTTTGACGAAGGATTGTCGCCGACAAGCATTAACGCGAGACCGACCTCGATGCCCATGCCGTTCAGCATTTCGACCTTCTGTTTTACGGAATCCCTGATATCTTCCGCAAGTCCTTTGCCTTCCATTATTTTCGCCATATCAGACTCCTTTTATTGCCTCTAAAAAGGTATCGGTATCGATTCATGCTTCAGAATAACGGCTGTTTCCATTGTAAGTCAAGACGGACATATCTTATAATAGCCTGCATTGAAAGGAGATTATATGAAGGACAGGCTTATCCGGTTGATTTACGACAGGGCGTTTAAATACAGCGCGGAGCCGGTGTTTAAGCTGGTTTCCGGGCGCATGAGCAATTATTATTTTAACTGCAAGATGGTTACGCTTAATCCGGAAGGAATGTATCTTATAAGCAATATCATATTCGACATGATAAAAGACCTGAATGTGAAAGGAATCGGCGGACTTACGCTCGGCGCGGACCCTATAGCCGACGCCGTGGCTTATACATCTTATTTGAAAGAGAATCCCATCGAGGCGTTCGTAGTCAGAAAGAGCGCCAAATCTCACGGCACTATGCAGTGGATAGAGGGGGATGTAAAGGCCGGAGACAGGGTCGTCATTGTAGATGATGTTATAACAACCGGCAAGTCAACTATCGAGGCTATAACGAGGGCGCGCGAGGCAGGGCTTAATATCGTCAAGGTCATTGCCCTTGTAGACAGGCAGGAAGGCGGGTACGAGAACATAGCCGAAGCGCTGAAAGATATTAAGGCAGATTACAAACTCATCGAATCGGTCATAACACGGGATGATGTGATGAGGTTATACGAATCAAAATAATGTTTATTTAAGGCGGCGCATAATATTTCCGCTCATTCTCGACCCACATCCTGCGGGTCTCCGAGGTACCAGCTCCAATACAATGCACCGCCTTATTTACTATCCTCTAAGAAAAATCTCTGCACATTTTCCGCAGCTTTCAAAATATCCGCTTTATTGAGCGGCGCTGCTGTCCTATCCTCGATGATATTGCTTATACCGCGTATTTCCGTAACCTGAATTCCCGATAAACCGCAGATCTGCGCGATTGCAGCGCCCTCCATGTTTTCGCATACGGCATTGAATCTTTTTCCTATTTCCCTGCCTTTATCCAATGTGCCCGTGCATGTAGAGACCGTAACGAATGTGCCTTTATTTTTGTGGTTTTTTAATTGTTCCGGTATATGCGTGGAGAATTCATTCTGAATATCTAAAATCTCACTCATCGGATGAAAGCCGTCTTTTGACAACAATCCTTCATCTCCGTAAATTTCTTTTTCAGCAATGACTACATCGCCGATGTTTAATCCGGATGAAGGATACGCCCCTCCCACTCCGATGTTATAAACGAAATCGGGCTTGAATCCTTCGATAAGAAGCGCTGCCCCATGCGCGGCGTTGGCCTTGCCCACTCCGCATATACAAACCGTTACTGCCATATTGTTTAAGATGCCGGTATGGAATGTCTTACCCTGAATGGATTGGTTCTCTTTTCTCTCTAGCCGCTCCATAATCATACCGGCTTCCAACTCTGTCGAAAAAATAACCCCTACCATTTTAATCGCTTATCTCTTTTGCAGGCTCTTTCTCTTCGAGGATGTATTTCACCTTTACATCCATGTCTTTCCTTAGAGAGTTATACACCGAGCAGTATTTTTCATGAGAAAGCGCTATTGCGCGGTCTACCTTCTTTGAGTCTATATTTTTACCCGCGATATGAAGGATCATTTCCACCGCCTTGAAATACTGCGGCGGGGTAGGATTCCTTTCGCCGATTATCTCCATTTTGAAATTGGCTATGGTTACCTTCATTTTCTGAAGGAACATCACCGCATCTATAGCCATGCATCCGGCGAGGCTCAGAAGCAGCGCGTCCGTGGGCTTGCATCCCCACTGCACATGCGCGTCGAACTCTATCTCGTATCCTTCATTCGTCCTGCCCACGAAGATCAGGTCTCTGTCCCACGAAAGAACGGCCTTTACAACAGGACTTATTTTTTCTTTATAGCCCTTGAGCGATCCCTCAAGCGTTTCCTTCTCTTTTTCAGACATCCGCAAATCCTCCTGCCGATTTAATTGATTATGGATTTTATTGAATCGTGCGATATTGAGTCAAGAATATATGGTAAAATTCAGACATTATGAAGAACATAACTACGGATTTCCTTGTCATAGGGAGCGGAGTCGCAGGCCTCAGGGCTGCCGTCGAACTCGTGCGGCAAGGCGAGGTTATCGTAGTTACAAAAGACATTCCCACCGAAAGCAGCACCGAATACGCGCAGGGCGGAGTCGCGGTCGCCTTAAGCGACGAGGACGAGGTCGGCATCCATTTTGAAGACACGATAAAGGCAGGCGACGGCCTCTGCAGGGAGGAGGCGGTTAAAGTTCTTGTCGAGGAAGGGCCGGAAAGGATTCTTGAGCTTATAGAATGGGGCGCCGAATTCGACAAGGAAGGAACGAAGCCGGCGTTTACCATAGAGGCCGCCCATTCGAGGCGGAGGATACTGCACGCGCACGGGGACTCCACAGGCAAGGAACTGGAACGGGTGCTGATAAACAAAATCAAATCCTTCAAGACAATCAGGAGGATGCAGTTTTCCACGGCCGTTGACCTGATAATAGAGGACGGAAGATGCAAAGGCGCGTATGTTTTAAAGGACGGTGAGATTATTGCCGTATGCGCGAAATCGACCCTCCTCGCGACAGGCGGCGCAGGGCAGGTGTTTTCGAGGACTACAAACCCGGCGGTTGTAACGGGCGACGGTATGGCTATCGCATACAGGGCCGGAGCTGTTCTTGAAGACATGGAATTCGTGCAATTCCATCCCACCGTGCTCTTTGCCCCGGCAGCGCCGCAATTTTTATTGAGCGAGGCAATGAGAGGAGAAGGAGCTATTCTCAGGAATATCTTTAAAGAGACCTTTATGAAAAACTATCACCCCGATGCCGAACTCGCGCCGAGGGATATCGTATCGAGGGCGATAATATCCGAGATGGTAAAGACAAACAATAGTCATGTATATCTTGACCTTACCCATCGCGATGCCGGATTCATTAAAAAAAGATTTCCGATGATCTATTCCACATGCCTCAGGTACGACCTGAACATAACAAAGGATCTGATACCAGTATCTCCGGCTGCGCATTACATGATGGGCGGAATCAAGACGGACCTTAACGGCGCAACGAATATAAAAGGATTGTACGCGGCAGGCGAAGTAGCATGCACCGGCGTTCACGGAGCAAACAGGCTGGCTAGCAACAGCCTGCTTGAAGGGCTTGTTTACGGCTACAGGGCCGGGGTTACGGCGGCACCTAAAGAGGCGGAAATTCAGAGTTCAGAGTTCAGAGTTCGGGAAACCCCAAACTCCAAAACTCCAAAGGGGACTGTCCCAGATTTACGGACGCCGACAGGCGTCGTAGAATCGGGACTGTCCCCGTCGTGCGAAGAAGTGCGGACTTCGTTAAGGAGGCTCATGTGGGAAAAGGTCGGAATAATAAGGTGCGGGGTTTCTCTTAACGACGCCGTGGAAAGTCTTTCAAAATGGAAACATATTTTGGACATGGATTTCAGCACACGGCGCGGGCTTGAGTTAAAGAATATGCTCACGGTCGCGTTGCTGATAACTGAATCGTCGCTTGCGCGAGAAGGGAGCATCGGCGCGCATTACCGCTCCGACTTCAAAGAGCGGGGAGAGGATCGGCAGAGGCATATAAGTGTAATAAAAACTACGGAAGGAATAAAGGCGGTGCAATCATGCGTAAAGCAAAAATAGTCTGTACGATAGGTCCTGCGTCGGCAAGCAGAAAGATAATCCGTGAATTGATAAAAAGCGGTATGGACGTCGCCCGTCTTAATTTTTCTCACGGAGATCATGAAACACATCAAAATGTTGCCGCAATTGTGCGCGAGGAATCCGCGAAACAGAAAAAAAATGTCGCCATCCTTCAAGACCTGCAAGGCATAAAAATAAGGCTCAGCGATATCGACGGCGGAAGCGCGGTATTGAAGGCTGGAGAGGTCGTTTTCCTTCATCCCGGAAAAGAGGCGAGCGATAAAAATAATCTGTTCATCTCATACCCCGCCCTGTTAAAGGACGTGAAAACCGGCGACAGGATATTTATCGATGACGGGCTTATAAAAATTGAAGTTATAGGCACGGCGAAAAACGCGCTGCGCGCAAAGGTCATAGAGGGCGGCATCTTAAGATCGAGGAAGGGAGTGAACCTTCCTTTTACAAAAACAACCCTCCCGGCGTTTACCGAAAAGGACAGGAGAGATTTGGAGTTCGGCCTCAAGCTCGGCGTAGATTATGTTGCCGTCTCTTTTGTGAGGACGGCGGCCGATATCGAGCGGGTATTGGAATGGGCAAAGAAAAATAATGCGAAGCTGCCGCCGCTGATAGCAAAAATAGAGAAACCGGAAGCGCTGAACAATATCGATGAGATCATGGATATTGCGGACGGCATAATGGTGGCGCGCGGAGACCTCGGAGTGGAAATGCCCACGGAGAAGGTGCCGATGATCCAGAAGATGCTTATTAACCTTGCCAACAGAAAGGGCAAGCTGGTGATCACAGCCACGCAGATGCTCGAATCCATGACACAGCATACAAGGCCTACGAGGGCGGAGACCGGCGATGTCGCCAACGCGGTGCTCGACGGCACAGACGCCTTGATGCTCTCGGCCGAGACCACAACAGGCAAATATCCTGTGGAATCGGCGAAAATGATGGACTTGATAATAAAATACACGGAAGCGAGCATTCTCCACAGGGCATTATCCGGATACCATATAGGCAACACCTTCTCCGAAGCGATTGCCGACGGCGCGTGCAAGGCAGCCCATGACATAGGGGCAAAGGCAATTGTGGTCTTTACCCATTCGGGCTTTACAGCGAAGCTCCTCTCAAAGCTCCGGCCGGAAGTGCCTATCATAGCCTTTACACCTGATGAAACGGTATTGAGAAGGATGTCCATTTACTGGGGGACTTCCGCGAAATTGATAAAGCGCAGCGATGCCGAAATCCTTGAGGCGGCGTTCATGAAGGCGATAGAAAGATCCCTTGTGAACGAGCGCTCGATCAAAAGAGGCGATACCATAGTCTTTGTCGCAAGCTCTCCATTCATGGGCAAGCCTAACATCATACGCCTGCACAGGCTTTAGCATTGAAAAATAAAGCGATATTCCTGTATCATTAAAAACTATGTCTGAAAACAAAGAGATAAACTCGGCCCTCGAAAAATTAAGGTCAGAGATAGACGGCATTGATGAGCAGATGCTCGGCCTTTTAAACAGACGCGCCGATATAGCGGTAGAGATAGCGAATATAAAGAGAAAGGCCAATCTTAAATTCCACGCGCCGGAGCGTGAAAGGGCGATCCTTGAACGCATTACTGCGCTGAACAAGGGGCCTTTCCCAAATGACGCGTTAAAGGTCATATTCAGGGAGATAATGTCGGCGTCGCTTTCCCTTGAAGAGCCTCTTAAGGTGGCATATCTCGGGCCTGAAGGTACATTTACCAACCTTGCCGCCATGAGGCATTTCGGCTTTTCAGCGAGCTACATCCCGGTGGACAGCATAAAGGCGGTCTTCGACGCGGCGGAAGGCGGGAGGGTCAACTACGGAGTCGTTCCCATAGAGAACTCCAACGAAGGCGTTGTCAGTTATACCCTCGACATGTTTATGGATTACGAACTCAAGATAGCCGCTGAAGCGCTTCTGGAGGTATCCCATAATCTGATCTCAAAGAGCGGATACAAGTCGGACGTGAAAAAGATATATTCTCATCCGCAGGCTACAGCCCAGTGCAGGGAATGGCTCGAAGCGAATATGCCGAACATACCGATTCTCGAATCGACGAGCACCGCGCGGGCCGCCGAGATCGCTTCGAGAGACGAAGAAGCGGCCGCCATAGCCGGCGAGCTTGCGGCGCGGATTTACGACCTCCAATTCGTGGAGAGGCATATAGAGGACAACAAGAACAATTACACGAGATTTCTCGTAATAGCCAAGGACTATCAGGCGAAGACAGGCAGGGATAAGACGTCCCTAATGCTTTCGGTAAAAGACAAACCGGGAGCGCTTTATGAAGTCCTCCTGCCTTTCAGGAAATCGAAGATAAACCTCACAAAGATAGAATCAAGGCCTTCAAAGCGGAGGGCGTGGGAGTATATTTTTTTCGTGGACATGGAAGGCCATATCGAGGACAAGAAGGTCAGAAAGGCAGTGGAAGACGTAAAGGAGAAATGTCTTTACATGAAACATCTCGGTTCATACCCTATGGATGAGAAGAGCGAAAAGGAATAGCCATATGCCGAAGAACAGGATAAGACCTTTAGAATACGTATCTAAGATAAAGCCTTACGTTCCGGGCAAGCCCGTTAAAGAGCTTGAGCGGGAATTAGGCATCAGTGACAGCATAAAATTAGCGTCGAACGAGAATCCGCTCGGTCCATCTCCAAAAGCGCTGGAGGCGGTGAAGGATCTCTTGAGCGCGGACGGCGGCCTTAGCCGCTATCCCGACGACAGCGGCTATTACCTGAAAAACGCCCTCTCCGAAAGACTTTCACGCGGCGGGAACGGCAGCCGGGCAGGAATAAGCGCCGATGAGATTATCCTCGGCAACGGCTCCAATTCCCTGATAGACACGGCTGTCAGGACATTTATGGGTCCCGGAGACGAGGCGATAATGGGATCTCCGTCGTTCGTTTTTTATCCCATAGCAGTAGGCTCTGTCGGAGGAATTTCTATCGAAGTCCCGCTCGTTGACTACAGGCACGATTTAACTGCAATGGCCGATGCCGTTACCGAAAAGACAAAGATTGTATTTATCGCGAATCCGAATAATCCGACAGGCGCTATTAACAAGAGTGATGAATTCGAGAGATTTATGGAAAGGATACCCGAAGGAGTCCTCGTTGTAATGGACGAGGCGTATTGCGAATACGTACGGGACGGCGAATATCCGGATACCTTGAGGTATCTGCACGAGGGACGGGATATTCTTATCCTGAGGACGTTTTCAAAGTCATACGGGCTCGCAGGGCTCAGGATAGGATATGGAATAGCCCCGAATACCGTTATAACCGAGATGGACAAGATCAGGGGCCCGTTTAACACTAACTCCGCTGCTCAGGCTGCGGCGCTGCACGCGTTAAGCGATGAGGCACACCTGAAAAAGACCTTGGAAATAAATGAGCAGGGGAAGGAATTTCTTTATAAGGAACTCGGCGCGATGGGAATACGTTATGTCCCCACGGAGGCCAATTTCATATATATGCCTTTAAAGGTCGAATCGAGAGATGTTTATAACGCGCTCTTAAAAACAGGAGTTATCATAAGGCCGGTAGGGCCTAAGGAGATAAGGGTAACCATAGGGCTGCCCGAGGAGAATAAGCGCTTTATCGAATCGCTGAAGAAAATTAAAGAATTATAGACTTAAGGAGGAAGAATCATGGATATCATAGTATTGAGCCCGGACGCGCCGGAAGAGAACATAAAGCACGTCTTGAAAAAGCTCGAAAGCAAAGGGCTTAAGGCGACCGTGTCGCAGGGCACGGAGAGGACGATAATAGGCGTAATCGGAGATACGGCAAAGGTTACCGAAGAGGAAGAAGACGCCATACGCGCGATGGCCGGCGTGGAAAACGTGGTCAGGATATTGAAACCTTATAAGCTCGCGAGCCGCGATTTCAAGAAAGAGAATTCCGAGATAGATGTTAGGGGCGTTATCATCGGCGGCAAAAAGATCCAGGTAATGGCCGGGCCTTGCGCCGTGGAAAACAAAACCATACTCACTACCATAGCCGAGAAGGTGAAAGAGGGAGGCGCGGCCTTCCTGAGAGGCGGCGCTTACAAGCCGAGGACATCTCCATATTCATTTCAGGGACTCGGAGAAGAAGGACTCAGGTATTTGGCGGAGGCGTCCAAAAAGACAGGCCTTCCTGTTATTACCGAAATAATGGATCCGAGGGATATGGATGTGATAATGGAATACACGGACATCATCCAGATAGGCGCGCGTAACATGCAGAACTTCAGGCTCCTGCTCGAAGTGGGTTCCGGGGACAAGCCCGTACTGCTTAAACGCGGGCTTTCCGCGACCATCAAGGAATGGCTTATGTCCGCCGAGTATATCATGTCCAGAGGCAATCAGAATGTACTTCTCTGCGAAAGGGGAATAAGGACATTCGAGACCGCGACGAGGAATACCCTCGATTTAAGCGCGGTGCCGGTGCTTAAAAAGCTTACGCATCTCCCCATCGTTGTAGATCCGAGTCATGGAGTAGGGAGATGGGATCTGGTCCCGCCTATGGCAAAGGCCGCGGTGGCAGCGGGCGCTGACGCGCTCATCATAGAGGTTCATACGAATCCTGAAGAGGCTCTTTCAGACGGCGAACAGTCGTTGAAGCCGGATATGTTCGCGCAGTTGATGAAAGAGTTAAAGCCGATAGCTCAGGCGGTCGGAAGGGAAATATAAAAAAGCAGTCAAGAGCGATGAGTTATGAGCGATGAATTAAAGAACAAGCTTTTTTTCGATAAAACAACAATAATCGGCGTCGGCTTTATCGGCGCGTCCTTTGCCCTTGCCTTGCGGGAAAAAGGTTTATGCAAGACCATATCCGGCTGCGGCAGGAAAGATGAGAATCTGAAGAGGGCGAAAGAGCGGGGCATAATCAATGATTACAGCCTCGATCTGAAAAAGGCATGCGAGGATTCCGATCTTATTTTCCTTTCCACGCCTGTAGGTTCGTTTAAAATTGTTGTCGAAGAAATAAAAGGCGTATTGAAAAAAGGAGCCGTTGTGACCGACGCCGGCAGCGTAAAAGGCAGGCTGGTCTATGATCTCGAGGCGGCAATGCCGGAAGGGGTTTGTTACATCGGAGCGCACCCTATAGCCGGAAGCGACAAGTCAGGCATTGACGACGCCCGGCCCGATCTGTTCAAAAATGCACGCTGCATAATCACCCCTACCGTTAATTCCGATGAAAACGCCATGAAGAAGATCGTCTCGATATGGGAATCATTCGGCGCCCGGGTTGATACTGCCGACCCTTTTAAACACGATGAGATATACGCGGTAGTGAGCCATTTTCCTCATATCGCTGCGTACGCCCTTGTTAATACGGTGGCTGATATAGACTCCAAATATATAGAATACGCGGGTAAAGGTTTTAAGGACACCACGAGGATCGCGTTGAGTTCTCCGGAGATGTGGCGGGACATAACCATGTTCAACAAGGAAAATCTTATTAAGCTGATGGATGCCTTTAAAATCAATCTCGATAAAATAAAAAAATACCTCATGGAAAATAATGAATCGGGGATAGAAGAAGAATTTTTAAAGGCCCAGAAATTAAGGGAAAGCCTGAAATAGTTGATGGAACGCGCGGAATTAACAAAAGCCGGATCGTTAAAAGGCGAGATAATCCCTCCTCCCGATAAATCCATTTCACACAGGGCAATAATGTTTGCCTCGATTGCGCAAGGCAAGAGCGTTGTAAAGAATTTTCTCAGGGCCGAAGACCCGATAAGCACTATGAACGCCTTCCGTTCGATGGGGATCGAGATAGAGGAAAAAGCCGGCAATGAGCTTATCATTCACGGCAAAGGGCTATACGGCCTTAAAGAGCCGTTCGATGTGATAGACTGCGGAAATTCCGGCACCACCGTCAGGCTTATTTCCGGAATACTTTCAGGTAATCCTTTTTTCTCGGTTCTCACAGGAGACGACTCGTTAAAGCAGAGGCCGATGGCGAGGGTTATCGCCCCATTAAAAGAGATGGGAGCCGGCATCTCCGCGAGAGACGGCGATAAATATCTCCCGATAGCGATAAAGGGCAGGCGCTTGAAGGCGATAGATTACAGGATGCCGGTCGCATCCGCGCAGGTAAAGTCTTGCCTGATACTTGCCGGGCTTTATGCGGACGGCACAACCGCAATCACTGAACTTCAAAAATCCCGCGACCACACGGAAAGAATGCTCAAATCAATGGGCGCGGATATTCAAATTGACGATCTTGTTATAAAGGTAAAAGGCCGGTCGGGCGACATGGGGTTGAGGCCTATTGATGTTACAGTGCCTGCCGATTTTTCCTCAGCGGCGTTTTTTATTGCGGCGGCGCTGATGGTTCCTAATTCCGAGATTTTGATAAAAAATGTATGCGTCAATCCGACCCGCACAGGCATGCTTGAGATTATAAAAAATATGGGAGCGGATGTGAGAGTTGAAAATGTCAGAGACATATCCGGCGAGCCTGTAGCCGACATTCATTGCAAGGGCAATGTAAATTTAAAGTCCGTAAAAATAGGCAAAGACATAATGCCGTCTTTGATAGACGAATTCCCGATCCTATGCGTTCTCGCAACTCAGGCCGAGGGAGTAACGGAAATAAGAGGCGCTGAGGAATTAAGGGTTAAGGAGTCCGACCGTATTAAGGCGATGGCAACGGAACTGAAAAAATTAGGGGTCGAGGTTGAGGAATATCCGGACGGCATTTCAATTAAAGGCAAGGCATCCCTGAAAGGCAACGTAGTTGAAAGCTACCATGACCACAGAATAGCCATGTCCCTCGCAATTGCCGCGCTCGCGGCGGAAGGAACGACAACCATAAATAACTCATCCTGCGTTGACATATCATTCCCCGGATTTTTTGAAGAATTAAAAAGAATAACGAACTGAGTTTTCCAAAGCGCTTAGAAATGCGGCTGTGTCCGAGAGGTCTTGGAATACGGCATCGGCTCCGGCTTTTATCAATGCATCCGCCGGATACGGCCCTGTTGCTGTTCCTATTGTGAAAGCGCCGTACGGTTTAGCGCACTGCACATCCCTCGGCGTATCTCCTATGATCACGCAGTCGCTGAAATCTATATGCCGGTTTTCAAGTTCTCTAAAACGTTCTATTGCTATGGGCAGCAGCATGTTCCTGTCTTCATCGTCGCTGCCGAACGCGCCGGAGGGAAAATATTCGTTTAAAGAAAACTGGGCAAGCTTGATCCTCGCGCCCTTCTCTATATTTCCTGTCAGGAGTCCAAGACCGTATTGCCCTTTGACGATCTCCAGAACCTCTCTTATCCCCGGTTTCAGATGTTTCCTTTGGTTGTTTATCTCAGTGGAAAGAAACCGCACATAGGCTTCAAGAACAGCCGGGACAGCGCCGTTTGAGGACGGGATATTGTGTTTTTCAAGCCCCTCCCTGATTATCTGGATATCGGTCTTTCCCGCCATGCTTATGCCTTCAAAGGCATGAGGTATGGACAATACATGTTCGAAGGCGAGATCGAGCGAGCGGGTACCCGCGCCGCCTGAATCCATAATAGTGCCGTCAATATCAAAAAGCAGCAGTTTCATTTGTTCTATTTTAACCTTAATGCCCGGAAAGTTAAAAGGAGAGCATCTATGGGCGGGATGGGAAATGGTATATAATAGTAGGGAAAGACGTGAATATTTTTATGGACTTGTGTCCAATATTTTATGATGATAGAAATTAGATAATATAATGAAATTATGATGACACTTAAACAACTTTCTCATAAGCCGGAGACAATACCTGCCATCACATCATGGTATCTGGCTGACCTCGGCGAAGCGCGGGGCAAGCAGGAACTATTCACCAAACAGTCGCCGCAAAGACTTAACGTTTTGAGAGAGCATGCTTTGATAGAGAGCGCGGTTTCGTCAAGCAGGATTGAAGGAGTAACAGTTGACGATACCCGTGTCCGTACAGTCGTATTCGGAAAATCTCACCTTCGGGACCGCGATGAAGAAGAGGTGAGAGGCTATCGCAATGCCCTTAGACTGATTCACGAGCAGAGCGCTAAATTGCCGGTATCGGAGGATATTATTCTCAGGCTGCATAAACTTATACGCGGCGAGATATGGGACGCCGAGAAATATAAAGAGAAAGACAGCGACATCATAGAAAAATATCCTGATGGACGGCAGCGTATAAGATTCAAGACCGTTTCAGCGGCAAAAACGCCGTCTTTTATGAATATGTTAATTGACCTATGGGCTAACGGCCTTCGCGAACAATGGGTGCATCCCCTCATACTGCTTTCTGCTTTTAATCTAGATTTTCTCTGCATACATCCATTCAGGGACGGTAATGGGCGCGTATCCAGACTTTTGCTTTTGCTTCAGTTATATCATCTTGGTTATGAGGTCGGTAGATATATCAGTATTGAGAGAATTATAGAACAGAGCAAAGACCGCTACTACGAAACACTTGAACAAAGCTCTCAGGGATGGCATAAAGGAAAACATGACCCTTGGCCGTATATTAACTATGTCCTCTATACCCTGAAGACCGCATACAAAGAATTTGAAGAGAGGGTGGGACAGTTGAAATCACCGAAAGGCGCAAAGACAGAACTTATTAGGTCGGCCATTGATTCATTTGCAGGTGGATTCTCCTTGTCCGATCTTGAGCGCGCATGCCCCGGTGTCAGCAGGGATATGATTCGCAGGGTGCTCAGGGAAAGTCAAAACCTTCGAGAAGTGGAATGCCTCGGCAGGGGACCCGGAGCACTTTGGAGGAGAAGGGGTAATACCTCTAAAAGAGGGTAATAAAGAGGGTAATGTTGCAGAAGACTGAAAAGATGAATGTTTTATACGGGCGGGATGGGGAGAAGAAAACTTAAAATAAGAGATGTCAAAATGCAACGGCTTGCGTCTAAGTGTGCCTCATATGAGAGAGCTTGAAAATCAGTTTCACAGTGCAATGCGCGATATTTACGTTAATGCTCTTCGGGAGTGTCGCTATAAAGCAACAAGGTTCCTTCAAATGGTCGAGAGTCATGGCGGTGTTGAAGCCGCAAAGATATTACTTCACACACCAGGGTTTCAATATGGGTTTACGGAACTGTGGCAATGTGGCTGCCTTAGGCTTACTATGGAAGCGCTTGTTCTCCAGTCGAAGTACGTTGTTTTATTCACTGATGAGGAAAGAGAAATTGCAAGATCAAGGTTACAAGAGTGTGGCTTTGATGTAGACAAATAGAATTGGCTGCCAGAGGCTTGCCCGATAGTTGAGCTATGCCCTCAGAATCCTCTGTTCTAATAACTCCTCGCAGTTACGCCAGCCGTCAAGCACGGCGTGAATCGGTCTATCGGATTTCAATGAGAAATTAAAGAGGTGTGATAGAACTAACAAATGATAGAGTCGGTCGCTGCAAAAATTTTTCTGTAACGCCAAAGTGATAATGTCCTAATATACCAAAATGAAAATGTCCTATTTAGAGACTGTTAAACTGTCTGATTTAAGAGGAGGACAGGATGGCA
>MHDU01000077.1:10553-33806 GCA_001803635.1 Nitrospirae bacterium GWB2_47_37 | reverse complement strand
CAATGCGTATGAGAAATAAAAACAGAGCAGGTTACCGGCAGGCGTTTCAGCAGGGTCTGCGCCAAACCGTGAATGCCCGTGCCCGCGTCCAGAATTATGAGGTTGTCATCGTCCGTTTCCACGGTGATGCAGGTAGTATTGCCGCCGTACCTTAACGTCTTGGGACCGGGAGAGGGGATAGAGCCGCGCACGCCCCAGAACTTTATTTTCAAGAGCCGCACCTCACAGGTTAATGAATATCAGCGCCTTATCTATTTCGGCTTTCACGTCGCCTAACGCGTCGACAATCCCGTCTATATCGTTACCGAAACGGCCGATAATTTCAATCGGAAGTTTTTCTACAAGGTCGTTGCCGCTATGACCGATCTTAAGTTCTTTGCTTATCCTGTTGGATGCCGATACCACATCCGTTACTAAAAGCCGGTCGCCTTCAAGACAATGGTGGCTTTTTAAGGCTTCAATAAGATTTGACGGAAGCTGCCATTTTTCAGCCAAGAGCGAACCGACCTCTGTATGGTCGATGTTGAATATTTCGTTTTCAGCCTCAAAGAGTGAAATCCCTTTCTCTTTCGCTATGAGAAGGGCTTTTTGAAACTCGCCGGGCAGGAAATGCGCGAAGACTACCTTGCCGAAATCGTGCAAAAGGCCGGACAAGAAAAAATCGAACGCCTCTTTGCTTTGAATATTCATTTTTTTTGTAAATAATTTCGCTATGGAAGCCGTGGAAAGGGAATGCAGCAGGAATGCGTCCATATCAAAGCCCGCTTCGTTTTTTCTGGGCAGAGTGCCGATCGCCGCAGTGCTTAACGCCAGATTTTTGACCGTGTTGAGCCCTATGTATACGACGGCGTGGTTTACGGAAGTGATCTTCTGAGAAAGGCCGAAGTACGCGGAATTCACCAGCTTGAGGATTTTCAGTATCATTACAGGGTCGTGCTCGATAACCTCTACCAGGTCTTTCGGATCGGAGTTTATATCGGATGCGAGATCCAGAACCCGATGCACGCTGCGCGGGAAGGCCGGCATCTTTTCCACCATATCCGCGATTTCCTGTCTTTTAATTCCCATGCTTTCCTCTCAAAACGACAATGTATTGTAACACAACATTTTATTTTTCGGTTTCGATAGACTTAAGTTCGGCTGTAACCCTGCCTATCGGCACTTCGGTTTCGATTTTGAGGGGCGTTTTTGCCTCATCGTCCGAAAGCCATATGATTATGCTGCCTTTATTCTCAAAAAGACCCTCGGATTTCAGGATCGGTTTTACCACCACCGCGTTTAATTCCTTTTCGTCGGACATTATTATTTTTTCTCTTCTTAAAACCTCCACTTCAGCCTGATAAAATTTATTGCTGTCGAAGATATTTATATAAATCGTCTCCCCTATGTTGAAATTCCGCGTCCTGAGAAAATAAAAGCCGGACATTACATCCCACAGAGTAGATGCGGCAATGTTGTGTTCGTCCTTTGTTCCCTTGATATGGTTTATGTGTGTAACCCTCCGGTTGTCTGCGTCAAAAAACGTCTCTTTGTCGCTCCGTTTCCTTCCCTCGCGCTGTTTTATTTTAAAGAAAGACGGGATTCCGTTTGTTACCCGGCTTTCCGCATAATCCTCTACCTTATAGAATGTCGAAATGAACGACGAAGAATGAACCTGAGAGGTTATCTTTACGTTTCCCTTGTCATTAACGGCCTCAAGCACCGCTCTGCCGACATAAACTCCGAGCCAGTAAATATCGAAGTAAAGCTTTTCACGCGAAAGATTTAATATGCTAACGATTTCTTTTTTTATTTCAGGCGGTAAAGGCTCTGATTGCGCGGGCAGCGAGGCTGTCTGTTGAGGTTCGTTTTCAGTCTCCTCTGCCCGGTTGATATCGGTCGGAGATTTCTCCGGCGGCTCTATAGGCTTAATATTTTCGGGTACAGGCGCGCTTGCAGTTTTTTGTTCAGGAATATTGTCGGGCACGACAGGGAGGACAGGGCGGTGTTTGGACGGTTCGGATATGATTTTTGCGTGGAAAGGCCTCGGCGAAAGGAATTCCCCGAAATCGAAAATATTTATACCCGAAAGTCCGGCTATTACAACAGCGTGCAACAGAAAGGAGAGGATTATCGCAGCGGTCAGCAGGGACAGATTTTTTCCGACAGCCTTCATGAATATATTATACCCGAAAATAAGAAGCCTCCGGGGAAAAACCGGAGGCTTTCTTGCAAATAGTCGGCTTTTTATTTTTAGAACAGTCCGCTGACCTTTCCTGTCGCGGTATCCACATCAATCCTTCTGAATGCCGGGTTGGAGCTCGTTCCGGGCATAAGGCTTATCGTTCCCGCGCACGGGCAGAGGAATTTTGCTCCGGAGTAGATAAGAACGTCCCTGATCGGCAGCGTCCAGCCCTTCGGCACTCCCTTGATCGCCGGGTCATGCGAAAGGCTCAGGTGGGTCTTGACCATCATGGTTGCGTAATCCGCATATTGGGGATCAGCCTCAAGCATCTTGGCTTTTGCTTCAGCCTCCGGCGACCATGAAACCCCGTCCGCACCGTAAACCTCTCTTGCGATGATCGCTACGCGGTCGCGCAGTTTCATCTCAAGCGGGTAGAGGAATTTGAAGTCGTTTTTATCGTTGCATGCGTCGATGACGGCGTCGGCAAGTTCCAGCGCTCCATCACCGCCCTTGAGCCAGTGCTGTGATTCAGCGCAGCGCGCGCCTGCCGCTTCCGCAGCCTTTTTGATAACCGCCACTTCCGCGTCCGTATCGGTGTAGAAACGGTTTACACAGACAACGGGGTTTATGCCTGACTTGCGGATGACGTTGATCATGTGAACCATATTGGCGCAGCCTTTTTCAACGAGGGCGATATTTTCTTTCGTGTATTCTTCGGGAAGAGCCTTGCCGGGCACGACCTTGGGGCCGCCGCCGTGCATCTTCAGGGCGCGGACGGTTGTGGTCAGCACCGATACATGGGGCTTCAATCCGCTGAAGCGGGACTTAACGTTCCAGAATTTTTCAAATCCGATGTCGGCAGCAAAGCCGGACTCGGTGACATGGTAATCAAAGAGCTTCAACCCGATCCTGTCGGCAATGATTGATGATTGACCTATAGCTATATTCGCGAACGGCCCCGCATGGACAAAGCAGGGGTTATATTCGGCAGTGCACATCAGCGTGGGGTTAATGGTATTTCTCATGAACGCGGTCATGGCGTTGCCGACTTCGAGGTCGCCCGTTGTAACGGGCTTGCCGCTCTTGTCGAATGCAACGGTTATGTTGTTCAGCCGCTGTTTGAGGTCCGCGAGGTCTTTGGCTACTGAAAGGATGGCCATGCATTCGGAGCCGACTGCAATGCCGAACTTTGACTGCATCATAAAGCCGTCCTGCTTGCCTCCTATGCCGATAATGATATTGCGGAGGCTCTGCGCGCAGAAGTCCATTATCCATCCCATCTCCACGCGGGTGGGATCTATATCGTGCCGTTTCATTTTTGTAAGCCTTTCAAGCTGCTCGTCATTGTAGTTGCGCTCGTGCTGCATCCTTGCGGTCAACGCTACCATAGCTAAATTATGGGCGTTCATTATGTCGTTGATGTCGCCTGTGAGGCCGAGCGAGAACTCGGTCATGGGGATCAGAAGGGAATTACCTCCTCCTGCCGCCGTGCCTTTTACATTCATGGTAGGGCCGCCTGAAGGCTGGCGCAGAGCGCCTCCAACATTAACGCCCCTTTTGCCGAGGCCTTCCATAAGGCCGCATGATGTAGTGCTTTTGCCTTCGCCCAACGGGGTAGGGGTAATGGCCGTTACCTCAATGTACTTGCCGTCCGGTCTGTCCTTGAGGCGGTCTATGACCTTTAGAAAATCGACCTTGGCGAGGCGTCCCATCGGGAGCATTTCGTCTTTTTGCAGTCCCAGTTTTTCGCGCCACTCGTCCGGCGTGGGCATGTTTTTTTCCGCTTCTTCCGAGATCTGCCAGTCAGCTAACTTCGTTGCATCATACGACATAAAAAACCTCCTTAAAATAAAATTTTAAAAAAAGTTATCCTATCTTTACGGCGCAAACCTTGAATTCAGGTATCTTTGCCCGCGCATCGAGGGCATCGTTGGTCAATATGTTGGCGGACGCCTCGGCATAATGCATGGGAATGAATATCGTGCCTGCGGATACGGTGGACGTTATTCTTGCTTTTATTTCGACAGCGCCGCGCCTTGACGAGATTTTAATGTTTTCTCCATTTTTGATGTTAAGCCTTTTTGCGTCTTCGGGGTTTATCTCCACATACGCAACGCCTGCATGTTTTTCTATGGGCTCTACGCGCCTTGTCATAGAACCTGAATGATATTGGAAGAGGTTCCTTCCGGTAGTAAGTACAAAAGTATATTCTTTGTCCGTGGTTTCTGCCGGGGAAGTATATGGAACGGCATTGAAGCGCACTCTGTCTTTTGCGAATCCGTCCTTATAAAGATATTCCGTGCCCGGGTGGTCTTTGGTAGGGCAGGGCCACTGTATGCCGCTCTTGTCGAGCCTGTCGTAAGTTATTCCGCCGATGGCGGGCCAGACCTGACCGAATTCCCTGATCACGGCCTCCGGAGAATTGTATTCCATTTTATAACCGAGCCTGCCGGAGATCTCCATCAGAATGGATAGATCGTCTCGTGCCTCTCCGGGAGGTTCAACCGCTTTTCTTACTCTCTGAACCTTCCTTTCGGTATTGGAGAAGGTCCCGTCCTTTTCGGCAAAGCATGTAGAAGGCAGAACTACATCCGCGAGTTGAGCGGTTTCCGTCAAAAAGATGTCCTGGACCACGAAGAAATCGAGTTTTTTTAATGAATCTATAGTATGTCGCGCATTGGGGTCGGTGACTACCGGGTTTTCGCCCATTATGTACATCGCCTTTATTTTCCCGGCATGAGCTGCGGGTATCATTTCGGTTGCCGTAAGGCCGGGATTTGAAGACAGGGAAACGCCCCACGCCTTTTCGAACTTCTCCCTGATCTCCGGCAGGTCTACCCTCTGATAGCCGGGATATGTATTGGGCAGACATCCCGCGTCGGAAGCGCCCTGAACATTGTTCTGTCCCCTTAAAGGATTTATGCCTGTCGATTCCCTCCCGATATTACCGGTCAGCATAGCAAGGTTTGCGACAGCGCTCACATTGTCTGTGCCGCATACGTGCTGCGTTATGCCCATAGTGTAAAAAATCCCGGCATTGCGGGAATTGCCGTAAAGCCTCGCGGCCTTTATTACCTCATCTTTTGAAACGCCCGTTATCTTTTCGACATGCTCCGGCGTGAAATCCTTCAATGAATTTTTCCATTCTTCAAACCCTTCAGTTTTAGCATCGATGAACTCTTTGTTATAAAGACCCTCGCTTATTATCACGTTTGCAATTCCGTTAATAAGGGCTATGTCCGTTCCCGGTTTCAGGTTCAAAAAGGATTCGGCGAACCTTACCATCGGCACTCGTCTGGGGTCTGCGACTATTATCTTTGCGCCTTTTCTGAAGGCCTTGATCATCCTGTTTGCGATAACGGGATGCGACTCCTTTGTATTGGAGCCTATTATGAAGATAATATCCATCCCCTCGATTTCACGGATGGAGTTGGTCATCGCCCCTGATCCGAATATGGCGGCCAGGCCGGCCACCGTTGGGGAGTGTCAAAGCCGGGCGCAGTGGTCTACGTTATTGGTTCCGACCCCCGCGCGCATAAGTTTCTGGAATATGTAATTTTCCTCATTCGTACACCGGGCGGAAGAAAGCCCTCCTATGGCATCCGAGCCATGTTTGGTTTTTATATCGCTTAATCTTGATGCAATATGATCAAATGCTTCTTCCCATGAAGCCTCTCTAAAAATATCGTCCAAACCGTTTGAACTGTTTAAACTGCTTGAACGGTCTTTTATTCGTATGAGGGGTTTTGTGAGCCTGTCAGGGCTGTTAATAAATGTATATCCGAAGCGGCCCTTTATGCAGAGCCATCCTTCATTCCATGTGTCCTCTTTGGACGTTACCCTCGTTACCGTATTGTCTTTGACATGCAGCGTTATATTGCAGCCCGTCCCACAGTATGAGCATACGGTATCTACTTCTCTCACCCCTCTTTGCCTTCCCTTCAGAGCCCACTGCTTGCCTGTGAGCGCGCCTGTAGGACAGACGGCAACGCACTGACCGCAGAACTCGCAATCGAGATCTTTTTCATACGGAGGGCATATCTTTGATTTAAAGCCCCTGTATGTAAAGTCGATCGCCCCGACTCCCTGCACCTCGTCGCATATCTTTACGCACCTGCCGCAGAGTATGCACTTTTCCATGTCCCGTTCGAGAAATGGATTGCCGTCTTTTTTCTCATAGATCCTTCTTTCTCCCGCGAATCTGTTTTCTCTTATGCCGTAGGAATATGCGAGTTCTTGAAGCGTGCAGTCTCCTGCCTTTTCGCATACCATGCAGTCATTCGGGTGGTCCGAGAGTATAAGCTCCAGCACCGTCTTTCTCAGGTTTTCGAGTTGTTCTGTTGAGGTAGTTACTTCCATGCCGTCGCTTACCGGAGTTGTGCATGAAGTTACGGGCCTCGGTATGCCTTTAATTTCCACAATGCAGAGCCTGCATCCGCCGAAAGGGGTGAGTTTGGGGTGATGACATAATGTCGGAACAGCAATACCCGCCGTCTTCGCCGCGTCAAGGACCGTAGCATTCTCCGGAACTTCTATGGTTTTACCGTCGATAGTTATCTTTAATTTTTTCATTTTATTCTTTCCCTACCGCCTTGAATTTACATACGTCGAAACACGCGCCGCACCTGATGCATATTTCGGGCGCTATCTTGTGAGGCTTTTTCTTCTCGCCGGTAATCGCCCCTGCGGGACACGCCCTCAGGCACGCGCCGCAGCCTTTGCAGAATTCTTCGATGATGTGATAAGTCAGCATTTCCCTGCATGCCTTTGCCGGGCATTTCCCCTGCAAATGCGCCTCGTATTCTTCCCTGAAATACTTAATGGTGCTGAGCACCGGATTCGGCGCTGTCTGTCCGAGACCGCAAAGCGAAGCGGCCTTAATATCATTGCTTAGTTTCTCGAGCAGTTCTATGTCTCCTTGTTTTCCCGCCCCTTTTGTTATCCTGTTCATTATTTCAAGCAGCCTTTTCGTGCCGATGCGGCACGGCACGCATTTGCCGCACGATTCGGACTGGGTAAACTGAAGGAAATATTTCGCCATGTTGACCATGCAGTCGTCCTCATCGAGGACTATCATTCCGCCCGATCCTACGATAGAGCCCACCTTGGCAAGGGATTCGTAATCCATGGTTATATCGAGCATATCGGTCGTTATGCAGCCGCCCGAAGGTCCGCCTGTCTGTACGGCCTTAAGCGACTTTCCGTTTTCTATTCCTCCGCCGATGTCGTAGATTATTTCTTTTAGGGTAATTCCCATAGGCACTTCGATGAGGCCTGAATTTTTTATCTTACCGGTCAGGGCAAAGACCTTTGTGCCTTTGGATTTTTCGGTTCCGTAGGAAGAGAACCACTCGTGCCCTTTTTTGATTATGTAAGGGATATTCGCCAGCGTTTCCACATTATTGATGACGGTAGGCTTTCCCCACAGCCCGCGATGCACAGGGAAGGGCGGCTTTGCCCGCGGCATTCCGCGCTGTCCTTCGATGGATGCTATCAGTGCGGTCTCTTCACCGCACACAAAGGCGCCTGCGCCCAGTTTTATCTTGATGTCAAAATCAAAACCCTTGCCTAAAATGTTCTTGCCGAGGAATCCGCATTCACGCGCGGCGGCAATGGCTTTTTTGAGCCTTTCAACTGCGAGGGGATATTCCGCCCTTATATAAACGTATCCCTTGCTCGCGCCTATGGCATACGCGCCTATGAGCATTCCTTCAATAACTGCGTGAGGATTGCCTTCTATTACAGCCCTGTCCATAAATGCGCCCGGATCGCCTTCGTCCGCATTGCATATGACGTATTTCTGCCCTGCTTCTACCTTGCGGCACGCCTCCCACTTCACTCCTGTCGGAAATCCCGCGCCGCCGCGTCCCCTCAGTCCGGATTTTTTCATTATGTCTATCACTTCTTCCGGGGCCATCGAGGCAAATATTTTTTCCGCCGCCTTATATCCGTCGGAGGCTATGTAAGCGTTAATGTCTTCGGGGTCTATATTGCCGCAGTCCGAAAGAACAACCTTCACCTGTTTTTCGTGGAATTTATGGTAATCCTCGTCAACCTCCCATTCGGAAACGGGAGCGCCTCCCACTATATGCTCGTCTATAATGCGCTCGACCATTTCGGGCTTTATGTACTGATAGATAGTCCTCCGGTCATCCGTTATAACATCTACAAGCACGTCCTTTGCGCAGAGACCGCGGCATCCTACCTTATGCATGGAGCATTCTTTCCTGAATTCGGCAGGGATATTTTTCTCCCGCATTAAAGACTCAAAAGCCGCAAGCACCTCGAAGCCCCCGGCTGCCATGCCTCCGGTACCCATGCATACCTGTATGGTTATATTTTTATTCATTTTCGCCTTCTTTAAGCGCCTTCAGTTCTTTTGCCATTTTATCTGAGTTCATTTTTCCGTGCACTTTTTTATTGATAATGACTACAGGAGCGATGCTGCACGCGCCCACGCACGCCACCTGTTCGAGGGTAAATTTTTTGTCCTCCGTAGTATTTTGTTCGCCGGTGAGATTTAATTCCCTCTTTAAACTGCCGATAATCCTGTCGGAACCCTTTACATGGCAGGCCGTGCCGCAGCATGCCGTAATGATGTTCTTGCCCCTCGGTTTAAGGTAAAACTGGGAGTAAAATGTGGCGACACCGAAAAAGTTGCTTGCGGGAATGTCGAGTTCCTCGGAAAACCTGTATACCGCTTCTTCCGGAATATACCCGAATACCTCCTGCGTTTCCTGCAAGAGGGATATGATATTCCCTTCGTTTTTTTTGAAATCTTCGATAAGCCCTTGTAGTCTTTTTTCCATAAAAGAAACCGTTCCCTTTTCCCTAAGTCTTTTATTTTAACCTATTTATTATACATAGTTTCCATACGGCTATGAATCCATAAGAAATTTTAATCCTTTATGGCTATATGGTATATTTAAAAGTATTGCTTATGAATACTATTAAACCTAACATAGCAAACGATCTGTGCGCCATGACCGAAAGGCTGATGATATCGGGCGCCGACGGAACCGAAACAGCGCGAAGGCTGACGCAACTCGTCGATGATCTGCTGATTTCAGCTTATAAATCAGCCGGTCGCGATAAAGAGGCGGATGCAGGCTCAATGCCGGCTCTCGTAGCCGTCGGAGGATATGGACGCAGGGAACTCGCGCCTTACTCGGATATAGACATAATGCTCCTCGCTAAAAAGAGGAGCCGGGTAAGCATGGAAGCCGCCCAGTCAATACTTTACCGCCTGTGGGACATGGGGCTGAATATAAGCCATTGCTTCAGAACCCTCGATGAATGCGTGGAAGACGCGATGAAGGACTTACAGACCCGGACTTCCCTCATGGAATCGAGGTTTCTTGCAGGCAACAACATGCTTTTCAACGAATTCAGGCAGGATGTCTACCAAAAGCTTTTATTCAAGAGGAAAAAGGAATTTATCGGGGAACTGCTGAGGGAAATAGCCGGCAGGCATAAGCAATACGGCGACTCGGTATATCTCCTTGAGCCGAATATTAAAGAGGGAAGGGGCGGGCTCAGGGATATCCATTCCGTATCGTGGCTTCTTAAGACCGGGCTTCGGATGAACGCCGTAGAAGATTTAAAGGGAATATTGTCGAGAGGCGATTACGACCGTTTTATGAAGGCGTATGATTTTCTTTTGCGGGCAAGGCTTGGCCTGCACCTCGTCTCGATGAGGAGAAACGATGTCCTGTCGTTCGAGTTTCAGGACGAAACCGCTAAGGTCATGGGGTTTAAGGATACCAAAAGATTTCTCGGTTCGGAAATATTAATGAGGCTGTATTACCGGAAGGCAAAAGGCGTAATGGATGTGACGGCAAGGCTTATGAATATGTGCAGCCGTCCCTATGTCGTTTTCCGCATTCCTGCCGTGATAAAGAAAATAACCGATGATTTTTACATATCCAAAAACGAGATTATCGCAAAGGATATAAATATATTCAAAGATGCCGACAGGATATTCGAGGCGTTTCATATTTATTCCGGTACAGGAAAAAAATTCAGTTCCCACGTAAGGGAGGCCTTAAGGAACAGGTTCATATTCATTAATAAAAAGACACGCTCCTCCAGAACGGCAATAAGGCATTTCATGGAGATATTAAAAGGCAACAGGGTATACGAGACCCTCAATGAAATGCACGATACCGGCATCCTCGACAGGTTCATCCCCGAGTTCGGGAGGTTGAGACATCTCGTAATACAAGAGCCTTACCACCGGTACACGGTGGATGAGCATACGCTTATAGCCGTAAGGAACATCGAGATGCTGAAAAATACAAAGCACAAAAAAATGCAGCATCTTGCCGATATACTTAAGGATGTAAGACAGGAAGTGTTGTTCCTTTCGCTGCTCCTCCACGATATCGGAAAGGGAGCGCCCCATAAACGGCACGAAGATTCCGGCTACAGGATGCTCAAACGCATTATGGAAAGATTCAACATAGAGCAGGAAGAAAGACGGAAAATAGAATTCCTCGTCAAAAATCACATTGCACTGTCCAAACTCGCTTTGACAAGGGACTCCGATGCCTATGAAACCATAATCCAGCTTGCGGAAACGGTGGAAAACGAGGACAACCTTAATGCGCTCTACCTTATGACCTATGCGGACATGACCGCGGTAAACCCCGTTTTCTGGACGGAGTGGAAGGCGTATCTGTTTTATGAAATATATACAAAAACAAAGGCGCATCTGAACGGCGCGAAGAGACAACACTTCGAAATACCGGACAACAGGATCAAAGAATTCGTGAACAATATGCCGGATAGATACCTGATTTCAAGCACTATCGATACAATTACGGCGGACTACAAGTCGGCAGCGGAGGTAAAGCCCGTCGTTTCCGTATCGGAAAGGCAGGACGGCACTGCGGAACTGACGGTAATAGCCGACGATATGCCCGGCCTTTTTTCGAGAATAGTCGGAGCGATCGGGTTCAGGGGGTTGAATGTGCTGAGGGCAAGGCTCTATACGGGGGGAAGCGGTCTCGTGATCGATAAGATACTCGTGTCCAACTGGAAAGCCGTGTGGTGGCAGGGAATGGAAGAACGGATAAAAGAAGACGTTAAAAATGCGATATTGGAACAAAATCAGGGCGCATGGAACAGGGGGCGTGAGATAACTAAAATACCCTTGAGGTTCGAAGGGTTTATCGAAATAGATAATGAAACCTCGGACAAATACACAATACTGGAATTGGTCTCCCATGACAGGCTCGGATTATTGTATGATATATCGATGCAGTTTTGCGGGTATGATGTCGATATAATATCGGCGGTTATCAATACCGAGGATAACATTGCGCAAGACGTATTTTATCTTCAATACAATAACGGCAAACTTAACGCAGAGACTATAATTAATATCCTGAACTCGATGCAGGACGTTATTTCAGAATAACGACATGAAAAAAAGAATTATCTATATACTACTTTCAGCCCTTTTCATAGGCGTATTTTTTTACGCGTTACGCGGACCGGATATCTCGAATACCCTCAAAAAACTGATATTGCCGGAACTGGAACTGGCGACAGGCAGAAAATTCATCGCGCAAAAAATCTACATTAATTTAATTCCCTTTTTCGTAGAGATGAAAAATGTTAAGGCGTTTGACGAGAACGGGAATAGAATACTTACAGCCGAACGGGTAAAAGGCTATATAGGGCTGTCGGGACTGCTCAGAAAAGAGATTGTCGTTAAACGCCTTGCGATCAAAGGGCTTGAATTGCATTCGAGCAGCGACAAAATAGAGGAGATTATTGAGAGCGTCAAAAAATATCTGGCGGAAGAATTGAAAATCCCCTTCAAAGTGATCATTAAATCCATAGATATAACCCATTCGGACGTATCCATACAATACGGTGGAGCCGAGCCTGCTCTCATATTGATTAAAGACATCGATGCCGGGATAGTCTTATCCGATACGCCGAGGTTTCGCGTATCTTCGAAGGAGATCGGATTTATTAAAGAAGGGCTTCCGGAATTATCGGCGAAACTTGAGAGTTATTTCTTTCTAAGAGACAATCGCATAGATATAAAGACATTAAAACTCAGTTATCATAATTCCGAAATAAAGGCATCTGGGTTGTTCGATATCGATAAATCAAGCGGTGAATTCAAGACGGATATAAATGTGTTCGCCGAATCCGCAAAAAAACTTTTCGGCCTTAAAAAAAGGGGGGAGGGAAGCGTTTCCGCTCAAGGTTCGGTAAAGTTCGACGGCTTGAATTCGTATGACAAAATATTTATCGATATGAAGCTTAAAGGGGATCTGTATCTCGAAACGTTGATGGAATTCATGGAGGTAGAAGAAAAATTGGAGGGGAGACTGAGTTTCGCCGGGGAACTGAAAGGAAGTCTTAATAACCTGCGGGGCGCGGCAAAGGCCGATCTCGATAACGGCAACCTCTTTGATGTGGACGTGGACAGGCTTACGTGCAACGTATCGTATCAGGACGGGACTATGAGGTTCACCGGCGGCAATGCGCTCCTTTATAAAGGAACGGCCGTTGCCGAAGCGATGATAAGGCTTCCGGATGTCGATCATTATAGTTTTAAGGTTAAAGCAAAGGATGTGAGCAGCAAAGGACTTTTCAAATTGCTGGAATGGGACCCCGGCATCCCGGAAGGAAGGGTTAACGGCGAGATAGCGTCGTCAGGAAGCGAATTCAATCCTTACGGAACATTCCATTATAAAAGCTCTCCGAAAGGCAAGGATATTCTCGATAAGGTTAAGGAAATTAAAGCCGAATTTAATATGAAGAATGACATCGTATATTTTCAGGACATGCAGATTTTCACTCATATGTCCAATGCCTCTGCAAAGGGGAGCGTGAATTCGGTTGACAATACGCTGGACTTTACGGGTTCGGGAACAACCTCGGATATAAACGAATTCTCTTCCCCGTATTTTACCGCATTAGCGGGTTCAGGGAAGTTCAATTTTTCGCTGTCGGGAAAATTTAAAGACCCTATACTGGGGTTGAGCCTTTCATCCGCGGATATGTCCTTTTCCACCGTAAAATTGGGGATCCCGGACGTGTTGAAGCACAGGGTGTTGAATTTTAATTCCGTTGAAGGGGTTTTAACATATAGGAAAAATCTTCTTTCGATCAAAAATTTTGCAGCCGGTTCTTTAAAGGAGACATACAAGGCGTCGGGCACTGTGCGTTTTAAAAAGGCCGCTTATCTGTTCGATTTGAAGGAGCCTGATTACGACCTGACCATATCGGCCCGGAACGTAAACGCAGATCCACTTTCGGGCACCCTTCACGGGAGCCCGCAGTTCACCGGCATTTTGAACACGGATTTCAGGTTATACGGAAAACCGGAAGACATAAGGGCATCGGGAGAAATCCGCGCAAAAAATATCTCCTTAAATGGAAAGTATTCGGCCGACGATGTGGACGGGAAGCTGTCATACGCCGAAAAATCCTTCTTTTCGGATAATCTAAAGATTAAAAAAGGAGCGTCGCAGCTTAATGTAAGCGGAGCGCTCGGATTGAACAACAGGTTTTCTTTTGCGGCAACAGGGCATCGCATAAAGATCGGCGATATTTTGCCTGAAAAGTTCAAGGCGGATAATGCCCGGGTAAAGATTATGGAGGGCTTTTTTTTAACGGACGCCATAATCAAAGGGGAGGGCACGTTCGAAAATCCTGACATAGAGATAAAGAGCGGCA
Source organism: Nitrospirae bacterium GWB2_47_37 (assembly GCA_001803635.1). Taxonomy (GTDB): domain Bacteria; phylum Nitrospirota; class Thermodesulfovibrionia; order Thermodesulfovibrionales; family Dissulfurispiraceae; genus GWB2-47-37. The sequence continues at coordinate 19,939 of MHDU01000077.1, read as the reverse complement.
TAACCGGTGTGAGCTATAAAGGCTATTCCATAGGCAAAGGGCATATCGGCGGGAGGCTCAAGAACAAACATGTGGATTTAACCGCCGGACTTTTAGACGGCAAAATGAGCATAAAAGGCAGAGCCGATCTTACCGGAACTATGCCGTGGTCCGCTTCTGTCGAACTTCAACCCGCCAGGTATGATTTTATCATTGCAGGCATTCTTAAAGATGCCCCTGATGATTTATTGCTTAATCTGACCGGAAAGATCAAGGCATACGGGGATAAGGATCACGTCAACGCAACCGCGATAATAAGCAGGGCGCACCTCTATCTTTACGGCATCGGTTTTACGAATACGGCGGAGGTTACCGCAAGGATCGATGACGGCAGGCTTTCCATAGGCTCGTTATCCATGAAAAGCGAAGCGGCGGAGGTTAAATTAAGCGGAGGTTTGCATATAGGCAAAAGTTACGATCTCCTCCTTGAAGGAGCATCATCCCTTGCCCCTATTAAGGCGATTTCAAAGACAATAGACCTCGTGCGCGGAGACTCCTCCTTTGTTTTTTCGGTGACCGGGGATTGGGACAAGCCGAGGATAAACGGCGGCATGGATGTCTCGGGAGGCGCTCTCGGATTTAAGGATATTAATTACCGCCTTACTTCTCTATCCGCTTATATTTATATAGACGAAGACAGGGTTGTTATTGAACGGGCGGCCGGGAAATTATCGGGCGGAGACGTGTCTATTTTAGGGACCGCGTATCTGCAAAGGTTTTCGATAAAGAGGTTTTTCCTCGAATCGAGGCTTAGCGGAATAACAGCCTCGGTTTCAAAAGATTTCTGGGTAAGTTTTGACGGGAATTTATATTATCGCGGCACTCTGGAATCGCAGACATTGCTCGGGGATATCTCCGTAAAAAGGGCAAAATACACGGAGAGAATAGAATGGAAAAGCTGGCTGCTAAAAGCCCGGCCAAAGGAAAAGCCGAAAATAGAAAGCACAAAACTCGACAAAACCAACCTCAATATAAAGGTTTCAGGGAGCAATCTCGCGGTCGACAATAATGTCGCGAGGGCGGCGCTTAAAATGGATATACTTCTGAAAGGCACTATAGGACAGCCTGTAATTTTAGGCAAGGTAGATACTCGGGAGGGAGCCGTATATTTCAGGAATAACGAGTTCAGGGTGTTGAAGGCAAGCCTGGATTTTTCGAATCCGAACAGGATAAATCCTTATTTTGATATTGTAGCCGAAACAAGGGTAAGCAGTTATAATATACGGCTCAGCCTGAACGGATATGTAGAGCAATTTAATCTCTCCCTCTCGTCCGATCCCGTATTGAACGAAACGGATATTTTCAGCCTCCTTACGGTCGGGCAGATCGGAAAACATTTAAAAGGACTGGAAGGCGGCATTGGAGCGGGTGAGGCGACTTCTTTTATCACAGGCAGGCTGCAGGACGTATTTGAAGAGAGGCTTAAAACTATTACCGGCATCGACCGCGTTCAGGTTGATCCTTATGTTTCTAAGAGCACGGGAACCGTCACTCCACGCGTGACGGTAGCGAAGAGGCTGATGGGAGATAAGCTTTATGTTACATACAGCACTTCCGTATCCACCGGTGAGGAACAGGTATTGAAATTGGAATATGCTTTAGGGAAAAATACATCCCTCATAGGGGTAAGGGACGAGAGAGGCGGTATTGGTGGGGACATCAAATTCAGGTTCGGGTTTAAATAAAGTCAGAAAATTGAGCGGTTTTATATGTCAGGCGTTACTCCAAGACTTTAAAAAGTGTCGGTTCAAGTGCATATGAGAGATTATAAATATATAATCCAACAAGTATCCAATGTTGTAGATGACGGATACAAGATAAATGTCTTTACAAGCGCGTGGTTTAAAGTCTTTCCGCAGCGCCTAACATATATTTGCAAATTAGAATCGCTCAATTTGGATAAATTATTTTTCATTTTGATATTGTCTGTCGCCTATTGCCTATTGCCTATCGCCGCTTCTTCCCAAACTATTACTGAAATAGAAATAACGGGTCTTTATTCCATATCGGAAGAAGAACTCCTTTATCTGCTGGATATCCGGAAGGGAGAAGTGACGGATAAGAGTAAGATGAGGAGCGGCCTGAAAAGGGCATTTCTAAAAGGCATATTCGACGACATCGTTATTGAGAGCCCGGACAATACATCTGCAAAGATTAAAATAACCGTCAAAGAAAAAGATATTGTGGATACCGTCAAAATTACCGGTAACGACCGGTTCTCGTCGAAATTCATAAGAAAACAATTCGGCATAGAAGAGGGGGAAAGGCTGAGCCTTCTTAAAATAAAAAATGCCGGCGGATACCTAAAAAAAGAGATGAAAGAAAGAGGTTTTGCCGATGCCGACGTTACGCATAAGGTAATTCACAAAAAGATGAATAAAGCGGATATAGAACTCCATATTACGGAGGGGAAGCCGGAAATTATAAAAAAAATAAAAATCGATGATAAAGATGATGTCGTAAGGTCTTACATTAGACTTTCTGAAGGCGATATCTTTGACCGTTCGGAGATGGAAAAAATCGTAAAAAAAACGAAAGCCGACCTTAAGAAACAGGGATATATAGGAACGGAATTTAGGTATTCATACGCGGAAGGTATGCTTGACATATCATTTGACAAAGGGAAAAAACTCGATATTTCATTCGACGGCAATACTGCCGTGTCCTCAAAGGCATTGCTTAAGGAAACTCCGTTTTTTGAGGTTGACGGATTTAATGACGACCTCTTGGAAGAGACAACCGCCAGAATAATATCATTGTATCATCGATACGGTTATCCCTTTGCCCAGGCAGCACCGGTAATATCCGTTTCAGAGGATGAGATTAAGGCCGAGTTTTTTATATTCGAAGGCATCCGGTATTCGGTGCGTTCGATTGTATTTGAAGACATATCGGATATACCTCAGGAACGACTGAAGGAAATTTTGACGATGAAAAAAGGGGGTTACTATAATCCCGATGTTTTGGGATCGGATGTGGAGACGATAACGGAGTTTTACAATGCCCTCGGATACCTGTACATTGAAGTTCAGGAACCGGAGATAAAAATGACCGATAATATGGTTGATATAAAATTCTCAATAAAGGAGGGGCCTCAAGTTATACTGTCCGGGATTTCCATAAAAAACAACATCACCATTCCCGAAGACGAAATATTGAAGATCACAGCGCTTAAACACGGCAGTCCGTATAACGAGGTCGATATATCCGATGCGCGGAGGAGACTACTGGACATCTATAATAAACGCGGCTTTTTAGACGTTGCTGTTAATGTAGAAAGGGAGATATCAGGCACATCGGCAACGGTAATCTTTAATATTCGCGAGGGGAATGTAACTCTGTTCGGCAAGGCTATTGTCGTAGGCAACGAACAAACCAAACGCTATATTATAACAAGGGAGTTTCTGCATAAAGACGATCAGCCCTTAAATTACAGCCTCGCGCTTCAGGAAAGGCACCGGTTATACAGGCTTGGACTATTTACCGATGTAAACGTAAAGCTCTCCGGCAAACAGGCTGATAAAAGGGATGTCCTCTATAAGGTAAAAGAGGACGACGCCGGAGCGGTGGAATTCGGCTTCGGTTATGGAGAGTACGAACAACTCAGAGGTTTTTTCGACGTCAATTACAAAAACATCTTCGGCATGCACAAACAGGCGTCATTCAGGACAGAAGTGAGCACACTGGAACAGCGGTATATGCTTTCCTATTACGAGCCGTGGTTTATGGAGAGAGACCTCTCGTTCAAGGCGTTGCTTCTCCATGAGGATAGAAAGGAAAAGAGTATAGATAAAAACGAAACGCGTTATAAATTAAGAAGAGATACCGTGAGCGCCGGGCTCGAAAAAAAACTCAGCGAAACGGTTAAGGCCGAACTTTATTACGATTTCTCGGTCGTAAAAACTACCGATGTAAAACCGGATATCGTTCTCAGCAAAGAAGATACCGGTACGCTCATAATAAGCGGCCTGCGTCCCGGATTGATTTATGATACGAGGGACAACCCTTTTGATCCCAGAAGCGGCCTGTTAGCCGGCTTGTCTTTTAAGGCAGCTTCGGCGGCATTATTTTCGGAAACAGAATTCATTAAAGTGCTTTTGAACGTAAATAAGTATCAGAGCCTGAGCAAGAGGATAGTATTAGCCGTATCATTACGAGGAGGAGCCTCAAAGGGTTTGGGAGATACGAGGGAACTGCCCGTTGTAGAGAGGTTCTTTTTGGGCGGAAGGACAACCGTCAGAGGGTACGAACAGGATACGCTCGGCCCTAAAGGCGCCGATGGGACGCCTACAGGCGGGAACGCGTTCGCTATGGGCAATCTCGAATTCAGGACCGATGTAGGGAAGGGGATAGGTCTCGTTGCTTTTTTAGACGGCGGTAATGTCTGGAAAAAAATCGAGGATGCCGATATATCCGATTTGAAATACACAACAGGATTGGGCTTTAGATACAATACACCAGTAGGACCTTTCAGGCTGGATTACGGATGGAAATTAGACAAAGAAATAGGGGAGAGCAGAAGTGAGATACATTTCAGCATCGGGCATGCGTTTTAGTACGGAAGAGCGGAAAATCAAAAAATCGGAAGCAATAAGAATATTCTTTTTTGTCTTTTTCTGCGCTATTGCGCTATTGCTCTACTGCTCTAAAAGTTCTGCCGAAATAATCGACCGGGTGGTCGCATACGTGGATGAAGCGGCCGTCACCCTTTCGGAATTGCGTGATTATTACAGCGAAACGAAAAAGACAACCGATATAACCGAAGAGGAAGCGTTGAATTCAATGATCAACCACATAGTGCTTCTCAAAGAGGCCGGGACGATGAAGCTTGAAGCTCATACGGATGACGAACTGCTGAAGGATTATATCGATATTAAAATAGGCTCGTTAATTCTCATAAAGGAAGATGCCGTTATCTCTTTTTATAACGAGCATACCAACGAGTTTAAAGGGCAGGACTATTTGACTGTGAGGGACGGTATAGAAAAGTACCTGTTTGAATTGGAAATTAACAAGCAGCTAAAAAAGCATCTTGAAGAGTTGAGAGGCAAGGCGGAGATAAAGATTCAGCTTACAGGTAAGTAATCACGGCATGCTCGTCGCATTCCGGAAATTTAGGACATTTCAGGCAGTCGCCCCATATTTTGTGAGGCAGTTTGGCCTTGTCCGTTTCATGGAAACCCGCTTTTTTAAAAAAATCAGATCGGTAGGTAAGGGCAAAAACCCTTTTTATGCCTAGTTCGCGGGCCTCTTTTAAACATCTTTTTATAAGGCTTTTACCTATGCCGAGACGCCGATACTCCTCTTTTACGGCCAGTGATCTTATTTCAGCTAAGTCTTCCCACACGATATGCAATGCGCATACACCTTTGATTGTACCGTCTTCTTCGTAAATAAAAAAATCCCTGATCCCTTCGTAAAGTTCATTAAGGGCTCGCGGAAGCATTTCCTCTTTTTTAGCAAATTCGTTTACGAATTTATGTATATGCTTGATGTCCGATATTTTAGCTTTTCTTATCTTCAAATAATTTGTATCCTTTCATTATTAAATCTTTGTTGACTGCCGCGGCCTTTTTTCTGTGTTCAGGAGTTATTTCATCAATTGCCTGCAGCGCCGAATTTATCTCAAGAATGCTCGAAATGCCGACAAAAGCGCCCATCATAACCATATTTGCGGACTTGGTGTTTTTAACGGATGCCGATATTTCGGCAGCAGGCACGCCTTTAACATTTATGCCGTTCCCATACTTATTCTCAACGGTAAACAGGGAAGAATCGTAAATCAAAGTCCCCCCTTCTAAAAGCCGTTCAGAAAAGCGATCGTATGATGCCTTATTCATTGCAACAAGTATATCAGGATTCCTTATTACCGGCGAGCCTATCATTTCATCCGAAACGATAACCGTACAATTAGCGGTTCCTCCCCTCATCTCTGCGCCATAAGAAGGGAACCATATAACTTCCTTTCCCTCGAACATACCCGAATAGCATATCAATTTTCCAAGAAACAAAACTCCCTGCCCCCCGGAGCCGGCAATGATTATTCTGCTTTCCATGTGTCTTTTAGAACCCCTATTTTATAAACGCGCATCAATTTATCCCTCATCCATTCAACGGCATCATCGGGAGGCATCCACCAATCCGTGGGGCATGGCGATAAAATTTCCACAAAACTAAATCCTTTACCGTCCATCTGATACCGGAATGCCTTCTCAATCATTTTTTTCGTTATTGTAATGTTTTTAAATGAGTCTACGGCGGTTCTCGCAATGAATGATGCCCCCTCAATAGTTGCAAGTATTTCTGAAACATGGAGAGGGTATCCGGCTATTTTGATGTCTCTGCCTTTCGGGGTAGTGGTAGTTTTTTGCTCAGGCAATGTGGTAGGAGCCATCTGCCCTCCTGTCATTCCGTACGTTGCATTATTGACAAAAAAGACCGTAATATTTTCGCCCCTGTTTGCCGCATGAATAATCTCTGCGGTTCCTATTGCTGCAAGGTCCCCATCTCCCTGATAAGAAAAGATAATTTTGTCAGGCAATGTCCTTTTCATGCCGGTTGCGGCGGCAGGAGGCCTGCCGTGAGCCACCTCCAGCATATTAAAATCAAAATAGTCATAGGCAAAAACCGCACATCCCACAGGAGCGATGCCTATGATCTTTTCCTTAATGCCCAGTTTATCTATAGCTTCTCCTATCAGCCTATGAATTAAACTGTGGCCGCACCCCGGACAATAACGAAACGGCGTGTTTTTAAGGCTCTTGGGTCTTTCAAACACTTTTTTCATAGTTGCAATTATAACACATGATAACTTATGAGAGCCCCTTCGAGTAACCCGTAGTCGCTCACAATAAGTGTTCTTGCATGGATATATTCCATAAGTATTAATAAAATAAGGGTTCCGGGTATTATTATATCCGCCCTATCAGCCTCCAATCCTTTTATTTTACTCCTTTCGTGTGCAGAGAGCATAATTAATTTTTTATATATGGATTTGAGGGTAGGGAGGGTTATTTTATGCAAATGGATTTTATCTCCGTCGTATTTATCTATAGCCATATCGATGGCTGCCAATGTTGCGGCCGTTCCACCGGTCGCAATAAACTCCACATATGACCGGTCAGTGAAAATATTCTTTAACAACAATGAGTTCGAACACGCATTTTTAATATAACCTTCCATTTTTCCTAATTCGTCCGGAGCTGGGGGATCATTTTTTATAAACGCATCAAAGAGTTTTACGGCACCGATCGGGATGCTGTCCATCATAAGCTCCGAACCGCTACAGTGTATCCATTCAGTACTGCCTCCGCCTATATCGCCGATAAAAAATGGCTTACTCTCTTTTTTTCTTGATCTCTGAGTTTTTAGTCCCGACCCCAATACCCCTTTTAATGTCAGCTCCGCCTCTTTTGCGCCTGATATAATCTCAATATCCATACCGGTAATCTTTTTTGTTTGAGCTAAAAACTCATCGCTGTTTTTTGCCTCTCTTAAGGCGCTTGTGCCTACCGCTCGTATTTCCTTTACAGCATATGTGTTACAAATTACTTTAAATTTAGTTATGTATTCGATTGATTTTATTATATTTAGTTTGCTCAGTTTGCCTGTCTTGAGAATGTCCTTGCCGAGCCTTGTGACTGCCCTGCGTGTAGCGAGTCTCATTACTTTCTCTTCTGTTACACACCCTATAAGTAGCCTGACCGTATTTGTTCCGACATCAATTATTGCCGACGGATAAGGGCACAACTCTTTTGTTTTTTTATTCCGATTGTCTAAAAAAAGCGATGATTTCTTCAATTGCATTGTCTACAGGAACCTTTTTTGTCTCTTTAGTCCGGCGGCTTTTGATCTCTATCTGATTGTCCTTTAATGACTTTTCTCCCAAAACGACCTGGACAGGTACGCCTATAAGATCCGCATCCTTAAATTTAACGCCTGGCCTTTCATCTCTGTCGTCAATAATTACTTCAATACCCTTTTCTGTAAGACCTCCACTAAGTATTTCCAGCACTTCCATGGTCTTTTTATCATTAACACTTAAAGGAATAATCTCCAGATCAAAGGGCGCTATATTCTTAGGCCATATTATTCCATCTTTGTCATAATTTTGTTCTATAGCCGCAGCCGCAATTCTTGCCGGGCCTATACCATAACTCCCCATTATAATATGCCTTTCTTGCCCCTCTTTATCGAGAAATACCGCATTTAAAGGCATAGAATACTTAGTTCCGAGTTTAAAAATATTTCCTATTTCAATGGCTTTCTCTATTCTAATTAAAGAATTACATTTAGAACATTGTTCCCCTTCCTTGGCCACATGAAGGTCGTGCCACTCCGCATTAAAATGGACATTAGGCATTACCCCTTTAATATGGTAATCAGGCTTATTTGCGCCTGTTATATAAGAGCCTTCCTTAAGAGACAGGTCGCCTAATATCTGTATTTTGTGCCCTATCGGACCTATAAATCCGGGCTCAACACCTAATGTTGAGATAATCTCATCCTTTGTTGCCTGCCTGAAATTACCTATAATTTTCAACAGCTTTTTCTCATGAAGCTCTTGATCTCCTCTCAGAAGAGCTAATACAGGTTCTTTATCGGTTATGAAAAGCAGACTTTTTATAAAATAATGAGGTTTTATATTCATAAAATAAGATACTTCTTTGACGGTCTTTTTGCCGGGCGTATGTATTTCTTCAAGCCGGCAATCAGAGAATTCGATAGCAGGCGATACCGAACTCGCTACTTCAATGTTAGCTGTATAACCACATGATTTACATATAATTACATAATCTTCTCCGGCTGGGCTCGGTGCCATGAATTCATGGGCGGTTGCTCCACCCATCATGCCCGGATCGGATTCTACCTGATAAAATGCAAGCCCGCATCGCTCGAATATCCTGTGGTACGCCTTTGCATGGAGATGATAGTTTTCTTCAAGTCCTTGTTCATCCATATCAAAACTGTAACTGTCCTTCATAATAAATTCCCTTGTCCTTAAGACGCCACTTTTAGGTCTTGCCTCATCCCTCAATTTTGTCTGTATTTGATACCATATCTGGGGTAGGTGCCTATAAGACCGGATCTCTCTCGACGCGAGCCATGTCATTATCTCTTCGTGGGTCATTCCCAAGCACATGTCACGGTCTGTCCGATCTTTCAGCCGGAACATTTCATCCTTAATCTCATACCAGCGACCCGTTTTTTGCCAGACCTCTGCAGGGTGGAGTATAGGCATCGAGATTTCCTGAGCGCCTATAGCCTCCATTTCTTCTTTAAGTATTTTATTGATCCTGTTCAAGACCCTCCAACCGAGGGGTAGGAATATATAAAGACCTGAGGCA
>MHDU01000077.1:0-10535 GCA_001803635.1 Nitrospirae bacterium GWB2_47_37 | reverse complement strand
ACATTTAAGAGGTTTGTTTTTTGTAAAAAGGAATTAGAGCCCAGAAAATAAAGGCGGGTGCGAAGACTTTGCAAATAAAACTTAACATAATATATCTCATGGGGCTTGAGATATGGAGGATTTCGGACGAAAAGGCAAGGGCAAACAAAATAATTAATGACATATTAACTACTTTTTTTAAAAGGCTGTCCCAGTAGGGGCGTGTGGATTCAGATGCTTTTATTGTGTGGACTTTTAATAATATTCTCTCAGGATCATCACCTGCTAATTTTGCAGCTTTAAGGCATATATCTTCAGAAGGGGTTCTTAAGCCGTTCATAATATCACATATATATGCCTGTGTAATACCAAGTGTCTTTGCAAATTGTCTATCACTTTTTATATTCAATTTTACTTTCACACCTTTTAGATAATCTACAATTTCATTCATTTCTCTATCTCCTCTTTTTTTCAGCTCTTTTTTTCCGCCGCAAGCCGTTTATGACGTTCATTATCCTGTTTTATATATTTTTTTTCAATCGGTGAAAGGAGGGTGTAAAGATTTCCATATTTTAAAAGCCAACCACATTCTATCAACTCTTTTCTAAGGTTCTCCACTTGACTCTCTGATTTCCGAGTAACTTCACAGAGCATTTTTATAGATATATCAAATCTTACATCCAAAGGAATTACTATATTATCCGACATGTCTTAATTATAAATAGCCTGTTATATATTGTCAAGCATTGAAACGATTAACAGTTATCAACAGGCCGGAAAAATCTGCATTCCCGCTGTTGTTGTTATATGTATATAAAACAACAAATAAAGAAGTGTGCTCTTTTTTTTTGCAACTCATTAAAAAATAATAATAATTTAAAGCATAGGCTGTCAACTTTTTATTGACACAGTTGTCAACTTTTTATTGACAACTGTGTCGCCTTTTTGTTGACAACTGGAAGAGGGTTGACATACTGACAGCGAACTGCTATTATTTCCGAAATGACGGCAATCCCCTTAAAAACATATTCAGTTCGTCAGGCAGGCGAGAGGGGGCTTATTGTCGCTATTCCTCAGGAGTATGCAAAACTAAACGGCATCAGGCCCGGCGACAGCGTTGAAACCTTCCTCGTTAAAGAAGACACCACGATCCTTATCCTAAAAATCAACCATGAAGAAAAGCCCAAATAACGATTTTTTCGGCAGAGGTTATGAAGCTCCTTTTGAGATGATCATTACCGATGCTATTTCTCGCAAGGCTATAGAGATATATTGCAGGGGCCGGGCGGTCAGGGAGGCCAAAGGGAAAACGCAAAAGGAGTTGGGAGCGTATTTTGGAATATCGAGACAGAAATTTAATGAGCTTTCGAATATACTCATCAAACACGGATGGGTCGAGGCTCGATCGGCATATGGCAGCCCCTTAACATACACGTTCCTCGAACCCTCAGAGAAATATCACGGCGACATTCATGATCTACTCAGAATTTCAGAGACCCGGCTTAAAGAGCTTTCGATAGAGATCATCATGGACGAATTCGGCAAGTCTAAGATGAAGAGGGTTTTTGAAGCCCTTTCATATGCGGAGTTTTCATACCGCGAATCAAAGAAGGCAATTAACGAGCCTTTGAAGCTGCTAAGGAAATTTATGAACATACATATCCCGAATGATTTTAATCTCTACTGGTTTAGAGAAGCCATAGCTGCAAAAAAAACAGAACAAAGACTTCTTAAGAAGCAAAAACAAAAAGAGAAGCAACATAAGGAGAGGATAGAAGACATGAAACGGTTCCTCTCGAATCTCATAGGAGACGAGTTTGCCGAATTGCGGGAAAGGGCAATTAAGGAACTCAAAGACAACGGAGGCATACCGGATTTACTTGCCGAAATAGCGATTAAAAATAAAATGTATGAGCTATATCAGGCGGAAGAAATAAAGACACCGTCTTTATTTGGAGGGAAGGGAAAATGAAATGTCCGAATCCGAAGTGTAAAAAGAAAGGCGATCTCCAGACGAAGCGCACAATTGCAGCTGGCCGGACAGTGCAGCGAGAGCGTCATTGTCCTGTGTGCGGAGAGCGCTGCATGACTATAGAGATGTTTTCGGAGGACTTCAATCAAAACCGCAGAGACAACGAGTATAAGCTGAATGAGCTAAGAGGTAAATTAAGCGAAACGACAGATAAGCTTGAGTCTCTAACATTCCATTTCCAACAGATTTTTAAAATATGCGGAGCCGGGAAGAAATGATAAATATAGCAATCTATAATTTCGGGCATTATTCTCGATGTGTTGTATCTATCATCCCGATGCCCGGATCCTTCGTCGGGATGGCGATACCTATATCACTTAACTAATATGACTAAAGAACTGATGAGAGCGATAATAGATGCGTACGATTCGCTGAAGACGACGCGAAAGAGCGTCATTGACTGCGAGAATAAGACTATCACGGCGTATAAGATTCCCTTGCAGGGCAGGGAGCTGATCAGAATAGATATCAAGGAGGCGTAGCTATGATTGAGTTTATAGCGGGCGTTATCGTAGGAGCGGGCTGCACATTAGTCGGCCTATACTGGTATTCAAGAAAGAGGTGGATCGTATGAGCGAACTGGAGGAGTTACAAAAAACAATCGTGGAACTGCGCGAGAAGCTCGAAAAGATTCCCGCGTATGACAGTGCAAAAATAGACGCGCTCTTTAACCGGATACAGGCAATCGAAGATAAAATCGCAGGCAGCCAGATGAAACAAGTCCCCGAGAAAAAGAAAGGGCGCCCGAGAAAGGAAAAGGCCGAAGAATCCAAAGCCGAGCAGCCTAAAGAGAAAAAGCAAATAGATTTTATTATGGAGGAGGATAAGCCGTGGTGGGAGAGTCTGTAGCAGTCGAGGAACCAAAAGAGATAAAGCCGGAGTCTATGGCGGATTCCAAATTTGAAGCGCTGAAAGACTTAAAGATCGAGATAGAGCAGGGCGGGACGGAAAGACAATCCTCTAAAAAGGGAAGGCCGACAAAAGATAAGGTTCCGGGGCCTTCCCCTGATGAGATCAAAAAAGAGGTCGAGGAGATCGCCGATGTGATCATAAGTATGACGAACACATTCTGCACAACCAACGGTTTGTCGCCGCTGAATCCGCTCCAGATCACCATCCTTAAAACCGGTCTTGTAGGCACGGCGATTAAATATAACCTGCGCCTCGATGATCAGCCGGAGCTTATACTTGCCGGCGGCGCCCTGTGGATCGCGGCGGACAAATACTCGGAACTTAAGAAGCTCAGGAAGGAAAAAAATGATCAAAACGATCATCGGGAAGAAGGGTTCGGGCAAGACGACTCTAACGAAGCATCTCATTAACTACCGCTCAAAGCCTGCGATCATCGTTGACCTCTTTAATCAGTTCAAGGGAGTGCGATTTTTTGACGTATCCTCTCTGCTGGATTACATCATCGAGGGAAAGCTTACGATCTCGCAGCCGGTCTGTATTTCGATATTTGATCAGGACGCTTTCGCGCTGCTATGCGAGGTAGTCATAACGCATAAGGATTTGTTGTTCGTGGTTGACGAGGTTGATTTCTTCGACAGCCCGTCGTCTCAGGCGCGTGAGTTTAAAAAGATGATCCACTACTCGCGGCATTACAGCATCGACATTATCACGACATCGAGACGCCCTGCGAACATATCGAGAGACCTTACGAGCCAGACGGATGCATTTTCGATATTCCGGATCACGGAGAAGAGAGACCTCGATTACTTCTATGCTCTAAACGCGGAACTGCCGGAAGCGATAAGGGCGCTTCAAGAGCATCATTACATCGAATACGACCACGACAGGATAGAGGTCAGGAATCCGATTTCTTTAGCCTGATTACCTTGATATTTTTCTCTTTGAATTTCTCGAAGTGAGGATCGCCGGAATATATCTTTTTACAGCCTGCTTCTACAAGGGAACTTAAAATCAAAGCGTCGAGGGTATGCATTCCGAACGTGTGAGCAATGCGGGCAGCCTTTTTTGCCATGCCTGCATTTAAAGATATAACATCAACGCTCCGCTCTAATATGCCGTCCACAAAAGCGCCCTTGAGAATATGTCTTTGTAATTCGTAAACCACAATAGCGGATGTTATAACCGCCTCTTCTCTTAAAATTCTCAGGGCTTCAGGGTGTCCATCTCTAACTAAATAAAAAAATCCGGTATCAACGCCTACAGGCATCGGCTTTTTCCCTCTCCTTATGAACGTCTTCCCAGCTTCCGGTCAGGCTCTTCTTTAGAAACTGTATAAGTTCTTCCCTTGCCGATTTCTGATCTTCGGTAAGGATATGCTTTTCTATCGAGACGCGGACAAGCCTTGACAAAGGCACTTCCTCGGCTATCGAGCGGGCCTTGATCCGTTCATAGTCGTTTTTCTTGAGATATACGCTTATAACAGGCATGTATTACTATAGCCATAGCACTATGAAAAAAGCAATACCCGGGTGGTCGGGGTACCCCGGGGTACCCCCTTGCCCTCGCAAACAAACCTCGTTATGCTTACCTCAAACAATCAATCCTTTCAAGGAGGGCAACATGAACATGAAGGCTTTGTTAATCGGGATAGGCACTACAATCGCGGCGATGTACATCTACGACAGGTTCATCAAGGACAAAATCTAACCAACGGAGGGAAGGCAATGGGAAAGATTCCACACGAAAGACGGCTCGATAACATCGAGTTCGTAGCAAACAGCACCAAGACATTGGAGCTGCCGAGAAACCATGTTTATAGGGCGCTCGTAATAAAGTTGTCCGGCACATGCTCGACAACGGCAACGGCTCCCGTAGGCAAAAAGACTTACGCGATCCAGAAACTCATTCAGAGGATCGAGATCGTAGCGAACGGCAAGGACACCATCAAGAGCATTCCGGGAATGTTTCTCCGGATACTCAACAAGTATGATTTCGGAACCGTGCCTAAGGAAACCGACATAGGCATATCAGCGTCAACCAACTACGCCTTCGAGACTCACATGATATTGCCCTTTGCGCTCACAAGGGCGCTCAGGCCGCTGGATGCGGCGATAGACGCATCGAGGCTCCAGACCTTCGACATGAGGGTTACATGGGGAAGCGTCAACGATCTCTATGCCTCGCCCAACGGAGCGACGCTTTCAAACGTGAAGCTCGAACTCCAGACTATCGAGTATCTCGGCGTAGAGCAGGATTTCAAGGCCCTGATCAATAAACACACGCAGATACAGAAAGAAGTAACCGCTACGACCTCGGAACTTCAAGAAAGGCTGCCTACCGAGGTAGTCTACCGCAGGTTTTTCATCTACACCGAGGTGGACGGAATAGCATCAAACGCCGTCATAAACAAGCTCAAGCTCAAGAGCGGCACGCTTATCTTTAAGGACATATACGCGGATATGCTCAAAGGCAATATGAAGTTCTTTTCGGGAAATGAAAGTCTCGAAGACGGCGTGTATGTCATGGAGATGATAACGGACGGGCAGCTCAGCGAGGCGCTGAATACTCGCGGCATGTCGAGTATTGAGTTTATCTTCGACGTAACAAAGCAGTCCGGGACGAATGTAATACACATATTCCCGGAGATCATCGAGGGATAACATGGCGGACAACTCCGGGTGGAATATAGGCAGCGATCTAAATGTTATGAATTTAGCCAAGATTGCAGGCACCGTTTTTTTCGGCGCGGAAGCTCTTAAGGCGCAGAAAGAAGCGGCGCAAGTTCAGGGCGAGACAACAAACCAGACGATGAAGATCATCACCGTAGCAGTGTTAATACTCATTACCATGTATGCGATCAAGAGGGCGTAGATGAGAAACGCCCTCTTGATCCTCATAATCGGAGCGATAGCCTATACTCTTCTGAATCAGAAGAAAACGGCGACTGTGCAGCTTACGGGCTCGGGTCCCCTCACTTTTCAGAAGCTTTATAACACGCTGTTTTCAGGGACATCAAACGGGACGAAGGTAGAGGACACTCAGTATTACAGAGACGCTTTCGAGGCTTGGGACAGCATGCCGCAATCGGACAAAGATGTATGGTTCGCGCAGCGGACAGTATCCGCATAAAAAATGAGCATCTATGGAGGACAGGACTCTCAGGGCGCAGGAGCCGGAGCCGGAGGGACAGGAACAAGCCCTATGTCATTACCAATACCCGGATTAAGTTTCACATCAACGAAGCAGCAGACAGCCGTTAACTCGTCGCAGAATCTCGTATTCACTCCGACGATTAACGTACAAACGGAATCTCCGAATGCAAGCGCTCCGTCGAGCTATAATATACCGACAACTCAGACTCCTGCGATCTCGCAGACTCAGCCGACGTCGTTTGCGTTTTCGCCGGTTCCTAACCTCTCGCTCGGAACGCCGGTCGGCGATCTATACGGACAATCTCCTCTTAGCGGCGCGTCCAGCAAACAGCCGGTGCAAGCGTCGTTCTTCGACGACAACATGCTGATCATACTTTTGATCGCGGGCGGCGCCGCGCTTCTATTTTTCGGTAAGAAGAAATGAAAAAGCTCTCTCTCAACGACGCTGTGCGCCCCGGCGTGGATTACGTCTTCGAGCATTCAAAAGGCTTCTTTGAAATCGTAGTCGATCTCGAAAAACTCAGAGAACATTTTAACATCGCCAGCAACGGATATTTTTTCGTTGAGAGCATAAGTGTGTTCGGAACGCTCAAGCTCAACGTGCGCTTCGTGCAGAGCTACACGGTCGATATATACGCTCAATGGTTCGATAAGCTCTTAGATGATTTCATGTGGTTTAATACGAATTTTGTTGCGGCATACGAGGGCTCTTACTCTCTTATCGGCAGCGCGGCAGAGACGACAGGACAGGTCTTAAAACCCGTAGCCGGAGAACTCAGCAAGATATTAATCCCGGTCGCTGTAATCGTTGTCGGAGGGCTTATACTGTGGAAAAGATTATGACGAGGCTCGGATTTTCCGGCGTAGCAAATATGCTTGTTTCCGTGAACGCGCTGATCAAGCAGGGCGCGACTCTTATATTCAATCAACACGGCTTTTTATGTTATCAGCTTACCGACCAGGCAATACTCGTTCATTTTGGCCTCGGATACAACGGGACGCGGGACTACTGGAAAGAGAAGCTTAACAGCCTCTCTCTCACATACGCAAAGCCCGTGAAGATCATTACGGACAGGGAATCTATGATCAGACATTTTGATCTGAAAAGTATAGTCGGTATCGCAGGACACGACGCGTTCTATCTTGGAGAGCTATGAATGGGCAATTTATTCGGCGGATCAAAATCAGAAACGACGGTTACGACTCCGCAGAATACGACCGTCAACCCGACGACGAACGTCTATGTAGGCAACGAGGCGTTAAACCTCGATCCGATATACAGGGTAGTGGAGGCGATCACCACGCAGGATTTAGAACAGTTCAAGTCTGTATCGAGCGCTCTGGACAAGGTTGTCGGTATCGCAGGCAGCCAGATTGAGGCACAGAAAGAAGCGGCAGAGGCAGACAAAGAGCAGGACAAAAAAATGTTCATACTCACGGCCATAGCAGTCGGCTTCATGGGAGTAGCGCTCGCGAGGAAATGAAGACGTGGCAGATCATAGGCGGCATCGCAATATTAGGAGGTATCTTTATGACGGCAAAAAAGGCAATAGCAGAAAGCTCCGGGATACAGTTCTATGATACTGTGCGGACATATAAGAGTCATTACTTCCAGCATATCCCGGTATCGCTGGTTTTCGGAACTATGGAACAGGAATCGTCTTTTAATCCCGATGCCTACAGATACGAGGCCCATCTAAAAGACGCCTCTTACGGCCTCATGCAGATACTGCACTCAACAGCTAAATGGATGGGATACGGCGGAGAGCCTGAAGGACTCTACGATCCATTGACCAATATCTATTACGGCATGAAGTATATGTCGTATCTCATGAGCCAGTTTCCGGGCAATCCCGAAGGCTACATCATGGCCTACAACGTCGGGCCGGCAGGATATAGAAAGGGTCGGCGTAATGATCACTATTACAGCCGCGTAACAACCTACGACGCTAAGTGGGCGGCGAAGTTTGCAGAAAGGGGGCTTGAAGACTGATGGCAAGGAAAAAGACTAAGAAATGGGGCAGGATCGGAGCACCTAAGAGCGCGAAGAGGAAAAGCTTTTTAAAGCGGATCGCAAGGAAAAAGAGGTAGGACATGGGCATCGAGGCAATAGCGACTATCTTTGGGCTTATAGGCCCGCCTGCTTTCGATCTGATCAAAAAACTGTTTGTGAAGGCGGACAAGGACACACCAGAGGCTACGATGTCGAGCCTTGCGACAACAAAGCCGGATGTGCTGCCTCAATATGTCGAGGCGCTCGCAAAGCTTAAAGACACGGAAAGGACATGGTTCAATCGCGATGTTGTCGGCGACGTAAGCAGATGGATCGCGGATTTGAGGGCCGTGATCAGGCCCGCGACGGTTATCGTATCGCTGATGCTTATAAGCTTATGGTCAGCAGGGATATTGCCTCAGCTGAACGAAGAGACGAGGGCAAGCCTGCTTTTCATTATTAGCACATGGGTCGGCGGCAGGATCACAATCGGGAGGGGATGAGAATGATGGACTTCACTCAATATGCCAATCTTATACTCATACCTGTTTTGATCTATTTGGTGCGTATAGACTTACGACTCACGAAGATAGAGACTACCTGCAAGATAAACTCGTACAAGGAAACTCAATGCTGATAACGATAAAGAGTAATCTACTTCCGGACATCAACATCGAGACTTCGCAGGGAAGCGATACCGGCGATTTCTTAGGCCGCTTACTTCAACCCTCGGTCGAGGTAGCGGGCGTCGAATACGCGCCTTACGGACAGCCTGCATGGAGAGGAGCGGGCTTTTACATCCTCGCGGCAGGTCTTATATATTTCCTTATGAGGAGGCTTTAAAATGAGGTATAAATACAACATCCTGAATTACGATCTTACGAATGGACTCGCCGAAGAGATTCAGGTTCCCGGCGGTTTCATATATGTGAAAGACGCATCGGACGCTAATGTAAAAGTAGCTGTCCGGCCCGACAGCAAAAGTAATGATCTGGTATATCTTAAAAAACAATTCGGCGTGGTAGTCGAGTTTAGAAAACTCTATATCACGGCAGATGCACAGTCCGGGAAAACTGTTGAGATCGTCATAGCAAATTCATATGACACCTTCCGCATTTTCGAGCAGGCACAGACTCCGGACATCGCTACGGTCGGCAGCATTACAGACCCTGTAACTATACAGAATCCGACAATCGCCGATATTTTAAAAATAGGCGGCACGACACAGACAGGATACGACCTTCTCGGTCAAATGCAAAAATATTGCGATCCGAGCCATGGAACGGAGATCGCAAAAAGTGCCAGTATTATTCAAGCCGTCGCAACATCAATAATCCACACCGTTACAGCGGGAAAAGTGCTCGTTTTAGAAGCAGCTACTATTAATTTCTATGGGACGGGCGCTTCTTTCTCTTTGCATGTCAGGAATGAAAGCGATGTGGTTCAGTATGCAATTTTTGAAGGTGCTACTGAAGGTGCTAATTTTTTCAGCGGTAATATATTAATTCCAGCTGGATACGACATTTGTTTAAATAATACCTCCGCCACGCGATCCTTATATGGTTTTTTAAAAGGGAGGGAAATTTAAATGACACTCAGACTTAAAAACTCAAACCATCAATCCTGTCGTTTCTGTGCGTCCGGAGGATCGGAATACAAAGTCGAAGAGGGCGGCGATACATTTTACACCTGCGAGGCTCACAGACTGGAGCTGTACTCTTCAACGTCCATTGATCCGACTCCGGAACCTGAACCTAAGCTTCCGGGATAATTTGATATATCTATCGTCATCGAGGCCTGCAGGGACAGCGACGTTGTGATAAATATAGCACCTCGAGGCCGGATATCTCCGGAGATATCTGTAGATCTATCATTTTTCGTCTCGGCCGAGAACGATCTTTTTAATAGTGTTATAGCTCGCTCCGTAAAGCGCCGCGAGTTCGGCTATTGAATACCCGCCCGACGAATGATCCTTTTTTATCGCCCTGTATTTTTCCTCTTTTTCGATCTTCCGGCCGTTTGAGATATGAATACTTGCCGTGTAGGAATCGATCATAAACTCCTTCATTACGGCTTTGTGCGCCTCAGAACGTCCGAGAGAGCTTAAAAGCTCCCTATACCTACAGTATGTCTTCCTCGATTTTGAATCAAATACGGCCTTCTGGTGAAGCCGTCGCGCTGGATCTGATGCCCGTTCCTCGGCTTCGGCGTATTTTACGGCCTGTTTTAAGTAGCGGGACATCGAGACGAACTTTTCGAGCATCCAGATCAGATCGTCCAGAATGAGCGGTGAACACTTTAAAGTAATGGTTGAGGGCGATATTTTTTCTACGGTAATCAATGAATCCTCCCGAATAAGAGTATTTAGAACTCTCTTATCGGGAAGATTATCGGACATTTAAGAGGTTTGTTTTTTGTAAAAAGGAATTAGAGCCCAGAAAATAAAGGCGGGTGCGAAGACTTTGCA
>MHDU01000076.1 GCA_001803635.1 Nitrospirae bacterium GWB2_47_37 | reverse complement strand
AATTACTCAATAACTAAGCGCCGATGCGGATGACGGGAAGGCGTATGTTAGTTGAATATTTCGCCGGTAAAGTCTTTTCCGCCATACCTTCCATACCTTCGACCCATCATTTTAACGGGATGTGAGGCGTGCTGAAAAAGCCTTTACTCATATGTAATGTCATAACAACATTCTCTTTCTCGTGAGCTACAACATTGCTTTCTTATTGAATAAGACAAAGGTAATCTTCGGATTGCACCGGCAATTACACTTAGTAAAGGCTTTTGAAGGATGCCTCACATCTGGTCAGTACTTTTTGTATGAGAAGCCGTGCCTACTTTGCATGTTTACGGATTGCGGGCAGAACAATGTACGTTAAATTATGATATATTATTATCACGATGGGAAAGGTATCTCAAAAACAGAAAGAGAAGATAGTCGAACAGTTCTTGCCGAGGGTGAGATATTACGCTAACAAATATACTATAGCCCTCCCTCCGGAATTGAGCGTCGAAGATCTTGTGTCTGCGGGAATAGTCGGGCTTTTAGAGGCGATAGAACGGTATGATCCTTCGATGAATGCGACGCTCAGCACCTTTGCCGATTTCAGGATAAGAGGCGCAATTATCGATGAGATACGCTCCATGCAGTGGGCATCTAAGGACGCGCGGAAAAGGCTCGAAGAGGTGAGAAGCGTTTATTCGGCGCTTGAAAAAGAGCATAACAGGAGCGCCGACGACGAGGAGGTAGCGCGCAGAATGAACATAACTCTCGATGAATTATATAAGACGCTTTCAACGGCCAATACCATGAACATGTTGAATCTGGACGCTCTGGGGGCGGGCAAGGAAGGAGAACCCCTCGATATACTGGAGTGCATATCAAAGGAAGGCGAAAGGGATATGCTCGATGAATTGCATCTCAAGGAAATGAAAGAGACCCTCGGCAGGGCTATAGATGAGCTTCCGGAGAAGGAACGCCTTGTCGTAACCCTTTATTATTTTGAGGAGCTTACCATGAAGGAAATAGGCAAGGTCCTCGACATAAGCGAATCGCGGGTATGTCAGTTGCACGGCAGGGTTCTCGTTAAATTAAAAGGCAAGGTAGAGCAGTTTAAGGACAGGTAATCCCGGCATCTCCTGCTTGAATTATATAGAGTAAATACTTTAACCTATAAGCCGTAACCCGGGGGTATTCCGATGGTCAAAAACATAAAAAAGCTCATACAGAAACTCGGCGATAAAGACCCTTCAGTCAGGAGAAAGGCTGCGGAGGATTTATCGGAAGGGGACGAACGCGCCGTATATCCCCTTATTAAGGCCCTCGGAGATGAAAACGCGGGTGTTCAGGACGCGGCAATGAGGGCGCTTATAGCCGTAGGAGGAGAAGTTACGGCGTACATGGTTTTGCCTTTATTGAGGGAAGAAACCCTTATCAGAAATACTGCCATGATCATTTTAAAGGAACTCGGCGAGGTGTCCGTGCCTTTTCTTTATGCTCTCTTGAAAGACAAGGACGATGATATCAGGAAGTTTGCGATAGATCTTTTTATCGAGATAAAGAAGATAGTCGATCCGTCGAGGATCGTCCCGTATCTTAAAGACCCTAATCCTAATGTCCGGGCATCCGCGGCAAAGGCCCTCGGTATACTGGGGCATAAAGAGGAAATCCCGGCGCTTATCGAGGCTTTAAAAGACGAGGAATGGGTATGTTTTTCGGCGCTTGAGGCATTGGCGGAGCTGAAGGCGGACTCCGCTGTCGGAAGCATAGCGAAGCTTCTCGAAAGCCCTTCGCCTGCTGTCCGTTTTTCCGCAGTAGAAACTCTCGGAAGGATAGGCTCCGATAGGGGAAGGGACGCGCTTTTAAAGTATCTGCCGCTCGTGCCTGAAGATGAAAAAAATGAGATCATAAAGAGCTTGATCCAGATAGGGATTACCCCTGAGATGGGCGATATATCAGGGCACCTGATAGAAATGCTTAAAGAGGGAGACTGGGAGGAAAAGGAGATAGCGCTTAGGGGTATAGTATCGATGAATTACAGGGAGGCCGTACCCGTGATTGTGGATATTGCGGGTTCTTTGGATTCCTCCTTGCCCGGCAATGACGAAAGGATTTCATTGTTAAGGGATTCCATCAGCTCCATAGATTCCGAAGAAGAATTGCTGAAACTGCTGGAGGCCACGGAGATTAAATACAAGGGGAAATCCTTTGCTATTGAAATCTTAGGGTCTACTCGGAGTAAAAAGGCGGTTTCACGATTGATCGATTATCTTAACGACGTGAGGAGGGACTTAAGAAGGGCGTCTGCGGAGGCGCTCGGCGAGATCGGAGGGCAGCAGTCCACCGAGTATCTGCTTGAGGCTTCCCTGAAGGATGTGGACGCGCACGTAAGGCGCTCGGCCATCGAGGCGCTCGGCAATATACAGACAAAGGACGCGTTTAAACCCTTGATGGATCTGCTGGAGGTCGAAAGGTATTATGACGTTATCGAAAAGATAGTTAACGCGTTGATAAAGATAGACGCGGAGTCGTTTTTATCGGACATCTCCCGATACCGTGATAATGTGCGGGAGGTTATAGCAAAGACGATAATCGACGTGCGAATACTTTTAAAATTGGCCGACGACGATAATAAAAAGATAAGGCTCGCGGCTATATACGGACTGGGCCGCGCCGCAACCGACGATGCCACTTCACGGCTGATAGGTTTTTTGGGAGACGGCGATTCCGACGTAAGAAAAGCGGCGGTGGTGGCGCTCGGCGAGACGCATTATTGCCCGCCCGAGTTGTTTGACGCCTTGCATGACAGCGACCCGTGGGTAAGGTTTTACACCATCAAGGCGGTTTCCTTTTCGTGCGACCGGGAGAAGGCCATAAGTATGATAAGCTCCATGCTCAACGACGAATTCATCCCGGTGGTTATGTCGGCTATAGACGCGATCATGGAGATAGGAGGCAGAGAGGCGTACGAGGCGCTGTCCGTTCACGAGGAGCATCCGAATTTAGACGTCAGGGACAAGATACGGGAGGCCTTGAGCGCTCTATGACTCCTGTGATGACCGACGACATCTTTAAGCAATTGAGAGACTTCATATACGAAAGAAGCGGTATTTTCATCCCCGATAATAAAAAATATTTCATCGAGAACAGGCTCGGCAGGAAGGTGCAGGAAAAGAACCTGAAGGGATACGAAGACTACCTTTATATTATTAAATACGGTTCGGATAAAAATGAGCTTAACGGACTGTTTAATTTAATCACCACAAACGAGACCTTTTTTTTCAGGGAGCCGCAGCAGTTCGATGTGTTCAGCGGCGAGCTTTTCAAGCGCATAACGGACGAGAACGTCAAGGCCGGCCGGAAGGAAATAAGGATATGGTCGGCGGCATCTTCGACCGGAGAGGAGCCTTATACGCTTGCAATGATACTTCTCGAAAAGCCGGAGGCGCAGCCGCTTAGAAAAGAGATATACGCCTCTGATATAAGCGAGGCGGTTCTCAGCTCCGCCCGCGCCGGAGTGTACGGTTCCTATTCAATCAGGAACGTGCCTGAGGCCTATTTGAAAAAATATTTCAATAACAGCAATCAGCAATATTCTTTAACCCCCAACATAAAGTCCTTAACAAAGTTTATGAAGGTAAACCTTATGGATGACAAGGACACTAAGGCTATCCGCGGAGTCGACGTTATATTCTGCAGGAACGTCCTTATATATTTTGACGATAAGGCCAAACAGAAAGCCGTTTCAAACCTGTATGACGCACTCAGGCCTAACGGGTATCTGTTCATCGGAACGTCCGAGAGCCTTCATAATGTGACAAGGGCGTTTAAACCCGTAGTTATTAACAAAGTTATCGTTTATCAGAAGGTATAGGTTTACTTCGGAGGACTATTTATGAAGAT
Organism: Nitrospirae bacterium GWB2_47_37; assembly: GCA_001803635.1. Taxonomy (GTDB): domain Bacteria; phylum Nitrospirota; class Thermodesulfovibrionia; order Thermodesulfovibrionales; family Dissulfurispiraceae; genus GWB2-47-37. The sequence continues at coordinate 28,897 of MHDU01000076.1, read as the reverse complement.
ACTGGTTGTGGATGACGACAAAACGACGAGAAAGCTGTTAAGTTTATATCTCAAAGGGAAAGGATACGAGGTGGTAACCGCTGAAAACGGGCTGGACGCGATAGAAAAGGTAGGCACGGAAAGCGTTAATTTTATTCTTACCGATATGAATATGCCCTATATGGACGGCATAGAATTTACGAAAAATATAAAGTCGGATCCAGTATTAAAAAGTATCCCTATAGTGATGGTAACCACGGAAGCGGATGAGGACGAAAGGGAAAGGGCGTTTAAGGCGGGAGTCGACGAGTATCTTGTAAAGCCGGTAAATGCGGAACAGGTTACAGAGGCCGTCGTAAAGATACTAAAGAAGATTTTTAAAGGAGGTGGCGCCGGTGTTTAATTTTGGGCTCAAGGTATTGGTGGTTGACGATTTCCCTACCATGAGAAGGATAGTAAAGAACCTGCTCAAACAGATAGGCTTTGAGAATATAGACGAGGCCGAGGACGGGGTGCAGGCGTTGAATAAACTGAAAAGCGGCAACTACGGGCTTATTGTTTCGGATTGGAATATGCCTAATATGGAAGGAATAGACCTTTTAAGGAATATAAGGCAGGAAGCCGAACCTCTGAAAAATATCCCTTTCCTTATGGTAACCGCAGAGGCTGAAAAGGAGAAGGTAATCGAGGCGATAAAAGCCGGCGTGGACAATTATATAGTTAAACCGTTTACGGCAGAAGTATTAAAAGAGAAGCTCGAAAAAATAGCCGATAAGAAGACATCCCTGAAGGGCTCATAGTTTGCTGCGAGCCGTGAGTTGAAAGAGGAGGATAACAATGGCCGACGAGATGGATGAAATAGTAAGCGAATTCGTGACAGAGGCGGAAGAGACCCTCGAAAAGATAGATCCCATGTTCGTGGAGCTTGAAACGCGAGGGGAGGACAAGGAAATACTGAATGAGATATTCAGGGGCATGCACACTCTTAAAGGCGCTGCCGGCTTTTTAGGTTTTCAGCCGATAGTAGACGTAGCGCATAGGGCTGAAAGCATAATGAAGAGGCTTCGTGAAGGCGAAGTAAACCTGACAAGAGAGTTGATGGACGTGATACTGAAAAGCGTCGATGCCTTAAAACTGCAGATATACCACATAAAGTTGAAAGACAGCGTAGAAGAAGATATATCGGAACTCTTGACGGAACTCGATAATGCTCTGGAAACAATGTCCGGAGCCGGAACAAAACCGCAAGTTAAGGCCGAAGCCGAAATAAAAGAGAAGTTTGAGGAAGAAAAACCTCAACCTAAACCTGAACCGCAGCGTCAACCCAAGGTTGAACCTCAGCCTATGCCGCAAGCTACGCCACAAGCTACGGTCGAACAGATAACAAAAGAAAAGGAAGTAGTTTCTACACTGAGAGTAGACGTAACCAGAATAGACAAAGTAATGGACCTTGCCGGAGAAATAGTCCTTGTAAGAAACAGGCTTCTCAATCTTGCCGCAAAGCTCGATATGAGCTACTCGGGCGACCACAATGTAGAAGGCCTTCTGGAGACGACCGGTTTTCTGGACAGGGTTACGTCGGACTTGCAGCTTGCCGTTATGAAAATGAGAATGCAGCCCATTCATAAAGTGTTCGGCAAATTCCCGAGAATGGTAAGGGACATGTCCAGATCGTTGGGCAAAGACATAGACCTCGAGATGTTCGGCGAAGACACCGAAGTAGATAAGACCGTTATAGAGAACATCGGAGACCCCCTTGTCCATATCATAAGGAATTCCATAGACCACGCAATAGAGTTTAGCGAAGAGCGTTTGGCCAAGGGTAAGCCGAAAAAGGGAAGGATCATAATGAGCGCCTACCAGCAAGGCACGCTGATAGTCATAGAAGTCAGCGATGACGGAAAGGGCATAGACGTGGAGGCGGTAAAAAGAAAGGCGCTGAGCAAAGACCTCATCACCGAAGAAGAGGCCCAGAAAATGACCGACGAAGCCGCCGTGAACCTCATCTTCCTGCCCGGCTTTTCGACAAAAGAAAAATCCACCGAACTCAGCGGCCGCGGGGTAGGAATGGACGTTGTGAAAACCAATGTCGCTAAACTCAACGGCTATGTCGAAGTAATAACGAAGAAGGACATAGGAAGCACATTCAGGATAAGCCTGCCCTTGACTCTCGCAATACTGCAAGCCATGATGGTGAAGATAGGCGGAGAGTATTACGCTATACCCCAGACAATGATAGAAGAGACTCTGAGAGTTAAAAAGAGCGACATAAAGGACGTAACCGGGCAGAAGGTATTGACGATAAGGGGCAAGGTATTGCCTATGTTCGATATGTCGGAGGTATTAGGAGTAAGGAAAGAACATAAAGAGACGGATTTCGGCAACAGTTATGTGCTTGTGGCCGTGGTCGGAGACAAGAGATTCTGCATATCGGTGGACGAACTTTTGGGGCAGGAAGAAGTCGTCATAAAGACCATCAACGGCATAGAGTCCGAGGAATGCGGCATACTGGGAGCGACCATAACCGGCGACGGCAGGGTCGTATTGATACTTGATTTTGCCGTGATATCGAGGGAGATTTTTAGAATGAGCGGCAAATAGAATAATAACGCTGTAATGTTATAAACGCAAAGGGAGGACATATGCAATATATAGGCTTTATCATGAACAATAATGAATACACTATACCTATTTTGAAGGTTCAGGAGATTATAAATTTGCCGCAGGTTACAAAAATGCCGCAGTCTCCGAATTATATAGAAGGCATTACCAATTTGAGGGGGAGGATAATACCGGTAGTCAATCTTAAAAAACTGGTGAGGCTGAACGGCGGAGATTCCGCAGGGGAAAAGGTAATAGTCGTGACGAGCGGCCGCGTTACTTTCGGCGTTTTAGTGGACGGCATAACCGGCGTCGTAGATATAGAGGATTCGGAAATAGAGCCTACGGAGAACATAATGAAGGCCCACATAGAACAGGTATCCGGGGTCGCAAAGGTGAATGACAGGCTGATTACGATTTTAGATGCGAAAAAGCTTATCCCCATGGAGGATATGAGCATTTTTGAAGAAGAGGTTTTCGAGGTGAAGGAAGTAGGAGACAAGGTCGAGGTGATAAAAAAGATAGAAGGAATGGGCGGGGAGATGACGGTCAAGGAGCTTATGGACGCTAAAGATTTTTTTGAAAAGAAAGGCATAGGCGCAAACGACCCGAGATACGCCCTTTTTGACGATATGGTCGGTTTTATGAACGCGGTCGCGGGTCAGGATTACGAAAAAGCGGACGAGACCATACAGAATATTATCAATAAAAAAGGCCAGAGCGATCTTTTCAAGGAGGTCGGAAGGGTTACCAGAAAGCTTCACGACTCGATAAGGAGCTTTAAAGAAGCCTTAGACCCGAGGCTTAAGGATATGGCTGTAACGGAGATGCCCAACGCGGTCGACAAACTACAGTTTGTCATAGAAAAGACCGAAGAGGCGGCTAATAAAACGATGGGAATAGTAGAGAAATATATACTATGCATGGACGAACTTGCCTCCCATATAAGGAACGTCAAGGAGCCGGAGGAATCCGTGAATTATTTGAAGGGATTCAGGAGCGGACTCGAAGACGATCTGACAGAGATACTTACGACGCAATCCTTTCAGGATCTTACCGGTCAGACAATAAAGAAGGTTATCAAACTTGTCGGAGATATTGAAGAAGAACTCGTAAAACTTATAGCGACCTTCGGCGTAAAGATAGAACAGGGAGCAAAGGCGGAGGCCGCTGCTCCGGAAGAGGTATCTCAGTCGGGCGTAGACGACCTTTTGAAGGACTTCGGCTTCTAAAATACCTGCCGCAGACGTTTTGGAGAGAATATGACTGTAAAGGTTTTGATTGTTGACGATTCTGCATTCATGAGGAATGCTTTATCTAATATGATTTCTTCCGACCCCGATATTAAGATTGTCGGGACTGCGCGCGACGGGCTCGAGGCGATTGAAAAGGTTGCAAGCCTCAATCCTGATATTGTGACTATGGATGTCGAGATGCCGAGGATGGACGGCATTGCGGCATTGAAACATATAATGGAAACGAATCCCCTTCCGGTGATTATGGTCAGTTCAATCACTGTTGAAGGAGCAAAGACGACGCTTGACGCTTTAGAACTCGGCGCTGTTGATTTTATCCCCAAAAATCTTTCGGAACTTTCAATAAATATTGTCAAAATACGGGAAATCCTCATTGATAAGATCAAACAGATAGCAAGAAAAGGGATAGTTAAAAAGCGTGTCAGGCCGTCAACTGCGCCTGCAAGACAGATTGAGATCCCGAAATGCATGCCTGTAAGAACGACAGGCGAGCGAAGGGTCGGGGTGATTGCGATAGGCACATCCACAGGAGGGCCTAAGGCGCTTCAGGAGATAATACCGAAACTGCCGAAGGATTTTCCGGTCCCTATCGTAATAGCCCAGCATATGCCGCCGAATTTCACGGGTCCTTTTGCGGAGCGTCTTAATCAACTCAGTCAGATTACCGTAAAGGAGGCCGAGGAGGGAGAACCGTTGAGGAACGGCGTTGCCTTGATAGCCCCGGGCAGGGGACATATGAGGGTGAAAAGACCGAGAGGAATAGAAACCGTGGTGACTATTTCCGAAAATAAAGAGGAATTCATATATCGTCCTTCAGTCGACGCCCTGATGCTCTCCATAGCCGAATTTTTCCCCGGCAGGGCGCTGGGCGTGATCTTGACCGGAATGGGCAACGACGGATGCAAAGGACTTATCGAGGTGAAAAGGACGGGCGGCAGGATATTCGCGCAGAACGAAGAATCCTGCGTGGTATACGGAATGCCGAAGGCGGTTGTGGACGCAGGCATAACCGATAAAATTTTGTATCTCGAAGAGATGGCCGGCGAAATAATAAACTCGGTATAAAGGGAGAGAAGAATGAAGATGTTGATAGAGCGCTTATTGGCTATAGGCCTCAAGAAAAAGGTGTTGATGGGCTATGTTTTTATGACCCTTTTGATATTCGGCATACTCGCTTTCATATCGATAAATTTCTTCCGCATAAAAGCGCAATATGACCTGATAAACGCCATGAGCAACGACATACAGCTTATAATACAGCTTAAATCCGATATAAACGGGATAAGGGCAGGTTTCCTGAGACTGGCTATGTCAAAAAATCAGGATGTATGGGAAAATCAGGAAAGCGTTATCGCTTCGATTTCAGAGACGATAGACGGGAATGTATCGAGTCTGGAAAAAGGGCTCTTCAAAGAAAAGATAATCGAGATGGAAAAGTCGTTGAACCCTTTCAAAGACACGATTTTAAAAGAATTGATACCGTTCGTTAAAGAGGGCAGGGTAAACGACGCCCTTGAAGTTCTGCGTACGGTACAGTCGGAACGGTCAAAGGTTTTTATCGGCATTGCCAACGAAATAATAGAGTCTTCGAGAAAGGAATTCGTTCAGGGCATGGAGTCGATAAACAAAGAGATCAAAATAACGATAATTACGGTTGTAATTATCGTTATAGGTCTGTTTGCGACGGCTTTTGCGTTTTCTTTCTGGTTTATAAATAAATTCGTTATCAGGGTTTTGCATGACATCAGTTCGTCGGCGGAGAGGGTTGCCGAAGGAGACCTTACAGTCGAGGTCGAGGCAAAGACCGGAGACGAATTCGGCATGCTGGCTGTGGATGTGAACCGCATAATAAAAACAATGAGGGTTATGGTGAGGGATGTGGCAACCAAAACGGTGAATATCCTTCAGGACGGAACCAATCTTACAATTCACGGGAAAGACGTATCGCAGAGGGTCGAGAAGGATGTCGAGCGCACTACGACCGCTGCGACCGCAACAGAGCAGATGACCGCCACCGTAGGCGACATAGCGAAGAATATCGGCACGGCATCCGGGGCTGCCGGGCGCGCAAGGGATGCGGCAGCTCAGGGGAAAAATATGATCGATAATACCGTATCCTCAATCGATGCGGTAAACACGCAAATAGAAAAGGCGTCCGATAAGGTCAGGGACCTTGCGGGGTTTTCAAAGAAGATAGATGAGATTGTGGTGATGATAAAGGATATCGCGGACCAGACGAATCTTCTCGCTCTTAATGCGGCCATAGAGGCCGCAAGGGCCGGAGAACAGGGAAGGGGGTTTGCGGTGGTTGCCGACGAGGTCAGAAAACTCGCGCAAAGGACTACAAACGCCACCGTTGAAATAAACAATATTCTCGGTTCCATAAACTCCGGAACGGTCGAGACTACAAGCATAATGGATGCGGCTGTAGATAAGGCAAAGGCAGCGAGGGATATTACAGGCCGTTTGGATGAGGCATTCAAGGAGATATACGACAGCTTCGAAAAAGTGTCCGATATGGTGCATCAGGTTGTTACGGCTACCGAAGAGCAGTCTGCAACCACAATGGAGATATCGACCAACCTGACCGGCATTGCGGAGGACGCAAAAGAAAGCTCGATGACCATTAAGGATATGGCATCGTCTTTTGATAAGTTCAATGTGAATGCAAAGGAGTTCCTGAAGCTCTTGAATAATTTTACGGATCCCAAACTGAAGATAGGGATTGTAAAGGCAGACTCTGTTTTATGGCTGCATAGGGTTATGGATCTCCTCGACGATAAAGAAACTCTATATATACCCGAGGAATTTGATACGCATAAATGCAGGGTGGGACAATGGTATCATGAAGAGGGCAAGAAATTATACGGCCGGCTGAAAACATTTCAGGAAATGGATGAACCTCACGGCAGGCTTCATGAGATAGGATTGAGGGCGTTCGAGGCCCACAAGAAAGGCGATAAGTCCGCTATAAAGCAGCATATAACGGATGCTTCGAAAGCGATCGATGAAATAATTTTCATACTCACAAAGCTCGAATCGGAAATATAATTATGGCGGATAAGATGAAAAAGATACTTGTGGTGGACGACGAGCCGGACGTGGCCGAGCTGATTAAAATTTTTTTAGACAGCATGGGTTATGAGGCCGATGTGTTCTTATCGTGCGAAGAATCCGTAGAGGCGATAAAGAAAAACAAATACTGGATGGTATTTTGCGATTATATGATGCCGTGGACTACGGGAGATAAGATATTTTATAAGATAAAAGAGATAGACGGCGAACTCGCCAAACGGTTTGTCATGATTACCGGCGCGGTGCTGAACGAGAGGCTTGACGAGTTTGTAAATAAAGAGTATGTTAAAGTCATAAACAAGCCGTTCAAGCTGGATGTAATTAAAAATATCATCGATGAGTTTGAAGCGGATTGTCGTAGAATAGACCCATAGAGAGGCGCGGGAATGAGAGAAGAACTTTTAGAAAAAATAATCATGGAGACCGTAGACATCCCGAGCCTTCCTCAGGTGGCTATGAAGGTCTTGCATCTCATGAACGACGATTATTCCTCCATCAACGAACTCGAAAAAATTATAGCCAACGACCAGGCATTTTCAACGAGGATATTGAGGATTGCCAATTCTCCTTATTACGGCAGGGGCAGAAGCATAGATACCATCTCTACCGCGATAATCCTTGTCGGGTTTAATACCATGAAGAACCTTGTTGTAGCGGCCTCGCTGAAGGATATACACAGGAAGTTCGGTCTTTTCGAGCAGAAACTGTGGGAGCACAGCCTCGGCGTGTCTATTGCCGCTCCTATTCTTGCCGCTGAGACTAAGATGGTTGTTCCGGAAGAAGCGATGGTTGCGGGACTTATACATGACGTCGGCAAGACCGTGCTTAATAACAGCGTGCCGGATAAGTATTCGCTTGTTATTGAAAAGGTTTACGAAGAGGGTGCGGCTTTTATGGAGGTTGAGAATGAAATGCTCGGTTTTAACCACTGCAATGTCGGAGGCCTCATCGCGAGAAAATGGAAGATACCTAAAAACCTTGAAACCGTTATAGAATATCATCATGCGGAGACATTCCCGGATTTTGAAGACAATAATTACGAAGCGCTTTGCCAGATCGTGCAGATAGCCGATGCAATGTGTCTGGGCCTCGGCATAGGCATGGAGAGGAATATAACCCCTGCGGATATAGGAATAGACAGGATAGGGCTGTCGGAGAAGAAGTTTGACGAACTTAAAGAGAAGGTGCAAAAAATATATACGGAGCAGAGATCCAAACTCCTTGAATAAAAAGATATAAAACTCAAGAAACTGCCGTTTTCGCCGATAAAAAAGCAAGATGGCGGATGAAGAAGGCATAAGAGAACCGTACAAGGTATTAGGCATACGAGGCATAGGAACCGCCTATGTCTTTCCCAAAACCCGCGTTACCAAAAAGGCAAAGAAGCATGCAGAGGAAGAAAAGGAATCGTCTGAAAAGCGCAAAGAAGAAGGGTCTTCGCACCTCATAGACATCGAGGCATAATTTTCCCGCCGCAGGAAAAAAATTCCTACCTTTCAGCATACAGGGATGTAAGGCATACTTCAAAAGCCTTTACTAAGTGTAGTTGCCGGTGCAGTCCTGAGATTAGTTTTGTTTTATTCAATAAGAAAGCAAAGTTGTAGCTCACGAGAAAGAGAATGCTGTTATGATATTACATATGAGTAAAGGCTTTTTCAGCACGCCTCACATCCCATAACTTGCAATCAAACATTAAAAAGGTATGGAAGGTATGGCGGAAAAGACTTTACCGACGAAATTTTCAACCGGCATACGCCTTCCCGTCATCAGCATCGGTGCTTAGTTATTGAGTAATTCGCTGAATATCTATGCTCTGAACGTAAACTAACACTTGTAAAGGCTTTAAAGCTATGCCTTCCATGCCTTCGGATTATAGTAGTTATAGTCTTTTACTTTACTCAACACATGCGAAGAATGTCGTTGGCATCGATATTGCATGATTAATATGAAAATCGGGGAAAAGGACGGTTAAATGTACAAAGGCATATATGTAGCAATGAGCGGGGCGGTGCTGAGGAGTCAAGAACTGGACAATGTAGCCAATAATTTGGCGAATGCCGCCACTGCAGGCTATAAGAAAACCGGATTTTCATCGCGTTTTTATCCGATGTTGGAAGGCATCTCAAAGGCTCAGGATTCCGTTTATCCCGATGCCCGGGCAATGACACATTGGGGAGAATACAGCATCGATACTTCTAATGGAAATATAAAGACAACGGGCAATCCGCTCGATGTTGCCGTTCAGGGAGACGGATTTTTCGCCGTTGAAAATAAAGGGAAGACGTATTACACGAGGAACGGTTCTTTCAGCAGAAATAAAGAAGGTTTTTTGACGACGATGATCGGGCAAAAGGTTCTGGACACTGCAAATAAGCCGATCCGCCTTAACGGAGGGGTCGGCGTGAGCATAGCGGCCGATGGAAATATATATGTAGACGGGAACGCGGCAGCGAAGCTCAAGGTCGCTAAAATAGACAATGTGCAGCATGTAGGAGAATCATTGTTTTCCGGAGACGAAGCAGGCGAGTCAAAAGGCGAGGTGATACAGGGAGGCATTGAAATGTCCAATGTTAACCCGGTTCGTGAATTAGTAGGCATAATAACTGCATTAAGGCAATTCGATGCGGCTCAGAAGGTTATTAAGCATTTTGATGACCTGTCGCAGAGAGCTGTCTCGGAAATTGCAAAGGTATAAAAGGAGGGTAAGAATGATAAGGTCTCTTTTTACGGCAGCAACAGGGATGCAGGCGCAATCCCTCAGCGTGGATGTCATATCCAACAACCTCGCCAATGTTAATACTGTAGGTTTCAAGAGGAGCAGGGCGGATTTTCAGGATTTGCTCTATCAGACATTAAGGGATCCGGGAGCGCCTTCCGCAGAGGGCGTCCAAATCCCATCGGGCATACAGGTGGGTCTCGGCGTTAAGCCTGTCGCCGTTCAAAAGATATTCAGTCAGGGCGATTTCATAAGTACCGGCAACCAGCTCGATCTGGTAATAGAGGGTGACGGTTTTTTTCAGATAACACAACCGGACGGTACTATCGCATACACAAGGGCAGGCGCGTTCAAGCTCGATAAAGATGGAAGGATAGTGAATTCCGACGGTTATCCGCTTGAGCCTGCCATTTCGATACCTACCGATGCTATAAGCATTACCGTAGGTTCAGATGGTAAAGTTACAGTTCTACAGGCCGCAAGTACCACTCCTACGGAAATCGGTACCATTGAAACAGCCCGGTTTATAAATCCTGCAGGACTTCGCTCAATAGGCAAAAATCTGTTCACCGTTACGGATTCATCAGGAGAAGCTACTACCGGCACGCCGGGCACGGAAGGCCGCGGCACTATAAATCAGGGGTTCCTCGAAAACTCTAATGTCAATGTGGTTGAGGAACTGGCCGGTCTTATAATAGCCCAGAGGGCTTTCGATCTGAATTCAAGGGCGGTGCAGGCGTCGGATGAGATGCTTCAGACCGTCAGCGCCCTGAGGAGATAATAAATGAAAGGCTATAGGCAAAGGGCGATAGGCGACAGGCAAGGTTCCAAGCATATAAATTATATTTTGTCGGCTGTCGGGTGTTTTGCGGTGTTAACGGCAATGCTTATTGTAGGCGATGCCGATGCCGTTCCAAAAGGAAATCTGATGGATAAGGTGAAGCAGGCCGTTCTTAAAAATTTGACCGATTCGTTTTCGGAAAATGTCGAGCTTACCGGATTGCGGATCATGAAGGGTATGGACATTATCGGCAGCGAGGGAGAATATACGGTTAAAGATGTAGCGATGAACGGTTACAACGGTAAAAACAGGATAGTTTATTTGGTTGCTCTTGCGGATAAAAAGGCGGTGCATGACTTAGTTGTGGAGGCGTCTTATGACATGCTTGTGGAGGTTTTCGTCGCTGCAAGACCGCTCGCGGGCGGGACTGTATTGACCGGAGACGATTTTTATACGGTAAAACAGAAGAGTTCGAGACTTCCCGCAGGGGCGGTGTCGAATAAAAAAGATATTGAGGGCAAAATGCTCAGATCGAATGTCGGGCAGGGAGTTATTTTACGCAACGACTATGTGACTGAGCGGATGAACGTTAAAAGAGGACAGAAGGTGAATGTTGTTGTGGAAGGGAATAATATAGCCGTTGCAACGCAGGGCATGCTCAAGAATGACGCCGTTATCGGCGGCGCCGCGAGGGTTTTCTGCGACGTATCTAAGAAGGAAGTTAACGGCATACTGGTATCTCCCAATACCGTGAGGGTGAAGATATGAAAAAACAATTTAAAAATCTAATACTGTTCACTGTTTATTTTTCACTATTCACTGCCCTTTTCGGTTGCGCTTCCGGCCTGCAGGAGGCGCGTGATATAAAGGAAGCTCCCATGCCTCCCAGATATATCGAGACAAAGGGAAAGGACGTTTATTCCACAGAAGGGTCGCTGTGGCATAACAACGCTTCGCTTTTTGAGGACAGAAAGGCAAAGAGGGTAAACGATCTTGTAACCGTATTGATCAGCGAGAGATCGGCGGCATCCAAAAAGGCCACTACCAATGCGAAAAGGGATTCCAAAGACAATGATTACGAAGTGTCGGATTTCTTCGGAATGAATACCGATTTCGGTCTTCAGAAATTGCCCATAGCGAGCGGCTTTTATAAAGGCGCCAATGTGTTTACTCCGTCCGTATCGGGAACCGGGAAATCCGATTTTAAAGGAAACGGAGACACAACCCGTGAGGGCACGTTGACCGCGACAATTACCGCAAAGGTTGTCGAGGTCTTGCCGAATTCCAATCTCGTTATAGAGTCGAGGAAAGAGATACTGGTCAACAATGAAAAAGAGATATTGGTGTTCAGGGGGCTTATAAGGCCCGACAATGTATCGCCGACCAATACGGTTCTATCCCAGTATGTGGCGGATGCCCAGATATACCTTGTAGGCGACGGCGTGCTTGACGATAAGCAATCGCCGGGATGGCTTGTAAGATTCTTAGACAAGGCATGGCCGTTTTAAAACAGTGAGAGGTGATGCGTAATGGGTAATAAGAAAATAAACGGAGAAAAAAGCGGAACAAGAGCCGGTATTTTAGTTTTTTCTTTTATTTTTTCACTCTTGACGCTTCACACATTAAGCGTTACCGCATTTGCCGAGAGAATAAAAGATATCGCTACATTCTCAGGCGTAAGAGAAAACGAGCTTATAGGATACGGCATAGTGGTAGGGCTTAACGGGACCGGCGATAAGGACGGGACATATATATTCCAGCCGTTTGCCAATATGCTTACCAGAATGGGGGTCAGCATTAATCCAGCCGATGTAAAAGGAAAGACAAAGAATATAGCCGCCGTTATAGTTACCGCTAAGCTTTCCACGATGGTGAGACCCGGTTCAAAAGTAGATGTGCAGGTATCCTCGATAGGAGATGCGAAGAGCCTTCAGGGAGGCATGTTGTTAATGACCCCGCTGGTGGGTCCCGACAATAATACATACGCGGTAGCGCAGGGAGCCGTGTCTATCGGCGGTTTTGTTGCAGGCGGCGCCGGAGCTCAGACTATTAAAAATCATCCCAATGTAGGCACGATCCCCAACGGAGCCATTGTTGAAAGGGAGGTTCCCGTCCAGTTGAACAGTAAGAACAAGCTGGATGTTTTATTGATGGCGCAGGATATTACTACGGCTAAGAGGGTAGCCGAAAAGATAAACGGCAGGCTCGGCGGCGCTTTTGCGCAAGCTGAAGGCCCATCGTCGATTTCGGTAGCGGTGCCTGATTCTTTTGCTAACAGGGTAGTCGAACTTATGTCGGTAATCGAGCTTATAAACGTGAATGTGGATATGCCGGCGCGTGTTGTTGTAAATGAAAGAACCGGTACGGTTGTGGTCGGCGAAAATGTCGTTATCAGTCCCGTAGCCCTTGCGCACGGCGGACTGACGGTTGAGGTAAAGACGGAGTATCAGGTTTCACAGCCTTTGCCTTTTGCGCCCGCAGGGGCTGAAACGGTAACGGTTCCTCAAAAAGAAGTAAAAGCTGAAGAGAAAAGGGCTGCGCTTACAGAGGTTAAAGGGACGACCATAGGCCAACTGGTTAAGGCATTGAATGCCCTCGGTGTTTCGCCCAAGGATATGGTCGCGATATTGCAAGCGATTAAAACTGCGGGAAGTTTGAAGGCAGATCTGGTGATAATGTGAAAATACCTGACGGCAATCAAATCGCACTTAAGGGACAGGAGTTAAATGTTCTGAAGCCGGAATTTCAAGTCCAGAAAAGTTCCGACCCTAAAGTAATTGCGAAACAAGTGGAAAATGTTTTTTTGAACGAATTTTTGAAGGTTATGATGGAGCAGACATCATTCGGCAAAGACAGGGTCATCTCCACATACATGCCTTATATAACAGCCGAAATAGCTAAAGATATAGCCGACAATAGGGGAATAGGTATAGGTGAATTTTTCCTCAAGGGCAGCGATGCATTAAGAGTTAAGAGTTATGAGTTAGGAGTTGATGGAGCTAAACTTCAAACCCCAGACTCCGAACTGAAATTGGGGCTTCCGGTTAAGGGTAGGGTGAGTTCGCAGTACGGGTTAAGGCAAGATCCCATTGACGGAAAATCTCGACATCACAATGGGATAGATATTGCCGTTCCCGAAGGAACCTCTGTTGCATCCGCCGATTCCGGTAAGGTTGTTTTCAGCGGACATTCGTCCGGGTACGGTAATTGCATAATAATAGAGCATGAGAACGGTTTGACAAGCCTTTATGCGCATAACTCCTTAAATCTTGTAAAGGCAGGTGATATTGTAGACAAGGGGAAAACCATCGCCCTGTCCGGCTCGACCGGCAGATCGACCGGACCGCACCTGCATTTCGAGGTGCGGAAAGACGGGGCGCCTGTCGACCCTGAGCGGTTTACAGGTTAATTTTTGGCCGTATCCTCCGATATATAATATAGTAGTCTATATTAACGTATAAGGAGGACGGGCAAATGAGAATTACAGACAGGGTTGAAGGTGTAGGGAACGTACAAAAGACCGACAAGGCAAAGGAAAAGGCAACACCCGAAAGAGCCGAGGAGGTTGTCTCTAAGGATCAGGTAACGGTTTCTGACAGGGCAAAAGAGATTGCAAGGCTCCAACTGGAGGTCAGCAAACTGCCCGAAGTAAGAACCGACCGGGTTGAGGAAGTAAAAAATGCCATAAATGCCGGAACCTACGAAGTAAAAGGCTCCGAGGTGGCCGGGAAACTTTTAGAGGAGGCTGTAATTGACTCACTTATATGAAGACCTGATTAATGTGCTGGAAAAGGAGTTTTCCTTATGCACGCAATTGGTCGAACTCCTGCAAAGGGAGAAGGATATCATAGTGAGCCTTGATCCTGCGGCTCTTGAGGCGCTGCTGAAAGACAAGGAAGCTATAACCGTTGAGATAAAGTTGTGCGATGAGGCGCGGGAAAGGATTCTTGGCGCCCTCGGTTTTGAGAATAAAACCATATCCGAGGTTGCCGATATTGCAGAACACGGTTTCAGGGAAAGATTATCCTCTATAGCATCCAAGTTTACGGCAATAATCCACAGCATATCGGAGTTGAACAGGTTTAACAGCGTATTGATAGAAAAGTCCCTGTATTACATAAAAACCTCATATAATTTTTTAAATACATTTGACGTGGCTGCGCGACCGAAAATATCGGTGGAGGCATAAATGTCTATTCTCAGCCTGTTCGACATCGGTAAAACGGCATTAATCACTACCAGAAGGGCTCTGGATGCAACGGCGCATAATGTCGCCAACGTCTCTACGTCGGGATTTACGAGGCAGGACGTTGTTTTGCAAAACCTGGCCGGAGGAACGGTTGTCAGTACTTCGACCGCATCAGGCAGGGGCGTTGGAATTTTGGAAATAAAAAGGATGTACGATTCATTTACGACTATTCAGCTCAGAGCTGAAAGCTCGAATCTTTCTTATTGGGAAGCGTATGGCGATGGAACCGTTACGCTGGAGAATATTTTTAACGAGGCGTCGGATACCGGTGTAGGCACTGCGATCAATGATTTCTTTAACTCGTGGCAGGAGCTTGCGCAAAACCCGGAAGGATACGCTCAGCGTACGGCTCTTATTAAGAACGCGGAATATCTTGCTTCAAGAATAAGCAGGGCTTATACGTCTCTCAATGATGAACGGACGGAGATATTAAGAGGCAGCCAGACCCTCGCAGACGAGGTAAATACCATAACATCGCAGATTGCGGATCTGAACGGAAAGATCGCGTCATCGCCCGGCACCCTTGACCTGAAAGACCAGAGAGACGGCCTTGTCGAACGATTAAATCAGATACTTAAGGTTACTACCTTTGAAGATAATATGGGCAGATATACGGTGCTTGTAAGCGGAACCCCTCTCGTAGACGGCGGGAGAACTTATGAACTGAGCGCTGAGATAGATTCCGATAACACCATGCGTTTTAAGGTTGATCTGGGGCAATCTTCTCTTACCGATATTACGAATTTCGTATCGGGCGGGGAACTTAAGGCAAATCTCGATCTGAGGGATACGAAGATCGCCGGTTTTATAAACAAGCTGAATGCCTTTGCCCTCGATATGAGCTTAACCATAAACTCATATCATGAGACAGGATACGGGCTTGACGGTTCTACCGGCAACCAGTTTTTTAAAGAGGTAAGCGATATATTCTTTTCAACCGATTCGGCTCCGTCATCCGGCGGGAGCGTTTCAACAATGGAAATAAGGGATCTCAATCTCGTTAATTTTGAAAAGAGATACCGGATAGACTATAACACTTCAGGCGGGACCGGATACCAGAAAGAAGAGGTCGGCGCTACAGATATTTATTGGCGCGTTCAGGAATCGACCGACGGGAAGACATGGACTACGGTAGACACATCGAATGTTATTGTTGATGATAACGGTGCGGCAGGGCCGAGGACATTGGAATTTCAAGGTATAAGAATTCAGATAAACGGCACTCAGGCTGCGTTGCTTTCTGCAAGTACAGAGCAGTTTGATATTAAGTTTAATAACAATGCCGCGCTCGAGATGGCGGTTAAAATTACCGATCCGCAAAAGGTAGCCGCAGCGGCAGGCGATGACGATACCAGATTTACAATTACAGCAGGACAGAACGATTCGATTCTTATTAATGGAGCGACGACAGTAACCCTGACTGCAGGCTCTTATACGAGATTCGGGCTCGCAGCGGAATTGGAGAGCGAAATAGAAGCCGCAGTAGCCGGCTCTGATATTACAGTTGCTTTTGACGCCCAAACCAACAAGTTTAAAATTATTAATAATGCGGCGGCAAATATCACGCTTAACTGGACGGATACTACTACGACTTTAGAGCATTTTTTCGGGTTTAATGCCGATTCGATCATTCCGGAGAACGGCTTTGACACGAGCGATCTCGAGGTAAAGGCAGGGACCGTTATAATCGACAGCTCGAACAATGCTATTCGCTTCAGCGAAGACAACGGAAGCACTTACGCAACCATTACAATAGCTAACGGCATATACACCAGAAGGGAATTGGCTGAGGTGTTGGAAGATGCGATGGAAAGCGCAGACGGCGGGTATGATTATACCGTAGCTTATGACACCGACACAAAGAGGTATACCGTTACCAATGACGATGACGACAGCGGGACCGCCAATTCAAACAATATTGTTTTAGATTGGACGCATTCAACCACCACGGCCGACGGCATATTCGGTTTCAGTTCCAATTCGGTTATTGCCGCCGCATCGGATTCCAGCGGTTCCTCGGTTTATCCGATCTTGCCGGGCGATAATATAAACGCCCGGATAATAGGGGATCTTGCAAACAAGACCTTTATCAGCAGCAAAAACCCATCGGATTTTTACCGGATTATAGCCTCCGATGCCGGCATAGAAGCATCTCTGGCAAAGACGAGCGTGAAGTTCCATAAGGCGCTCGTAGAAGAATTGGAAATGAAGAGGCAGGAATTTTCGGGCGTGAGTCTGGACGAAGAAGCCGCTAATTTAATTAAATACCAGAAATCCTTCGAGGCAGCCGCAAAAATGATAAGCATCGCGGATGAACTTCTTGAAACACTTATAGGCGCTTTAGGGAGGTAATTATGAGAGTTACTACCCGTATGTTTTTTGATCGGTTTCTTTCGGGCTTTCAAAGCAACATGGAAGCTATTTTAAAGACTCAGGAACAGATTTCGTCAGGGAAGAGGGTTAACCGTCCGTCTGATGACCCGGCGGCACTGTCGAAGATTACCGCTTATAAAACACAGATAAGCCGGATAGTAGAGTATAAGAGGTCGATTACCACAGCTAATAGTATGGTCGGATCGCTCGACAAGGCGCTGTTGAGCTTGACCGATACTTTGAACAGGGCGCGGGAACTCGGATTAGAGGGTGCGGACGCAAGCGCTACAGGTTCGGACAGGCTGTTAATAGCCAAGGAAATAAGCGCTCTGTTTGAACATGCGATAGATATAGCCAATACAAAGGTCGGAGACAGGTATATTTTTTCGGGATACAAGAGCGATACGGCTCCTATCGATAAAAATACCGGAGAATTTGTAGGCGACTCTAATTCTATTACTCTGAATATCAGTGCGAATACCGAAATAAAACTGAATGTTTCGGCAAGCGATCTATTCAGCTTTAAACGCGTTAATCCTTCGGATTCGGCAAATTTGGTTCTGCCTTCTTATAATGTCGATAAAACAGGGACTTATGCATCCACGGATGAAATATATGAGGATGCGGATCCCAATGGGGCATTGCATACAACACAATTCATAGTAACAGGAGCCAACAATAAGATTGCCGGCGGTACTAATGGAGATGCAACGCCTGATTTTACTGCAACGCTCACTGCCGGTACATATACTGCGGATGAGATGGCAACCGAAATAAAAAGGGCGTTGGAGGCAGCAGACGGCACAGGTTATTCGGTGAGTTATAATTCAACAACAAAAAAGTTTGTCATAACAAATAATAGAGGCGCTGCCCGTGATTTGTTGTGGGCAGATGCAACGACAACCGCAGAGAGTCTTCTGGGTTTTGCTGCGGTGAATACGCTTGCTATCGCCAACGGTAGTTCCGATACAAGCGATAATGTTACAACATTTACTTCGTCTACCGCTACATTTTCAACAAGCGGCGGCACATTAACCATTAAGGTTGGAGATGATGATGCAACCGCTGTTGATGTATCGATTTCCGCCCTTGCCACCCTTGCGGATGTCCGCAATGCCATCAATAGCGCCGACGCAGGCGTCAAGGCTGAGATTGTTAATGTCAGCGCTACATCTATTGCTGATTACAGGATAGTTATCGCATCGGATCCCGCGGGCAGGCAGGAAGAATTGAGAGTAACCGCAACATCGGACGATGCTGCAGGCACGGGACTGCATGCGCTTGTATATATGGCCGACAATGATACGATTACCGTCAGCAGTTCCAATAACCAGATCAGAATATGGGAAGATATAAATAATGACACTATTCAGGATGCCGGAGAGGTCGCAACCGCAACTATAAGTACGGGAACCTATACCGCAGATCAGTTGGCAGGCGCAGTGAAAGCTGCATTGGAAGGCACTACGGCTTCCACAAATACTTATACGGTAGCCTACGATTCTACCAATAAGAAATTTAAGATTATAAGTGATAATGGAAATGCCAATGATCTTGCTTTGTTATGGAGCGATTCTAATACGACAGCGGCAACCGTTCTTGGTTTTGATGCAACCGATACTACAGGTATTACAGATAATGATTACGATACCAGCGACAATGCCTTGTCCTACGGCGTTCAAAATCAGACTCTCGGTACGGACATCGCGAACTACAATTATATTACGAACCCGTCTAACGATAATTATTACAGTTTTAACAACAACTACCTGAATGAAACGAATATATTGAGGGCGCTTAATTTTCTGAAGGTTTCACTGGAGAATAACGATGCAGGCAGGGTTGAGAAGGCTATAGACTATTTGACTAAAACATCCGACAGACTTTTCCAGATACAGGCTGACGTAGGCTCGAGAATGAGCAAGCTCGAAACCGAAGAGACATATCAAGTCGACAGGGAGTTCGAGATAACAACATATATGTCGAACGAGCAGGACACGGACATCGCAAAGGCTATAACCGAAATGACTCAGAGGGAGACGGCATTGGAAGGATTGAGAACGCTTTCTTCGGACGTTTTAAGGACAAGTCTTTTCGATTTCATACGATGAGGAGAGAATAGGATAAAATGCTCGTTCTGACCCGCAAGGCCAACCAGACAGTAAACATCGGTGACGACATTCGTATTAAGATCGTCGAGATCGGCAACGGTTATGTCAAACTGGGCATCGAAGCGCCGCGCGAAACGCCGATATACAGGGAAGAACTCTATGAAAAGCTCAAACAACTTAATCAGGAAGCCGCGAAGCTCGATATGGGCAAACTTAAGGATTTTTTGGGATTGAAGGAGTAAAGATGAAGATAAATACGACACGGTTTGGAGAAGTAGAGATAGACGATAATAAGATTATCCATTTTCCGATGGGGGTTCCCGGTTTTCCTGATCTGAAACGGTATTTTTTGATAGATTACAAGGACCCCATAAAATGGCTCCACGCGGTTGACGATCCGGATACCGCGTTTATAACGGCAATCCCGTTTCCGTTTTTTCCGGACTACGCATTCTCGATGAAGGATGACGTAGAAACGTTTCTGGAGATAAAGAAACCGGAGGATGCGGCCATCATTGTAATTTTAATTGTCGCGGATAACGCATTGTACGCGAATCTTAAAGCGCCGATAATTATCAATTCCTCGACTCTCAAGGGGGTGCAGATACTTCTCGATGATGAGCGGTATGACTTTCGTGCGCCCCTGCCGTCGCTGCATCAGGAAGAAAACGGCAGTAAATAGAAGCGCCTCTATGCCTGTAAAGCAAACTTCATTTCTTTGAAAAAACCGGCTTTAAAATGTTATCTTAACTAAACCTGAATTACGCAAGGTATGATGACAGGTATGCCTCAAAGCCTTTATCAATGCGATGAGATTATTTTGCTGCCTGTTATACTGCTGAATGCAAAAGGTGATACTGAAGTTGCCCTTAAACGGTGGGAGGGTTCGGCTCTAAGGTATCGCTGATAAAGTCTTTTCAGCATACCTGTCATCATCTGCAAATGTAATATTTGCGTAATTTGGGTTAATATATGTCATGTTAACGTCTTACAGTAGTGCCTGACATATATAATCGCTCAATTTGAGTTGGAAGGAGGTTGTGTAAGAATCGTGAAACGCGTTCCGATGACGCCCGACGGGTATCAGAAACTGAGGGAAGAGCTGGATAGACTCCTGAAAGTAGACAGGCCTAAAAATATACAGGATATAGCCGAGGCGAGGGCTCACGGGGATCTGTCCGAGAATGCGGAATATCATGCCGCAAGAGAGCGGCAGTCCTTTATGGAAGGCCGCATACAGGAACTTCAGGCCAAACTTGCGCTTGCCGACGTGATAGATACGTCGAAGATAAGCCAGTCCAAGATAGCCTTTGGAGCCAAGGTAAAGGTTGTCGATATAGAGGCCGATGAAGAGTATGAATTCACCCTTGTAGGGCCTGACGAGGCGGATGTAAAGAGAGGCAAGATTTCCATAACATCGCCGGTGGGAAGGGCGTTGATAGGCAAAGAAGTGGGAGATGCCGCAACGGTTAAGGCGCCGGCAAGAACCATAGAATACGAAATTGTAGAGATAAAGTTTGTCTAATGTCTAAATACTTCAAAGCAGAGATAACGGATAATATCTCTTTAAATAAGCACTTTAAAATATTAACTCTCACTCCTCAGTCCGACATCGTAGTCCCGCAGCCGGGACAATTTTATATGCTTAATTCAAACAACACCTATGATCCTCTTTTAAAAAGACCGTTCAGCATTTTCGGATGCAAAAACAACACGCTGAGCTTTCTTTACAGGATAAGGGGTAAGGGAACCTCTTGCCTTTCGAATCTTAGAGGCGGCGACATAATCGAAGTAATCGGGCCGCTCGGCAATAATTATCCCGAACCCGCCGGAGACTTTATTGCGGTTGCCGGAGGCGTAGGAATCGCTTCATTACTGCCGCTCCTCGATAAACGCAAGAACACCGGTTATCTATTCTACGGAGCAAGGAGCAAAGACGAGTCGGTCATGCTGAGCGAAGCCGGGGCTTTATCAAAAGAAACATTTGTCGCTACCGATGACGGTTCCGAAGGCAGAAAAGGGTTGATAACCGAATTGTTAAAGGGTTTTCTCAATAATTTAAAATCTGAAATTTCTAATTTCACATTACCGATCTACGCCTGCGGACCTAATCCGATGCTGAAAGAGCTCTCTAAAATCGCGCGAGAGAGAAGAATAAAATGTTATGTTTCTCTCGAAGAACATATGGCATGCGGGGTCGGAGCGTGTCTTGGATGCGTTGTCAAAACCGTTTCCGGCTACAGAAGGGTATGTAAAGAGGGGTCTGTTTTCGATTCGGAGGAGATAGTATGGTGAATCTTTCCGTAAATATTGCGGGATTAAGGCTTAAAAATCCCATAATGACCGCATCCGGCACGTTCGGATACGGCGAGGAATATTCGGAATTCATGGATTTGAACAGGCTCGGCGCGATTGTCGCAAAAGGGCTTTCCGCAGCGCCGAGACAAGGCAATCCTACACCCCGCATTGTCGAAACTCCGGCAGGAATGCTTAATGCCATAGGCCTTCAGAACATAGGGGTTAAGGCATTTATAAAGGAAAAGCTGCCGTTCTTGAAGAAGTTCGATATTCCGGTTATCGCTAATTTTTTCGGGGACAGTATTGACGAATATGTTAAGGCCGCGGTTGAGTTAAGCGGCGCGGACGGCGTACATGCCTTAGAGATGAACATATCCTGCCCGAATAAGCAGGCCGGGTGGATAGTCTTCGGCACCGATCCTGAAATAATGGAGCAGGTCGTTAAGGCAGTGAGAAAGGAAACGAAACTGCCGCTGATAGTCAAGCTGTCTCCCAATGTCACAGATATAGGCCTTATGGCAAAAGTCGCGGAAGATTGCGGCGCCGATGCCGTATCGCTGATAAATACCATAACCGGAATGGCAGTGGATGTTAAGAGTCGAAGGCCTGTGCTTGCAAACAATACGGGCGGGCTGTCCGGCCCTGCCGTCAGGCCTATTGCCGTAAGAATGGTATGGGAGGCATCTAAGGCCGTTAAGATACCTGTTATCGGCATGGGCGGAATAACGACTGCCGGAGATGCGCTTGAATTTTTAATAGCAGGGGCAAGAGCCGTTGCTGTCGGCACCGCAAATTTTATAAATCCTACAGCCGTGATCGATATAATAGACGGTATAGAGAAATTTTTGACGGATGAGGGGATTTCCGATATAAATGAGATCATCGGCAGCCTGAAAATCAGATCATAAAGGAGAGCGCATCGCGTCAATTTAATATCAAAAAGGGCGACGGAATTACAGTCCTACCCCAAAAATACCCCGGCTATAAGTACGAATAAATTGACAATCGACGGGGCTTCTTTTATTATTAAAGACTTTAATAACTAAATGAAAAAATTAAGATAAGTCGGGTGTTAAGATAGAGGATGATAAAATTGTTAAGAATATTAGGCGGACGGGCATTATCCCTTTTTAAAAAAATGGGGCATATGCTTATGTTCCTATTGAATTCAATATACTACATATGCGTGCCTCCGTTTAAATTCAGACTGCTTTTAAAACAGATAAGGTTTTTCGGGAACAAATCCATGATAGTAATACTTCTTACAGGGTCATTTACAGGCATGGTTATGGCCCTTCAGATCTATCATACATTGAGTAAATTCGGTTCGGAGGCGCTGCTCGGTCCGGCAGTGGCCTTAAGCCTTATAAGGGAACTCGGACCGGTTCTTTCCGCCCTCATGGTTACGGGAAGGGCAGGCTCAGCCTTGACCGCGGAGATAGGCATAATGCGCATCTCGGAGCAGATAGACGCGCTTGTTTCAATGGCCTTAAATCCGATGAGATATCTTATTGTCCCGAACATCGTGGCTGCGATTATTGTCTTCCCTCTGCTGGCGGCAATTTTTGACGTTATAGGAATTTACGGAGGATATGTCATAGCGGTAAAACTTTTAGGTTTGAGCGAAGGTACATATTTTTCACAGATAGACACATTCGTAGAATGGAAAGATGTAAGGATAGGACTTTACAAATCGATAAGTTTCGGCGTTATTGTTTCATGGATATCGTGTTACAAGGGTTATTTTACGGAAGAGACCGGTTTTGGAGCCGAAGGTGTAAGCAGGGCGACAACGGACGCAGTTGTTATGTCTTCGGTATTGATTCTCATATGGGATTATTTCCTCGGCTCGGTTTTATTGTAGGAAGGCGGTTATGATAGAAATTATAGGACTTGAAAAATCGTTTAACGGACAGAAAGTCTTAAGCGGCATTAATCTCAGGATCGAACACGGCGAGATTATGGCTATAATAGGGAGAAGCGGCGGCGGGAAGAGCGTCCTTCTGAAAAATATTATAGGAATTTTAAAGCCGGACAAGGGAAGCATAATAATTGACGGGGTTGATATTACAAAACTTCGCGGAAGAGAGATGGATAAAACAAGGCAAAAACTCGGAGTGCTTTTTCAGGGAGGGGCGCTTTTTGATTCAATGACCGCTTATGAAAACGTAGCATTTCCGTTGAAGGAAAAAATGAAAGTCAGTAAAAAAACATTGCAGGAAAAGGTGTCGAAGGCTCTGGAGGATGTAGGGTTGAAGGGTATGGAGGATAAATATCCGTCGGAAATGAGCGGCGGAATGAGAAAAAGGGTTGCGCTCGCGAGGACATTGATAACGGAACCTCAGATAGTCTTGTTCGATGAGCCTACAACCGGACTCGATCCGATACTTTTACAGTCTACTCACAAATTGATAAGATGCACCCACGAAACCTATGGATTCACCGGTATCGTGATAAGCCATGAGATACCCGAAATCTTTGATATCTCGGACAAGGTGGCTTTTTTATACAAAGGAGTCATTGAAGAGATCGGCACGCCGGATGAAATAAGAAAGTCATCGAATCCCATGGTAAGGCAGTTTTTAACCGGAAGCTCTGAAGGCCCCGTGGAACTGTTATGTGAAAAGGAAACCAGGAGGTAATTTATGAATATGAAAAAGAAATTTGACATTGAAGTGGCGGTCGGTTTTTTTCTTTTGATCGGAATCTTTGCGCTCGGTTATATATCCATAAAAATGGGTAAACTTGAAGTTATAGGCGGCAAGGGATATACTGTATATGCGGAATTTGAAAAATCGGGCGGCATAAAGGCAGGTTCCGACGTCGAAATAGCGGGGGTTCATGTCGGGAAGGTAAAGTCGGTAACGCTTAATCAAGACTATCAGGCGCGGGTGGAAATGATGTTGAATAACGGACTGAAGATACAGGAAGACGCCATAGTCTCGGTAAAAACAAAAGGGCTCATAGGAGAGAAATACATTCAGATAACACCGGGAGGCTCCGAGAAGGTTATTGTCGAAGGCGAACGGTTAAGGGAAACGGAGTCCGCGGTTGATTTGGAAGAATTGATATCCAAATATGTATTCGGAGGGGTGTAAAATGACAGGGTCAAGGGTTAAGGGGCAAAGGTCAAAGGTCAAACTCGTTACTCGTCGGTCGTTATTCGTTACAATATTTATACCGCTTGTTTTTTTAGTATCGCCCGCATATGCTCAAGATCCCGGCAAGCTTGTTTTAACTCTCGATCAGTGCATTAAAAAAGCCGTGGAAGTAAGCCCCGAGATAGGGGAATCGCGTTACGACGAAGAGGTATATAAGTCGAAAAAGATGCAGGCCGATTCGGCCGGCTATCCTCAGATAGAGATATTTGCATTGACAGGGCCGTCGCCGAAGGCGAAAAAGGAACAGATAAGCCCGACGGTTAACACATCTGTCGGAACGACCATTAACGGCATATTCGGAAGCGCCGACGCGACCTTAATACAGCCTATCTATACTTTCGGCAAGATAAGCAGTTATAGAGAGGCTGCCGAAAGCGGTATAAAGGCAGCAAGGGCAGGCGTCGGCAAAAAGACGTCGGATATAATACTAAGGACAAAAGAGATATATTACGGGCTGATCCTCGCGAGAGACATGAGGAATCTTGTGCTGGAAGTAAAGGACGAACTCGTTGAGTCCATAAAAAAGGCCGAGAAACAGATAGAGGTAGGCTCTCCGTGGGCGGATGAGGCAAATCTTTTTAAACTGCGGGCATTTCTGGGAGAGGTAGAAAGAAATCTCAACGAGACTGAGAAAGGCATAGCCACGGCAAAAGACGCCCTCGCCGTCAGCATGGGACTTCCGCGGGGAACGGATTTCGATATAGCGGACACGTCGCTGACCCCGGAGGGCAGAGTTCCGGAGGAACTGCAGAGTTATACGAGGAATGCCGTAGAACTCAGGTCCGAGTTCATTCAGCTTAAGGAAGGGCTGAATGCAAGGAACGCGCTCGTTAATGCCGAGAAAAGCAATTTTTATCCGCACCTTTTTTTAGGGCTGAAGGCATCGGTTGCCGGAGCGACCAACAGGGACAAGGTGGATAACCCGTATCTTTACGACTTCTTTAATCATTCCTACGGCGCAGCGTTCATGGGGCTTAAGTGGTCCATAGATTTCGGAATAACCGAGGGAAGGGTAAAGGAAGCGCAGGCGGAGTATTATAAACTGGCGGAGAAAAAGAAGTTTGCGGATGAGGCTATTCCGTTTCAGGTGAGAAAGATCTATCTCGATATGGAAGAGGCGAAGAAGAATATAGTCGAAACGGAGAAGGCATATAGAAACGCCAGGAAATGGCTTGTTGTGGCCGTGGCGAATTTCGACCTCGGCATCGGCGACGCCAAGGATATAGCGGACGCTGCCGTGGCGTACGCGCGGATGAAGGCTGATAATCTGCGTTCGATATATAATCACAGGATGTCGTTCGCGAATATTTTATCCGCTACAGGTATGGATATCAAAGAAATAAAGAAATAAATAGAGGAGGTTTTAAGTTTTATGAGAGGTGTAAAGTCATTTTTTGCAATGCTGTTAATTTTTGCGTTTATGGCGGGGAATTCTTATGCCGCATATGCGGGAGAGCCGACGGATCAGGTAAAGCAGACTATCGATAAGGTGCTCGATATTCTGAGAGATAAGGAACTGAAAAAACCGTCGAAGACGAAAGAGAGAAGGACGATAATACGCAAATTTATCGACGAGAGGTTCGACTTTGAGGAGATGGCAAAGAGGGCGCTCGGCCTTCACTGGAGAAAAAGAACCGCCGAAGAGAAAAAAGAATTCGTGCCGTTGTTCATGGATCTCCTTGAGCGTTCATATATTAAAAAGATAGAGAATTATACCGACGAGAAGATACTTTATATCGCGGAAAGAATAGAAGGCGGATATTCCGATGTGGGCACAAAGGTTGTTACCAAGAGGAATGTGGAGATCCCCATAGATTACAGGCTGCTTAAAAGAGACGGGAAATGGGAAGTCTACGATGTAACAATAGAGGGCGTGAGCCTTATTAATAATTACAGGACACAGTTCAATAAGATCATCCGCGCCGATTCTTACGAGGAACTCGTCAAGAGAATGAAAAACAAGCAGGAAGAAGAGTTGTTCGAAGATAAAGCGAAGAAATAGATCTTAAATTTAAAAAAGAGGCGGCATTTATTTGCCGCTTATTTTTTAAAATAATACTTGACAAAAACGGTAGGGTTTTATAGCATATTCTCATGCTGAGATTATCGACAAAAGGACAATACGGCGTAAGGGCCATGTACGAAATAGCGAGGGGATATCCCGCAACGCCCGTAACCATCAAAGAGATTTCCGAAAGGCAGGACGTCTCCGTAGCCTACCTTGAGCAGATACTCAATAAGCTCAGGAAGGCAGGATTAATCAAGAGTATAAGAGGGCCCGGCGGCGGCTATATACTGAACCGGAGCGCCGATAAGATAAGCATAGCGTCCATTTTAAACGAACTGGAGGGCCCTGTAGCGCTTACATCATGCCTTGAGCCCGAAGGCGGATGCGTGCGCATCGACAGCTGCGTGACCCATCTGCTGTGGAAGGCATTGGGAGAGCAGGTGGAGGCATTTCTTAAAACCATAACGCTTAAGAATTTGATGGCAGGAGACTTTTATGCGTTAGGAGGTACGGCTAAGAAGGAGATGCGGCGGCCCGTAAGGCTGAAGCCGCAGTCGCAGCCTTAAACTGTATTTATGAAATTCGTTCACGGCGTAAAGGCGGATATAACCGCAGACATTGTATATATGATGTGCCCTATGCATCTTCTGAAACTCGACGAGATGGTAAGGAGTCTCGAAAATGGACAGGTGCTGGAGATACTGACCGATTACGACGGCGCACTCGAAGATATACCGCAGTGGTGCGTAAGGACAGGCAATGAATTTGTAGGAATGGACGAAGACGAAGATTATTACAAGTTTTATGTGAGAAAGGCAGGCAATGTGCAATAGGCTGAAAGAAAGGAGCAGACAATGACTAAATGTTATTTTGACCACGTTGCAACCAATCCGCTTGACCCGGAAGTGCTGAACGCAATGATGCCGTATTTCAAGGAAGATTTCGGCAATCCCTTGAGCGTATACGACCTTGGAATGAGGGCGCGTGACGCGATCGAAAAGGCGAGAACGGGAGTCGCTACTCTGATAAACGCGAAACCGTCCGCAGTCGTCTTTACCGCAAGCGGAGCAGAGGCTAATAACTTTGCCCTCAGGGGAATAGCCCTTGCCAAGCAGAACCACGGCAAGCACGTGATCGTTTCCAAGGTAGAGCATCATTCCATTCTTAATTCAGCCCGGTTCCTTGAAAAGAACGGGTTTGTCGTAACGTATCTGCCTGTCGATAAACACGGGCTCGTAAATCCTGATACGGTTAAAAATTCTATTACAAAAGAGACCGTCCTTATTTCCATAACACACGCGAGCAGCGAGATAGGCACGATAGAGCCCATAAAGGAGATAGCCAAAATAGCTAAAGAAAATAATATCGTATTTCACGCGGACGGCGTTGCAACGGTCGGGAATATCCCGGTTGACGTTAATGATCTCGGCGTCGATCTTTTGAGCATGGCAGCGCACCAGTTTTACGGTCCTAAGGGCGCGGGCGCTCTCTATGTGAGGGAGGGGCTCAGGATAGTCCCCCTTGTTTACGGAGGCATTCAGGAAGGCGGCAGAAGGGCAGGCACAGAGAATGTTCCGGCTATAGCAGGTATGGGAAAGGCTGCGGAGCTTGCAAAGAGCGAGTTGGACAAGAGAATGGAACACTCCAAGAAACTGAGGGATAGAATAATAGAGGGTATACTGAAAATTCCAAACGTGTATCTTACCGGACATCCCGAAAAAAGATTACCCCACCATGCGAGCTTTGTCGTAGAATTTATCGAAGGAGAGGCGATGCTGTTAATGCTTTCCATGAAAGGCATGTACGCGGCAAGCGGTTCGGCCTGCTCGTCAAAGGCGCTGAAATCATCACCGGTCTTACTGTCGCTCGGAGTTCCTACGGCCCTCGCGCAGGGTTCTATCGTATTCAGCCTCGGAGCCGGCAATACCGTTGAAGACGTGGATTACCTGCTCGGAGAGTTTCCGCCGATAATTAACAGGCTGAGGGAAATGTCTCCGTTTGCAAAGGGATGGGGTAAGGGATTTGAAGGACACGGAGAAGGAGAAAAATGTTATACAGGCTGAAAATTAATAGGAGGTGTCGGTTATATGTATTCCCCTAAAGTTATGGATCACTTTATGAACCCGAGGAACGTCGGAGAAATTCAGGATGCCGACGGCATGGGCATGGAAGGAAATCCGACCTGCGGAGACGCAATGCAGTTATTCATAAAGGTCGAAAATGACGTGATCGTAGACGCAAAATTCAGGACGTTCGGGTGCGGCGCGGCAATCGCAGTAAGCAGCATGA
>MHDU01000075.1 GCA_001803635.1 Nitrospirae bacterium GWB2_47_37 | reverse complement strand
CGTTCGCCCGTTTCTCGATCTTGCCGTCGAGGCCGCAAAGAATGGCGCTCTTATTGGAGCCGAGCTGCTTAATATGACAACCGTTACAGACCGATACGCCCGCTCCGACAACGGCATTAGCGGCAACGTCGTACAGCTTGATCTCGCCGTCCATCTTGTAGACATCCGCTTCGCCGGTGTGTGGCTTAGTCCTGAGAGTCAGGAGGACATACTTGCCGTCGTTTGTGGGAAGCGCATCGTGGTTGTGATGCCAATCACCTATGCTTCCTGCAAGCAGATTCGGATTTCCGTCAACTCCGTTCAACGGGGTAAGATCGGCTGCGTTAATAACCCAAAACCGGTCTCCGCCCGACAGCATGATCTTGGAACCGTCGGCGGTCCATGTCGAACGGAACAACACGTTTTTAGGCGTAGTCTTGTTGGAGCCTATCGAAACCGGACCGAGGAGTTTTACAACCCGGCCCTGCGACAATTTTTCCGCATCCAGCAGGTAAAGATCGGCTACGCCGGTGGTTTTTCCGTAAGGTTTGTCGGCCTTATTTATCGTAACCAGCATTTTTGACCCGTCCGGGCTCGTGCTGCCGTGAGTGTGATAATAGTTATCGTCCGGCAGAATGCCGTTGAGGAATACGTTGCCGCTAAACGCCGCCTGAGCCGAGGGTGTCGCGGTACCGCTGTCGCTGCCGTAGCCGCCGATAAACACGACCGCGCAGTATGCCGATGCAAGCGCCATAGAAACAAATACTACTTTCTTAAACATGCTTTTCTTCATTGCTTCGTTACCTCCCCTTTAGTTATTTATTTCCGGGTATTTCCACGAATGCTTATACCTATAACATCACCCCCCTTTACATAATCGAAACTATTTTTGCGCCTTTCTTACCCCATGCATCCAAAGGCCGTCTTTTTCGAATTCCTTCTTGATTATCATATAAAATTGCTTGTTCTGCTCAGGCATCAGGATTTCCTTCTCCTGAAGGATATGATTTACCACCTCTTTCTCCAGTTCAGTCTGAAGGCTCGCAATTTCCCTTGTCTTGTCTTCTATCGTTTTCATGTCAGGTTTTGAGGAAAAGATCAGGTCATTCAATTGCAGCCTTTTAATCCGGAGCTTCTGCCTGATGCCGTCCAGCTTCGGAAAAAAATCTTTTCTCACGGCATCGACCCTTTGCTTCTGGTCTGAGCTTAATGAAATCATGTCCAGATACCCTTTAACAGGCCTAAACTTCAAGGCCGGTGCGCGGTTAATCCAGAGCCATGCGGATATAAAAACTACAGCTATCAAAAGCAGCGCTAAAGGATTTCTCATTTCGCCTCTCCTTTTATTACGGTCATATAAATATCCGAAAAGGAGTCCGGCGGAAAATCTTCGAACTCTCTAAGACATTCGTATCTTGCCGCTTCGATATTTCCCCGAGGCATGAACTCGATCAATCCGATAACTACAATAAATATAATCCCCATGCATGCAAGAGCGGGGTTAAGGAAACGGCGGTGATGCGTTTTGAAAACCGTCTTTGCATTATTAACAACCCTATCCGCAAAGAACGGCGAAACATCTTCGACTGCTATATCATCCATAAGCGAGGCAATCAAAATAAGCCTTCTATGCTCCTCCGAACATGAGAAACAGAGTCCTAAATGTTTTCCTACCGCCTCGCGTTCTTTGAACGGCAATTCGCCGTCAATATAGGCCGACAGTTTTTTCCCGACAATTTTGCAATCCATCTTAATCAGTTAAACACCAAACAAACGAAAAACCTTCGGCAGGAGGCAAAAAAATTTAAAGAATGGGAAGCAGCGCTTTTTTAAGGTTCTGTCGCGCCCTTTGGATTAAAGACTCAATGGCGGAAACAGAGCAGCCCATTATGCGGCTGATCTCGTCATAAGAAAAATCTTCGTATTTTTGGAGAAGCAAGGCTGTTCTCTGTTTCTCCGGAAGATTCGCAATCGCCTTTCGGAGAATATCGCCGAGTTCCCGGGTCTCGAATGCCTTTTCAGGGGAATAGCTGTCGGGCGCAACGGCGACAAATCCCGCTTCGTTGAGTTGAAACAGATCGACGAACTGCGGGCCGTTCTTCGTTGCTCTTATCTCGTTTAAGCAATAATTTATGGCAATCTTAAAGAGCCATGTTTTGAATTTTGCCTTTGGTTTATAATTCTTTGCAGCTTTGAATACTCTCAAAAATACCTCTTGAGTAATATCTTCCGCCTCAGCTTTATCTCCGATAAATCTCGCAATAAAATTCATGAGGGGTTTCCGGTAAAGTTCGACAATTTCCCTGAACGCCGAAAGATTTCCTTCAGCCGTCTCAGACATCATCTTTGCTTCCGGTTCTTCCATGGGCTTATTCTGCCTTTAACGCCTCTATCGGGTCAAGCCTTGCCGCCTTAGCCGCCGGATATACCCCGAATATCAAACCAATCACGGCAGAGAACACAAAAGCTGCCATGATCGCGGGAAGAGAAAGCCTCATTGACCATTTCGTGAAATAAGATGCGTTTAGGGAGAGCAGCACGCCGAACACGATCCCCACGATTCCGCCGAAAAGACTCAGGGTCAGTGATTCCACGATAAACTGGAGCAGGAGGTCCCTTTTCAACGCGCCGACCGCCCGTCTCAGCCCGATCTCCCGCGTCCGCTCCTTTATCGATATGAGCATTATCGCAAGGATGCCGACACCGCCTACAAGGAGGGATATGCCCGCAACAGTGCTCAGCAGATTTGTAAATGTCTGTGTTGTTTCCTTCTCACTCTTTAAAATTTCCGTTTGGCTCTGGATCGTGAAGTCGTCAGGTTTATCCCTCAGCCTGTGCTTCTCTCTCAGCATGTCTCTTATCTCCGAGGCCGCCTTATCTATATGGTTCGAACTCTTGGCCTGAATATAAATGTTGTTGATATGGGTGAGATTAAACAGGCGTCTGAGAGCAGTATTTACCGGTATGTATATCACATCGTCCTGGTCGGCCCCATCAAGGTCAGTACCTTTCTTGCCGAGAACGCCGATAACCTCAAAAGAGACTTTTCCGATGCGGATACTTTCACCGATGGGATTTCTGTTTTCAAAAAGGTTTCTTGCTGCGGTCTCTCCGATTACCGCAACTCGCTGCGAGGTCTTATCTTCATCCTCAGCAAAGAACCGCCCCTTGCTCACGGAAAGGTCCCTTACCGGGATGATCGCATCCGTGGTACCTATAATGCTTGTTGTAGTATTGAGTGCCTCGTATTTGACAAGCATTTTTTTGCCCTGGGCAGGGGCTGCCGCCTTGATGTTTTGGGCCTCCTCGGTTATCGCTTTGACGTCCCTCATGGTAAGAGTAGAAACATTGCCCGTCTGCCGCTGTCTGCCCGCGATTATCTTCACTTGTCCGGCAGTTACCATAACAAGGTCCGTCCCCATCGCCCGTATTTTTGAGAGCACCTGCTGCTGAGCGCCGTCGCCAAGGGCCACCATCACAATAACGGAACAAATTCCTACGACTATACCCGTCATTGCGAGTGCCGTCCTCAACTTATGGCTGAAAAGCGCCTTGAGTGCTATCCGAGTACCCTTAATGAGCTTCATTATCCTCTTATCGCATCGACAGGGTCCATCGCGGCAGCCCTTTTTGCAGGCTGAAGTCCGGCGATAATGCCTACAAGTGTTGAAAAGACAATAGCCAGAGCAAAGGGTTCCCATGAGATCACTACAGGCATTTTCTTGATTGTAGCCAGACCCTCTGAAACAATTATGCCCAGGGCAGTCCCAACGATTCCTCCGCCGATAGTGACGAATAGCGCCTCCCCAAGGAACTGTTTCCTTATATCCACGGCAGTTGCGCCGAATGCCCTCCTGATGCCTATTTCTTTTTTCCGTTCATTAACCGAAATGAACATGATGTTAGCTATAACGATTCCGCCGACTGCAAGCGAGATCAAAGATAATAACGCAAGGAATGTCCCCAACGTCTTGGATACTCCTTTGGCCATATTCGCCATAGCCATCGTATTGGTGACTCTGAAATCATCCTCCTGTGGCGGGGTAATATGGTGGCGCTCCTTGAGGATTGACGCAACCGTTTTGGAGACTTCATCAAGTCTCGACGAATCATCTATATACAGCCTGATCATCCCGATATAGGTGACATTGTAAAGTCTCTTCATCGCTGTCGTAAGCGGTACCATAACCCTTCTGTCCATGTCCATTCCCCTAGGGCTTGTCCCTCTCTTGCTCAAGACCCCGATGATCTTAAAATTCGTATTGTTCACCCTGATTGTTTCCCCTACCGGGTCCTGATCTCCGAACAACTCGCTCACGACGGTCTGCCCAAGCATACAATTTTTGGACATGGAAGAGTTGTCTTCGTCGCTGATGAAATCACCCTTTTCCGCATACCACTGCCATGCATCGGCGAATTCCGGCGTCACCCCGACTACCGGCGACATAGTATTTTTGCTTCCATAGATTACTGTCTGTTCGAGAGCCATCGTAAAGGGGGACATCGCCCTGATCCCCTTTACCTGTTCCCTGATAGCGTCGGCATCATCGAGCGTTAGGGAAGTAACCTTTTCGTCGGGGGGACCGAACATCTTGCCTCCTCCCGCCGAAACCATGACCGCATTCGATCCGAAACTCTGAATGCTTTTCATGACTTTTTTCTGCATACCTTTACTGACGGACACAATGACTGTCAGTGTTGCGATTCCGATGATAATACCCAGCATCATAAGAAAGGTGCGCATCTTGTATTTCGAAAGTCCCTTTAGAGAAATGTTTATAACTCTTGAGAGCATCATTATTCCGCCCTCCTTTCATCACTCACCACTTGACCATCTTTCATGCGTATTATTCTTTTTGCCTTTTCTGCGACATCATGCTCGTGGGTCACAAGCACAATAGTTCTGCCGTCATCGTTCAATTTCTTAAAGATATTCATGACCTCATCACTGGAAGCGCTGTCGAGATTCCCTGTAGGCTCATCGGCAAGGATAATCGCAGGATCATTCACCAGCGCCCTGGCAATAGCGACCCGCTGTTGTTGCCCGCCCGACAGTTCCGACGGCGCGTGGTGCACGCGGTCCCCAAGGCCAACTGCTTCGAGAGCTGCCTTTGCCTTTGCTTTCACATCAACATCTTCGGGAGAATAAATAAGCGGCAGTTCGACATTTTCAAGCGACGTTGTCTTTGGGAGCAGGTTAAAGGATTGGAAGACAAAGCCTATCTTCTTGTTTCTTGTCCGGGACTGCTCGTCATCGTTCATTTTATCGACCTCTGCCCCATCGAGAAAATATTCTCCGGAGGTCGGCCTGTCAAGACATCCGATGATGTTCATCAAAGTCGATTTTCCCATCCCCGACGGCGCCATGATCGCCACAAACTCGCCTTTTTTAATTTCAAGGGTTACTCCCTGGAGCACATTAACTTCAAGGCCGCCGTTTTTCCTGTAAGTCTTTGTAATGTTTCTTAATTCAATCATCCACAACCTCCCCTGATTTATGCTTTTTCGTTCGTGACCGTTTCGCCTGTTATTACCGACTCGCCTTCCCGTAGCCCATCAATTACCTCAGTATAATTGCTGTCTTTCCATCCCGTTCTGATTACCTTCTGTACCGACTTCCCGTTTTCAAGCACATGGACGACTTTCTTGCCCCCCTCTCTCTTTATTGCCCTGTTCGGAACAGCAACAACATTATCACGCTTGTTCAGATAGATGGTTGCATTCACAGTCATATCGGGCTTTAGCTTGCCTTCAGGATTTTCTATGGAGACAAGGGTAATGTAATAGACAACATTGTCCTGGATCGTCGCTTTCGGATATATCGCGCTCACCTTTCCCTTGAAGTCCTTTTCAGGGAAAGAGTCGACGGTAAAAGTGGCTTCGAGTCCGGGGTTTATCCTGCCTATGTCGGTCTCATCAACATATGCGTATATCTCAAGCCGGTTCAGGTCAACAATAGTCACAAAGGTCGGGACGTTCAGGGACGAAGCCGAGACCGTCTCTCCCTGCTGGGTCGCAACAGAGGCAATAACACCGGAAATCGGCGCATATATGTTTGCATAAGACATCTGCGTTTCGTTGTACTTTATGGTTTCCATGATCTGATTCACCTGTGCCTTTGCGGCATTGTAATCTCTTTCAGCCACATCGACCTTATCTTTCGAGACAAAATCCTTCGCATAGAGGTTCCGCATACGCTGAAGGTTCTTCTGTGCAAGGTCGAGATTTGCTTCGATAATCTTCAGATTCATCTTCGTCTCATTGACCCTTGCCTTTAGATCCTCCTGTTCGAGCTGCGCAATGACTTGACCTTTTTTTACGACATCTCCGATATTGGCAAAAAGTTTTTCGACTCTTCCCGATATCCGCGCGCCGACCTTAACCTCAGCGCCGATTTTTGCCCTTATGATTCCCGTCGCCTGGACAGAGGAGGCAATATCGCGCCTTTTCACCGCCTCGGTCTGAAAGTTCACTTCCTTGTTGACTTTGGCTAAAAACAGCTTATACGCTCCAAATGAGGCAACAGCAACGACAAGCACGACAATGACCACAATGATCCGCTTCTTCATTTATTTGTCTCCTCTGTTGTTTTTTTCCCTATGGCCCTGTCAAGTTTTGCGCCGGTGCCGGCGATATCGTATAAGGCAACCACGTTATTTGTTCTTGCCTGAGTCAGCGCCGTCTGCGCGTCGAGCACCTCAAGGATATTGCCTATTCCTTCCTTGTACCTTCCTTCCGATACCCTCATATCCTCCTCGGCCTGCTCCAATGTTTTTCTTGTAACATCCAGCCGTTCCATCGCCTCTTTCAGGTAAAGCCATGCCTGCTGAACCTCAAGCTCTATATTTCTGATAGTCTGTGTTTCCGAGGCCTTCAGACCGGCAAGATTTGCCGCTGCCTGACTTATTTTTGACTTTACGGTGAACTGCTCGAAGATGGGGATGCCGATAGTCAGCCCAATGTTCCATTTCTTCCCGCTGGGGGAAAATTCGTCCTGCTGCCAGCCATATGATGCATCAAGGCTCAAGTTCGGATAGAGACCGCTCTTTGTTTGGTCGATGTTTGCCTTTGCGGATTCAATCCTCGCGCGGCTTCCCTTTAATTCGGGTCTTTGATCATAAGCAACGGCTATCGCATCCTTTAAGGGAACCATGATAGGTAACAGTCCCTCGTCATGGGAAATTACATTGAAATCTGTTGTCACGGGCTGTCCCATCGCCGTGGCAAGATTCGCCTTCGCTGAAAGAAATGCGTTTTCAGCCTTTATGACATCAAGCCTTGCATTGGATGCCTGTACCTCTGACTTTATCACGTCGGACCTCGGCGCCAACCCTTCCTTGTAAAGTTCCTTTGACTGCGCGAGATGTCTTTCGGTGGTTGTCAGCGCGGTACTGGAAACCTTAAACAGATCTCTCTTCTTCAAAACGTCATAGAATGCGCTTTTCACATTCAGCACAATGTCGAATGCCGTCTTTTTTACCTCGTAGTCCAGTGCGGTTATATTATGTCTTATGCTCCTGACGAGGTCTGAAGTCGCGCCGGCATCGAAAAGGGTCTGTCTGGCAAAGAACCGGGTGTCATAGGCATCGGGGCCGAGAGTCGTCTTTTCCTGCTGAGACGTAAAGGTATAGGAGGACGACAATTTGAATGACGGATAATAGCCGCCCCACGCTTCTCCGACCCTTTCCTGAGCAGCCCTAAGATTCTGTAGCGACATTTCCGTCAGCGGGTTTTGTTTGAGCCCTATTGAAACGCATTCCTTGAGCGTAAGGGTCTTTCCCTCAATGCCGTCCGTCCCGCCATTTGCGTCGGCATTAAACAACATCAAAAAAACTACTACCGTACAGACAACCATTAATTGTGTTCTGTTGGCGAGCATCCTGTATACCTTCCTTTTGTCATGGCATTTTCTATTAAGTCAAAAAACTTTTGCTGCTGATCCTCCCCTAATAAAGCTTTTTCTTCAAGCATATGAATGGTCACCTTTCTCTGCATTTCTTCTTGCATCTTGCTGATCTCTGAAATAACGGTATCAATGGTCTTAACATCCGGATTGTCGGCTCGCATAAGATTGATAAGTTCTTTTCTTTTTTTGGCTATTTCAATGCTTCTCCTGCCCATTTCGGCGCGAAACGGTATAGCTTTTTCCCTCATTGTCTTTGCCTGTTCAGGCTTAAGGGAAAGTTCTTCGAATAAAAAGATGCCCTTTTTGATTTTCATGCCGAAAGGTGATGTCCAGTATGCCGACTGCTTGTAATACTGATATCCGGCAGTTCCCATGAAGGATATGTTCAATATCAGGGAGATAATAAGCAGAAATTTCAGGGTACTATTTTTCATCTCTCACCTCCGTCATTGCAAGGTATGCTCCTCCTAGGGAATCGGAGGGCGCGGAGTCAAAGACATCGAGTGAAAGCGAGGCTGTTACCTCTCTCGTTCTATCCGGCATAAAACCCTTTGTCAACTGAGTCCCCGAAAATATGCCCAGCACAATAACTGCAATAATCGCAAACCCCTCAGCAAGCCCGGCAATGACAGGAATTTTTGCTCCCACTCTCGCCTTACCTGAACTTATGTTCGCCATCACCCGTGTATGGAAGCCATATGGAGCTTTAAATTTCTCTGTGTTTACCAATAGATAGCTCAAACCCCGCATCTCCTCGAATTCGGTTCGGCACCCGTGGCAAACATTCAGATGGTTTTCAACAGCTTTCCATTCCTTTTCCGACAGTTCGCCATAGCTATAGGGCGATATTAGTTTATGCGCCTTTGAGCATTTCATCTTGTCCTCCTGATAGTTAAACGGCGGATATTTATTTTTGTTCCATAAATTTTTTCATAAACCTCTTCAATTCTTCCCTTGCCCTCGAAATCCGTGATTTAACAGTTCCTATTGATATGTCAAGGGCAGCCGCTATCTCTTCATAGGAAAGACCCTCTATTTCTTTGAGAACTATAACTGCCCTAAGTTTCGGCGACAATCTATTCAGAGCGGCTTGTAATGCCGCGCCTGTTTGCTTTGACTCGTAAAGCCTTTCAGGGGAAGGCTCATCTGACGGCGGGTCTAAAACGAGAGCTTCGCCTTCAGAGGAACGCTTAAACAGAGACTCCCAAAATGGTTTTCTTTTGTAATCAATACAGGTGTTAACCGCAATCCTGTAAAGCCATGTGTAAAGAGATGAGTCCGGCCTGAAATTTTTGAGGTTTTGGTATGCCTTTATGAAGGTATCTTGCGCCGCGTCTTCGGCATCATGGGCATTGCCGAGCATATAACGGCATAGATTATAAATCCTGTCCTGATGTGTGAAGATAACGGTCTCAAAAACCGATTCATCCCCGTTTTTGAACCTGTTGATAACGGCAAGCTCTTCAGATTTTTCCATTGCATGTATAATAACGAACGGAGGGTTGATTTTGTTCCATAAACCCGGCAAATTTTAAGTCCGGCCTGCATGAGCAGGCCGGACTTTTGCTTTTACAGCTTCGGCAGGCGAAGTATCATATCCTGACCCAAAGTAATGTCGTCAATGTGTCCTGTAGCCTTGCCTGCGCGGGATACAACATGAATATGAATCGCATTCTTCATCCCGGAGTGAGGCTTGATCGCAGGGGCGTACTGGCTGATAAACACGCCCGGATGATTCTCAGAATAAAAACCGATGATATCAACCGGCTCGTTTTTTAAAACGTACTTCGCCTTTGACTTAGCAAAAAGCTCCTTAGTAACGGTCTTCCCTCCGGTTTTGTCGACATTGATGTGCCATTTAACCTCGGCAGGAATGCCTGTAAGCTGAAACGGGAAAGGCTTGACGACATCAATTCCGGATGCGGCAGCCTGCTCCTTGACGAATTTCTGAAGGTCGGGGTAGCTTTTGACCGAATTTGGAACGGCGACGTTTCGCCACTCCGACTGCTCCGACCAGACCAGAAAAATAGCGCCGTGATTCAGCGTGTGGTCGACTTCATAGTCATTGCCGCGCACCTTGCTGATATAGGGCTTGGATTTGAAGATTGTAATCTCGCCGTCAAGCCCTTCTACAGGCCCTATTGCAAACAGGTTGTCTTTACCTTCAAGAGACTGTAGAGACATTACTCGCTCTGCCTTGCCTGTACTAAAAATGTTCTTCTGCGCTCCGGCGTATTCGACAAACCCCTCTTTGATGGAGTTCAATGCAGCCGTAGCGCACGCGGCCACGACAACACACAAAATAAATATCGAAGCCCTTTTAAGGACAATTTTCCCCTTACTAAATCCGCTGAATGCGGACATAATTATCCGTTTCATCTCGTTCCTCCTGATTTTTTTGATAATAATAAACTGTAATAAAATCAGGAGAGGCGGGGAGGCTTCTCTGGAGGATTTAATGATATGTTCCGGTAAAAGCCGGCCGGACAGGCAGCACAGCTTCTCTGTGAAACCTGCGGGGGAAGCACAACCATCCTGCCCTGCCCTATGAACACAAACAGATGTCCTGAATTGGAAACGACATGCTCGGCATTTTGTCCTGCCGCTGTTTTTTGCGCTGCTTTCTTAGCACACGGACAATCGGGCATCTGCGGGGAGACGAAACCTGTCTTGGCCGCCAGCCCGAACGGACAGGTATTCTGGACGGCAAGCGCCAACGCAAGTAAAAGCACTAATATCATCAATCGTCTCATAAGCAGAAGTATATCACAAAAAATCCGGTCAAAAAAGCACTAACGAGAGTATTGCTCCTGCAAGAACTATATAGAGGGTATCAACTTTTCTGAGCAATGCTATGAATGTAGTCACGACAAATAATACCCTGATTATATCCCACGGCACGGCAAGGGCGAACTTTAGGGCAACAAAAAGAAGAAGACCTGCAAAAGAGGCGAGTATCCCTTTTATTGCTCCCTGAAAGAACGGCGATATTTTGAATCTTTCAAAAACAGGCGCGGAGGCTGTCAGTATGAGCAAAGAGGGAGCGAATACGGCAATGGTAGCGACTGCAGCTCCGGCGATTCCGTACATCACATACCCTACAAAAGCGGCCGTAATAACAATTGGGCCGGGCGTAATCTGACCGAGCGCTATGCCGTCCATAAAGGTCTTGCTGTCCATCCAACCCTCTACCGTCACTACCTCGTGGAGCATGAGCGGCAGCGAAGCAAAACCTCCGCCAAAAGCGAAAAGGTCAATTTTAATCATCGTAACCGCTAAATTAAAAAATTCCTTATGACCCAAATAAAGAATTAAAAGCATTATCATTAAGGCGAGCATCGGTAAAGCCGACCATTTTGAGGAGTTTTTATCTCCGTCGGATTTGTCTGCAACTGCGCCCTGATGCGATGACAGCTTTAAAAACAAGGCTCCGGCTGTTGCTGAAGCGGCGATAACGGTAAAAGGGCTGACTCCTGCCATAAGCAGTCCGGAAGAAACTAACGCTATTAATGCGCCGGGAATTGTTTTTACACTTCCCCTTCCAAAAGAGTACGCCGCATGCGCTACGATAGAGACAACGATAACCTGAAGTCCGCTGAAAACGGCAGAAACGACAGGCATGGAACGATGCTCTATATAAAGCGCAGAAAGCACAAGCATCAGGACAAAGGCGGGGAGACCGAAGCCGATATATGCGGCCAATGCTCCGGTTGTTCCCCCCGTCTTTAATCCAACATAAGCAGCCGTCTGCATTGCAGTTGCGCCGGGTATGGATTGGCAGAGCGCGACGCCTTCGTTAAAGGTCTTCTCATCGAGCCATGCTTTGCGCTTCACCGACATTTCTTTTATATGCGCAATCATCGCAGGGCCTCCGAAGGCTGTAATGCCCAATTTCAGAAACGAGAAGAACAATGCTTTTAGTGTAGATATATCCATTCGTACGCGCTTTTACGCATTTTCCCTGTTATTTCCGTGCATTGCTTAAAATACCGGCGTCGGCACGCTGCCCCATCCGGTTTTAACCTCAAGCTCTTTCAATGATAATAATTTGAGGCTATGAATATCAATGTCGGTCATAAAGCTTGGGGTTCTGACGGCATTAACCGAAAAGACATCATAGGGCTTTTCTCCATTCGCATTGTCTATCTTTAGGAATATCATCCTTTTGACAACGCCGTTGCCTTCAATATTATGCGTGCTGTGCATATGCATTGAGTGCCGGCCTTCCTCCAGATGGCGGAATGGATGGAATATCCAGTCCGTGATCATAGAAATTGTGTGATGCTGTTTGTAAAGCCTCCACTCGCCGCCTGTATCGGCAATAAGTCCCTGCATTATATAGTTCCGAGGCAGGAAGTAAACGAGATAACGTTCATTGCTGTTGAGCCTTTTCCTGATATCTTCCATGCGCAGGACATCGCCCATTCTGTGGTTCATCTTAAACCTGTCTTCGTCAACAATTGAAATTGCCGTTACATCTCCTCCATTCCACAGCGGCAGATGCCTTACGGTATACGCCCTGAGTGAAAATGCACCGCCTATAGCTGCTGCGATTATTACAGAGAAGACCGCAAGCCTGCCGACTGCGGAGTCCGGCATAACAACTGTCTCAAGCCTTTTCGGTAGAAACATCCCTGTCTTATTCATATGTTCGCGGTAACTGTCTCCATACCGGTTCAACATCCGTCTTTCCTCGTCTTTCGCGAGGAAATAATACATAAGCACCATCACAAGCCAGAGCACAACAACGAGGAATCGCGGCCAGAGGATGGAAAGCCCGATGCCGGCAACGGCGAGATTCAGATACTGCGGATGCCGGATAAATGAATACAAACCTTTAAGCACAGCGCCTTTTTTAAGAAACTTATGGGAATACACCTGCAGGGCGCATACAAAAAATAATCCCATACCTCCCACAAAAAGAACCGATCCTATGATACGGATAAACTTCAAAAATCCGTCAGGCGGGACGATCATATGCGGAAGGAAAAAAGCGCTGAGCCATTTTGTCGCAGGATATTTTGCAAGTTCAAGCAGAACCGGGTTAAATACCGAATAAAAAAATCCTGCAAACGGGCTTATCATTATAAGGATTTCAAGCCCTATGATGAAATAGAGCACAACAGCGCTGCTCAAGACGGTCTTCTTGGTATTCATAGAGAAACCTCCGATTTTTATTTTCTGTTTTTTATTGCTTACAGAATAATAAAACGAGGAGGCTTTACGGGAGGTTCCGAGAAATTGTTTTTATAGATAGCCATCTCCGGAAGTAAACCGGAGCCTTCCTGAGAAGAAAGCGGCATTGCGCTAATCGCGCTGCTTACGGTGAATACAAAGGTCTGACCTGCCTGAAAAGCAGCTTTTTGAGGGGTATTATCGGCATCGGCTTTTTCCTGTGAATGTTTTTTGAGAGGGCAGTGATGAATCTCTTTGGCTGCAAAGCCTGTCTTTGCCGCCATTCCATATGGACACGTATTCTGAATAATAAGAGAACACACCAGAAATAATAGAAGCACTCGCAGAAATTTCATATTTCTATTATAAACAAAAATATGCAAAAATTGTGAATGAAAAATTTATGCCATAATCATAGCTTAGAAAATTCAACATAAAGGGCAGGTCAGCTTCAATGACTTTATCGACGAAACTTTCAAACCACATTCTCTTATGCCAGTCATCCGCATCGGCGGTATCTATTTATTAATGAAACATACGGAATCTTTAGCTTTGCACAGCGAACAACACTTATAAAGGCGTTGAAGCTGATTTGCCCTTTATGTCATTACGGATTATGGTTATTATATTCCTTCACATCAAGCCTTATCTTTTTAAGATATTCGTGGTCATAGCCTGAATAAATATAAGAGAATACCGTGTTATTCGTAAGCAGCGGATCGAGGTTATCGGCAATCACCCCTCTCTTTACAAGCTCATCCCATGCCGCAGTGCCTTTGACGGGCGAAAATTCGGTTAAATTTATGCGAACGCCGAGGTACTTTAAGAAATCGATTCCTTCTTTCACTTCCTCGATGCCATGCCCCGGCAAGCCATACATCAGATAAACGCCTATATCTTGTTTTGTAAACCCGTGCTTCTTCAAATGCGTTACGGCGCTTTTCATATCTTCATTATTCACTTTGCCGCCGGTATTGTTTTGCCTTTCAGGATCAACCGTCTCAAGGCTTAAGCGGATTGTCTTAAAGCCGGATTTTCTCATCAAATATGCAAGCTCATCGTCGATAAATCGGGCGTGGAGGCCGTTGGGCGTGTGAAACCTTATATCGAGCCCTGTCTTAACAACATCTCTCAGGATGGGTTTAATATGGTTTTCCGATTCGACTAAAAGCGCGTCGTCATAAAAAGCAAAATCCTTAACTCCGGTATTATGAAGCCCTTTAATTTCATTTAAAATGTCTTCCGGCATTCGCCTTTGATAATTATCGGTCAAAAGCCGCGACGCGCAATAAGAGCATCGAAACGGACATCCCGTTGCCGTCAAAAGCGGCGCAAACGGGTATTCGTCATAAAAACCGAGCTTATAGTACTCGATCGTCTCCCTTTTCCTTTTAAGTTTAAAACCGAAGGTATATAAAGCAAAATTAAGGCTCTCGCAGGCCTGCCCTTTATAAATAAAGTCCGCTCCAGAATTTTGAGAGGCATGCTCATGATAAAGGCTCGCGTAAATGCCGCCGAGAATTACCGGCACATCTCCTGCTATGTCTCTCACAATCTCTATCGCCTTTTGCGCGCCGGGATACCAATAGCTCATTATTGATGTCATGAGAACCATATCAAACGGCACGGCGGATCTCACCCGCTCTTTAAACTCATCGATGCCTATGCCGTATCGCTTGTATATTCTCGGAATGTCTTTTAAACAGCCGGGCTTTTCAACTTCTTCTGCCTTAAATCTTCCTGTTCCGTATCTTTTTATTTCAAAAG
Organism: Nitrospirae bacterium GWB2_47_37; assembly: GCA_001803635.1. Lineage (GTDB taxonomy): Bacteria > Nitrospirota > Thermodesulfovibrionia > Thermodesulfovibrionales > Dissulfurispiraceae > GWB2-47-37. Next base: position 11,446 of record MHDU01000075.1, on the reverse strand, counting down.
AATCGGCGCAGTCTATGAGTTTGATCTCCGCATCGAACGCGCTCAGGTATTCCGCGACTTTCAGGAGGCCGAGAGGTCTTGACCATAAATTATAGGCCGCAAAGTCGTAAATCCAAGGGTTGATGAGCAATATTTTGAGTTTCATTAATTATCCGATACTTCTGCCGTAATTTAGCATTGTAACTTTTTGTATTTAAGGTTATATTAAAGATAACAATTTTGCACCAAATAAGGTAAGGCATGGCTGATAATCTAATATCGGAAATATATAAAAAATTCTTTTGGATCGGCATCGCGCTGCTGGATATTCTTTTAATAGGCACCATCGGATATTGGTTTGTCGGCGAAGGCAAATATTCAATGCTCGACTGCCTCTATATGACCGTCATAACCATCGCTACGATAGGCTACGGCGAGATAGTGGATATGTCCAACAAACCCGCAGGCAGAATATTTACCATGATCTTATCGTTTTCGGGCATCGGCATACTTACCTATATACTGTCGAGCCTTACAGCCTTTGTTGTGGAAGGCGATCTGAACGAAACATTCCGGAGGAGGAAGATGGAAAAAATGATAAAAAAATTCAAAGACCATTATATCGTGTGCGGCATAGAAGGAGTCGGCTTTCATATTTTAAGCGAATTACACGAAACGCAGAGACCTCATGTAATTATCGATCTCGACAGGAAAAAAATAGAACGGGTTCTTGAGACATTCAAAGATCTCGTTTTCATACAGGGAGACGCGACAGACAACGATACTTTACTGAAGGCCGGGATAATGGAGGCTACGGGTTTGTTCGCGGTATCAGGCGACGACAACCAGAATCTTGTAATCAGCCTTACGGCAAAACAGCTTAATCCCAATATAAGGGTCGTAGCCCGATGCCATGACCTTAAGAATATCGAAAAAATGAAAAAGGCCGGCGCCGACGCCGTAGTGTCTCCGACTTTTATAGGCGGCCTTAGAATGGCGTCCGAAATGGTGAGACCGGCGGTAGTTTCATTTCTGGATACGATGCTGCGCGACAAGCAGAAGAACCTGCGAATAGAGGAAGCGCCCGTTCCCGCTTCATTCGCGGGCAAATCCATTGCCGACCTGAATTTAAAAAAATATCCTGGCGTGCTTTTAATGGCCGTCAAGACAAAAGATGACTGGGCTTATAACCCGCCCGACGGCTATATCTTAAAGACTGAAAATACGTTGATCTTCATGACTACTCCTGAAGAACGATTTACATTAGAAAAGGTTTTCTCCTCCTGATTGATAAGACTGTGGGTTATTACGAATTTAAAATCACCATAGCCGATGAATCCAAAGATGCTGTTATGCATCAATTGTCGGAAATCGGATGCCTCGGAATCGTCGAGAACGACGCTTGTTTAACCGCATATTTCTCCGACAATGCCGGAATAACAACGATATTAAACGGCATAAACTCATTCGGAGCAATACTTCAAAAATCGGGTCTTGATGATACCCTGTCATTCGAATATGTCTTTATCGGCGAAAGGGACTGGAATGAATCGTGGAAAAAGAAGTTCGAACCTATAGATGTCGGAGATGCCGTTACGATCCTGCCTCCGTGGGAAAAAGAAAAAGCAAGACGCATTAACCTTATCATCGACCCCGGCATGGCGTTCGGAACCGGGCATCATGAAACCACAAAGACCTGCCTCGCGCTGATAGAAAGATTATTGAGAGGGCTCTCGCATAGAGAAAGCTTCCTCGATTTCGGCACAGGCACGGGGATACTCGCCATAGCCGCGCTGAAACTCGGATTTAAACGCGCCGTATGCGTAGATACGGACCCTCTCGCCGTAGACGCGGCAAAGAGAAACGCGGAGCTTAACGGCATTGAAAATATAGAGGTCATAGAAGGGGGCATAGATAAAACAGGTGAAACTTTTGATTTCATAGCCGCAAACCTGCTCTCCGAAATCCTGATTCAAAATGCGGCTTCAATAGCTCAACGTCTCGGACCGGGCGGTATAGCCATGCTCTCCGGTATGATTGTCAGTCAGGAAACTGACGTTATAAAGGCGATGGAAAGTAACGGCCTGCGGCTGAAGGATAAAATTATTGATGGACGCTGGGTGTCCGTCATACTTACACATTGAACCTGAAATTGATTATATCCCCGTCTTTGACCTCGTAAGTCTTGCCTTCAAGCCTGAATAGCCCCTTATCCTTTGCCGCCGAGGTGCTCCCGCAGGAGATAAAGTCTTCATAGCCCACTATCTCCGCCCTGATAAAGCCCCTCTCTATATCGGAATGTATCTTGCCTGCCGCCTGATGCGCGTTAACGCCCTTTTTGATAGTCCATGCCCTGACCTCGTCTTCCCCTGCGGTAAGAAAAGATATCAACCCTAAAAGGTCGTAGCTTACATTGATGAGCTTATTGAGCGCGGGCTCCCGTATACCCAAGTCGTCGAGGAATGCCTTCGCGTCTTCCGCGGACATCTGGGCGATCTCCATTTCTATTTTGCCGCATAATGTTACTACCTTTGTTGTCTCTGCCGTTCCTTTGGAATCGAAATACTTTTCAGCGTCTTTCTGTAAATTAACGGACTTTTCGGTATTCAGGTCTTTTTCTCCGATATTCAACACAACCACTTCGGGCTTTGTGGAAACAAACTGAAGATGCTTCATTACCTTTTGCTCCTCATCGTCGAAACTTACATTTCTTAGAGGTATCTCTTTCTCGAGGGCATCCTTGCATTTAATCAGAAGTTTTTTTTCGGCCTCATTGGGCTTTTTGCCTTTTTTAGCGCCCTCCTCCATCCTCTCAAGCCTCTTTTCCACGAGTTCTATGTCTCCGAATATCAGTTCGAGTTCCAGCGTCTCGATATCTTTCATCGGAGCTATCTCGTTCATCGGGTGCGCGATGGAATCGTCTTCAAAAACCCTCACTACATGAACAATAGCGTCAACGTCTTTTATGAGGTCGAAGACCTTTCTGTTCTGAACGGCATCGCCCTTTGTAAGCCCTATATAATCGACATATTCGACCGAGGCGTAAGTAATCTTTTTGGGATTATATATTTCGGAAAGCTTATCTATGCGTGGATCGGGCACTTTCACCGTGCCGTAATTCGGGTCTCCGCTTACCGTGGCGTAAACCGTGGTTTCGATATTCTGCCCTGTAAGGGCGTTAAAGACTGTCGTCTTTCCTGAATTGGAAAGTCCTATTATGGCTAATTTCACGTTTCCTCCGGATATATTTTGCTTTTAAATCAATTTAAATCTTCTCTCGCGGGCAGTGTTTTTTATTATCATTAACGCGGTATAGAGCCGCTGAAGTTTTATATTTCTCCTTCTTATCAAAACAATATCGTCATATGGAAATGGTTCCGTCCGTATTTCTATCTGCCTGCGCTCTATTGCCTTGCAAAGAGATTTGACTGCATTCTCGTCGAATGACTTCAGAAACAGCGGATTCACGGAAATAAACCCTTCCGATATATCGGATACTATAGCCTTAAAATTCCTTTTTGCCTGATCCGCCATTTGCCCGTATCCGGATCACTCGCTTTCTGTTTTCGGTTCTTTTTTCACAAACAAAGGCGATATCCATATGCCTATCTCATAGAGCAGTATTATAGGCACTGCCATCAACGTCTGATTGAACGCGTCGGGCGTGGGCGTCAGAAAAGCTGCGATTATAAAGGCTATCAATGCGGCATATTTCCTGTTCTTGGCGAGGGTCTTGGGCGTAACTATGCCGAGTTTCGTCAAAAATATTATTATTATCGGAAGTTCAAAAACCGCGCCGAACGCGAGGATGAACTTCAGGCAAAAGTCCACATACTGCCCCACTGAAAGCATGGGCATTAAAAAATCTCCTAATTTGTAGTTAAGCAAAAATCCCATTGCGAACGGAAGGACTATAAAAAAACAGAATGAGGCGCCGACCATGAAAAGACCGGTTGCAGAAAAAATGAACGGCAGCACGTATTTCCTTTCCCTGGGCAGGAGGCCGGGAGATATGAACTTCCACAACTGATGGAATATTACCGGCAGGGAAGCCATTATTCCCACCACAAAAGCCACCTTTATATTCATCCAGAAGGCTTCGGCAGGCGCGAGGAAGATGAGCTTCATCCCCTGCAGTTTTTCCTGAGGGACGAAATGAACATACATGTTTTTGACCGAAAAATCCAGACTGTATTTAAGCGGGAACATTAGGGCCTTAAAAATATATTCGGAAAAATTAAAGGCTATTGAAAAGGTGATAAACAGCGCGATTAAAGATATTGTTATCCTGTTTCTTAGATCGGAGAGGTGTTCGGTAAGAGGCGCTTTTTCATCCTGCATTTACTTGACCTTGCTCCTTCTCACCGGTTTCCGGGGAATCATTTTTTTTCGCCTCTTCATTCTGCTCTATCTTGGAAGTATCCGGCTCCAATGACACCGGCTGTTTTATCTCTTGCATCTCCGCGTCCATCTGCTCTTTAACGCCGTGCATCGCCCTTTTGAGTTCAGCCAAACCCTTGCCGATGGTCCTTCCGAGTTCGGGCAGCCTCTTGGGGCCGAAGACAAGCAGCGCGACTACGAATATTACGATAAGTTCCTGTATTCCGAGATCGAACATAACGTTACATTATAAACCATGAGCGGACATTTTGTCATTGGCGGGCGAATATTATTCTTCGTATATCTTCCGGATATTCTTTTTCTCCGGCGGCAGTATCACGCTGACCGAAAACATAAGGCGGAGATCGGGAGTCCTGTTCTTTATATCGAAGCCCGCTCCCAAAGTAGTGTATACATTATCGGTAGTCGCAATCCTGTACCCCAGCCTCCATTCGAGCAGGTCTATCTTGTTTTTAAAATAATTTTTTTTGCCGGTAATTTCCACGAGTATCTTCGAATCATGCGTGACGGCGAGTTCGGAGCCTAAATTAACGGTGTATTCCGATTTCAGACCCGCCTTCTGGGGGCTCGAATAGAGGGCGTTGAAATGCCCTTTAAACGGGCCTATCTTCTTTGTCAGTATCACGCCGCCTCCGGCGCTGCCTTCGGTTGTGAATTCCTCCTTGCCGGAAGAGGGAGACACCGTCAACATATAAGCCACGGCCGGCATGTAATCGGCCTCATCTATAATTCTATGCTTAACCCCGAGATTATAGTCTTCAAACCCGTCAACCCTGTTCTCCCATTCGGTTACATATGGAAGCGTAAAATTAAGCTCAAACTTATCGTGTATGCCGTATGCAAAATTGAAAGTTGCGCGATAGAAACCGGGGTCGTAAACTTTTTCGATTCCAAGACCTAATCCGACCTTGTTTTGCTTGAGGCTCTCCGCGCTGAATGTAGAAAATACGCCGTAAGGGGATAGGGGCTGCAAGCCTTTTACGTCAAAGGCTTCCGCAGAAGCAACGAACGGCATTAAATATAGGAGCAATGAAGCGATGAAGTAATGGAGTATCCGTTTTTTCATTGTGTATGAGAATATCAAAAAAGCGGTATTCTGTCAAATAAAACAGGCAACTTATAGCTCATGGCTCATGGCAGTTTTAGCATCTATGAGCTAATGCTATTTCCCGAACGGGCAAATGGGATACCTGCATTCCTTGCAATTAAGGCAAAGTCCGCCGTGTCCGAGTTCGGCAAGCTCTCTTCTTGTAATCTTCTCCCCGGCAAGCACCCTCGGCAATATCAAATCGAATATGGTTGTTTTGTGATACATGCCGCAGGCAGGAATGCCGAGAACGGGGATCCGCTGCTCTTCCGGGCCGACATATGCCGTGAGAAACATGGCGCCGGGAAGCACTGCGGAGCCGTATGATATATCCTCCGCGCCTAAATTCCTTATCGCAAACCTTGTTACGTCATCCGGGTCTACGGACATGCCGCCTGTCGTAATCAGCAGATCCGCTCCCGCTTCGATAAGCTCTTTTAATCTGGCTTCTATAAAACCTTCATCGTCCGGGGCATAGTATATACCTACCATCTCTCCGTCAAATGCCTTTATTTTTTTAGTAATGACCGGAGCGAACGCATCCTTTATTCTTCCATAATAAACCTCGTTGCCGGTAATGACTACTCCGACCTTCGGTTTTTTGAATTCCCTGACTTCAATTACATTTTGACCGCCGGCGATTGAGACCGCATCTTCCACCATCGTCTTTTTGACTACCAGCGGTATCGCCCTTGTTCCGCCTACAAGTTGTCCTTTCTTGACCGGCGTATTGTTATGAAGCGTCGCGCACATCACGTCTCCGAGCATATTAAACCGGAGAAGCGCATCCTTATTGATTTTTAAAAGGCCGTTCCGCTCCGCAATTATGTTTATCTTGCCTTCTTTAGGCTCGCCCTCCATCTTCACGCCCCCGCCCATTAAAGACTTTGCCATAGCATAGGCGGCGTCGTCCTCGTGAACTTCATTTTCCGCGATATTCAGAACAAACAGGTTTTCCTTGCCGAGCCTCTGAAGACGGCTTATATCTTCCTCCTTCACGATATGCCCTTTCTTGAAAGCCCTGCCCTTAAAATCTTCCTGTTTTATCTCCGTGATGTCATGGGCCAAGACCATGCCCACGGCTTCTCCTACCGGGATTGTTTTAACGCCGAGCCTGTTTCTCGTATCGGAACCCTGAATATCGCACATAATATCCTCCTAAGATTTCGCCTGCCTGCCGAATATCGTTTTAAATTTTTTATCGACTATTTCCTTTATGCCGTCTTCCATAAGCTCATAATGTTTTAGGAATTTCCGGGCATCTTTCGTTAGTGCCGCGCCGCCGCCGTTTTTGCCTCCGGCCTGCCTTTCGACCAGCTTTATGCCGAGCCTTTCCTCCATCGCCTTTATATAGCTCCATGCCTTCCTGTATGAGATGTTTATCTCTTTTGCCGCCTGATTTATGGAGCCGTATTTATCTATGGCCTGAAGCAGGAATCTCCTGCCCCTGCCGAAGACGGGTTCTCCGTCCACCTCTATCCAGAGCTTCGATTTGATCTCTATACCGCTATGACTTTTTTGCATAACGCATTATAATAAAAAAGCCTGTTAATCCGCAACCCCTTCTTGCAGCCGGTCTATTTTGCCCGTGATCGTTATATTCTGCATCCAGAATACGCCCTTAAGAGGAGACAGCATGCCCTTAAGCGTGCTCTCTATAAGTTGTTTTGCAAAATCCTTTTTTGATATGTCTATCTCTCCCTCTACCGTATGAATATGGAACCCCTCGGCATCGACCAGCACGGTTACGGAATCCGAATCGATACCGAACGAACGCGCTATGCCGCACAATATATTGGCAATGTAGTTTTGCGTAAATTCGTTCAACGGGATGACATTGTTATTTACGGACAGGGATGTGTTCACTTTTTGTAATACCCTCCCCCGGCGCAGGGCACGCATAATACTTTTCCTTCCTTGCTTACGTCCCTCATATCCTGAACGTATTCCCCGCATCCTTCGCATTTAACCCTTTTCATCGGCCTTCCGGGCATGTCCTCGGGCTTTATCTCGACCTTGACGTTCATTATATCGAAAAGATCTTCGTCGGACATTATCTTATATGCCTCAAGCTGGGCCTTATATTTATCCTGTATTTCGGGGAAGTATTCTTTGGCCTTGTCTCTCGCTTCTTCTTTTGCTATTACCCTCACGGCTTTGCCTGTTTTAAGGTTTACGAACGTGGCAGCCATCTTGCCGTAATCCATGAATTTCATTGTCCTGTGGCCGAGGCTGCATCCCGTTACGGACTGAACCGCATCCGTAGCGCACCTGTCCATCTCCACAAAAACGATGATATTCTTCCTGTCTTTACCTTTGGATTCTTCTATACCCGCGTTTTTCAATCCGAGCATCGACATCTTTACCCCGAGCACCTGCCCCGGACAAAGATGGCCGTGTATCTTTACCGATTCGTTTAAAAGAGATTCAAAGTCCATTGCGTTTTAACCCTCGCATAATAATACGCCTTTGGCGCTGTAAAATTCAAACGGGTTATCGCCTGAAAATCCCTTCTCTATCTTTACGGAACAGGCCATGCAAAAATCCCTGCAAAGGCCGCATCCATTGCATAGAGATGTGCTGAAAAAGAGTTCCCTGTCTTCATCCTTATCTTCTATCTTCAACGCGCCGGTAGGACACATTCCTATGCACGCGAAGCAATTATTGCAGGTATCCGTTACGCTGACGTCGTAGTAGTAATTCTTCAGCAATTCTTTTTGTGTTTCATCAGGAAGCATCTTGATCGCCCTGTTGAGCAGTTCGCGCTTTAAAGGCAGTTTTTTGGCCGAATACGACTGCGTATGTTCGATATCGTCTTCATTGTCGAATAGTCCCGCGGCCTGAATAAAGGTCAGATTTTTTATGGCTTTGAAAAATCCCCGCCTGTCGTATGAAACGTCCTGAAAGTCGAGTCCGGAGGTGTCTCTAACAGGTTTTATCTTTCCTGAGATATTCAGCGATGTTTTTGTTTCTATATCGGCTATCCTTTTTTGCAGGATATCGGCTATAAAACCGTTTTTGCAGTCCGCGCATCCGGTCATGTCTATCTGGAGCGGATTCCGCATGTATAAATAAAGGGCTATTATATGCTCTTCCGACAAATAACCGAAACAGTATGTCTGCGCGTGATGAGGTTTTTTTGCATTGTTCCTGCATCCTAATACAGGGGATTCTATCGAGGGTTCGAGTTTTCTGAGTTTGGAGATTACCGAATAAAAATCATGCCCTTTTATTTCAAAGCAGTCGGACGGACATGCCGATATGCAGAGCATGCAGGCGGAGCAGTTCGAATCGCCGACCGTTACGTCTTCGTATATTGTTATCGCCTCAGACCGGCACTGCTCTATGCACCGGTTGCATTCGTTACGGTTGAACCGCATCCTCATGCAGCGGGAACGGTCGGTCTCTATACAATCTACGGCGTTTAACGCCTTGTCTATGATCTTGCCTTTAAACATTTAATTAAGCGTATTTTGTATCTTCTCCGGAATGAGAGCTTTCAGATCATCCGAAACGGCTGACTTAACGGCAAATGTTGACAGACATCCGGCCAAAGCCCTGTAAAATTCATTTTCCGTTCCTTCCGTTATTTTATCGCAGAACGGCTTGATCCATTTCCCTAAAAACCTGTGCAGAAACAATTCCTGAACCTCTATAAAATGAGCCGTCTTTTCATTATCCTTATTTTCGAGAGCTTCAATCTCCTTGAATATGAGGTAATACATAAACTCAAGCTCGACCGCTATGTGATCGGGCAATTCTTTGAAGTTTTCGTCAATCGCAAGGCCTTCGTCTTTATATATTTTCATGACCTCTATTGTGGAGTCGCCCATTGTCCTTCTGCCTTCATCCAGATATACGGAGCCGTAAGGCGGAGCGATAAGTTCATTAGGCCCTATAAAGAGACTCGCATAATCGACAAGAAGATCTTCATTGCTGTAATTTAGAATTGTCTCGCCCATTTTTTCGGAAAATATTGCCGCATCGGGGCAAGCCTGTTTTAAGAGCAGCGTAAGATTCTCGAATAATCCTTCCTGCACAAAAACCTCTTTTTGAGGCTGATAAAAACATGCGGCAATGAGCTTATAGCTCTCACATCTTGCCTGTTCGTATTGCATAGTCTGCCGGGAAATATTCACATTCACCTCTAATCGGATTTTAAAATAATGCGGATGGGACTACAAATGTAGTCCCATCCGTTTCTGAAACAACAGAGTTGTTGCAGTCGCTTACTTCCTGACCGAGAAGCTCCTGATGTAGTATACATTAGGCATTGTGCCTTTTTCACCCGGCTTCAATGTCTCGCCCTTGCTGTTCTTGAGTTGAGCAGGCTTATGTTTCTTGATAAGCTTGCTTACATCGCTGTCCTTGTCATTGAGGTCGCCGAATACTCTGGCGCTTGCAGGACATGCAGCGACACAGTTGGGCAGTTCGCCGTTAAGCACCCTGTGCTCGCAGAATATGCACTTTTCGACCTTGCCTGCAACTCTTACGCTTGCATAGTCGGAGTGCTTGTACATCGTGCGGTGAGGAGGCGTATCGCCTGCCTTCTGAGAAATCTCGGCTCCCGATGCAGTGCAACCAGCAACGACCTCTTTCTTATCCTTGTAGAAAGGATGAACCTCATCCGTAAAGTCGTTAAAGCTTATAACGCTGTACTGCGCTCCGGACTTATCCACGTCCGTTGAACTGTAAGGACATGCCTGCTGGCACTTGCGGCATCCGATACACCTTTCCATGTTGTGTATCGTCATGCCGTTTTCATGCTTGTGCATTGCCTTCGGAGTTACAGGGCAAGCCTTCACGCAAGGAGCATCCGTGCAGTGGTTGCAGTTCACAGGCATTACAGCAAACTTACCATTCGGGAACTTTCCTTCCGCCTTCATCAAAAAATCCGCCCAGTTAAAGGTCTGTCCCTTAGCCCTGTCCTGAGTGTTGTTCTCCGTTTTGCAGGCCAAAGCACATGCTCCGCAGCCTACACACTTCTGTAAATCTATAACCATTCCGTATTTAGGCATCTATCTTTACCTCCTTTCCTTAAGCCTTCTCGATTTTAACGCCGGTAAATCCGCCGTTTCTTACATTTGCGCCGCTCAAGCGTTCGGTCTCAAAGGGCATTATCTCATTGTTGTTTACGCCCCTTGCGGTCTTGCCGAATTCCTTTGAAGCGACCTTGCCGTAGGCCCAGTGTCCCTGACCATAGCATTTGGCGACTGTGCCCGGACGGATACCTTCCCACAGCTTTACTTTCAGCATGTAGCTTCCGGTTACTGTGGTTATCTTAACCGTATCTCCGGTTTTGACGCCGAGCTTTGCGGCATCCGCAGGGTTGATCTGGAGCAGGTCTTCGTGGCTCTCATCCCCGAAGTCAACCTTATGGAACTCATAATACCACGGAGCATTCTGGCTTCTGCCTTCCCTGTTGAGCCTCGATTTGTAATCGATAAAGGTAAACGGATACTCCTTCACATCGCCGAACCTGTAAGGCGACTCATAGTGAGGCACAAAGGCAAGCTCTCCCTTTGCCTCGTAATTACATACCTTAAGGATGTCGTCCACATCGGTTTTGTGTTTTTTCGCGTGATCCGTCAGCGTCTTTTTCAAAGTCTCGCTGTAGAACTCGAACTTCTTTGAAGCCGTATGGAATTTGCCTCCCCACCTGCTCTTATATTTATACGCCTCAGAGTTCCATACACCGCGCTGCCTGTAGTCTTCCCAGCCGTTAATCTTGTCGCCAATCTTGGCGCCGGCCGCGGTCCATGCCGGAGAGGTGTAATATTTAACCGCATAAAGAGCAAACTCTTTGCCTGTCCTTGGAGACATGCCTGTTTCGGGGTCCTTGAACTCCTTTGTAAGATAATCATAAAGATTCGGGAACCCTTTTTCTTTAAGCTTTTCAGCGATAAGGAAAGGCATTTCCGTCTCATCATGCTTTACATCCCAAAGCGGCTCCACAACCGGCTGAATGAGTGATACATG
>MHDU01000074.1 GCA_001803635.1 Nitrospirae bacterium GWB2_47_37 | reverse complement strand
TTAGGCGTATCGCCCTTGTGTATATCCTTGTGGCTTCGCTGCCCGCAATTCGATTGCAAAAGTCGTACCACGGCCGGTCCGCTATAACCGGTAGCTGTATTGAAGTTCGTAAAGAAATAATCGAACTGTTTAAAAAAAGGGTCTTCCTGAGCCATTCCTATCTCCTTAAGGTCATCCCATGAGAGAGAGCAAACATGCAGCACTACAATGTCAAAGGCAGGACTCGTCGAGCCGGGCTTCTTGAACATTATCACCCTTTCCGATTCGGTGCTGTAGAACGACTCTAAATACTTACCGGGGTCTTTTATATCCGCCGCTTCTGCCGGTTGAAGCTCGACTTTTGCGTATGTATCCTGCGACTGTCCGGAAAATTTTGGAACTAATGGGACTGTAACGATAAGAACAGCAAGCGCCAATACTGAAATCTTCTTGTATTTCTGCGCCAACAAACTGATTAACAATAGTATTATTGAAGCGGCCGTTAAAGACATACTGAAATATCCTCCCATGAAAGAAATTGCATATTCGAATGAAGGCATGCCCTGTTGACTGAGAAATGAACCCGCATCGAGAAGCGGCGGCAGCCATGAATCATGCCATAGAAGCAGTAATGCCGTTGCGATATTCAAAACATTTCTGCCGTATCTGAAAACCCTATACCTCGAAAGTATCGCAGGGGCAGGCAATAAAACAAAAATCAGGAAAAGAAGGTTTAACAAAATATCCAGTCTTATCGAGCCTTTTACAACCAAATAGAATTTAAGCAGAAAATAGAAAATCCACCCTGCGACGAATTGGAGTTCCGCCGTGGATTTCTCATAAATTTTTTTGAAATCCCGCATCCTCATGATATAAATAATATTAATCGGGTCTGCGGTCCATTGTCAACTGCCGGCAGGCGGTTTATTTCAACTTTTCCGGCTTTAAATCCCAATCGTAATACCACCTGAGATATACGCCGAGTTTCTTGTCCGTTGCATGCCGTTTTGTGCCGGTTTCCCAGTAATAGTCCATGCCGATCCTAAAGGGTTTTTTCTGTAATTCGACGCCGACGGCAGGACCGTGCGCGTTATAATATAAATTGTCTTTGGTCCTGAAGCTGAAGCGGTATTCGGCATAGGTGTTGAAAACAATGTCTCCGGGAAGGGTAAACCAGTCTATACCCTGATTTACATGCCCGGAAATGGATGTGCCTGTCGTATTCTCCAAATCATGGCTGATCTTTCCGTATGTCTCCCCGGATAAGCCCTCTATAGGAAAACCGCCTTCCTCGCCTCTTTTTTTCATATATTTATACCAATCGTCATACCATGCCAGATATGCGCTTTTCTGTTCGACATACCTGTCCCACGAGTACTCCGCGCCGAGTCTGAAGATGGATTTTTTCAGTTCAAAACCTACGGCTTGTCCCTGCTCGTCGAAATAACGATTATCCTTAGACCTGCTCCTGTACCGATATTCCGCGAATGTATTGAAAATTATATCCCCGGGTAATTTGACCCAATCGATGCCCTGATTTACTAAAAAAGATATGCCTGTGCCGGTAGTTCTGCTGTTGGTAATATTGCCCCATGTAAACCCCGGAAGGCCTACTATAGCCGACATAGCCCTTGCCGGTAACGTCTGCCTGTATCTGCTCAATTCAAGGAGTTCCCTCGTTTCTGTGTCTTGAGGGTTTTGCGCAAGGGCTTTAGCAGAATACGTTTCCGCCTCACCGTATTTCTTGTCTCTATAAGCAGCCCTTGCTTTATCCAGATATATCTCAGCCTCAAGAGCGGCCAGTCTTTCGTCATTTTTTTTGTTTTTAACGACTATTTCCAATGCCTCATCCGCTCTGTTCAGCTTTACCAGTGAACTCGCCAGACCAAAGGAATAACCTTTTGTGAGGGGATTGCGATTAAAGAGGGCATTAAATTCATCATAAGCCTTTTCATAGTCATCTTTATTGTAATACCACCATGCCAGAATATCCCTGATACCCTCTTCGTCAGGATTGATGGACAACATCTCCCTGGCTATACCTTCCAGTTCAGGCGAATCGGAAGCAAGCGCAGAAACTTTATCCCATAACATCTTCATCCTTATATCTTTTCCCATGGATGCAATTTTTTCATTGTCCTTATGGCTGCCGACCACTTCCAGAGCCTCATCGAACCTCTTCAGCTTCATAAGTGCATAAATCATCCCCTCCGCATAATCATTCTCCGGCTCGCTCCCGTAAAGCGCGGAGAACCGCTTATATGCCTCCTCGTACTGTTCATTGCGGAAATCCCGCCACGCCAGCGCCGAAAGTGCGTCACTATCTTCGGGGCTTAAAGCCAATATTTCGTTTAATACTTTCTCAAACTCAGGCGAGTCCGGCTTCAGCCCGGCAAATATCTCCTTTAAAACCGAAATCTTCAGTCCCGATAATTTTTCACGATACCCGGCATCCAATTCCTTTCTGCTTTCTTCGCCTTGCAGTTCAATAAGCATATCGGCCGGTTTTGATATAGTTTTCATGGAATAAAAAATCCCTAACCGCAGGTCCCACTTGTCGGGACATGAACGGAGCAGCCCCCTGTAAATATCGGTTGCGTATTTATCATCGGTTTTCAGCAGCAGATTGGCCGTTTCGACAAAAATGCCGTGCGCGAGACACTTATTTAAAAGCCCGCCGTTGCTGTCTACAAGTCCCTTAAGTCCTTCTATATCCCCCTGTTTTTTAGCGATCTCAAATGCGCCGGACAGGGCTTTAACCCTTATCTCCTCCTCCCATTTCCGTTTATCCTTTTCTCCAAACATGCCCGCATAAAAGACGGCATTTTCAATATCCCCTTTTTCCATAAGAAGCGACATAAGAGCCGGAAGCACGTCTTTTAAATAAAGTTTTTTCTTGGCCAATGCCTCCAATAACGGCAAGGCCTTCTCCGTATCTTTCAGCTTTGAGTAAGACATTGCCAGACCGTATTTTGCCTCCCGCATCGATTCGGGGGAAGACGATATGGTTGAAAATATTTTAACCGCATTTTTATAATCGCCGCTGTTGAAATATCTCCATGCCACGCCTAAAAATTGTCCCACACCATCTTTTTTATCTTCTTTTTTATCTTCCTTTGCGGGAACTTCATCATCCTTATGCGAAGGGATGAGCCAATCCTGCCGTTTCTGATAAAGCTCGACTATATTATCCTGACTGCGCTGCTCTATTATATTTCCCTGTTCTTTCATTACGAGTCTATTCTTTTTCTGTTCCTGTTTTTCCGGCTTCGATCCGGCATATCCGAGTTTTTCTTTCTGCAAAATGGCTGAGAGCGATTTTGTATTTACGCGAATCCTTTCAAAATTATCGGCTTTATCGACCGGAACATCCCTCTGCGCTGCGTGTACTATTTTGTCGCCTTGCTTGCCGGCCGTGTACTTACTCTTTCCGACAAACTTCTCGGCTATAAAAATATTTTCCGGCACAGGCCTATCGTTGATGCCGGTGATATTTCGCATATTCCATGCAACGCCGTTTTTTATCATCCGGTACGTCCTGTTGCCGAAGACTATTTCAGCTCCTGCAGGAGCGTATCTGCCGAGTTCGCATATCAGGCGCATCCCTTTTTCATTCCTGAAGAGAAGGCGCTTTGCGATTATTTTCCCCTTTTGTCCGCCTTCCATATCGTTCAACTCTTCTACTTTCTCTATCCCGTACCCTCTTGTATTTGTATTTGTAAAAACCAGTTCTCCCGGCTGCTGTTTCGATATTTCATGGATATTGTGAGAATTGAATTTATTTCCCGGCAGATTCGCATTATCGGCATACGCTGAATTCGGCATGTTATGCCACGAAAAGGAGGATAAGACAAAAGTTGTAGCCGTTATCCCGGCAATAAAAGGATTTAAAAACAGAGTCGCATCTCCGGTAAGCCCGGCGATCTCATTATATACATGCAGGTAGTTACCGCTGTCTCTATGCTTATTCAGCCATTTGACAATCGTCCTGCGGCCTGTTCTGGATTTGAGAAGAAAAATTAAGTTCTGTCGGGATACGAGATCGTATCTCCTGCCGTACATCCTGATAAAAGAATCTGATTGGGTCCGCATACCTGCCCGTTCGTTTTCCAAGATTATATCATTTTTGCGGCATAAAAAATTTAAATAAGGGTTTATAAATCGCCGCTTCCGATTGCCAGCAGGAAAAGGCTCATGGAGTAATAATCGCCTTTTTCCGAAGACGTCTTTTTTAGCGCTTCCCTGTAGAGCTGCCGGCTTAATGCCTTATTCCCCATCTTCTCGGCAGCGCGCGCATAGACGGCGTAAAAACCTGCGGGGGCATCCGCAAGGGAGATATTGTCTTTTACGAGGTCTACCTGCAGCGGCATATACCCGAGTTTCTCATAGACTTTAAACAGCTCCTTCAGTCCCTCCGGAAACCTGGGGTTTCTTTCCCATGACAGATAGAGGAACGTCCTTATGGCCTCATAGCCGAAAAAGGGACTCTTCTCCGCATTGACGGAGATTCCGCTCTTGCTTAAACTGATCCAATCCGGAGGCAGCTTGAATCTGCCGGAAAGGCTGCGATCGAGAAGAAGCAGGCTGTCCTCGTAAACCTTCTTCCAGAAGACATCATCGTCCAACCCCGAAAAAACGCGATAGGCCGGGAAGATAAGATATGAGGGGTTTAATACGAGGCTGTCTTCATTTTTAAAACCATAGTACGCGGGCAAAAGAAAAATATTATTATCCCACCTTGCCGCTAAATGTTTTCTTACGTCTTCAATTATCTTTAATGCCTCGGTCTTATATCCGGGTTCATTCCATTTCATGGACGCCCTTGCAAGGGCGTATGCTATCAGAATGTCTCCGTCCGTTGCATTGTTGTAATCGATAACTCCCCACTGGCCCTTGGCTCTCTCCCCCCAACTCCATGCAAAGAGATTATCCCTTCGTATCTGAAGATTGTTCTTGGACCATCGCCATATTCTGCTGAATGTATCTTTATCGTCGTTCAAAAAACTGATAAGCATTCCATACCCCTGACCTTCCGAATGGCTTATACTCCTCTGCCCCTTGTCTACAACCCGTCCGTCAGGTTGAACAAAATTAGATTTGTAATGTTCCCATAACTGTTTATATTGAACATCCATTTGAATACCCTGAGCGCAGAGCGGCTCATGAAAAATTAGCGACAAGAAAAGGGAAAACATAAGGAACCGGAATCTATTCACCTTTAATCCTCCTTTTTCTGTATCTCCTTATCAGGAAGAATATGGTAAGGCTCAACAACAAAATGGTCAGTCCCAGCGCCGCGTAATACAGCCACGGGTATGAATATAGATACATGTCTATTTTCGAGACCCTGCCCGATTTGCCGGCAAAATATTTTTTACCCACCTTCATGGCGATAATATTATACTCCGTTTTATCGAGATCTATGAGGACAAGATCGCCTTCGGACTTTGCCTGGACTCCCGGATCCATAACGGCCTCCGCCAGCGCAAGCAACTCCTTAGTCGAAGACGCGGTGAATACTATTGCGGTGCGCCCCTCGGCATAAGGAGACTGAAATTCCATTATAGCCCCTTTCCCCGGAACAAGGCCGCTTATCTGTTTACTGAACGCAAGGGACGACTCATCGTTCCAGCTTCTTACAACGGGATAAGGGACGGTCATCTGTTTGGTAAGGCTCAAGGGGGCAGCTCTCTTTAAATCTTCCGGAATAGTGTTGATATCGCCCATTACAATGATCTCGCCTTTGAAGTTTACGGGCGGCGTGAAGGTGTATTTCATTTCAAGAAGCGGATAGCCGTTCTTCTGCGTTATTACACCGATCAGATTCAGCATGGCGCCTACTGTATCGGCATCGGGATTTGTAATATAGACCATCGACTCATGGGCGTCAGGCCATCTGGTGAAAGGGAACCCGTTAAGCATGAACAGCTCGATCTTAGGCAGGTCAACAAAATGAGGCATAGCAGGGAAATATAAGGTTGAATTCTCATAAATGGTCAAAAAAAGATTTTCAGTCTGGAAATATTCGCAATTTTTCCCGACCAAAGGCGTCATTACAGGCTCGAAACGCAGCACATTGGTCCCCGGCTTAAAGAGATGCGTCGGAATATTCAATTTATAGCCCTCAATAATCCCTCCTTTGACGTCGTTTAGATGAATAGCCCTGATACTTTTGCCGTTCAGGGATATATTCAAAGCCGAGTCGGAACGGAGCGCAGCCCCGTATGAAAAATGGATGGAAAGGTCGGCATACATATTAGGCTTTATGAGAAAATCGGCGGGCAGACGAAAAGTAATCTCTTTGGGCGCAGGGTTCAATCCCTTGAAGGAATATGACGGAAAGTTCAGGGTCTTAAATGTGTATTTCTTATCTTGAGTTATGATAAGCCTTCCGCCGTATAGTTGTATATCCGGAAGCCTGAACTCCATGGGCATCATCTCGTTAGTGTCGGGAAATGCCGTTGACATTATCGCCATCGTCTCGGCGGCAAGTTTTATATGATCGGTATTCGCCCCCGAAATAATGATCAACGCATGCGAACGGTCGGCAGCCCTGCCCTTGTTGTTTGAGCCGTCAGCCCTTTCGGGCATATGCATGATCTTAACAAACGGACTCTTGATTTCCGCCGTTTCCACGCCTCTAAGCTGCAACAACTGCCGGACAAAGTCACCCTTGCCTACCAGGATATTGTCGTAGCCGGGCTTGATGTCGCTCGATACGGAAAAATATACGTTTTTATAGTCGAATCTCCTCGCTATGCCTGACGCTACAATGCTCGCAATGCTTACCATATCGACATTTTTTGTATTCTCTATCACTATATTCACTTCGCCGCGAGGACTTATCTTCGGATCAAACAGAAAATTCGGCAGCGCGGAAAGCTTCAACGGCACATCCCTAAGCGAATACTCCATCTCCAGATAAGCCTCATCCAGTTTCAAGGTAGTCCACAAATCCGATGCGCACGGATATTCGCACTCAAGGGTATAGTGCTGCGAAGCCTCAAAGGTAATGCTGTTATACCCCGGTTCAAGAAAAAGCGCGGGCAACGACAGTTTGACGAATCCTTCGGGAGCAAGGGGATTAAGGTTTATCTGCGAAACAGGATAGCCGTTAACCTTAACCGTCAACCGGGATTTATTTTCGAGGAGTCCGGTGGAATTTACATAACCAAAAACTAAAACGGCTTTTTCAACCTTCCACCGTTCCGCCACCGGTATGCTTATGCCGTATTCCGCAGAAGTGCATTTAAGAGTTACGGTTTTAGCCGGTGCGATTTTATATAACGGAAGCTTAAAAACGTCCGCCTCTGCCGGGACAGGAAAAAATACCATGCAAAAAAATAATTTAACAACAATTGCAGTTAAAAATATTTTTCTTCTCTTCATTTTCCGTCAAAAATCCGCATAGTATTCTCTCCCGCGCAAGGCAATACCGTCATTTTTTTGGCTGCCAATCAATTATTCAGCAAAAAATTTCCCATGCAAATGCCTTATGCCGCTCTATTACAACTCCCGGCGGTGTTATACTGCACCTACATTAGCTTAATATTAAGCAAGTTTAATGCCGGCAGATATTAATTAGTGATGGACTTTTCAGGGGCAAGCGGATAATAATAGTTGAAATATCCGAGAAAGAGATTTTTAAACAGCGGGTATTTAAATTCGGAAATAAGTTTTCTCATAACGGTATCGGCATCGTCATTACCGGCCTGACATGTTCCCGCCTTTGAATGTCCGCCGCCGCCGTATTTTTTCATTACCCTGCCGATGTCGGCGGAAAACGACCTGTCAAGAATCGATTTGCCCGCAACAAATACGGTTCTGCCGTTTTTTACATCCAAAGATACATTCATGGATACATTGCACTCAGGGAATAGCGCGTAAACCATAAACCGGTTTCCCGGATAGATGATCTTTTCATTTCTCATGTCGGTTACGACCAGATTGTAATGCACCGACGAACACCTGAGCATCTGAGTTTTATACTGCTCTATAGATGAAAAATATAGCCTATGCCTTTCCTCTATAGCCGGGATATTGAAAATTTCCCATATAGTATGTCTTCTGCAGTAATATATTAATTTAATAAGCAGGTCGGAATGAGTTAATGAAAATTTTCTAAATCTCTCCAGTCCCGTTCTCTGGTCGACAAGATAATTAAAGAGTATCCATCCCGTCGGATATAAAATCTCTTCTATAGTAATATCGCCGCTGAAGCCCTTATCCACCGCATTCAGCATATCTTCCTGAATGCGCGGAAACTTCTTCCGCCCGAAGTAATCATAGATAACCCTTGATGTGGACGGCTTGCCGCTGTCAATTATCAGGTTTTTTCCGCCTCCGGACGCAGCGGCGCCGGGATAGTAGTCGAATGCCAGATAGACCTTCTCGTTATACGGAAGCCCCGCAGTAATATCCCTGCCCGTTACCTCGATCTTACCGCTCTCGATATCCCTCGGATGGGCAAATACAACCTCGTCAATAATATCCATCTCTTTCAATAAGACAGCGCATACAAGTCCGTCAAAATCGCCTTTTGTGATAAGCCTATGCCTTTTTCGGGTTTCCATCCGGCCTTACGTCTCCGATTTCCTGCTTATTAATTTAATGTAATTCGTTATTGGAAGGTAGATAAATTGGGCTGCGGCAATAATGCTTGTTTTGAAACCCTTAATCATCATCCTTACTATAAAATATAATACCCACCACGGAGAGGCCGACTTCTTTCTCCGGTCCCAGAAGTCCACCCACCTCTGGCTGTCCCCATAAACGAACTGCACTGCCGTCTCGAACTGTTTTTCATCGGACAGCAAAAACTCGCAGCCGCATATGAACGCATCGCCTTTCTTTACCGCTCTCTGGACACGGAGTTCAAGCTTATGCCTTTCTCCATAGCTGTCCCTTGCCTCGAACATGATGTGCTCCAGAGGCTTTAAAGGGGAATCGAGCTTAAAAGAAAGCCCGACTCCGGACATCGAGATGTCCTGAATATCCGCTTCCACGGTCTTCTTCAACCTCGTGAAAAAAAGCAATGCCTTGCCCTTAGCCCACAAACGATGATGCCGGCGAATCTGTCTCTTCTCAAAAAATGCCCCGAACGACGCCATTGCCAATGACAGATTTAAAAGGCACCACACAAGGGTTATGGCTATAACATCCCGGTATAGAGGGTATTTAAACCACTTTACCAAAGCCATAGGCACGGCTGTTAAAAGTACGGCGCACAACAGAAAAAACGGGAGGGCCAACCCGCTCAAAAAATCATTCTCCAGACTTTTCCCTTTGGGCGTCACCTTGAATGTGGGCTTTCTCGGATTAGCGAGAACTCCAAAAACAACCGGCAATAAAAAGAGCGACTGTATGCTTTCAAAGAGTTCCGAGAAAAACGGCCATCTGAACTTCCCATAAAAGAAATCCATCAATATGACCGTTGCTATCACATGAGGCACGGCATAGGCGAGAACCTGATTAACGGACGCGAAATATACCTTGAGCCCCATAATGAGAAACGCCGCGGGAGCTATATAAAAAATAAACCTCGACATTCCGAAGAACCAGAAAAAACAGTTATTAAAATAACAAAGACGCTGATAAAATTTGAGGCCTTTTGTAAATAACGGATTATTCAAAATAAGTATCTGCGTCATTCCCTGCGCCCATCTGCTCCTCTGAAGAATAAAATCATTGAATGTATCGGGCGACAAGCCGCACACCATAGGTCTGGAGATATAAACGCTCGAATAACCTTTCTTATGCAAAGAGAAGGCGGTCTCGCAATCCTCCGTGACGGTCTCTCCCGATATGCCGCCGACCTCTTCCAGATACTTTCTCTTTAAAACCGCCGCCGAACCGCAGAAAAAACTGGAGTTCCATGAATCCAGGCCGAGGTGATTGCCGCGATAGAACATCTCATTCTCGCTCGGCGCATCATTGAATATGGCCATATTTTTCTCTATAGGGGTCGGATTTATGAAAAAATGCGGCGTCTGTATGAACGCGAGTTTTTCATCTTTTAAAAACCACCCTACCGTATTGCTTAAAATGTCTCTGGCAGGCACGTGGTCGCAGTCCAACACAAGAATAAGGTCCGAGGAGGTATGGTTCATTGCGTGGTTAAGGTTGCCGGCCTTGGCCTTTATGTTCGTCTCGCGGGTAATATAATTGACGCCGAGAGCGTTTGTCATCCTCCTGATATCGTAATGCCTCTCCCATGCCGCCTGCGAGGTTTTCGGGTCGCTTCTTTTTGCAACGGTCGCCCCGTCATCGAGGATATAAATATTAAGCTTATCCTTTGGATAGTCCATATTCAAGGCAGCCGTCACGGTTATCTTGATTATGTCCGCAGACTCATTGTAGGTAGGGATAAATACATCGACAGACGGATAAAGAGAGGTATCCTCGGGCAAGGGAACGATCTTGCTTTCCATCGGCCATATATTCGAAAAAATGCCGAGGAAATGTACCGTAAGCGCGTATAATTCAGCGCAATAAAGAACCGACATTCCCACAAAATCCAGCGGGTCCGTGTATACAAGGGTTTCAGATGTTCGCCAGAGCCAATAACGGAGGGTAATAAAAACGGTTATGAGTATGAAAATAATTCTTAACGGGGGTTTCTTGAACGCCTCTATTCTCTTAAATACAATTAAAACAAGAACCAATCCCCAGCCTATTGCATACTGCGAGGTAAGCGTCAGGTAAAATCTCGCCAGATGCAGGAAGGAAGCCGTCGCAATCAGCATGACGGCATATATTGCAAATTTTAAAAGCCTGTCGTCTTCGAATAGATCGCTTAATTTCGCCTGTAACGAAATATTTTCAGCCGCATTTTTATCCCCGAAGAGCATACTTTTGTTATCGTCCGTAGAAGCCTATTCATTTAGCCTCTCCCGGGATGGTCACGCTGTGCTGTTTTGTCCTTTTCTCTTCCGGCTCCGAGAAATTAAACAGATTCCCGCCCCTTATCAGAAGGAAAATAACAATAAGGGGGATGACAATAAACAATAGAATTTTTACGGCTACCGGCAGGCCTTTTTTTTCTTCTTTCTGCCGAATCGGCTGTTTGTCCGACATGTCCTGCTCTATTTCCCTGGGATTCCAGAACGCCTTATAAAGCTTGACCGGCTCGCTTTTGCCTTTCAAGGTAGTTTCTCTCATAAACCGGCAATAAACCTCGGATTTATCGTCCAGCGCGCTGAAGGTTTCTTCGGATATGCATATCTCTCCGGGGCTCGCCTGCCCTTCAAACCTCGACGCTACGTTTACGACATCACCGAAGATGTCGTTCTGCTCTACAATACCCTGCCCCGTATGTATCCCTATACGAATAAGAATCGGGATATTGGATTTCTTTTCAAAGTTGTGCCCGTCAATGCCTTTTTGTATTTCGACGGCGGCCCGCAAGGCGTTCTGGGGTTTTTCAAAATACGACATTGTGCCGTCTCCCATTGTTTTCACGAGAACGCCGTTGTGTTTTTTTATGAGCGGAAAAAGTATATCGTTATGCTGTTTTATTAATGTCCTACTCGCGAAATCGCCCTGCGTTTCGGCGATTGACGTAGAACCTTTCAGGTCGGTGAACATGACCGTTATAACACGGGTAAAGCGCTCCTTGAATAACTTGTCAAGACGCTCCTTTTCTTCGATTATCTTATCGACATCCGTTTTTAAATCCTTATTCTCGTCTCCCATAACGCGCCTCCTGCCCCCTAACATGTTAATTTTTAATAGTATTGCTATATAGTGCCTATTTGTCAATACCATCGAACAAATAGCGGCAGGCAGAAGCGATAGGCCCGTCAAGGCGATGAACTAAGCACATGGTCTTACAAATCTATTATAATTACGTATGAATGCCGTTAAAATAATAGAAAAATATTACGAGCCCGATTCAACGGCTTACCATTTTTTAATCCATCACAGCAAACTGGTGGCGCATAAGGCGCTGCAGACGGCTGAAAGGGTTAAGGAACTGAATCCGGACTTTAAATTCATAGAAGAGGCTTCGATGCTCCACGATATAGGCATCTTCATGACCCATGCCCCGAAGATCGGTTGTTACGGCTTTCATCCCTATATCTCACACGGTTATCTTGGGAAAGAGATATTGGAGAAAGAGGGATTACCGATACATGCCCTTGTCTGCGAAAGGCATGTCGGGACCGGACTTACAATTGCCGATATCGAGGCAAACGGATTTCCCCTCCCTAAAAGGGACATGCTCCCTATTTCTATCGAAGAAAAAATAATCTGCTTTGCCGATAAATTTTATTCCAAAAGAGAGGACAGCCTCACAACCGAAAAATCAGTTTCGGAGATAAGGGAAATAATTGTAAAATTCGGCGATAATAAGCTAAAACAATTCGATGAATGGCTGAAATTTTTTAAAGAACCGTCTTAAAGGAGGAATTCTTGGATAAACTTGTGTTCTCTAACGGCTCTTATGAAAGCGCGCCTGAAAAAATTTCGCTGCCGGCCAAAGCAGCGCCTTCATTAAGCCTTTATTGCAGGATCATCGACATCGTTTTCAGGGCGGCTTCCAAGGCAAAAAATAAAAAATACGGCAACGCGGAATGGTGCGACAGCAGCCTCGAATCGCTTCGCGCTTTGGAATATGTGGGTGTCAGGATAAAAATAACGGGCATAGACAACTTCAGAAAGCTCGAAGGCCCGTGCGTGTTTATCTCAAACCACATGAGCACTCTCGAAACATTCGTGCTTCCGACAATAATTTCTCCTTTGAAAGAGGCGACATTCGTAGTAAAAAAAAGCCTCATAGACTATCCGGTGTTCAAGCATCTGATGCGTTCCAGAGATCCCATCGTAGTCGGCAGGACGAATCCCCGCGATGATTTGAAGGCAGTGCTTGAGGGAGGCATCGAGAGGTTAAAGGCAGGCAGATCCGTCATCATATTCCCCCAGACAACAAGGACTGCCGTGCTTGATCCTAAAACTTTCAACACTATCGGAATAAAACTCGCGCAAAGGGCGAATGTGCCTGTAGTGCCTGTAGCGCTGAAAACAGGCGCGTGGGGCAACGGCAAATATCTTAAGGATTTCGGAAAAATCGATCCCGCACAAAAAGTCTATTTCGCCTTCGGAGAGCCGATGCTGATTCAGGGCAGAGGCGCGGAAGAACATAACAAGATCATAGAATTTATAAGCAATAAATTAAAAGAGTGGCGTTGAGGTAAAAATCACTTCTTATTAAGCGCCCTCTCCACCGTCTTTATCGCGCAGAACTCTCCGCACATGCTGCATACCTCGGCCATGCCGGGAGGCGATTCTCCGCGCAGCCTCTTAACTCTGTCAGGATTAAAGCTCATTGACGCCTGCCCTTCCCAGTCGAGGTTTTTCCTAAATCGAGCCATCTCCTTGTCTTTCTCGATTGCCCCCGGAATCCCCTTTGCAATATCGGCGGCATGAGCCGCTATCTTTGAAGCGATAACGCCTTCGATAACATCGTCGATGTCGGGTAGCCTTATATGTTCCGACGGGGTAACATAACACAGGAAATCCGCGCCTGCGGCTCCGGCGATAGCTCCGCCTATTGCCGCAGTAATGTGATCATATCCCATGCCGCAGTCCGTAACCAACGGGCCGAGCACATAAAACGGAGCGCCCTTGCATATCTCCTTCTGCATCTTTATATTCAACTCGACCTGATTCAACGGCACATGTCCGGGGCCTTCGATGATTGCCTGAACTCCTGCCTCAAGCGCCCTGTCCCTTAGTTCACCAAGAGTCACCAATTCTTCGATTTGGCTTCTGTCCGTCGCGTCCGCAAGGCATCCGGGCCTGAACCCGTCGCCGAGGCTGAGCGTTAAATCATATTTCTTTGCCGTTTCGATAAGCCTGTCGTATTGTTCGTAAAGGGGATTTTCTTTGTTGTTGTAAATCATCCACTCCAGCAGAAACGCCCCTCCCCTGCTCACTACATCGAGAATGCGCCTGTCTTCTCTAAGGCGTTCAATCGCTTTTAATGTAATGCCGCAGTGAACCGTTACGAAATCAACGCCTTCCTTTGCATGGTCTTCTATAACGGCAAAAAGGTCGTCCGGATTCATTTTTGCTATATGCCCGTGCTTTTCCACAGTCTGCACTATAGTCTCATAAACCGGCACCGTGCCTACGGCAACCGGAGATTTCTTCATAAGCGCGTTTCTCAAACCCTTAATGTCTCCTCCGGTCGATAAGTCCATCACCGCATCCGCGCCGTATTTCACAAGCGCCTCAAGCTTTCTCATCTCATCGTCATAAGAAACCTTGTCCTTTGACGTGCCTATATTCGCGTTAATCTTTACGGTAAGCCCCTTGCCGATGCCGAGCGGCTTAATATCGTGCAGATTATTCCTCGTTATGACGGTTACGCCTTCGGCGATATCCGATGCCAGTTTTTCGGCGGATACGCCCTCTGCCGATGCAACCGCTTTCATCTCATCCGTAATAATTCCCTCTCTTGCCTGCTCTATTCTTGTCATAATGTCTCCTTTCACTTTTGCGTTCTCAACTTACACTTAAAATGCAGGGAGGGTGTGGCGAAAAGCCTTTAGACCCCGCACTTGCAAAAACATCTATCTTATATCCGTCATCCGCATCGGTGGTTACTTATTGAGTAATACCTTTTTAATCTCTCCTATGCATTTCAACAAACACTTTCTAAAGACTTTGAGCCATGCCCTTCCTGCATAAAATCGCTCATATTAGGTTCCTAATATTTTTAGATACTTTTCTGCGGCTGATGCGGTATCAGCCTCGATCAAAATCCCGCTTATTACTGCAGCGCCATAAGCGCCTGCATCTATGACCTCTTTAGCATTATCAGATTTTATCCCGCCGATCCCGAAAATAGGAATCGATATTTTTTCTTTAACTTTTTTTAATGACTCCAATCCGACAGGCTCGCCATATTTTAGTTTTGAAGGCGTATGGTAAATCGGCCCGAATGTTACAAAATCAGCCCCTTCCATTTCCGCGATAACTGCTTCTTCCGAATTATGCGTAGAAACTCCGATAAGAAAACGTGATGCGTGATGCGTGATGCGTGATGCGTTAACAGCCTTTCTAACGGCATAAGCAGGGATACTATTCTGCCCGAGATGCACGCCGTCCGCATCAACGCATAAGGCAATATCAACCCTGTCATTGATAAAAAACCCTGCGCTGTATTTAGCCGTAAGCCCCCTCATTTTGTAAGCCATATAAAGCAACTCCCTCGTCGGCAAATCCTTCTCCCTAAGCTGAACAGCCCTTACTCCCGCCTTAAGCGCCTCTTCGACAGCAGCAAACATCAAACCGCTGTCGGCAAATAGTTTCCTGTCAGTAATCAAATAAAGTTTAAAATCTATCAACTATAGCATTCCCTCTATCGGGCTGCTCGCAGTCGCATAAAGCTTCTTCGGCATGCGCCCGGCCTTATACGCCAGCCTCCCGGCAATAACGGCATGCCTCATGGCGTTCGCCATAGCTATCGGGTCTTTTGCCGCGGCAACGGCAGTATTCATCAAAACCGCATCGCATCCGAGTTCCATGGCTACTGCCGCGTCGGATGCGGTGCCGACGCCCGCGTCTACTATTACCGGTACTTTAGCGGCTTCAAGTATTATCTTTATGTTGTACGGATTCCTTATCCCAAGCCCCGATCCGATAGGAGCGCCGAGCGGCATAACCGCGGCAGCGCCCGCGTCTTCGAGCCTTTTAGCCATTACCGGGTCATCATTGGTATAAGGGAAAACTATAAATCCTTCCTTCGCGAGGATCTCGGTAGCCTTTAAAAGGCCTATTACATCAGGGAACAACGTCTTTTCATCGCCTATTACCTCAAGTTTGATCATGTCGGAAACACCGGACTCTCTCGCAAGACGGGAATATCTCAAAGCATCTTCAACCGTATAACAACCTGCTGTGTTGGGAAGTATCTTATATTTCTTGGGATCGATATAATCCAGCAGATTTTCAGACTTCCTGTCGGTAATGTTAACCCTTCTGACCGCGACAGTCACCACGTCCGCCCCGGACGCCTCTATCACACGCGCGGTTTCTTCAAAATCTTTATACTTCCCGGTTCCTATCCATAGCCTCGATCTAAACTCTATTCCCTTAATGATCAATTTATCTTCCATTTCTTCCTCCATTCGAAATCTCAAATCTTATGCGGCTCCTCCTCCTACAAAATAAACTATCTCCACGCTGTCCCCGTCATTTAGCGGATGATTCTCGAAATCGGCTCTTTTAATAACCTTGAGATTCACCTCTACTGCAACCCTTTCGGGAATAATTTCGAGTTCCTGCAGCAATTCCAAAACCGTCTTGCCGTTAAATTCCCGGTCTTCGCCGTTTACCTTGAGCCTCATTTCATCTCCCAAAAATAAAAATCCCCTATCCCTGAAAGGAATAGAGGATTAGTTCTCTTAATATTCCCGTTCCCTACGCCGGAATTACCCGGATCAAGTTCGTGGGGTCTTTCCGAAACCGGAAACTCTCAGGCTTGCGCCTCCCCCAGGGTTGATTAATGTTAAAGTAACGTATTGAAAAATGTCAATTTAACTGGTAATATAAAATTTAAGGAGTACATATGAAAAAATTTTACGCCTTAACGATAACAGTCTTTCTGTTTATATGCGCCGATGTCTTTGCAGCATCGGAAATAAAATGGCTTACTCTGAAAGAAGGAACGGAAAAAGCGCAGATTGAAAAAAAGCCGATGATCGTAGACTTCTTTTACGGCAAAGGATGCCCGAGATGCGAATTACTCCAGAAAATAGCTTACGACAACCCTTCCATAGCCGAAAAATTAATAAAGGATTTTATACCTGTACGGGTAGATCTGACGAAGGCACTTTCAAAAGAAGAAGAGATGCTCGGCAACCAATACGACTTCAAAAACGAATGCCTGCTATTATTCCTCGACCATAACGGCAATATCATTAAAGATCCGGGCGGCAAAAAATTCTGTTTTATAGACGCCAAAGAACCGCATTGGCTTTCTCAGCTTGAGGCGGAATGGTTTATAAAATACCTCGACTCCGTTCTTTCGAATTATAAAAAATAGCGGTTAAGCTGTCTTTGCCCTTGCCTTCTGGATCTTGACCCTTCTGCCTTTCATAACCATATCGTCCACGGAGCGTATAACCCTGTCCGCAAGTTCTTCCGGAACTTCGATAAAGGTAAACTTGTCGAGGACGTCTATATCTCCTATCTTGCCGTGAGGGATATGCGCCTCGGACGCTATAGACTTCACCAGATCAGGCACCTTTATCTTATCCTTTCTCCCGATAGTCATGAACAGACGCACCATCCCCGGCTTTTCGTATTTTTCTTGTACCGGCGCCTCTTTAATCTCGCCGTAAGCCGCATAAATAGCCGCGGCCGCAATCTCGCCGAAACTGTGCTGTTCGGACAACTCCCTGACCATGTCCATATAGCCCGCGTGTTTGTTTTCGCCGATTATTTCGGATATATCCTTAACAATGTTTTTTTCGCGCGCCACTAAAACGTCTTTTGCCGAAGGCAGCCTCTTCCTGTCGATTATTGTCTGGGCAGTCTTTTCTATAAGCCTTAAATGCCTATATTCCCTCGGACTGACGAGAGTTATAGCCATCCCGGATTTTCCGGCCCTGCCCGTCCTTCCGATCCTGTGAATGTAGCTATCGGGGTTCTGGGGAATGTTGTAATTTATGACATGCGTAACATTCTGTATGTCGAGGCCGCGAGCGGCAACGTCCGTTGCCACAAGTATATCGAGCATGCCCTTCTTGAACTTATTCATAACTTCGTCCCTTCGAGCCTGAGTATAATCTCCATGAAGCGCGCCCGCGTTATACCCCAGTTGGCCGAGTTTCATGGCGACCTCGTCCACTTCCCGCTTGGTGTGGCAGAATATAATGGCAAGCTCGGGATCTTCAACATCTATCAGTCTCGAAAGCGCGTTTACCTTCTCCTCTTCCCTTACCTCGTAAAATATCTGCTTTATCTTCGGGACGACTACGTCCTTGGTATTTACCCTTATCTTTTCCGGATTTTTCATGTATCTCTTGGCGATGTTCATTATGGGCTGGGGCATGGTCGCCGAGAATAAAAGGGTCTGTCTTTCAGCCGGAGTATTTTTAAGTATCGTTTCCATATCGTCTACAAAGCCCATGTTAAGCATCTCATCCGCTTCATCGAGAACCGCGATCCTTATATTCGCAAGGGAAACCGTTCCCCTGTTCAGATGATCTATAAGCCGTCCCGGAGTTCCGACAACGACATCGACTCCCCTCTGCAGCGCCTTTATCTGCCTTTCTATGGAAGTGCCGCCGTAAACCGGAAGCACGCGTATCTTCTTGGATTTTCCTATTTCGTTAATCTCCTGAGCGACCTGCACCGCGAGTTCTCTCGTGGGTTCGAGAATGATGGCGAAAAGATTTTTGCCTCTTTGACATTTTTCAACTATCGGGATCCCGAATGCCGCCGTCTTTCCGGTGCCTGTCTGCGCCTGGCCTATGATGTCTCCTCCGCTCAATGCCATGGGTATAGCGGAAACCTGAATCGGCGTGGGCTCTTCAAAACCCATTTCCGATACGGCTTTCAATACTTCTTTGCTTAAAGAAAAGTCCTCAAACTTCATATTCTACCTCGATTCTTAATTTCACAAATAAAAACCCTCAGGGTTTCTTTAAAATCCTCTGAGGGACCGTTGAAACTCAGCTTTATTCATGTAATATACAGTATATGCCTCATATCTTAGTTATGTCAACACGGCGACCGGCCTTAGTTTGACAAAGGATTCGTCTTTTATATAACATGTTTATTCATTTTTTCTAAAAAAGGAACTATGTATTTTCAGGATTTAATATTAAAATTGCAGGAATTTTGGGCAAAAAAAGGCTGCGTGCTGCTTCAACCATATGACATGGAAGTAGGCGCCGGAACCTTTCACCCGGCTACCTTTTTTAGGGTGCTCGGGCCGGAGCCGTGGAAAACGGCCTATGTCGAGCCGTCCAGAAGGCCGACAGACGGCAGGTACGGCGAAAACCCCAACAGGCTGCAACACTATTATCAGTATCAGGTCATATTAAAGCCTTCTCCTATCGAAAGTCAGGATTTATATCTCGAAAGCCTTGCATATATCGGGATCGACCCTTTAAGGCACGATATCCGCTTTGTGGAGGACGACTGGGAATCGCCTACCCTCGGCGCATGGGGACTCGGATGGGAGGTCTGGCTTGACGGCATGGAGATAACGCAGTTCACTTATTTCCAGCAGGTCGGAGGCATCGACCTCAAGCCGGTTTCCGTCGAGATTACTTACGGGCTCGAGAGAATCGCCATGTATCTTCAGGAAACGGATAATATCTTTGACCTGAAGTGGTGTAAAGGAATCAAATACGGAGAAATTCACAAGCAGGACGAGATCGAGTTTTCCAAGTTCAATTTCGACTATGCCGATACCGACCTGTTGATAAACCAATTCGACGCCTACGAAAAGGAATCGAAAAAGATGAATAAAACGGGACTGGTGCTTCCCGCCTACGAGTTTTGCCTGAAATGCTCTCATACCTTTAACCTGCTCGATGCGCGGGGCGTGCTGTCCGTAACGGAAAGAACCGGTTATATAGCAAGGGTGCGGGCGCTCGCAAAAGTATGCGCCGAGGCGTTTTTCAAACAGAGAGAGGAAATGGGATTCCCGCTTTTAGGGAAATGATTATGCAAAATACGAACAACGCGGAACATATATTGCTTTTAGAAATAGGAACCGAAGAGATTCCTGCAAGGTTCCTGCCGGAAACTATCGTCAAACTCAAGGAAAATTCGGAAAGGATATTCTCCGAATACAGAGTCCCTTTCAATTCCATAAAGACCTATGCGACGCCGAGGAGATTGTCTCTTATTGCGGACTTGGCTCCATTACAGGGAGCCTCTGAAAAAGAGGTATGGGGACCTCCGGTCAATGCCGCATTCGATAAAGACGGAAAACCTACCAGGGCGGCGGAGGCATTTGCAAAAACGCACGGCTTGAAAATCGAAGAATTGCTCAAAAAAGAAAAAGGCAAAGGGACTTATCTAACTGCCTTAATCAAAGAGGCATCGCAGCAGACGGAACACGTCCTTCCGGAAATACTGCCTAAACTGATCCTATCTTTAAATTTTCCGAAATCCATGAGGTGGGGAAACGGCAGCCTCAGGTTCGCGCGTCCGATACACTGGATACTGGCGACGTATAGCAATAAAAAAATAGCCTTTGAGGTAGACGGTCTGAAAAGCGACAACATGACGCGGGGACACAGATTTCTTTCTCCCGCGGCCTTTGAGGTAAAAGACTGCCGCGCGTACATTAATCTGCTGAAGAATAATTTCATAATCCTCGATCCCGATGAAAGAGAAAAAATAATACGGGACGGTACAAAAAAATTAGCTTCATCGGCGAATGCCGTAATTATAGAAGACGAAGAACTGCTCCGGCACGTAACAAACCTCGTGGAATATCCCGTTCCCGTGCTTGCAACATTCCCGGCGGAATACCTTTATCTGCCTAAAGAACTGCTTATAACCGTCATGAAGGGGCACCAGAAATATTTTGCATTGCAGGACGCCGGAGGCGGACTCGTAAATTATTTCATTATCGTAAGCAATACAAAACAGGACAATGCCGAAACGATCAAAAGAGGCGCTGAAAAAGTCATAAAGGCGAGGTTCGAAGACGCCCGTTTTTATTATGAGGACGACAAGCGGATTCCTTTGAAGGAAAAACTCGAAGGCCTGAAAAAGGTCATTTACCACGAAAAGCTCGGCACTATTTATGATAAAGTCATGCGTATGGCGGCGATAGCGGCTTCCACTGCAGACAAATGCCTGCCGGGGAAAAAAGAAGGTATACACACCGCAGCTATCTTATGCAAAACCGATCTTATCTCCGGCGTGGTAGGAGAATTTCCGGAGATTCAGGGAATCATGGGCGGCTATTACGCTATAAATGACGGATATACCGAAGAAATTGCAAAAGCAATATCGGAGCATTATAAGCCTGCCTTTTCCGGAGATGCAGTTCCTTCATCCGAAATCGGCTCTATCGTAAGCCTTGCCGATAAAATCGACAACCTCACCTCGTTCTTCGGGATCGGACTGATGCCCACAGGAACCGAAGACCCTTTCGCTCTCAGGAGGCAGGCTATAGGTATTATCGCCATACTAACGGAGAAAAAATTCCCTCTTACTATTTATGAATTGTTTAACGAATCTCTCCGGCTATGCGGAATCGACAATAAGAACGCCGTGCTCTCAAGCATCGCAGCCTTTTTCGAACAGAGGATAGAACAAATCCTTGCATCCTCCGGATACCCTCAAGACGCTGTTCAGTCGGTATTGCATTACGCAAATAGCCGGCCGGTGTATACATTAAGGGAGAGGCTCGATGCCTTGATGAGACTCAAAGAAGATGACGATTATGAGCCGTTCCTCCTTGCGATCAAAAGGATAAATAATATTGCGCCGAAAGGCGAAACCGTAGAATTGAAAGAGAAGTTGTTGTCGGCTGAGGAAGAGAAAATATTGTACGCTTCGGCAAAAGCCGCAAAAACCGAAATAGAATCTCTCGTATCGGGCTCTGAATATTATGAAGCAATAAGCGCGCTGAAAAAACTGAAGGAACCTATCAATAATTTCTTCGACAAAGTCCTCGTCATGGACAAAAATGAAGAAATAAAAAACAACCGCCTTTCATTGATTAAGACTATCCGGGACATCGCATTGCAGACGGCAGATTTTTCAAAATTGAATTGATACAGGCCGTGAAATTGTCAAACAGACCTGACAATCCTATATCCCTTAATCTTTGCAGGCAGGGTCTTGTAATCGATTTCCAGCATTAATGCCGCCTTTGATTTGTTCCATTCCGTTATCTCCAATGCTTTTTTTATAGAGGTTTTCTCAACGGTCATTACAGCCTTCTTTAAAGGAAAAAGCTCATATGATTTTTTAATCTTATTTTTTTCGAACTCTCTTTAAGCCTATTGCCATTTTTTCTTTTTTGCATCTTCCATAGCCTTTTTCATGCCTTCGCATTGTTCGCATTTGCCGGAGGCCATATTCTGTTTTTTAATATCTTCCGGTATCAGGTCGCTGCTGAAAAGAAACATGCTGCCCTGCTTGCCGCACACTACCCTGTCCGCTTCCTCCAAATACACAGCCTCACAGTTCATTTTTTAAACACCTCCTATTTATCAATATCATCTCGACATTACCCCCACTGACTTTTCATAATCGGAGTTCCCTGCTTCTTTGAATTTCTCTATATCTATCAGGTTGAATCTTATTAAAATCAGTTTATACGCCTCCTTCGCAGGCATATGCCGTGAAAGCCTTTCAAATGTTTTTATTATTTCAGCCTTTTTTTCTTCGGAGAATCCCTGCCGGTCGGCCTCTCTATTTAAATGCTCATTTGCCTCCATCAATGTCTTATCCTTCAAAAACATACTGTCTTTTATTTTAGCGGCGTTTTCCTCAGTCTTCGTGTCATACGGCTCCGTTATATCTTTGTTTTTATTTAGAGAGTTTTTATTTTCCAATGGTGTTTCCAATTCTGTTTTTATGCCTTCAATCGTCGAAACTTTGAATTTAAAAATGCCTGTCATGGTTGAGGTTACTGCTAATATCGCCGCTGAGATAAACAGCACACTCCATCTCATAAGCACATCTCCTTTAATGTCCTTCGCTCATTAAAACGTCTGCAGTTAAATTAAATGCCGGTCCTTTTCTACCTTTTTGGCATATTCAATCTGCAATTACCTCATCACTGAGTTGCCTTCCGATCCTTTTTATAAGACGATGATCGCTTGCCGTCGGACTTCCCTACGCAGGTCTTGATAACTTCCATGTGCCTTTGTACGCTTTCAAATGGCCCGCCGCAAAACTTGCGGCTTTCAAATAAAAACAAACAATTCTCCGTTGCATAACAACCTTTGCACCTCTCAATTATTATTTTTTGGCTCATCATACCCTCCCCTCTACTTCACCTTGCCGAGCATCTTTATAAATTCCATCAGGAGATCGGGATCATAGTTTTCTTTTTCCTTTGACACGACTTTCAATGCCTCGTAAGGGCTGAACGCCTGTTTATATGACCGCTTCGTTGTAAGTGCGTCGTAACAATCCGCTATGCCGGTTATCCTCCCGAACAGGCTTATCTCTTCGCCGCGCAGCCCGTAAGGATACCCCTTGCCGGACAGCTTTTCATGATGTTGCGTAACTGGGCCGTATGCTTCCGGCAATATCTCTTTTGACTCCCGCAGCAGTTTCTCCCCTTCTTTCACATGCTCCTGAAGCGCCCTGTATTCGTAGGCGTCAAGGCTGCCCTGCTTGTTGAGTATCTCGGGCGCGATAACTGTTTTCCCTACGTCATGGAGCATTGCTCCTGTGCCGAGGGTCTTTAATTCTTCTCCGGTCATTCCGCCTACTGCAATGCCCAATCCGACGCTCAACACTGCTACATTGACGCAATGGGTGTATGTGTAATAGTCGTATTTGGTCAAGGATAGCATTGAATAAATGAGGTCTATATTTTCGAGCAATGAGTCCGTTATGGAGCCGACGGCGTTTTTTACCTCTTTTATCTTTTCCCCGCTCCTCGGGTCGTCAAGGAGGTCTTTCATTACAACTTTGGAGTTTTCTTTTATGACAACCGCTTTCCTGTATATGGCCTCGTCTTCGGGCAGGTTGGAGGTATCCATTAAGGAGTTCAGGTATTTGTTATAGGCGGGAACGGCATTATTTTCTATGACCAATTCCGAGGGTGTCTGAAAAATATTCTGCATCGTATCGTCGCCTATAAGGACAGGTTTCTCATTGTCGGCGCTGACAAAGACTTCAAAATCCCTTATCTTCTGCGTGTAAAGGCTGAAGTTTATCGTGGTGCCGGGGAAAATGGAATTCCTTGCTATGTTAAAAAACGTGCTTTTACGGTGGGAAAATTCTTTTAGCCGGACTGCCTCGGTTGCAGCGTCGTCGGCCGGCCTTTTCTTTACCTCGGTGAATGCCGCCGGACGGTCATGGTCGATTATTCTGTATTTCATTGCCATTGTTTCATCACCTTTGAATGTTTAGAGATATTGTTCTTCGGCGGCGAACATGTCGACAAATGAATGCAGCATTTCTTTCTTATCCGGCGGGATGCTGTTGAATTCGGCTCCGATAAAATACCTGCCGTCTGCTTTCCTGATATTTCTCACGACGCAGTCTGCTTCTATGTTCTTGTCGAGGATCATGAATGTCAGATAAAAACTTTCATCCGTCGTCATGAACCTATTGGCAACGGTCTCTATAAAGCACCCTGTCGCGCTCAAATCAAGAATTTTAGCGTCACTGTCCGAATCATTGCCTTTTCCGTTCTTTTTCGTGACTTTTGCCGGCATCTTGGTCTTTAATCTTTTGGACTTTCTAAGCGGCATGCTTTCAACTGCCTCAGGATACTTCAAAAATAGCACCGGAGCGGGAAAATAACTCATATTGAGCGTGTACGTCTGAAATCCGTATGCAACGCCGTCTTTTACGAATCTGACTTTACAACAATCCTGAGATGAAAGCTGAAGGTCTTTAAATTGACTGCTCTTCGCGATGATAAATGCCCCCTCGTCCCATCCTACTAACGTTGCGGGAATGCGGTCGTAACTGCTGACCATCTCTATGCTGATATTTGCGCCTACATGGAAACTGTTTTGTTTCATATTCTCACCCTATGCTGATACAGAATAAACGTCATGTTAATTTAGGCAATAAACAACTTCTTTAGTCTTTACGCTATATTCTATAAGAAAATATCATAAATAGTCTATCATGTCAAGAAAAATATAGACTATTGAATATTAATGTTTTCCTCGTTTTCGTTTATTCTCTATAATCATGAATTCGAAAGACCTACTTAAATCCCTCGGTAAAAAAGTAATGATGGTCAGAAAAACAAGGAAACTTTCGCAGGAAAAACTTGCAGAAATGGCAGGGCTTCATCCTACATACATAAGCAATATAGAGCAGGGTAAAGTTAACGCTTCCATTTACAGTTATTACATGATAGCAAAAGCATTAAATATTCAGATTTCAGACCTCATAAATATCCCATCGGACAAAGCTGATATAAAAATCGAGAACGAGATTGCCGTCATGCTCAGTCAGTTGAGAAATCTCGGCAAAAAGAAACAGCTTATATTCCTATCCGCTGCAAAAGGGCTTTTGTCGGGCATTGAGAAAATTTAATTTGTCTTTACAAAAAAAGAGGGGATGCTGCCATCCCCTCTTTTTTGTTGAGATTAATGTTTTGCCGATGCCTTTTCGGCCCTCAGCTTTGCCGCCTCGTCTTTAATCTTCTGTAGGGTCTCTTTCATAGGCGCCCATCCGTACCAGTGCATATAATCCGGATTCATGTGGAACGCGCCCTGAAATGTCCTCATCCTGTATTCGAGGAACATGCGATGCAGTTCCTGCTCTACCGAACTCTTTGCCTCGTAGAACTGAAGGAGGTCGGGAGCGAATGTCCAGCCCGCAGGCTTTTTGAGGATGCCGTCTTTATAAAGCCCCTGCACTATTCTTATGGCCTCCGCAAAAATCTTGTCTACGTCCTTAATCACAAGGTCCGCCTCATCAAGCTGCTTTTTGGCATAGGATTTCCCGTGACATGTAGCGCAGACATTCGTCATCTTGTCCCGCTCTTTTTGGAACTCCTCCTTTGTCAGACGCGCTACCTTGCCCGCCTTGACCAGATCGAGCCGCGCGGTCGGTTTGCCGTTGCCGTCGAGAACGCCGAGAGCCTGTAAGATGGCAACCCTGTCGTTAAGCCAGTCTTTATCATCCTCAGGCAAGCGCAATGCAAGGAATCCCCACGAGGTCATTACATTATGATCGCCCTTCTGCATATGGCAGGTCTGGCATACAGGCGCCCTTTTGCCGTCTTTCCCTTCTATTTGCCATATTGTGCCGTGCTTTGAAGTAGACCACATCTCCCACTGAGGATGGTCAAATCCCATATGGCATGTCTGGCACGCCCTCGGATCCTGAGCTTCGGACTTCTTAAACGAATGTCTCGTGTGGCAGGAATCGCACTGCGCGTGTCCGTAGCGGATATTCTTCTTTTCAGCCTCGGACTTAGCGCCGATCTTATGACAACTCGAACATCCCTTGTATCCTTCTCCGGTAACAGCCTTGGGCTGGTGCGCCATCATAGGCATGGAGCTTGAAGCAATCCATGCAAGGTTATGTTTTCCGTTCTTGAATTGATCGACCTGAGTCTTATGGCAACCGGCGCAGGTTTCAGGGGTAGGCATTTTCGCGAGTTTCGAATCATCCATCTTCTTGTGATCCGAGCCGTGACAGGACGAGCAGTCAACGCCCTTCTTCGCCATCTTACCTTCCATATGTTGCTTTACCACGCCGGGGGTAACCTTCTTATGGCAATCCAGACATTCGCTTTTGGAAGCAGCAAACGCCGCATTGCTCATCAGCAAAACAAATACAAAAACAAAAGCTGTCTTCAAAAACCTCATAAATTTCCTCCTTTAGAATCGTAACAACAAAATCACGTCAAAAAAATACCTGCCCGCTCTATAAAACCACCACCCTTCAGCCTCGAAAAATTTATCCCCTCTACGAGTCATCGATCTGAAAAATAGAACATCGCTTAGCGTTAACGCATTATAATAATGGAGGGCTTCGGACAAGGATATGATTTAAATCATATTGTGCGAAATAACTTATGATATCCAACTAAATTCGGGCTTAAGGCATATAGTTCAATTTTTGCAGCAAAAGCACGGTTTACTTCACCCCGGCTGAAGACGATAGCGGAAGCCGGGCGTAACATGGATGTTAAAGCAGGCGAGGGCATGGTATTGGAGCGGTTTCAGCAGCTCGAAGTTTTGCCGTGACGGCGAAACTGAGCTGGTGCCTCGGAGACGGACACGGATGTCCGGCGAGAATGAGCGGAAATATTATGTCGCTACCTGCTTCGCTTCGGTCAGCTTAAAACGACGAGATTATCCCGATGCACAACCTCATCGGAATACTTATACCCGAGGATTGTTTCTATTTCAGAGGTCTTTCTGCCTTTTATTCTTTCCATGTCATGAGCAGAATAATTAACTATCCCTTTTGCGATCCGGTTGCCGTTCAAATCCACGAAATAAACCGCATCGCCGGTATCGAACTCCCCTTCTACCTTCACAATACCTGACGGCAATAGGCTCTTCCCAGTCTTTAAAACGGCATTAACGGCTCCGTCATCTATGATAAGGCTTCCCTTAGGCTTTACGGCATATGCGATCCAGCCCTTTCGTGAAGAGATTTTTTTTGCATGCGGCCTGAACTCCGTGCCGTGATGCGCTCCTTTTAAAAGCGATGCTATAAGCCCCTTCTTCCTGCCGCTTATGATATTAACCTTTGTCCCGTATGCAGCCGCCTTTTTAGCGGCGAGTATCTTTGAATACATGCCGCCCGTTCCTACAACGCTTCCCGCGCCGCCTGCCTTGGCCTCAAGCTCCGATGTCACTCTATCCACGTAAGGAATTATTTCTGCATCCGGATTTTCCTTGGGATCGGAGGAGTAAAAACCGTCCACGTCCGAAAGGATTATAAGCCTCTCCGCGTCTATCAGCCCGGATACGAGGGCCGCAAGCCTGTCGTTGTCCCCGAATTTTATCTCGTCGGTCGCAACGGTATCGTTTTCGTTGATTATCGGGATTATCCCGTAAGAAAGAAGCGTGATAAGGGTATTTTTTGAATTCAGATACCTCGACCTTTCCGAGAGGTCCTCTCTCGTAAGAAGCACCTGAGCGACTTTCTTTTTGAAATCTCCAAAGCTCTTTTCGTAGGCCCACATGAGGGAAGATTGTCCTACCGCGGCCGCCGCCTGTTTGAGCCTTATCTCCTTGGGCTTCTCTTTCAGTCCCAACTTTTTCATGCCCGCAGCTACTGCGCCGGAAGAAACAACGACCACCTCATTACCCGAACCGCATACATCCGATATGTCCTTGGCGACGGCATCGATGCGTTTTTGATTCAGCCCGCCTTTGATGTCGGTGAGAATATTGCTGCCTATCTTTACGACTATTCTGCTCATTTTCCAGGATGCTCCTTCACCTTCTGCGACAGGTATCTCTCAAGCTCCTTTATCCCCTCTCCGGTTGCCGAAGATATGGGGAAAAAATCGACGCCTTTCTCCATGCAATAATCCTTAAGCCTGTTCAATCTCGTTTTATCATGAGTTATATCAATTTTCGTCCCGGCGACTGCCATCGGTTTATTCAGGAGCTCAGGACTGTATAATACCAATTCCCTGTTTATGTTTTCAAAATCCTCCACAGGGTCGCTCGTAAGGATGTCGGATATATCCACGAGATGTAAAAATATCGATGTCCTT
This sequence comes from Nitrospirae bacterium GWB2_47_37, assembly GCA_001803635.1. Taxonomy (GTDB): domain Bacteria; phylum Nitrospirota; class Thermodesulfovibrionia; order Thermodesulfovibrionales; family Dissulfurispiraceae; genus GWB2-47-37. The sequence continues at coordinate 166,317 of MHDU01000074.1, read as the reverse complement.
TCGACATGGCGCAGGAACTGAAACCCGAGTCCCGCTCCCTTATGCGCTCCTTCTATAAGACCCGGAATATCGGCTACCACGAAGCTCCTGAAGTCTTCCAGTTTTACAACTCCGAGATTTGGAACCAGCGTGGTGAAAGGATAATCCGCTATCTTAGGCCTCGCTGATGATATGACGGAGATAAGCGTGGATTTTCCGGCGTTCGGAAGGCCTATCAAACCCACATCGGCAAGCAGCTTCAGCTCTATTACAAGCCGTTTTTCCCCGCCTGCTTCTCCGGGCTGCGCGAATTTAGGAGCTTGCCGGGTAGAAGTCGCAAAATGGGAATTGCCGAGACCTCCCCTTCCGCCTTTGACTACTATCGCCTCCGCGTCTTCGTGATCGAGATCGGCAATAACCTCGTCCGTCTCCTCGTCTTTGACAAGAGTGCCCACAGGAACGGAGATTATCAGGTCTTCTCCGTCCTTACCATGCTTATTGCTCCCCTTGCCGTGTTCGCCTCGCTCAGCCTTATATTCCCGCTTATATCTCAAGTCAAGCAGAGTATTAAGCTCTCTTACGGCTTTAAATATTACATTGCCGCCCCTGCCGCCGTCCCCGCCGTTAGGCCCGCCTTTGGGTACATACTTCTCCCTGCGGAAGCTCACGCAGCCCCTACCGCCGTCTCCGGCCTTCACTTGTATCTTTGCATAGTCTACGAATTTCATAAACAAAAAAGGGCAAGGTTTTCCCTTGCCCTCAGCTCCCTTGCCTTAAATTATATCTAAACGTTTGCCGTTGCCGCCGAAGCCGCTGCAGGATAAACGCTTATCTTCGTCCTTGTCCTGTCTTTCCTCTCGAACGTAACCGTCCCGTCTATCAGTGCAAACAGCGTATCGTCGGAGCCTTTGCCGACATTACTGCCCGGATGGAATTTCGTGCCGCGCTGCCTTACGAGGATATTGCCCGCCCGGACAACCTGTCCGCCGAACCTCTTTACGCCGAGTCTTTGAGACGCGCTGTCGCGACCGTTCCTTGAGCTTCCGACTCCTTTTTTATGTGCCATCTCTATCCTCCGATAATTTCTTTTATTTGAAGCTTGGTATATTGCTGCCTGTGCCCCTTCAATCTTCTATGGGCTTTTTTAGGCCTCGGCCCGAAAACAAGAACCTTCGGCATCCTGCCTGCTTCTACTATCTCCGCCTTTACGCTCGCCCCTTTAACGTACGGGCTGCCGTAAACCGTTTTATCGTCTTTCGAGACCATCAGGACTTTATCGAGCACTATCTCCGAATTAATGTCTCCATTGATCTTTTCAACGCAAACCTTATCGCCGGCAGAAACCCTTATCTGCTCTCCGCCCGCCTCTACTATCGCATACATGTTACCACCTCCGAATAAATTAGAGACTATTATATAACCAGAATTTACGCAAAAAAGTCAATCATATCGCCGGCCTTCCTTGACCTAAAAACCTGCTCTTGGTTATATTAATATGTTAAACCTTAGTTGTGGAGGTATTACTTATGCCCATATACGAATATGAATGTCTGCAATGCGGAAAAAATCACGAGGTAATGCAGAAATTCAGCGATGCGCCTTTAACCGTGTGCCCGGAATGCGGGGGCGAGGTAAAAAAACTAATATCAAATACGTCGTTCGTCCTCAAAGGCGGCGGCTGGTACGTAACCGATTACGCGTCGTCCGAAAGAAAAAAGGCGATGGATTCGGATAAAGGCGCGTCCGAAAATAAATCCAAAGAAACAAAGACCGAAACAAAATCCGAACCTAAGAAAGAACCGGCTGCCGCAAAATAACGCCGGGATAAGATTCGAATAATGCCAAAATTGACGATTATCCCGCATATCCATGTCCCGCATGAAAAGGTAGGGGAGTATATCGGCTTTATTCTCCAAAATAAATTGAACCTCGAAATTTATTTCGACTCCGGCGCGATGGATAAAATAAATACGGATGCCGTTCTAAAACTGAAGGATACGCTTAATCACAACCCTTCGCTCTCATTTCACGCGCCGTTTATGGATCTATCTCCCGGCGCGACGGATTCTAAAGTGAGAAATGCCACCGTAGAAAGGTTCAATCATGTCCTCGATATTGCGGAAATATTGAAACCCGTAAGCATCGTTTTTCATTCCGGCTACGAGAAATGGAAGTATTCCCTGGAAACGGAACTGTGGCTCGAAAAGAGCCTCGAAACGTGGATCCCTCTGAATGAGAGGGCTGAAAGTCTCGGCGTGAAAATAGCGATAGAAAATATATTCGAGGACGAGCCGGCTAATCTCAGGCTTTTAATGGAAGGCATGGATTCCGGAAATTTCGGCGTTTGTTTTGACGCCGGACACTGCAATCTATTTTCAAGGGTTCCTCTAAAGCAGTGGCTTGAAGAACTCAAGCCGTATATTATCGAATTGCACCTGCATGACAATGATAAAAGCTCGGATTCGCACTATCCTATCGGAGACGGAAGCGTCGATTTCGACACTCTGTTTTCGGAATTGAAAGACAACAACTGCGTTTACACAATCGAAGCTCACACCCCTGAGAGCGTATTGAAAAGCATGGAAAGGCTAAAGGCGTATCAAAGATATTTCATCTGATTCCTGAACGAGAAACCTTTTAATTCCGGCACGCTTTCTCCTTTATATTGAATCATTACCTTATGCGACTCTCCCATTCCCTGAGGCATGAACAATCCCTTTATCTTTGCGATCTCAAAAAGGTCGGGCGAATCTCCGTAAAGCTCTTTGATAACTTCGTCAATGCCGAGAGATACGAGATACGTGCCCTGCGGACAGAAACCGACGGTTTTTAGGCCGAATTCATCTCCCCATTTTTTCAAAGACGAAAAATTTACGTGAGCGGTTATATCCTGCTCGCCTATATTTTGATAAGGGTCTTCGTTCATCCGGTGCCGATGATAACAAAGGAGAGTTCCCCTGCTCCTCTGCTCGCTGTAATAATCCGATGCCGTATACCCGTAATCTATCGTCAGAATAAAGCCCTCGAATATTTTTCTGCTTATATCCTTAAGCCATTCCCTTATTTTCAAATTAACTTCTGTCCTATAGCCTTCAGGCAAATCTATCCCGAATTCTTCAAAATATCTTTTAACCTCATTACTGCACAGCATCTTGACCTCAACTAAATCATCTCCGTTTGCCGATACATGGATTTCTTTCAATCCGGAATCCGTCTCGATGAGCCTGACTGGAAAGGCATCCGGAAGCTCATTCGACAGAAAACAGCCTTTAACGGATTCCAGTTCGTTTATATGAGAGACCCATTTAACTTTATCCGGAAAATCCGAGAGCATCTCCTGCTGTTTTGCTTTGATTGCCGGATTAAGTTCGATAATGTTGTATTGCATATATTTGAAGATTTCCTTCACTTTTAGATATTCCAGCATATCCTTTGCAAGGTATCCCATGCCCGATCCCATTTCGATAACGTGAAAAGTCTCAGGGCGTCCCATGACTGTCCACATCTCCTCCATCTGCCTGCCGAGCATTGCGCCGAATATCCGGTGAAGATGCGGGCTCGTGTAAAAATCGCCTGCCCTGCCTATTCTTGCGGAATCCTTAGAGTAATAACCTAAGTGAGGATAATAAAGGCACATATCCATGAATGTCTCAAAATTGATGGGGCCTTCGGATTTGATCTTTTCGATTATTTTTTGTTTAAGGGGAGACACTACTTTATTTCGAGCATCCTGTCCAGCGCCTTTTTGGCGGGAATCCTGATTTCCTCTGGAACCTTAATGACATTTTTCATCTCTTTCAGAGCGCTTAGCACGCTGTTCAGAGTAGTCTTCTTCATATTAGGGCATATCATATCCCTTCTGAGAGGATGAAAGACCTTATCCGGACTTTCCTTTTTCAGCCTGTGCATCAAGCCCAGTTCGGTTCCGACTATAAACTCCTTTGCGTCGGATGCCTTCGCGAACCTCAGCATTCCGGACGTGCTTGTAACATGGTCGGCGAGATCGAGAACTTCCGGCCTGCATTCAGGATGCGCCATTAAAACGGCATTTGAATGTTCCTTCCGGGCCTTTAAAATATCGTCCTTCGTAACCCTGTCGTGCACGTGGCAAAAACCGTCCCATGCGATAACCTGCTTTTTTGTATTCTTTTGCGCCCACATCGAAAGATTCCTGTCGGGAATGCATATCACTCTCTCATCCGGAAGCGATTCCATTACCTTCACCACATTTGCCGACGTGCAGCATATATCGCTTTCCGCCTTTACATCGGCGGTCGTATTGACGTACGCGACAACAGGCACGCCCGGATATTTTGCCTTTATATCCCTCAGCGTAAATTCGTGAGGGAATACAAATGTCGGCTGGGTCTCGTATCCCGGAAATGTCTTCCATACCTTTCTCGCTGAGCTTACCTGAATCATATCCGCCATAGGGCATCCGGCATCGAGTTCAGGCAAAAGCACTGTTTTATTCGGTGAAAGGATAGATGCGCTTTCGGCCATGAAATGCACTCCGCAAAAAACTATCACGCCGCAATCCAGACCCGCGGCTGTTCTTGAAAGTTCGAGGGAGTCCCCGATAAAATCGGCGATATCCTGCACCTCATCCCTCTGATAATTGTGGGAGAGGATTACGGCATTCTTGTCTTGTTTTAATCTTAAAATCTCGTCTATTATTTCCGGCACTTAAAATCCCTGATCGAAATATAAATTGGAAAGATATGAATTCGTAAAGAGAACCGTTCCGTCTTTTAAAACCATTTTTTGTATTTTTGCATGCTTTCCGCCTCCGGTAACGCCTCCCTGAACCGGCACGAAATTATTTCCGGAGTAGTAATTAATAACCCTGTTAACGTATGTAACTGTCTCGGGTATCGACGGCACGGTTCTTATTCTTTCAACAAGTTTAGGGCCGGCGTTATACGCGGCAAGCGCGAGAGTAATATTCCCGCTGAATTTATTCAACAGATATTTCAGATACCTGACGCCTCCGTCTATATTGTCCTCGGGATCGAAAGAATTTCTCACGCCGAGTATGGAGGCTGTCGCAGGCATCAACTGCATGAGCCCCCGCGCGCCTTTGGGAGAAACGGCATTGGGATTCCAGTTCGACTCCGCCCTTATAACGGCCTTTACAAGACGGGGATCTATATTATGCACGGCCGCCCTTTCCTCTGCCATAGTATGATAATGAGCATTTGTAACATATGACTTGCCCGATACCTTCTTAGAGGCGTAAGACGTTTTCCTCTCCCTCGATACGACCTTGCCGCTTCTGTCTATAGGAGTGTCGGTGAAAATAACAGTGCCGTCGTCCGATACATACTTATAAATATCGGCCTGCGATTCCACGCTTGCAAACAGCATAATTACTATTAATATCAAAGCAGCCATTTGATAAAATCATACCATGCATATATGCCTTGATTCAAGCATTTAAGCCGGTATTGACAAAAATGCGCAGTTTTGGTTTTAATGAACATTCCACATTATGTAGGCGCGTAGCTCAGTGGGAGAGCGCTACCTTGACACGGTAGAGGTCAGGGGTTCGATACCCCTCGTGCCTATTCTTTATAACCCTATGGCATTACCTCCGATTCGAGCGTCCGAAGCCCTTCTTAGACGGCTACTTTTTCTTCCAACGCCTTCTGAACGAGCTGATTCAGGGATACGCCCATTATAGTAGCCTTCTTCACCGCCTTCCTGTGAAGGTCTGAGGATATCCTTACATTAAAACTGCCTTTAAATGGCCGTTCAGGTTCCTTGCCGGCCTCTTTGCATAGTTCAATGTAATCATTTACCGCCTCGTGAAACGCCTTGATGAGTTCGGAGACGCTTTGTCCCTCAAACATTATCAGGTCGCCGATACCCTCAATCTTGCCGTGAAATACCTTATCTTCGGCGCTGAAATGCACGGAACCGATAAAGTTTTTATAAATGATGCCGTCTTTCATTTGATCACCTCCACTTTTCTTAATGCCTCTTCCACATCATCCAACTGATAGCGCTTAAGCTCCGGACTTGGGTGCGGCCTGTGCAGCCGGATGATGCTCTTTGTCTTACGATTGATAAACGCTACCCTTGACCCCGATGCCCTGCCTGTCTTCGCTTCTTCGTATCCGAAACCCTTTAGAAGCTTTCCGAGCTCCTCAAAAGTAAAGTCTTTCGGCTTTAATAGAAAACGCTGTAACAGCTTTTCGGTTTTGCTCATGAGATTATAATAGCACGGAAGAAAGGATATTGCAACTGACTTGCAGTTACTAAAATGTCGCGAAAAGCGAATTCTTATTACCGTCATAAAAATATGACATACCAACAATGCCTACCATTAAAATCAAAGAGTTACACTGCCTGCCTTTGACCTTCATGCGCCGATGCAGCAAAATTACAGCAATTTTAGATTGCCGGATTTCGTTTGTGGAAATCGACTATGCAAAGTCTTTGTGCGCTTCTTGAAAAAATATTAAGGGAGAAGGATTTATAATTGATTCTTGGATAACGACCAAGCTGTGAGAGGCAAACGAAGCGCAGCGTAGTTTGCGTCCGAACGAGCGTATTGTTAGAGCTCTTATCCAAACAAAATACCAACTGCATCTTCTATAAAGCTACTCACCTTTTTTGGCCCAATTTTGTATTTTCCGGGATGGCCGCACTTATTTCTGAGATTCAAGCAGTCTTCTAACACTGATCTTTGGTTTTTATCGAAAAGCCCCAACTCCTGAGCAACTAACAGAAGTGTTGACTCTTTGATTAAAACCAAATCATCTAGCTTCTTAACAGGCTTAGCTCTTGAATCGAATTTCGCTAATGCGGGATTAATATTGCTGACGCCACACAAAAACACATCATCTCTTATCTTTTTTACTGACCCAGACCATACAAATACAACGCACGCCCGGAGCGCGTTGACTTGGAGGCATTTGACCGCTTCATTTAGATAGTCACATACATCTTTATCGCAAATTGAGGAGATAAGAGCCTCTAATGAAGATACGTCGTTCTCTATTTCTATGTCACTTGCCGGGAGCTCCAGAAGCTCTCTAACAAATGATTCCCCACTATTAGTAAGCGACCATAGAAATCGATTGCCTTCTTTTCCAACTGTATCAACGTATGGCGCGGACTGAGATAACGTTGCAGCCAAGTTTAGCTGTGCGGCCCTTGGTACTTTTGCTCTTTTTAGTAACGCCCTTAGACCTTCTACAGTTAAAGACTCGCCAGCCTGATAGCGTCGATCGAAATACATTGCAGCCAGGCAAACGTTTTTAATGCCTTTTGACTTAATGGGGTGCAAGAACTCTACAATAGTCATTTACTAATCCTTCGGAAGGCTCTTATTTCCTTTCTTAACGTTATATGTGTTTTTTACAAACAGTTCTCCACTGACAGTTAATTTCCAGCCCTTTCCTTGCTGACTAAACAACAACCCTTTGCCCTTATCTTTCGCTTGCCGCATGGTATTGTCAGCCCGATTAGGGATTACTAACCCACTAGCATCGGAAAGTTCCTTTATTTCTTTTACTTGTATCGAGTATGCCCCATATTGGGAGTACAGCCATGCAACTAGCAGCATGACATTATCCGCTGGTTTTGCATGCTCGAAGATTTCAAGAAACGCTCCTAAATCGCTGACATCAACATCTTCCTTTGATGATTTTCCTCCCCCCTCCTTAGTCTTGTCCTCCTTTGTTTTTCTAGCAGCTGGTTTATCTTCAAAATAGTAGGGAACCATAATTTCAAAGGCAGCCGCCCTTATTGCTGGGTCCAATCTGGCGATGAGTTTATTCATTTCCAATAACTTAGATTGGACTTCGGCAGTTCTTTCTTTATCCATTTACTACCTCCTATTTTAGTATTGCGAGAGTTCTAACATTCTCTTTTAAGTTTATTATACATTTTATAGCATTATAAACCTACAGAAGGAGGGAATCAAGAATTTTGTGCAGATATTATTGATTTTTAGCCGATTATGTAGCTTTTTGTTTAAATTATAATTATTATACCGAAGCGGTATAATTTACAGTTTTTGTTATGCCGGATCGCTTCGGTAGACTGTAGTAAAAATGTAGCAAAATTGTAGCAGAAAATATCAAAAAGGGCAGAAAATACGATAACGAACATAAAATATAGAATCCTTGCAAACCTTACAGCCTCAATGCTTTTAGCCCAAATCGTTACCGGCAGCCGATTTGCTTAAATTGCCGTTTGGCGCTTTGACACGGTAGAGGTCAGGGGTTCGATACCCCTCGTGCCTACCATTTCATTTTGTTGTATATTTAGGGATTATTATCAAAAACATTTTTCTTTTTCACACCGCTATTTCAAGAAGTATCTTATCATAATTTACAACCGGGGTTGTCTTTTCTCTGCCGTTGGTCTCTTTTTTGAGTTCAAGCAGTCCTACATCCTCAAGAAGCTTTAAATCGTCGTAGGTATTCTTTACATCCCTTTTGAGAATCTGGGCAAGCCTGTATATGGACTGCGGATGTTCCCGTTTAATGGTTTTTAAAATCTTTATACGTTCCTCTGTTAAAACCTTTCTCATAGCGTCGAGGGTTTCAAAAGATACGCCTTCATGCTTCTTAACACGCTCTCCTTTTTCAAGCTTGCGCCATACATCTTTAACCTCGGCAAATATATCTTCATCAGCCTTAATCGCTATTCTGATATTTTTAACTTTCATTTTTTTCCCTCTCTAAACTGTTTAATGTCGTTCATAAAATCCTTCCAGAGCCTTTCTATGCCTTTAAATTTATAAGACTGCTCTTTACCCTTAAACGGAAATTTATTATTTCTTGAGATTAAGAGGATTGGAGCGCGGAGAGGGTCTTTTTAAATTCGCGTTCCATGCCTTCGAAGCAGACGCGCGCGTTATCTAAATCGCTTTCCATTGCGGCCTGTTCCACCTTGCCCGCCTCTTCCTTCAGAGGCATTGCTCCGATCATGGCGGCCGCCCCTTTAATTGAATGCGATAGGAGTTCTATTGTCGAAATATCATTGGAGGCAAAGGCGTCTTTCAGCCGCTCCATCTGGGAGGGAACATTCTTGATGAAAATATTTTTTATTCCGGAAAAAAGTTTTTTGTCGCCTTCAAGCCATTCCGGCGCGGTATCTCCGCTGTTCTGCATAAATTATCCTTACAACAGTCCGAGGACCGAGCGGGCCTTTTCGACGATTTCATCGGGATTGAACGGTTTCGTCATGTAAATATCGGCTCCGACCTCCACTCCGCGCTGCTTGTCGAATTCCTGTCCCTTGGCCGTCAGCATTACTATATAAACGTCATTCAATCCGAGGTCGTTTTTTACCCTATGGCACACATCGAATCCGTTCATCTTCGGCATCATGACATCAAGAAATACAAGTTCAGGCTTCTCTGTCTTTATTGCCTCCAATGCATCTTCGCCGTTATCTGAAATAAGCAGTTCCACTCCCTCGTCTTCGAGTTCTTCGAGGGTTTGCTCCAGAAGGAGCCGTATGTGCGGCTCGTCGTCTACTATCAATATCTTATGCATTCCGTCCTCCTCCGTATAAAAACTATGAAAAAAACTTCCCCCGCGCATTGGCCTCAAAAAAAGCCTCTATGACGTCGGCTGCGAAAAAAGCGGTAACGACATCGGGGTCGAACTGCGTGCCCGCGTGCTTTCGCAGTTCTTCAAAAGCGATATCGAGACTCAATCCTTCCCTGTAAGGCCTGCTGGATGTCATTGCGTCAAACGAGTCGGCCACTGCGATAATCCGGGCGGTAATATCTATCTCTTCTTCTTTCAATCCGTCGGGATACCCTTTCCCGTTATATTTTTCATGGTGGTACTTGACGCCCGGTATAATGTTCTTAAGCTGTTTAATATGGGCCAGTATTTCTTCGCCGTATACCGCATGCCTCTTTATCTCGTCGAATTCTTCGTCCGTAAGCTTGCCTGCCTTAAGCAGCACGCTGTCCTTTACCCCTATTTTTCCTATATCATGGAGTATAGCAGAAAGTTTGAGCCTTGTCATATCCTCTTCGGAAAGCGCGAGCACCCGGCCTATTGCGAGGCTGTATTCCATAACCCTTTTGGTATGGCCGCCCGTATAGGGATCTCTCTTTTCTATGGTCTCCGCAAGGGTATAAACCGTGGTGAAGAATGCCTCTTTCAGCTCATCATAGAGCCGTGCATTCTCTATGGCCGCGGCAGCCTGCGATGCGATGGTATTGAGGAGCTTGAGATGCTCGGCAGTGTAGTTGATGGGGTTCTCGCTGCTTATCTTAATGGTTCCGATAACTTTGTCCTTTATCTTGAGCGGCGCGCAGATCATCGAACTTACCTTGTTCTCTCCGGCGACATAGCGCGGGTCGGCAAGAACGTCGTTCACTATCTCGGCCTTGCCCGTCGTAAAAATGCTGCCCTCTATTCCTTTATCGGGCGCTGCCGTTGTATGAGCATTGCACTCGTTGCCGCAGCTCGTAATAGTCTCAAGCTCTCCTGTCTCCTCGTTCAGGAGTTTTAAGGACGTGCCGCTCCCGTCTATAAATTTTTTCGTTTCATCTATAACCAGTTTTGCCACTTCCCCGGGATCGAGACACGACGAGACCTTTTCGGCCATGTTATACAACAGATTTATCTCCTTATACTTATTGAGGGTCTCGTCGGCAAGATTTCTTCGCTCCGACTCCATCCCGGCAAGGTATGCAATCATCGAGGCAATAGGCGCGGTCTTTCCGTCGCCTATCACCCATCCTATAATATCTCCGGATACCGTAACCGGAGATCTGCTTGTTTTGGCGGCGTCGTCATTGGCAGTAAGCAATACGGCTCCGCCCGCGTCCTCTATCGTGACGGAAGACCCTATTGCGTTTATAATGCCGTGTAATACCGGAGCAACATCCTTTTTATAGAGCAGTTTTCTCAGGCTTATTCGTCCCATGTCAATCCCCCTTCTGCAAGTTATAACTTCACTGTCTCGCCGACGGCAGGGTGAATAAAAATACGCTCCCTTTGCCGGGCTCGCTCTCTACCCATATCCTGCCCCCGTGATGTTCCACTATATGTTTGCATATCGAGAGGCCGAGACCCGTGCCTATGGGTTTGCCGGTAAAGGTATCTCCCACCTGCCTGAACTTTTCAAAAACTTTTTCAAGGTCTTTTTGCGCTATCCCGATGCCGGTATCCGTTACGCTCACTTCAACATAATCCCTGCCTCCCGCCTCTTGCTCCCTTATGCGTCCCCTGATGATTATCGATCCCTTTTCCGTAAACTTCACCGCGTTGGAAATGAGATTTATGACGACTTGAATCAGCCTGTCGCTGTCTCCCATTACCGGAGGCAATTTTTCTTCCATGTCCTTTGACAGGACAAGTCCTTTGTTTTCGAAAAGAGACGCTGTGGCCGCGGCAGCCCTTTCTATCACATCGCCGATATCGAGAGCCGCAGGCCTCCATTCGATATTGCCCGCCTCCATTTTTGCGAGGTCAAGAACGTCGTTTATAAGTAATGTAAGCCGGTCGCCTTCGGAAATTATAATCTTCAGGTTCTCGCCGATCCGGCTTACGTCTTTCCGTATCTTCGCGTCATCGGATGTGACGGCAGGGAAAACGGAATCTTCCAGTTTTTTCTTTATGATCTTCGTAAATCCTATGACGGAGGTCAAAGGCGTTCTAAGCTCATGGGAAACGGTGGAGATAAAGTCATCCTTCATGCGTTCTATCTCCTTTTCCAGCGTTACGTCTCTTATGATTCCAAGAGATTCTATTGCCTCTTCCTGCGAGCCTTTTATTGATATTTTTTTGCGGATAGGCGTAAAAATAGCCCAGCCTGTCCTGCCGCCTGCAAGCTCTATGTCCGAGACGGACATTTCATTTCCGTCCATGCGGCTCTTTTCAACCATGCCTAAAAGTTTTTCTCCGAAAACATCCCCGCAGTCCCTGCCGGTTATATTGCCGCCGGGAATACCGAACATTTTGCCTATGGCCGGGTTTGCGAGGGTTATTTTACCGTCCCTGCCGACCACGAGTAGACCGTCCGGCATGTTATTAATAATAGCGGTCAAATAAGAAAGCGTATTTTCCAGTTCATCGGTTTTTATAGCGAGATCTGCGACAAGCTGAAGATTCTGCTTTTTCAAATGGTGTTTTTCAAGGGCTTTTTTAACCGTAATATTGATTGTATCCTGCAGGCTTTCATCCTTCAGCACATAGTCTACCGCCCCGCTGTTTAACGCCTCAACAGCCACCGAGATGCTGCTTATGCTCGTTACTATCACGACCGGGACATCGAGGCTGTTTTTACGGAGTTCCTTAATAAATTGTATTCCATCCATAACAGGCATGTTTATATCGGATACGATCAGGTCTATGCCGGTATCGGTAATATACGCGTCGAGCGCCTCGGCTCCGTTTTCCGCGGTTTTAACTTCATAACCGCCCGACTGCAGCATATCGGAGAGCACCTCCCTGACAAATGCGTCATCGTCCACAACCAGTATCTTTACCGCCTGTTCGCTCATTGTATTTTCCCTCATCCCACGGGCACGGTAAAGGAAAAGACGCTCCCTTTGCCGTCCCGGCTTTCAAACCATATTTCCCCGCCGTGATGTTCCACGATATACTTGCAGATGGACAGTCCGAGTCCCGCGCCCTTAGGCTTGTCCGTCAGCGTATCTCCTACCTGCCTGAATTTCTCGAACACGTTTTCCCGGTCTTTCTCCTGTATGCCGATGCCTGAATCGATTATAGAAATTTCCACGAAATCCTTTTCGGAATACCGCATCTTTCTTACCCTTACGGTCACCGCGCCCTTATCGGTAAAATTCACGGCATTCAATAAAAGGTTTTTCAGCACCTGCGCCAACTTTCCTCTATCTCCGGTTATTTCCGGCAGATCCTTCCCGATCTCTTTATGGAGTTCTATCCCTTTGCCCCCGCACAAAAGAGATACGGAAGACAGTGCGCTCTCAACGAGATCCGGGATATAAACCCTTTCCGATTTCCATTCCGTCTTTCCGGCCTCCATCCCGGTTATATCGAGCACATTATTTATAAGGCCGGTCAATCTCTCGGCCTCCGCGATTATAATTTCCATATTTTTCTCCACGGTCAGGGCTTCACCGGAATATTCGCCTGCCGGAGGCAATACTTTTTTAAGTTTCTTCCTTACTATTTTAGCGTATCCCACAATCGATGTAAGAGGCGTCCTGAGTTCATGCGAAATCGACGATAAAAACGAAGTCTTCACGGCATCGGCCTCCTTGAGCCTGCCGTACGCCTCGCGCAGCACCTCCGTTTCCTTTACCGTCTTGCCGAGCGCCGTTATCTCCCTTGCAAGCTCGCGATTCTCTATCGCTCTTCTTATAGTGACCATGAGCCTGCTTATCTGAGGAGGTTTTTCCACGAAATCATACGCTCCGAGTTTTATGGATTCCACCGCAGTGGGGATATCTCCGAAGGCCGTCAACATAATAACCGGCACATCCGGTTCGAGTTTCCGGAGTTCCTTCAGAGTTTCTATGCCGTCCATCTCGGGCATCTTCAGGTCGAGGAGTACCGCGTCAAACTCCTTTGTGCCGAAGACTTCTACTGCATGACGTCCGTTACATGCCTCGCACACATCAAAGCCGTTCTCCCCGAGCTTTCCGGTCAGGGCAAACCTCACTATCTCTTCATCGTCTACCACCAATATCGAGTTCATCTTTTTTACCGTCATAAAACATCCCTCACCGGTATGTCTTTGTCTCCCGAGACGAATACAAAGTATACGTTCTCAAGCCCCTTCTCAAACCTTAATGTCCGGGCTACGTTGTATTTGCCGGAAAGCACCGTATCTATGATTATCATATCCGGTTTTTCCGTGACGGCCTTTTGTATGCACTCACTGCCGTTGCACACGCTGATCACATCGAATCCCCTTGCCTCCAAGACCTTTGTCAGGGTGCCTGCTACCGACTCGTTTTCATCCACTACCATGATCTTCTTTTTCGACGCGCCCTGCGATATGAGCAGCCCCGTCTCTTTAATGAGTTCTTCGGTATTGACGGGCTTGGTAAAATACCTGTCCACGCCGAGTCTGTATCCCCTCTCTACGTCCTCCACAATCGAAAGGATTATAATCGGAATATCCCTCGTCAACGGGGTATTCTTTATAATCGCGGCGGCATCGAATCCGTTCATCTCGGGCATCATAACGTCCATGATAATCAAATCCGCCCTTTCCAGTTTAAGGTAGTTGATCGCCTCTATGCCGTTTGACGTTTCTCTTACCCTGTATCCGGCGGCTTCAAAATCCTGTTTCAGCAGTTTGCGTATATTTGCATCGTCATCTACTACCAGTATGGTCTTACCCATATATTCGTCCGAAGGAACCGCCGTTGTCACGTGTTCCCGCAGTTGACCCATTAAGGCGTCTATATCCGTTACCTTTGAAAATACGGCCTCTCTCTTACCTGTAGGAATTGTAAAGGAAAAGGCGCTCCCTTTTCCAAGTTCGCTTTCTACCCACAGCCTTCCTCCATGGCGCTCGATTATCTGCTTGCATATCGGAAGCCCGAGCCCTGTGCCCGTCGGTTTGTCGGTAAGGGTATCTCCTACCTGTTTGAACTTCTCGAATACATTATCGTAATCTTCCTTTGCTATGCCTACGCCGGTATCGATAACGCTGATTTCGACCCCGTCAAAATCGTCCTGAACCTTCCTTGCCTTAACCGTTACCGCGCCTTTATCCGTAAATTTCACCGCGTTGGATATAAGGTTGATTATTACCTGTATAAACCTGTCTCTGTCTCCCGATACTTCAGGTAGTCCTTCTTCTACATCCTTTATCAACTTAAGCCCCTTCTGCTCAAAAAGCGTACCGGTTGCCGTAGTCACCCTGTCTATTATTTCAGGAATAGATATCGCTTCTTCCTTCCACTCTATCTTACCCGCCTCCATCTTCGCTATATCGAGGACATCGTTTATCAGCTTTGTCAGCCTCTCCCCCTCCGAGACGATAATATCTATGTTGGCCTTCACCAGATTTACCGCCCTTTGCGTCTTTTCATCGTCGCTCTGAACGATAGGGAATACCGCCTCATTAAGCCTTTTCTTGATGATCCTCGTAAATCCTAAAATCGATGTAAGCGGCGTCCTGAGCTCGTGCGAGACTGTCGATATGAAATCCGTCTTCATCCGGTCGATCTCTTTCTCTTTAGTTATATCGCTGATAAGCGTCACCGTGCCTTTAAACTCATAGCCTATGCCTTCATCCCTTGTTGTCTCCTGATATATAGGAGTCGAGACAACCCTGTATACCTTGCCGCCGGGAAGGTCGATCGCCGCCTTTACAACCTCGCCTTTAGAGGCATTTGTACAGGCTTCTATCAGCCCGGCCATATCGGCCTGGAAGACATCCCCGACTTTCTTATGCGGAAGGGCATCCTCCGCAAGATCGAACATATCAAGCAATATACGGTTAAACTTCATTATCGACCCTTGCGTATCGGTAATAAGCAATCCGTCCGCTATTGATGAAAGGTATTCAAGGGTATTCTGCAATTCCAATTTGTCCTTTTCGTTTTCAAATACCGCATCCTGATATTTGCCGATCATTTCGTGAACGTCCACGGCTATATACTGCATTGCGCCTGCAAGCACGTCAAACTCATTATCATAGTACCTGTCCACCGATGCCGTATAATCATGATCTATAAGTTTGTGCGCGTAGTCTGTAAGGTCATTAATCGGCATATCGATACTGCGTTTGAAAAATAAATAGATGACAACGGCGCTCACGGAGAAGATTACCGCAATAAGAGCAGACTGCGACAGGATCGCCAAACCTACTTGCCGCCTGATGATACCCTTATCCATGCCGACGTGAACAAACCCCGCGACCCCTGCGAGAATTGGATAAACGACATCCATATAATCACCCCGCCCCTTTATCGTTATATCCATTATAGTAGTCTTATCCTTTGCGGGATTTGTATGCCGTATACCCTCCGGTATGCCGGGAACAAACGTATGGGATACGACCTCGCCTTTGTCATCCGTTATATAAATATATGAAACGCCTTCTATCTCCCTGAACTGGTCTATTATGGCCTGAAGCGTGGAGAGATCCCTGTTGAGTATTATTTCCGTACTCGAACCGGCTATGCTGTTCGATATTGCAATGCCTTTGCTCCTGTATTCGCTAAAGAGGTAACTTTTAATAATCCAACCGGACAGTACGGCTATCGCGGTCGATATAAAGAGAAAAAGAAGTATGACAATCTTCAGGTTTTTTCTGAAAAGTTTAGACACCCTCATTTTTTCCACCTGCTCCAGTCAGAAATGGGCGCAAACCGCTGATCGTCCACGGTGGTGTAATAAATCCTGTCCAAGCCCTGATGTTTTCCCGGCCCGAACGATATCGGCTCGTTTATCCCTATATCGAACATCCTTATCGTCTCGACGTTTTTTCTTATTGCCGCCCTGTCGTAAACCCCGTTCATTCTCTTCAGAACTTTCACAAGCAATTTGGCATTGAGAAATCCCTCAAAACTCACGAAACTATGCCGCAGAGAGACATAACCCGCATCCATTAGTTCCTTTGGAGGCATCGGGTCGTATCGTCCGATCAATTCCCGGTATTCTCTGACCGCCGGAAGAGACGTATCCTCATAACTCGGAACAACCTGCGAATTTATCAGATTTCTCGTATAATCCCTCTTCCTTTCTTTACCTGAGGCGATCAAAAAATTTAGAAGACTTTCGCTGCCGACAAAAGACACATTGGCAATCGGCACATCCATGCCGGAGTCGCGCGCGTCCCGTATGAATGCGGCGCATGCGGCGTACGAGCCTATGGAGATAACGGCATCCGGCCTTCCCTTCCCGATTATGGACACCTGCTCTTTCATGCTGTCGGAGTATTTTGCTCCCCTGTTGTAACCGGCCTCGGCTGCTATCGTAAAACCGTATTCGGCAAGGGCCCTTTTAACGCCGTCCCATCCGCTTCTTCCGTACGCGTCGGCCTGATAAAACACGGCTATCCTCTTCCGGCCGATACGCACGAAATTATCCGTCAGTCCCGCGGTCTCCTGCCGGTAAGACGCCCTAAGATTAAATACAAACTCGTTGTAAGGGGCTTCCCTCTGCGGCTGCGCTCCGGTGAAAGGAAAGAAAAGATATATATGTTTATCGCTGTATTTTTTCAGAAGAGGCAATATCCGTGTTACTGTAGGCGTTCCTACATAGTTGAGCAGAAGAAACGCATTATCCTTCTCAATAAGCCTGACTGTGTTCTCTATTGCGGGTATAGGATTATAGCTGTCGTCATACGCCGTTATAATAATCTTTCTGCCGTTTACTCCCCCGTTTCTGTTGACATGCTCTATATATGCCATAGCCCCCCTGTAAAGCTCTATTCCAAGCTCCCGGGAAGGCCCCTTGAATGCAGCGGACATTCCCAAGACAATATCCGAGGCATATCCCTGTACCGGTGAAAAGAGCATCAACAGCGGCAGCCACAGAGAGATCAATAATCCTATTTTTTTATATCGTGCCATATGATTCTCTGATTATAAGCAAATTATATGCCGGTAATAGCGAACCTAATATTATCAATATGTTTGCTCTATTTCAATCGGGATCATATCGAAATATGCCAATAAAGTTGGCGCTTATTAATCAAAATAAATGGATAACGGTCGAATAAAAAAACTGAAGACTTCAAGACGGAAGACGAAGCATTGGAGCGACTTCGCCGGCCTATGCGTAACATAGATGTTTAAGCGGGCTGCAGCGGCCTAAAACTGTATCTGACACTTCTTTGCAGTGCCTTCGTCCCTTATCCAGAGCATTATCTTCTTGGAACGGGAGCACCAATCCCTCACGTCCTTTTCAAACGTGGGACAGTCCGCCATGGCCTCAATGACATCGCCGGGCTTCATCTTCACGGCCATAGCTGTTATTTTTAATGTAGGCTGAGGGCATTTAAGTCCTCTTGCATCCAATGTTTGAACTGTCATTTCTCATCCCTCCTGTTTTTAAATACCGTTCAAACGGTTCAAACGGCTTGAACGGTTTTCGCTTTTTTTAAAGGGCCTAGACCCCTGACGATTTCGACCATTTCCGTTATGACCCTTACGAACTTATCTCCCTCTCCTGCCGAGACGTAATCAAAACGGCATCTCTCTTTTTCTATTCCCATCTGCCCCAAAAGTCTTGAAAGCATCCGGTGGCGCTGCACGGCCCGGTAGTTGCCTTCCTTGTAATGGCAGTCTCCGGGATGACATGCGAGTATTATAGCACCATCCGCCCCGTTTTCAAAGGCCTTCATTACAAACTGGGGATCGACCCTTCCGCTGCACATGACCTTTATTATGCTTACATTCGGCGGATAGGGGTTTTGCGCCGTTCCGGCCTTGTCCGCTCCGGCGTATGAACACCAGTTGCAGAGGAAGCCGACTATCTTAGGCTCGAAATTGTCTGCTACCGGGGACAGTCCCGATTCTACGACTTCGCTCCGTAAATCTGGGACAGTCCCCTTGCTTTGATTTTTGGAATTTGAAATTTGAGATTTCATTTAAGCACCCCCTCTATCTCCGCCAATATTTCTTCATTCGTAAAGTGATTGCCCTTAATCGCGCCGGACGGGCAGGCGGCAACGCATGTGCCGCATCCCTGACAAAGGACATCATTGACAACGGACACCTCTTTTCCGGCGTCAAAAGATACCGCCTTGTAAGGGCATACGCTTATACACACCCTGCATCCCGAACACCTGTCTGAGTCCACTACAGCCGTAATAGGCTTTATTTCGAGCTTTTTGCCTGCGACAAGACCGGAAAGTATGTAGCCTGCGGCAGCCATTCCCTGATTCATGGACTTCTGAATATCCATCGGAGACTGGCATGTTCCTGCAAGATATATTCCCCGTATCTTGCTTTGCGCCGAATCCATCCTGCCGTGCAGTTCCTCAAAAAAGCCGAATCTGTCTTGAGCGGCTTCGAGTATCGCGCCTAACTTTCCGGATTCAGCGGCAGGGACTACGGCAGGGCATAAAACGACCATATCCACAAGAACCTCGCCGCCCGCGCCTGTGATTTTAATGACCTTCCCGCCGTCCCTTTCCGAGACGCTCAGGCTGTCCGCGGTCTGATATCGAATAAAAACTGAATTAGGATTATCCCTCGCATGCAGGTACAGCGAAAACTCCTCTTTACCCGGAACGACCATCTCCTTGTAAAAATGGTAAATCTTTGTGCCCGGCAGTTTCTTTTCTATCATATGGTTGAACTTAAAGGCGTATTGGCAGCAAATGCCGGAGCAATATTCCATGTGGTTTTTATCGAGACTGCCCGCGCAGTGGACTATTGCTGTGGATACCGGAACGCCGCCCTTCGATGTCTTTATCTCCCCTCCTGTAGGGCCGTTTGAAGCAAGCATCCTTTCGAATTCCGCGCTTGTATAAATATCTGCCGTCTTTCCATAGCCGAGACCGGGAATATTCTTACAGTCATAAAGCGATGAGCCGACAGCCACCACCACAGCGCCCACATTCCTCTCTATAACCTCTTCCTTTTCGTCAAAAAGGAAAACATCCTCACCTACGGGGCAGGCATCGGAGCAAGCTGTGCATTCTTTCCCTTGAAGCCTGATGCATTTATCGCGGTCAATAAAAGGCGCGTTAGGAAGGGCGCCCATAAACGGAAAATCGACGGCCTTTCTCTCGTTCATCCCGTAATTAAACTCGTTTTTAGCGGACGAAGGGCATACTGCAATGCATTCGCCGCAGCCTATGCACTTATGCGTATCCACATGCCTCGGAGACTTTTTTATCTTCACTATGAAATTTCCGTAGAAACCTGTTACCTCCATGACCTCCGAAAGCGTCATAAGCTCTATATTTTCGGAATATTCTCCGTGAAGGACATCTCCCATCATCGGCTCTAACATGCAAGGGCCGCACTCCATGTTCGGAAAAAGATCTTCAAAGCGTACCGGCATGCCGCCGATTACAGGGGTTTTCTCAACTACCGCAACCTTTCTTCCTGCCTCTGCAAGACTTAACGCTGCTTTAAGACCTGCCGGTCCCGCCCCTATGACAAGCACATCCGGGCACATGACTATCTCTTTTTTGTCGAGGGGATCGTGAAGGGCAACCCTTTTAATTGCCGAGTTTATATAGCGCCCGGCCTTCTCCGCAGCCTTTGCGCTGTCTTCCGTCACCCATGCAACCTGTTCCCTTACATTGACCATATGCATCAGATACGGGTTTATGCCGGCCCTCGATAAAACGCGCATAAATGTATTTTCATGCTCTCTCGGAGAACACGCGGATATTACGACGCGCTCAATCCTGTTTTCCTTCAAGCTGTCTTCTATCTGTTTTTTACCGTCCTCCGAACAGGCAAAATCAACCGTCTCAAAATGAGCGCCGGGCGGCATTTGCGTCTTTACTTTTTCAGGGTCAATCTTGTCTTTGATATTCGTACCGCAATTACAGAAGTATACGCCTATTTTCATAACCACCCCCGAATATGTTTTTGATTATATTTTCAACCACCTCAGGCACTGCCTTTTCAACCTCTTCCGTAAGCTCTTCGCTGAAGGTTTCGACGTCTTTTGCCTCTATGCCGAAGATACTGATATGATCGGGCAGTTTAAGCCCGATCATCTTTCCCAATTCAAGCGCTGTCGAGATATTGGTGTCATGCATACAGGCCATATTCCTTGTACTTATAAGGGCCGACAGCGGAAGCGTTTGTAAACTTCCCGGACTTACCTTGCCGGTAACCATTGCGTCGATTATCACTGCCCTCTCATATCCTACCATCGCATCCATCAGCCGTATCCCGCCGGCATAAATTTCGACGACGTCAATGTTAATGTTAGCCGACGGTGACAGTCCCGATTCTACGACTTCGCCCAAACTTACCGGTAAACCCGTCCGTAAATCTGGGACAGTCCCATCCTTGACCCTTTCCTGAAGGATACGCGCTACCTTAATCCCCACGCTGTCGTCGGAAAGTATCGGATTGCCGAGTCCTATAATTATTGTTTTCACCGCTTCACCGTTTTCAATCCCTTCTAAATGTCTTCATCACATCGCCGTTGATATTTCTTATATTCACCGTCATCGGCATCTTCCCCGGCAGCGAGTGCGTCGCGCACGAGAGGCACGGGTCGTAAAGCCTGAATGCCATTTCGATCCTGTTCAATATTCCTTCTTCGACTACCTTGCCTTTTGAAATAAGCTTTTCAGCCGCCCTCTTTATCGACATTGTCATGGGCGCATAATTATTTGTAGTGCCGACTATCATATTCACTTTTGTGAGAACGCCTTTTTCATCCGTCTCATAATGATGGGTCAATGTGCCCCTCGGCGCTTCGACCGAGCCTATGCCTATGCCTATGCCCTTTACACCTTCCGGTATCTTTCTTACGTCCGGAGATGTTATTTCAGGATCGACGGCGAGTTCGAGCATGCGTTCCGCCGCGTATAAAAGCTCTATCAGGCGTGCCCAGTGCGTTGCAAGCCTGTGATGCACGGGACTATACCTGCCGTTTATCTTTTTGCTGCCGAATGTCTCATACATTCGTTCAAAATGTTCCTGCGCCTTTGGAGTCGCCATGCTGTCCGAGACATTAAGCCGCGATAACGGGGTCGCCGCATACACGCCGCTGTCCATGCCGTCCGTGAACCCCTTCCACCCCACCTTTTTAAGATACGGATATTTCAGGTATGTCCACTGCTCAACGCGCTCCGCTATATGATTTGTATATTCCTTAGGATGATATTTAAGGAACTCCTTTCCTTCGGGGTCTACAACCCTTATCATGCCGTCATAGAAATTAACCCTGTTTTTGTCGTCAACAGTGCCCATGTAATAGGTCTTGTGCAGGTAAATGTCGGATGTTACCATATCGAGATAATTGCCGTTTTTAAGGACAATGTCGTCAAAAACCTTGAGGCTGAAAAGGGCAAAATCTATATTCTTTCTTGCAATCTCCTCTATTTCTTTTCTCTCGTCCTCCGATATGGATTTGCTCCATCCTCCGGGCAAGCCCGCTGCAAGGTGTATACCCCTGCCGCCGAGCATTTTTATTACATGATGGTTTCTCGCCCTGCAGTCTATTACCTGTTTGCCTATATCGAGCCCTACCTTTTTGATAACGCCGAGTATATTCCGCTCCGCGGGAGGCGCGTCCGGGCCTACGATAAAATCGGGGCCTCCGAGGGCGTAGAAATGAGTGGTGTGGTCCGTGACATAAAACGCCATGTAAAGGAGTTCTCTGATTTTTTTTGCAGCGGAAGGAGGCTCTGCGTCAAAGAGCATGTCGAGCGCTTTTACGGACGCCATGTGATGCGCCTCCGGGCAGACGCCGCAAATCCTGTTTGTAATCACGGGCATATCTTCGGCGAGCCTTCCTACGCAGAATTGTTCAAATCCCCTTAATTCAGGCACCTGAAAATAGGTATTCACAACATCGCCCTCGTCGTTCAGAAATATCTCTATTTTGCCGTGCCCTTCGAGCCTTGTAATAGGGTCTATTGTTATTCTTTTTTTAGCGCTCATTATATCCTCCCTTTCAGAATAGAGCCGGGCAGGCTGTATTTATAAAATGTCCCCGCAAAATCGGGAATCGAATCCATCACCGAATCTATTTTTTTATTAATCTCGTCTTCGGAAAGACCTTTTACATCCCCGATGTCAATGATAGAGCCGAGCGCGGCAACCATTTTTGCGCCTTGATCAAGCACTCCTTCGGGAGGACCGTAACATCCGGTGCAGGGCATGTTTACTTTAGGACACAAAGCGCCGCAGCCGTCCCTCGTTGCTATGCCCATGCAGATAATGCCCTGCTCAAGCAGGCACTTCTCCGTATCGGGAATGATTTCATATGTCCTGTAAAAGTTCTTTATTTTCTTGTCGGCTTTTTTCCTCTCGCACTCATCGCACACGGAGGATTTCCCTGCGCCGAGAATGCTTCCCTTAGCAGGCAAGGGCGATCCTGTCTTCAAAATCTCAACAACCGCACTCACGACATTCCATATCTGATGGGGCTCGGGCGGACAACCCGGAATAAAATAATCCACATCCGCAACCTGTGAAAGGGTCTTTACCTTACTATAAAAGGCAGGGATATAAAGTTTCCCCTCAGGCACATCCGTTTCTGTCTGCGGGATAATGTGTGCCGGATTATCTATTGACGGATTATCGAGATAAACGGTATTTAAGATATCCTCTCTCGTATGGAGATTTGCAAGTCCGGGGATGCATCCCTCGGATGAACATGAGCCGAAGGCAATAAGTATTTGCGATTTCTTTCTCAGAAGATGCGCTATTTCCTCATTTTCCGCCGTCCTTATCGCGCCGTTAAACAGCGTGATTAGAATGTCCTTGTCGGACAGCGCCTCTATGTCCTTGTATTTCGTATCCAGAAGGCACGGACAGAACATAAAATCAAAATTCGCATCCACATCGAGTACCTTTTCATTAAGATTAACGACCGCAATCTCGCATCCTCCGCATGACGACGCCCAATACACGGCTAATTTGGGTTTGCCCGACATATTATCCTCCCATCTTATATGAATTGACAATGCCTGACGCATTATCCATATGCTCCACCATTTTTAAAACAGACTCCGTCAACTCCCCGGTAGCGAATGAAATCTGCAACGATTCTTCCGACACCTTCAGCGAAGAACCGCTCAATTGAGACATGGAAGCGCTTTGCTCCTCAACGGCGGAAGACAGACTTAAAATGCCGTCCTTCAGTTTTGAAATCTCGTCTCCGACATGCATTTCCGCTTCCACTATTTCGCTTACGGCATTAGCGCCGGTAGAAACCCTCTCCTCCGTCTCTTTGATAATATTAACCACATCCTGAGTAGCCTTTGAGACCTTCTCCGCTAACTTTCTCACTTCATCCGCCACAACGGCGAATCCCCTCCCCTGCTCGCCTGCCCGTGCAGCCTCTATGGCGGCATTCAGGGCAAGAAGATTAGTCTGTTCCGCTATATCCTTTATTACGGTTATGATGCTGGTTATCTTTTTTGTGCTGTCTTGAATATTATTGATGGATTCCGAAAGGTTGAACATGCGCGATGCATTCGCATTAATATCATCGGCAATCAGCGTAACGCTGTCTTTCGCCTTTATCCCTATCTCCGCCAGATTGTTGATCACCCTTGAATTTTCCTCAATCGCCCTCGTTGCCTCGCTTAATTCCGATGTCTGTCCCTGCGTTGAAGCGCCTAAAATCCCTGTGTGATTAATCACATCCGCCAATATATTCGATGTATGGACAAGGGCATCCTGTATGTCCTTTATATCCCCGGCAATAAGATATACGGCATTGCCGAGATCGGAAATGCACTTAAAAATTCCCGCGTCCCTGCATTTATCGCTTATCTGTTTTATCGCCGCCTCCGCGCCTTCAATATCCTTATTTTTAAGGCTGTTCGTGTAGTGCATAATAGAGGACAGGAGATTATTGATGTTTTCAAAGGCGGTATTAAGGCTCCGGTTGATGCTGCCTATTTCATCCATATATTTAACGTCGGTCTTATACGAAAAATCTCCTGCGCCTAATGCCTTTGCAAAGTCATCGAGTTGCTTTATCGGACGGATGAATACGGCATTCAAAAATCCGAATGAAACCGCGATCGCTCCGATGAAGATAACGGCGCTTGCTGCAATGGATAAATTCTTTGCAGAGGCAAACTCATCTCTCAGTCCGGCAATTTCAACGGCAGTTCCCTGCGATATCTGCGCCTTCAATGCGGACTCGTATTTTCCGACCGCCGTTTCTGCCGAATGCCATGTAATCATAAACGGAATCAAAAGAACGATCGTCATAAAAAGATACCCTATCCCGAACTTGAGTTTAATGCTTAAAGAAAAAATTTTAGCCGGCATATGCCCCTCCTCGCTGTCTTCTGTATGAATATTCGCTGACAGGAGATAGCAAATTGCATGCCATGCTATAAAATCAACTGTTATCAATGGATTTCATATATCCCTATAGAATACCTTTGAAATAAATCGCCAACTTAGTCGGCACTGCCGGCTACTGAAATCCGTAACGTTTCATCTTTTTGCGCAGCCCTTCTCTGCTTATGCCGAGAGTTATTGCAGTCTTGGATTTGTTGCCCCCGGCGTCATCCAACGCCTTTTGAACGAGAATTTTCTCGGATTCATCTATGGTAAGCGCTCCGGATTCGCCGGAAGCGGTCTTACGCTGTTTCCTGACCGTTTCCGATATGTCATGCACGGTAATGGTATCGGCGGTGGAAAGCGCTACCGCCTTCTCTATCTCGTTCTCGAGTTCCCTCACGTTGCCCGGCCAGTGATATCCGGTCAGGGCTTTCACAATATCGGAAGCAAGGCGCATGCGGGGCCTGCCGAACCTGCGGGAACACTCTTCTAAAAAATGGTTCAGGAGGATCGGGATATCATCTGTACGCTCCCTCAGGGGCGGCAGCCTGAGGTTGACCACATTCAGCCGGTAAAAGAGATCCTCCCTGAACGCCCCTTTTTCTATCTCTTTTCTCAAATCCTTGTTTGTAGCCGCAACAAGCCTTATGTTCACAGGCACAGGTTCCCTGCCGCCTACCCTTTCCACCTCCTGCCCCTCTATGACGCGAAGCATCTTTACCTGATTGGACAACGACATGTCCCCTATCTCGTCGAGGAACAATGTGCCGCCGTCGGCATGTTCTATTTTGCCTATCCGCTTGTCAACGCCTGTCGCGACGCCCTTTTCTATGCCGAACATCTCGCTCTCGAAGATGGTTTCCGGTATGGCCGAGCAGTTTACGGCAACAAACGGCTTGCCCGCGCGGCTGCTGTTATAATGAATAGCCTTTGCTATGAGGTCCTTACCTGTGCCGGTCTCGCCGGTTATAAGCACGTTGACCGGTGTATCCGCAATTTTTTCGACCTTGCCGAGTATCTCCTTCATAGCAGGACTCACACAGAGTATCCTTGCCGTAGAATACCTTTTGCGGAGATTCTGCTTAAGGTTTATATTCTCCCTCGCGAGCGTCTCCTGCTCCGCTTGCAGGCCTTTATTTTTCTCGCTGAGGTCTTCAGCGCGCCTCTTTTCTGCCGCATAAAGCCGAGTAATTTCTATCGCCGAAGCCGCAACCGAGGCTAAGGTAGTAAGCAGTTTAAGATCGGCCGCATTATAATGATACGGCTTTTCGGCGCTTATATTCATCACCCCGATGGCCCTTTCGTTTATTTTAAGAGGCGCGCATATTATCGACGACACTTTATTCGCGCCTTTGACGAATCTCTTATCGGCATCCGCGTCGTTCACTATTTCCGCCCTGCCCTTTGAAAAAACGCTGCCCGCAATTCCGTACCGGGGTTTCAACACAGCCTTCGGATTAAATTCCCTGCCCGAGGCCGAGAGCACCTCCAGAACGCCCGTATCGTTGTTCATAAGCATTACGGATACATTGTCGGACTTGATCATCTTCCTTGCCTCGCGGATAATTATTTCCGCAACCCCGGCCGGCTCTATGCATAGGGCTATCTTTTCGTTTATAGAATAGAAAAGGTTTATCTCTTTATATTTATCGAGCGTCTCCTCGCCAAGACACTTGATATCCCGCTCTTTTCCGGCAAGCCGGCTCAGTAGTGCCGCAATTACAGGCGCGGACTTTCCGCCCGATACCCATCCTATCGTTTCTCCGTCCAGCCTTACCGGAAATCTTGTGTCATCCGGTCCCGCCTTGCCGGCTATCTTTTTACCGCCGGCATCGTATACGGCAAGAGCGCCGTCCATACGGCTCATAAGATTTTTCAGCAGTTCGGATTCGCTTTTTTTGGTAAGAAGTTTTCCGATACTGACCGGCTTCGTATAATTTTTCATGCCGTCTCAATCCTGTTTCTTCCGGTGTTTTTGGCCGCATAAAGCGCTTTGTCCGCTTCGCTGCCGAGGGTAACCGCATCCTTGCAGCCGGGGAATGCCGCTATACCGCAACTGAAGGTTGCGAAAAATTCTTTTCCTTCATGCTGATGCCTGATATTCGAAAAGCTTACGCGTATCTCATCGAGCACTCTAAACGCGGATGCGGCGTCGGTATCGCCGAGAATAACCGCGAACTCTTCCCCACCGTAGCGACCTACCGTATCGACCTTACGCATCCTCTGCTGCAGGAGTCTCGAAAGGCTGAGGATAACCCTGTCTCCGGCAGGATGACCGTATGTGTCGTTTATGAATTTGAATTTGTCGATATCTATCATGGCAAAGCAGCATTTACCGCTGCTGCGTTCAGCGCGTTCTACCGCAAGATCCAGTTGTTCCTTTGTTTTTGTATGATTCAGCAGACCCGTCAAACTGTCTTTTTCCATAAGCGATCTCACGGTCCTCATGCGTTCGGCGCGGATGGATACGGACGACACAAGAACTCCGGGGTCGATGGGTTTTGTCAGGAAATCATCTCCCCCCATGCGCATGGCCGTCATCTGCTTGTATATATCGCTTTCGGTGGATAAAAAAACGATAGGAATGCTGAAAAACGCCTCGGTCTGCCGTATAACCTTTGCCAGGTACTGGCCGTCACAGCCGGGCATATACTTATCCATAAGTATCAGATCCGGATTGAATTCGATAAGCGATTCAAGCACCTTCAAAGGGTCGTTTACGATCCTTGCCCTCATTCCCGCCGTCTCCAAAACAGTGGAATAAAATTCCGCAAGTTCGACCTCGTCGTCGACTATTAGAATGCGGTACGGCTCTACATCCCTGTATGTTGTTAAAACATCCAGCCTTTCCACCAGGTTCGCTATACTCACGGGCTTGACGAAATATGCCTCTCCACCTGCCCTTACAGCCTGCAGGCGCGCGTCAAGGTCGTTGCGGTTTGAAATGAATATAACAGGAATGCGTTTCCCTTCCTTTCGAATATCCTGCACCGCTTCTATGCCCGCAAGGTCGCCTTCATGGAATATGATATCCATAATAATCGCGGACGGCATCGATTTTTTTATCGCTTTTTTAAAATCATCCAACCGCTCGAATGCCTTAACATCATAGCTGAAATGTCCTATCTGAATCTCAAGATTGCGCAGGAGGAACGGGTCGTCCTCGACAAGAAATACCGTTTTGTTTTTTCCTTCCTCCACGGCACCCCTCGACAGGCTGAAACATTCCGAAGTCTTATTTTCAATCGTCCCGTATTCCGGCTGTTTTATCGAATCATGCAGCGCCGCTATGTGCGCGCTGATCCGAGATAATATTTTGTCGTTTATTTCAGTCTTTTCTTCGATAACCGTTTTTAATATCGTCTCAAGCGACTTAGCCGTCGCGCCGATGGCCTTGCAGCCGAAAGATGCGCTTGTGCCTGCGATGCTGTGAGCCGTCCTGTGCATGTCCTTCAAGGTTATCTCGTTTCCGGTATCCTCTTTAAGCGCGGCGCAATTTTCTTCCATCTCTTTTATTTTTGCAGGCAATTGTCCGAGGTAGCTCTCGCGGAGAGATCCGAGTTTATCCTTAATATTATTACCGCCGTTTTCCGTCATGCTCTCCCATCCGGCGGTATTGTAAAATAAAAAGTCGTCCCAGATCCCACGGCGCTTTCAACCCTGACATCCCCGCCGTGGGCGTTCACGATCTTTTTCACTATCGCCAGTCCGAGCCCGGTGCTTTTTTCGCCGCCGGTCGGCTGCACGCTTAACCTCTGAAACTCTCCGAAGAGCTTTGCCTTCTCGTCGTCGGGTATGCCGGGGCCTTCGTCTTTTACGCCGACCTGAAGGGCGTCTCCTTTGTTTTCAAGCGTTATATAAACATGTGAGCCAGTAGGCGAAAACTTAATCGCGTTGCCGATAAGATTATCCATTACCTGTGCTATGCGGTTAGGGTCAAAAAGCGTATCGGGCACGTCATGGAGATCGGCATTAATGGTTATATTTTTTCTCTGCGCGATTATAGAACTTATCTTCATTCTGTTTTCAAGAATACTCTTAAGAGAATCCTTCTTCAAAACAAGATCGAGCTTTCCGCTCTCTATTATCGATACATCGAGGAGATCGTTTACAAGACCGAGCATCTCGTTAGATGTGCCGTTAATAATGGAAAGATATTCTCCCTGCTCTGCCGTGAGCGGACCGAACGCCTCGCCTATAAGTATTTCACTCAACCCGCTTATGGCCGTCAGGGGATTTCTCAAATCATGGGCGGCTATGCCGAGAAATTTGTTTTTGAGGTTGTTCAACTCCTTGAGTTCTGCGTTGGACTTCTCCAACTCTTTATTCTTTTCGGCTAAGTCCGCCATCAACCGGATATTCTGCATCTTCAGGTGATACTTCTCCATCACCCTCTCGACGGACAGGATAATCGTGTCCTGTATGTTCTCGTCCTTCAACAGATAATCGTTTGCGCCGCTGCGGATCGCCTCTACGGCTATGGAAATCTCGTTGTTACCGGTCAAGATGATAATAGGCACGTCGCTTCCACCGTCGCGTATCGCCTTGATCAACTCAAGACCGCTCATACCCGGCATGTTCATGTCCGAGATTATAATATTTATGCCGGCATCGGCCTTGAACTTTTCAACGGCGTCGATTCCGTTCTCCGCAGTCTCTACGCCATAATCGCCGGATTGAAGTATCATGCCGAGCATGTCCCTCACAAACGGGTCGTCGTCAACGATGAGGGTCTTTATCTTTTGAGAATCCATAATCATCCGCCTCCTTTACGCTGCGGGGACAGTCCCGATTCTACGGCTTCGCCCGTAAATCTGGGACAGTCCCCTCGTTTATTATCCTACCAGATTCTGCACGGTATCGAGGAGGCTCGTCTGGTCGAACGAACCCTTGACTATATAAGCGTCCGCTCCAACCTGGATCCCCCTTCGTTTGTCTTCTTCTTTTTCCCTCGACGTAACTATGATTATAGGCGTATCTTTATACTTCTCATCCTGCCTGAGCCTTTCGGTAAGAGAAAATCCGTCAAGACGCGGCATTTCCACGTCGGTTATCACGACATCGTATTTGAATTCCATGGCTTTATCAAGGCCGTCCATCCCGTCTTCTGCAAGAGTTACCATATAGCCGTATGCCTCGAGTATGCTCTTTTCTATCTCCCTCGTATTAAGGGAATCGTCCACCACTAAAATATTAGCGCCTCTGCCGCGTTCCTCGTCCTCCCCTCCTGAACGGCGCGCCTCCTGCACGTATTTCGCGGCTTCGATCACAGCCGGTATATGCAGCACATTTATTACCTCGTTCCTGCCGGATATTATAACGCCGGATACCAAACTGATATTCTTCATGTGCCCGGGCAGAGATTTTATAACCATATCCTCTTCATCGAGCAGATCATCGATAATCAATCCGAGTTTTTCCGCGCCGATATGAACGATCATTATCAGTCTATCGCTCTCTTTATCCGCATGCCGGGGCTGCGCGTAGGGGGCAAGTTTCAGGACGGCGTCCAGATTCACAACCGGGATAAACTCGTTCCTCAATCTTACCGCCTTTTTATCGACGACATTCATAAACTCCGTTTCAGGAAGCCGTATAATCTCGCTTACATAATGGGAACTTATCGCAAAGGGCATGCCGGCAGCCGAAATAAGCAATATGCGCATAATAGCCAAAGACAAGGGCAGGCGCACATAAAAAGACGTCCCTCTGCCCGGCGCGGTATCGATGCTTATGGAGCCCCTCAATTCCTCTATAATATTCCTTTTCACTACATCCATCCCGACGCCCCTCCCGGAGATATCGGTAATTATGGCGCTCGTGCTGAAGCCCGGCTGAAATATAAGGTCTATAAGAGCGGGACGGCTCATATTGTCTATCTCTTCTTCCGTGAATATTTTCTTGCGAAGCGCCTTCTCTTTTATCTTTTCGACCGAAATGCCGTATCCGTCGTCGCTCAATTCTATCAACACGCTCCCGGCGTCATAACAGGCGGACAACCTGACGGAACCGCGCTCCGGTTTGCCTGCCTTTATCCTCTCTTCGCCGTCTTCTATTCCGTGATCTATCGAGTTTCTTATCATGTGGATAAGGGGATCTCCGAGTTTATCTATCATCTTCCTGTCGAGCTCTATGTCGCCGCCCTCGACAACGAGGTCTATTTCCTTTCCCATAGACTTTGAAATATCTCTCACCATCCGGTGCATGGAATCGAAGATCGCCGTCATGGGAACCATCCGCATTATCAATGCCTTTTCCTGAAGCTCGCCTGCCAGCAGTTCATACATGTTATTGTCGTCCCTGACGCTCGATGCAAGCTGTTTCATCTTGAGATACAACGACTGCGCCGACCCGACGGTCTTATCGTTGCCGCCGCCTGAAAAATCTTCGTAACCGGTTCCCTGCGCGAGTTCCATGTTTCTTTTAGCAATCCTCTCCATTTCTTTTATGTCCATAAGCCTCTGCTTCATACGGTTCTGGTTTGAAACTATCTCGCCCATAAGCTTTATGAGTTCGTCCAGTTTTTCCGCGTTAACGCGTATGGTCTCCGCCTGCTTTTGATTCGTTCCCTTGTCCGGAGACTGCTGTACAGGCTGCCGGCTCGTATCCGGAGCCGGGCGATCTTCCGGTTTATGCGTCTCTCTTTCGGCCGGCTCTTTAGGCATAGCTGATTCGGGGGGAAGGCTTCCTTCCGCCGCCTTAGCAAGTTCTTCGCAAAGGGCGGCGCTGTCATCCGTGATTTCCTGCCCTGAAGCGGTTTTGTCTATCATGTCCGAAATAACATCGATAGCCTTGAAGATCAGATCCGCCAGTTCCTTTGAATGACTTATTTTGCCTTCCCTCAAAGCGCCCAGCACGTCCTCCGTCTTATGCGCGACCCCGGTTATATGTGTGAGCTTCATCATTCTCGAAGAGCCTTTGATGGTGTGAGCCGACCGGAATATGGCGTTTATAGTCTCCGAGTCATCCGGATTCTTCTCGAGGAACACAAGCCCTTTATTGAGCTTTTCCACGTGTTCACGGGCTTCTTCCACAAACCTCGCCAGAAATTTCGCCATATCGAATGCCATAAATACCCCTTAGCCTATCCTTTCCTTTTTCATTCTATTTCTCAGTTCCGAAACTTTATGTTTGCAAAGACGCGCCATATTTTCCGCCGGGAAAGAAACAGGAAAAAATGTAAACCCATAGTCCGGCATATCTCCTTTGGCCAATAACCGCTCCGTTATCTCATATTCGCGGCATGCCTTTTCCGGTTCGCCCGCCGAACCGTAGAGTTCGGCCAGATAAAAATGGGCCGGCCATGAGGACGATTGTATATAAAGGGCTTCCCTGAACCTCTTCAGGGCGTTCTCATAATCGTTTTGCATTTTATATATCAATCCAAGCAGCAAATAGCCTTCGAGGCACCACCTGTCGGCCTCTATGCCTCTCATACAGGCCGTTTCGGCCTCTTTCATGTTTTTCATGTTGATAAGTATGCCTGCCTTCAGCATATGTGCCCTTACAAAAAACCGGTCATTTTCCGGTATAGCCTCTATCTTCTCCAACGCTTCTACGTACCGTTTACCTTTGGCGAACGATAATGCCTCATCAAAAAACGCACCGGTATCCGGTGCCTTATGCGAGACGCCTAACGCGTAATCTACGATGCACGATGCGCTTTGAGCATTGCGTCGCGGACTGTTCGCAGCGTTCTCACCGTTCAACGCGCAACGCTTGACGACCATTCCTGCATCATGCGTTTTACATCCCGGGTCCCGTTCCCGTTTGTTCCTGAAAAAGAACATTCCGTCCATTTCGACAAGAGATAATATCCCGAAGTTGTGAGACAGGGTCTCGGTAGCGCTTAAAAACAGGTATCCGTCTTCCCTCAGCAGACCGGCCAAATTACTGAATATGCTCCTTTGCGTCCCGGGCTCAAAATAAATGGATACGTTCCGGTAAAAAATAATATCCAGCATCTTAAGTTCTTCGGGGTAAGAATCGGATAGAAGATTCAGTCTCCGGAACTCCACTTTTTCCCTGACGAAATCCTTTATCTTATAGCGGTTGCATCCGCATTCTTCAAAATATTTTTTCTTCAGGTTATCGGGAAAACCTCTGAAGGAATGGGAACCGAAAATCCCGTTTTGCGCGCTCTCTATCGCTGCTCCGTCTATATCCGCTCCTATAACCGAAATAAAACCGTTGATACCGGCGCCGTATTTCTCCATAAGATATAAGGCTATCGAGTACGGCTCTTCGCCTGTAGAACAGCCTGCGCTTAAAATCCTGAGTTTACCGTTAGGGCTTTTATCCGCAAGTTTTTCGGAGACTAACCTTTCCGTGAGCAATTTTAGATGGGCGTGCTCGCGAAAAAAATAGGTCTCGTTTATAGTTACCAGATTTACGAGATCGTTGAACTCTCCCTGTTCGGAGACAAGAACGAAGAGGTACATTGCAGGAGACTCCATGCCCCTCCCGGACATCCTTTTCCGGATACCCTCTTCGAGGATTGCGTTCCTTACATCATCGAAACTCAGGCCGCACCTCTCTTTTATAATATCCTTAAAAGGCGTCAGATCCATCGTCCTCTCCGGTTACAAAAAACATTCCTATGCCTTTCCTACAATGCTTATAATGTCGTCGCCTATCTCGTCTATCGGCAGTATCTTATCGACGCAGCCGCTGTCTATCGCCGCCTTGTTCATGCCGAACACGACCGAAGTCTTTTCGTCCTGCGCGATAGTCAGCCCCCCGGCTCCCTTTATCTTTTTAATCCCCATCGCGCCGTCGCTCCCCATACCCGTCAGTATGACCCCTATGCTCCGCTGTCCGTATACCTTTGCAACGGATGATAAAAGGGCATCGCACGAAGGACGGTAGATGTCCTTCGGATGCCTTTCGACGAGCGCAATTTTCCTGTCGACCGTGATCTCCATATGCTTTTCCGAGGGCGACACATA
The DNA here is from genome assembly GCA_001803635.1 of Nitrospirae bacterium GWB2_47_37. Taxonomy (GTDB): domain Bacteria; phylum Nitrospirota; class Thermodesulfovibrionia; order Thermodesulfovibrionales; family Dissulfurispiraceae; genus GWB2-47-37. Next base: position 132,501 of record MHDU01000074.1, on the reverse strand, counting down.
TACGGTTCCGGGATTTATATACTCACCGTCGGAAGCCGTCTTCACATTCAACCTCGATGTTCTCTTAAGCCACTCTACCATTCCCTGAACGAAACCGTCCGAGATATGCTGGGCGATCACTATAGGGCAAGGGAACTTTTCCGGGAATCCCGAAAGCAAGACGGACAGGGCTTCAGGCCCGCCGGTTGAAGATGCGACGGCAACTATCCTGTCGACCGTCTTATTACCGAATACCGGTTTAGGCTGTTCCTTTATATCCTTTACTGCGCGCCTGCCGCCGATGTGCGTTATAACCCTTATTTTGGAAAGAAGCTTTATCTTATCTATGAATTCCTTTGCGCCGTCGAGATTCACGTCCGGCTTCTGGACGAGGTCTAACGCTCCCTTGGATATGGCGGCATATGCCGTATGAGCGTCTCCCCTCGTAGTAACTACAAGAATGGGAACCGCATGGGCGGCCATGATATGCTCTATGGCCTCAAGCCCGTTCATCTCCGGCATCTCTATGTCCATAGTAACGATATCCGGCTTGAGCTCCCTCGTCTTTCGTACGGCTTCCCTGCCGTCTTGCGCCTCGCCTACTATCATTATATCTTTGTCGGTCGATAAGATTGCGGTAATAAGCTCCCTCGCCAATGAACTGTCGTCAACCACCAAAACCCTTATCTGTCCCATAAAAGATTATTCCCCTTTTACCTCGAATTTATCCGTCATCCCCCTTAATTCGTCGGACAACTGCGCCATCTCTTTGGTGACGGCGTTTATCTGACCTATCGAGCCGGACATCTGTCCCGCGCCGTTAACGATCTCTCTCAGGGCGGAAGCTACCTGACTGCTCGCGGTCTTCTGCTGCTGCGTCGATAAGGATATCTGCTTCGCGGACTTATTTGTCTCTTCAGCCACGTTGACTATATCTATCAGCATCGAAACCGTCCGGCCGGCGTAATCTACTCCTTCCTGAACGATCTTTGAGCTCTTTTCGGACGCTATTACCAGACGGTTTACCGCTTCGAGGATTTCGTTGATCTTGTTTTCTATCTCCCCGGTGGATTCCATAACGCTGTCCGCGAGTTTTCTTATCTCTACGGCGACAACGCCGAACCTCTTCCCTGCCTCTCCGGCGCTTGAGGCTTCGAGGGCGGCGTTAAACGCTATGAGTTTCGTCTGATCCGCTATTTTATTTATAAGCTCCATCACCTTCGTTATCTCCTTCGACTTCTTCCCCAGTTCCATGATTTCGCCGATGCTGTTCAGATTTTCCGTGTTGATGTCGTTCATCTTCATTGTGATGGTCTCTACGGCGGCAGCGCCCCTTTTCGTGTCGTTCCATGATTTATTCGCAACTTCCACTACGGAGTTCGTATAGTCCGCAATCTGAGATGAAGACGCGGAAAGCTCCTCCATTGTGGAGGATATCTCGGCTACGGAACTGGACAACTGTGAAGAAAACGTCGCCTGGCCGTCCACCGTCTTCGCAATATTCTCGGCATAACTGTTTATCGCCTGCGATCTACTCGATATGTGCGATATTGCGCCGTGCAGTTTATCTATCAGACCGTTGAAAGACCTGCACATCTGCCCTATTTCGTCATCGCCCGTATCGCCGATCCTTAACGTCAAATCGCCTTTTTCCACCGCGCTTATCACTTCCTCCGTAGTCTTCAGAGGATTAATAATACTCATGGCGACCTTTCCGTTCGCGACTACGACCGCGCCTAAGACTATGAGCGAGACCACAACCATAAAGGTCAGAGACACTTTTACGGTATTGCTTACGCTGTCCACCACGTCCTGTTGTTTTCCGGTCATTATCTTAACCTGATGCTCTCCCTTCTTCGACTGCTCGAAGGAAACCGCCTTTACGGTATCGACGGCACTCTGCATAGCCGCATCGCTCTCCAGCACGCTTTTCCGGGCATGCAGTATTTTTTTTATGGAAACATCCGTTGCCGCTATCACGCCCGACATTGCATCGACATCTTTCAGCATCTTTGCCTGATCTATGCGTCCGAGAAGTTTTTCCAGCTTATCGACGTTTGAACGTATCCTCTCCTGCATTTTCTTTATCTCGATTTCCGCTTTCTGCATATCGCTTTGCGAATCGGCCAACATTACAAACCTTACTGCCGAGGCAAGTTCCTTTATATCGAGGTTTATCGTACCCCCTGTGCCGGATATCAGGGCGGCGGTATTCTGGAAGTTATACGATGCCTCTATTCTCTGCCTGTCTTTCACCATCTGCATCTCGAAGGGATCTATAATCTCCGCCACCTTGGAATTGAGGGCGTCAACAATTTTCAACATCGATTTTTTTAAAGAAATGTACGCCCCCTCTTCATCTTTACCGGAAAGAACGGCCGACCTTACGGCGATAAGGCCTGCGCCTTCCGCGGTGAACTGCGAATATATCTTTGCGGCAGCCTCCTTTATTTCCTTTATTACCGCAGGGTCTCCTTCTTCATGGCTTACCATCCGGATGGAATCGGTGACGGCCTTCATCCTTTCCTTAAACGGCGCCAGCCTGAACCTGTTTTTAACCGTCTCCATATCCGCCATGATTATCTCGATTTCTTTCAGTTTCGCCTGCAGGGTCAGAATTTTTTTAATTATGCCGTTAAATCTCTGGTTCGACTGCTGGGCGTCTTTGACGTTTCTCGAAAAATCCTCATTCAAGGCGTTGATTTTATCCCTTATCCCGGCTATTGTACGCTCCACTTTTTTCAGCGATTCATTTACATTCGATGCCTCTGCTTTAAAAAGAGCGACGTCCGCAAGCCTGCGCTCAACGGCCCCGGCAACGGTCTTGTGCACCCCATCAAGAACGGAGGTATCCGCTCCGGAGGCCTTCATGCCGAGACGCCGCATATCTTTATTTGCCTGTTCTATGAATTTGATATGCCCGTTTATCGTTTCGGAAAGGCGTTGAACCTCCTGCCGATCGCTGGAAAGTCCAAGCCGCATCATATCGGCCGAAAGTCTCTCTACGGCCTGCTGAAGTTCCAACGTCTTCACCTGCAGTGGGGTCGATTGACCCGTGAGGATATTTATCCCCGACCTGATCTTCAGTATGGCGTACACGCTTATCGCCGCGATTATTAAAATGCCGATTACGGTAATAAGCATGCTGCCGAGAAGCCTTTTTTTAACGGTCATGCTCCCCCCTTATTGCCTGATAGGGACTATTTTGCCGCTCTCTATGCGCGTCAAAAACACACTGTCCAATGCCTGATGATCTCCGGCGTTGAGGTTCATGGTAAGCCCGCCCATGTTTGAATTACTCATCCCTTCAAACGCATTTATAAGCCCCTCTCTCGTCGCATCCTTGCCGGCTTTCTCGAGCGCCGACACCATCGCTTTTGCGGTTATGCATCCCTCGAAATTTACAAAACCGAGCGGTTGACCCGGGTAATATTTCTTCAGAAGAGACGCGCATTCCTTTGTAACAGGCAACGACTCGTCCTCCGGGAAAGGAACCACCTGCGATATGACAACCCCCTCTCCGGCGCCGCCGACTTTTTCAAGAAGATTTCCGGTTCCTACAAATGACACTGTGGCAAGGTGCGATTTCAAGCCTTCGGCCTTCGCCTCTTTGATAAATACCGAAAGGGGAGTATACGGCCCGACCATTATTATCGTATCCGGCTTTGCCTTCAGCATTTCCGCAAGCCCGGTTTTTATTGCCGTGGTGTTTCTCTGAAAAGTTCCTTTTGCGATTACATCCATTCCCCTTTTCTTCAATGCCTTCAGCGTCCCTGAAAGCACTGCCTGCCCGAAGCCGTCGTCCTGATAGAATACGCCGAAGGTCTTTGCGTCTTTGCTCTTTATAAAATAGTCCACCAGCGCCTCGGCCTCGTCGTCATAGCTCGCCCGTATATTTATAATCTGCGACACTACCGGATTCCTGAGAGTCATAGCGCCTGTAAAAAGCCCTACGAGCGGAACCTTCATCTCTTTTACAATTGGAATTACCGCATTGGCCGTAGGGGTTCCCACATAGCCGAAAAGGGCGAATACCTTATGTTCCTCTATCATCTTTAGAGTGGAATCGATGGCCTTGTCCGGCTCATAACCGTCGTCTTCCACTATCAGATTGATCTTTCTGCCGTTGATGCCGCCTTTTTCGTTGACCTCTTTAAAAACGGCATCGGCCCCCATGAACATCCCCTTGCCGAGCCCCTCTGCCGGGCCCTTCTGTGCGTTTACCATGCCGAGCTTAATCACGGGTGGAGCCGCTACATCGGCTGCATAAAGGCCGGTGGTTATAAAAAAACCGGCCGCCAGAAAAATAAAACACAGTCTTGCCATTGTTTCCTCCCTTTTTACTTCTAAAAACTCCCTGCTTGTCCGGGATCGGCGTCTCTCCGGTTACCCTTTCGATAACTTAAACTGTTCCACCACGCCCTTTAAACTATCGGACAAGTGCGACAGGTTTTGGGCTATTGCATTAAGCTGACCCATCGAATTTGTGGTCTGGCCCGCCCCGGCGACTATTTCCCTCAACGCCGTTACCACCTGATGGCTCGCTGTCTTCTGCTGCTGCGTAGAAAGGGAAATCTGTTTCGCGGCGTCGGTAGTGCTCTGTGCCGCGTCGACGATATCGCTGAGGATAGCTGCAGTGTCGCTCGAATATTCTATGCCCTCCTGAATTCCTTTCGACCCTTTCTCGGACGCTATTACAAGGCGGTTTATGGCTTCCTGTATTTCATTGATCTTACCCTCTATTTCTCCGGTAGATTCCATTACGCTGTCCGCCAATCTTCTTATCTCCACCGCGACGACGCCGAATCTCTTGCCCGCCTCTCCGGCGCTTGAGGCTTCGAGGGCGGCGTTAAAAGCGATAAGCTTGGTCTGGTCGGCAATAGTATTTATTATCTCCATTACCTTGCTTATTTCCTTGGACTTCTTACCCAATGCGACAATTTCGGAAATATTGTTCTGATTGTCGTTGTTTATTTCGCTCATCTTCATTAAAACAGACTCCACTCCCCTCGCCCCTTTTTTGGTGTTTTCCCATGTCTGCGTCGCAATATCGACCACGGATTTCGAATGCTCCGCTATTTGCGAGGATGAAGCTGAAAGCTCCTCCATTGTAGCGGTGATCTCGGAAACGGCGGCGGACTGCTGAGATGAAACGGTCGCCTGTTCTCCTATAGCCGCAGATATTTCGGCTACATAGGCGTTTATATGCTTAATTGTGTCCAGAATATTTTTGATGATATCGTGAAGTTCTCCGGTGTGGCTGTTGAACCATTTGGCCACCTCTCCAATCTCATTTTCGGAGGCCACCGGTATCCTAAGCGTCAGATCGTTATTGAAATTTTTAAGGGCGTAAAGAACATTCGCTGCAGGTTTACTTATAAGTTTATCTATGACATATCTTATCCCGCCGATACAGGCGAGCATTACAACCAGAGAAATCAAAATAAAGTTGATTGTAGGGGCATAAAGAAACGCCGAAACGAGGAAGACTATAATCATCGGCACGACGGCCAGAATGAAAACCTGATTCTTCAACGACCCTCTTAAATTTAAAATTGCACCTGCGGAAAACTTCATTAGCCACCTCCAAATCTATTTATGTTTTCTATCTGTTCGCCTTAATTTTCCGCCGGCCTGTAAAAATCCACAAGCAGAATTACGTCTTCTCCTTTTAAAACCGCGCCCCATATCGCCTTTGAACATCCGCATGCCGCGAATATCGGCGGAAGGTGACGTATATCATCTATGGATACCCGGAGAATATCGTCGGGCCGGTCTATGAGAATGCCGTAAGGATCCCCTTCATCTTTTATCACTATTACATGGGGGGCGCTGCAGGTAATTTCACGGCCGCGAAACGGCATCTTTTCAAAAAGACCGCTGACGCTGACGCCTCTTTCTTCCGCCTGCCCGGTTTCCAGCATTGCGGCAATCTGAGCCGTATCCACGCCCATCTTAACTCCCCCTATATTAAAGGTAAGCAATTCCACCTCTCCGTTTATATTCATGCCATGATTCTTCCAAAGATTTTTTCTACGTCGAGAACCGTTATATTTCTGTTGTTATAGAATAATTCGCCGGTGATGAAATCCTTTTTTGAACCTTCAAGCGTGGAGAGGGGAGGTTTTATGGAACTAAGAGGCGCGTCGATTACATCCTCTATCGCATCAAGCAGTATGCCGGAGCGCATATTCCCGTTGACCGCTACTGCAATGCGGCTTTTTTGCGTAATCCTTGAATCGGGCAGACCAAGAAGTTTGTTGATATTGATTACGGACTCTATGTCTCCCCTTACATTGATCACACCGGTGATAAAATCCGGAGATCCCGGCACATAGAATATGTTCGCAGACGGCAGTATCTCTTTGACGGCAACGCCGTAAAAAGCATAATACTCGTCGAGCAGTAAAAAAATAACCAGCTTTACCTTTTCTTCTTCGACATCGACCGTTTTTTCCCTGAGCCTGCGCTTCTCTATTTCATTCAATATGAGATCGCTTTTTTTCTTGTCGATGTCCACCGGCGCTATTCCTCCCCATTGTTGTTCTGCCTTTTTTTAAGGATTATATCCCTAAGCGCGGATGCCGTCTTTTTGGCCAGCATATCGACCGTTATAGGTTTCACGATAAAGTCCGTTATCCCCAGATTCACGGCGTCCATGATGATATCCTTTTCATTGTGGGCCGTCACCATGATAAACGGCGTATCCTTCAGATCTTCCTGCTCCTTCATCCACCGCAGAAGATCGCTGCCCTTCATGCCGGGCATATTCCAATCGCACAGTATAAGGTCGTAGTTATGCAATTGAAGCTTGCTCTGAGCTGCTTCGCCGCTGACCGCCTCGTCTATGAAAATATCTTTGGAGATCGACGAAAGGATGCCGGCTTTAATAAATGCCCTCATCGGAGGAGCGTCGTCTACTATCAATATTTTTATATTTCCCAGCATGGACGCCTCCCGTTCCGCAGGATGTCATAACTTACTGAACCATAAAAACAATTCATATAATACCCCCTTTTCTCATTGCTGTCAAACATAATCTTCGGCTTCGACATAACGCATTTATTGAGAAATCCCGTATGTCCTTATCTTTGTAAGCAGCGTCTTATAATCGATATGCAGAATGGATGCCGCCGCAGATTTATTCCATCCGGCAATCTCCAACGCCTGCTTTATGGCGTCTTTCTCGACGCCCATTACAGCCTTTTTTAAGGGGAAAAGACCGCTTGCTTCAATGTCATACCTGCTTTTTTTCATGCCGTCCTCCATGTATTGTGATAATGAAAGCTCAAACAGCTCTGTTTTGCGTATCTTGTATTGCTTCCATGATTTTAACCTTGAATTCTTCATAACTTATAGGCTTGCTTAAGATGCCGTCCACGCCGCTCTCGACCGCAGTTCTATTCAAGGACGGATCGTCCCATTCCGCCGTTATCATAATAACCGGCATTCCGGCGTGCGTTTTTCTTATTTCCTTTGCTAACGTCAAACCATCCATTTTGGGCATCCTGAAATCCGTAAGAACCATATCGACATCGTTGCTTCTAATGTAATCAAGAGCAATCTCCGGATATAAAAAGCCTTTAACTTCAAGACCGGATGACGCCGCCATCTCTTCTATGAGAAGCAGATTGCTTTTATCATTGTCGACCACTACAACCTTCAAGTTCATTAATAATCACCCTCCATTCGGCAAACACACAGCCTTAGTTCTATTATTGAGATGACAATCTCATCGTATCCTCATAGTCGTAGCTTCCTTCTTTCCTTAACTTTTCCATATCGGTCAGGTTGAATCTTATCAAAACCATTTTATAAGCCTCTTTCACCGGCATATAAATGGAAAGTTTTTCAAACGCCCTGACTATCTCGGCCTTTTTACCCGCAGAGAATCCTTTCCTGTCCGCCTCTCTAATCAACTTATATTTCGCGTCTTCCACAGTCATCGCGACCATGTTGTAACTGTTCTTTGCTTTTTTGTCGGGCGCCGATACGAATCCGAACGACAGAAAAGAAAAAGCAATTACAATAATTAAAATAAATCCGTTTCGCATAACGCATATTGATAATGCAAACGGAATGCCGGCAGAATATTAAACGATAACAATTTGATTTAACTGCTTTTTGATGGCTGTCTTAGAAGGGGTTTATGGAATAATTCCATACCGTATGGAATTATTCCACAGGAAAAATTCCATACTCTTTTATTTTGGAAAGAAGCGTTTTGTAGTCTATATTAAGCAAAGATGCCGCCTTTTTCTTATTGCCGTTCGTTACGCGAAGCGCGTGTCTCAATGCCCTTTTTTCCGTATCGGTTACTGCCGCTTTTAACGGGAATAATGAAGATACGCTTAGGGTCTCTTTTTTCTCATCGCTTTCTTCTATCAGGAGTTCGATGTGAGTATTTCTTATGACGCCGTCCTCGGTAAGAAGGACTGCCCTTCTTATGACGTTTCTCAATTCCCTTATATTGCCCGGCCAGTTATACCGCGTCAGGTAATCGAGCGCATTGTCGTCCATCTCCTTTATCTGTTTATTCATTTCCGTTTCCGCCTCGATCATGAATTTACGGGAAAGAAACGGGATGTCGTCCGACCTTTCCCGAAGCGGAGGAAGGGTAATTATAAATTCACCGAGCCTGAAAAAAAGGTCTTCCCTGAATTTATTTTCCGCGACGCTTTCCTTCATATCCTTATTAGTGGCGGTTATTATGCGGGCGTCTATGTCTAAAGGTTTTACGCTGCCGAGCGGGTACGCCTTTTTTTCTTCCACAACGCTCAGCAATTTGGTCTGCACAATAGGGGACATGTTCTGCAATTCGTCTATAAATATGGTGCCTCCATGAGCAAACTCGAAATAACCCTTCTTCTTCCTATCGGCTCCGGTAAATGCTCCCTTTTCATGCCCGAAAAGCTCGCTTTCTACAAGGGACTCGGGTATTACGCCTATATCCACTCTCACGAATTCCTTTCCGGCCCTTTTGCTGAGGTTATGTATGGTGTTGGCAATAAACGATTTTCCGGTTCCGGTCTCGCCTTGCAGCATAACCGACATGTCGCTCCACGACACCTGCTTTATCTGTTCTATCACCCGCTTCATGACCTTGCTTCTTCCCATCAACAGTTCGAGCGATGTCTCGAAGGTCGTATCGAGCCTCTTTACCTTCCTTTCAAGTTCAAGTTTTTCCGTGGCCCTCTGGAGCGTGACTATAAGCTTGCTTATCGGGGGAGGTTTTTCTATAAAGTCATATGCCCCCAGTTTAATGGCCTGCACTGCCGTCGGTATATCGCCGTACGCCGTAACGATAATAATGGGCACGTCCGGATCGAGCCTTTTAAGCTCGTGCATCGTCTCGATACCGTTCATGCCGGGCATTCTGAGGTCCAACAAAACGGCGTCAACAGCCTCACGCCCGAAAACATCCACGGCATTTCTGCCGTCAAAGGCCTTAAGCACAGAGAAACCGTTTTCCTCCAGCTTTTCCGATAAGGCAAACCGCACGATCTCTTCGTCATCGACAATCAGTATCTTGCTCATACACCCCCACGCCGTAATAAAAACTCCTTAAAGTATATAGCATGCAATGCATTTCTTCAATCCGGTATTTCTTGACCGCTTTATCAAAGTATGGTATGTTTGCTTTAGCTGATTTATGAAAAAAGAAAAAACAACAAACTGCGAAAAACGACTCCAAGAAGCCCTGCAATGGCATGATGCCGTGTTTCAGGGCTCGCGCGACGCCATTTTTATCAACGATAGGCACTACCGCTTTATCGATGTAAACGATGCCGCATGCAGGCTGACCGGCTATTCCAGAGACGAACTCCTGTCGATGCGCATACAAGACCTTTATGATGATGTCGATCTTGACGCTTACATGCAGTATCACAAAAGTATCTTACGGGGAGAAGAGACAATCGGAGAAGCCAAAATCCGGCATAAAGACGGCACTAAAATTGATACCGAATTCAACAACCGGGTCATCGTCGTCAAAAATAAAAAGTACATGCACACCGATGCGAGGGACACTACCGGGCGCAAGAGGGCGGAGGAGGAGAGGGCAAGGCTTGAAGAACAACTTAGCCGGTCCCATAAATTGGAAGGAATAGGCCAACTTGCCGGAGGAATTGCCCATGATTTTAACAATATTCTTACTGCGATCATGGGTTTCGGCGGGCTTATACGACTGAACCTTCCTAAGGACAGTCCTATGATGTCCAACATCAATGAAGTACTCGCCGCAGCTCATAGAGGGGCTTCGCTGACCCAGCAGATACTCGCTTTCAGCAGGAAACAGGTGCTGGACCTAAAACTGACCGATTTGAACGAACTCATACAAAATATTGAAAAACTCCTTAGGCGCCTTATCCGTGAAGACATTAAGCTTACCTTCGTATTGTCGCAAGGAGCATTAAAAGTGCTCGCCGACCCGAGCCAGATAGATCAAGTGCTGATTAATCTGGCTGCAAACGCAAGGGACGCCATGCCCGATGGAGGGGAGCTGGTCTTATCTACGGAAGAGATAATTATAAATGACGAATTCATCAGGTTTCATAACTATGGCGAACCGGGCAAATATGCGCTCGTGAAGATGACCGACACAGGAATAGGCATTGACGAAAAAACGAAAGAGAGGATATTCGAGCCCTTCTTCACTACTAAGGAAGCCGGCAAAGGTACCGGGCTCGGCCTCGCCGTGGTTTACGGCATCGTAAAACAGCATAATGGATTTATTATCATCGACAGTAGACCGGGTGAAGGGAGTACATTTTCCATATATCTGCCGATAGTGAAAAACAGGGTTGAGGCAGAGGCGTCTGCAGTCGCGACCTCATCCGCCGGCGCAACCGGAGGGACTGAGACCATATTGATAGCCGAAGACGATGAAGGAATGAGAAAGTCTTTAATCAGAACCTTTGATTGGTTCGGCTATACGGTTATCACGGCTGAGGACGGGAATGACGCGGTCAGGAAGTTTCATGAAAACAGGGACCGTATCCGTCTCTTGCTGTTCGACGCCATGATGCCGAACAAAGGGGGCAAGGAGGCATACGAAGAGATAAAAAAGATAAGCCCGGACATCAAGGTGATATTTATGAGCGGGCATGAAGGTGATATCGTGCGCGGGAAAGGCATCGATGAAAAGGAATACGAATTTCTTTCAAAACCGATCCCGTCCGACGTCCTGCTGAAAAAAATCAGACAGGTGCTCGATGAATAAGTTCGTTTTTTTATTAGGAACAGCGCCGTTCCTCGCTGTCCCTATTTTCCCTATAGAATAGATATTATTCCGCTGAATAGTAACACCATCAATCCCAGACAAAAGTTCACCTTGACCAAATTCAGGGACAATTTCTGTAAGGATGCTTTTTCAGCGGCAGGTTCTGTTTTTGCAATCTTGGGAGCTAATATCAAGCCTCTATAAAAATGGACAGCCGCCATTCCTAATACCAAAACATGCTTTACGATTAAGCCAGAAGACCACCCGTTACTAAAATTTCCAATCCCTGAAAACTGCTTGTTAAGAGCGGCTAATACGGCCCCTGTAATGAACAAAACAATTATGCTGTAGTTCGCTATGGGAGTAAATCTCTTTGAAATATCACCCATCAGTTTGCCGGCCTCTACGCCTAAAACCTGCTTTGCCGACGGTATCACGATAAGAAGGATAAAAGCAATTCCCCCAATCCATACGACCGTTGCTATCGAATGCAGCCAATAAGAACCCGCTAACATTATCTCCCTCATTTTGTCCTCCGTATGATTTTTTTCAAAAGTGAGGGCGGATTGATTTTTCAACCCGCCCCCGCAAGCGATTTACTGCTTCGTTTTCATGGGCGGAACGCAACCGCAGCCGCAGGAACACTTTGAGTCGCTCTTAACTTCGGGCTTTTTTTCTTCAGGCTGTTCTTTGGTCTCTTTGCTGTCCTTTGCCATTATTATCACCTCCTTTACTATTAAGTTAATGCTTAATAACTAATATAAATGATCAAAAAAATATCTCTTTATTTTGTTCTTGAAGCTTTCTTGTCTATTCTTATAATACCTGCCTGTCCGCCTAAACAACCGCAAGTACAAATACGATTGAGTCTCTGCCGGCATTTTTCAAGCGCGTCTTTATTCAAGGAATAATAAATCCAGTATCCTTGCCTTTCGTCTTTCACAAGCCCGGCTCCTTTCAGCACCCGCAAGTGTTGGGACACTGCCGATTGCGTTATCCCCAACGCGTCGGCTAAAGCGTTAACGCTCATAGGCTCTTTCTTCAGCAGTTCGACGATCTCTATTCTTTTGTCTACCGAAAGGATTTTAAATAAGTCCGCCGATTCCTTCACAACCTGCCCTCTATTAAGCTTATAAGCATATACTAATATACACCCGGCGTAATTCTAATGTCAAGAATTTTTTTTAGGCTTGATCGAATTTACGGCTTAAAACAACCTTACAGTTACATCTTCCCCGGCGTCGAGACCGAGTTTATTCTGCGGGATAACGACTATGCCGTCGGCCTTGACGAGCGTGGTTATCAACCCGGATTTTCCGAGTACGGGAACTGCTGAGAACTCTCCGTCTTTTTCTTCGAGATAGACCCTTATGTGGTCTTCCCTTCCTGCCGCGGATGCGATGTTTTTAGCCATCTTAGCGGCAACGGTCTTAATGAAAATTTTATTCGAAATAAAACCGCCGAGCCTTTCGAGCGCCGGTTTTATGAAGAGGTTGAAGCATACGACCACGGCTGCGGGATGTCCCGGAAGCCCCAGAATCGGCTTGTTATTCACAACGCCGCCTATCATCGGTTTGCCGGGCTTCAGGGATAAGCCGTGAAAGACCACTCCCGCGCCGCCTTGCGACATAGCGATGTCGTTTATAATATCGGCTGTCATATCTTTTGTGCCGGCGGATGTTCCCCCACTTATCAAAACCATATCGGAATCTTTAACCGAATCCTCGATGGCCTTTTTTATTGTCCCGTAATCGTCCTTGAATATTCCCTTTTTAACCGGAACTCCTCCGTTATCGCTTATGAGCCCGGCCAATGTAAATGAATTAATATCCCTTACCTGTCCTAACTTTAAAAGGCTGCTCGCCGGTACTATCTCGTCTCCTGTGGAGATTATCGACACTACGGGCTTTTTGAATACCTCTATTCCGGTTATTCCGATACCGGCAAGCGCGCCTATATCCTGAGGCCTTAACCTGCGGCCGCTTGCAAGCACCGTTGCACCTTTTTGTATGTCTTCGCCCTTTTGAATGACATTTTCGCCCGGAGCAACAGAGCGCATAGCCTCTATCATGTCGTCGGAAACCGCCTGAGCGTGTTCGAGCATCAAAACGGCATCCGCGCCTTTAGGCATCATTCCACCGGTCGGTATCTTCGCGGCCTCTCCTGTTTTTATTTCGAAATCGGGGGATGTCCCCATCATTATCTCGTTCCTTACGGTTATATAGGCAGGAGAGGTATCCTTTGCGCCGAATGTATCTCTGGCGTTGAGCGCGTAACCGTCAACTGTGGAGCGGGAAAACGCCGGAAGGTCTTCTGGGGCGACGACATCAACCGATATAATGCGGTTATAGCATTCCTCTATCTTTAATCTTTCGGTCGTTATGAGCGTGTCCGGTATCGAGGATAAAAGGCGTTGAAGCGCATCGGCCGGTAAAAGGTACGTTTTATCGAACATGATTATAGCGGGCTTTTGGTAAGGACAGAGGCGTCTTTGCCGTTTCGAAGCAGATCGAGCATGCCCGTTATGGATTCGTCATGGAGCGTCCGGATATATTTCTTATCCACTCCCCTTTTTCTCTTTTTGTTCAGTACGGACAGAAAAACCATGCTTTTGTATATTCTCTTATTGGTGTTAAATGAAAAAATAAATCTGTCGAGGGACTCTTGGAGGAACCTGTCGTTTCTTCTCTTGACTGCCCTGTTTATCGTCACATATTCAAGCCAGTAAGCTTTATTGATAAGGCTGTCGGCCTTCATCTCTACCCATGCGTGTCCCATATCCCACTTGTCTTCCGTGAGATATTCGTGAGCTACGGTGTCCGCCGCAAGGTGGCTCAGATAGCCGTAAACAAACGCCTTTTCCTGCCCTTTCTTAGCCTGCTCCAGAAGCTTAAGCCCGACATCCCAACTGTGAGAGCTTTTATCGTCGGGAAGGTATTTCTTTCCGAGTATCATATCGGCCATCAGGTTTCCGTAAAGAAAATCCTGACGGTATTTTTTCAATAAGGCCATGATGCCCGCCGGGATTAAAGGCGCATACGAATACATTTCGCTCCCTAAATACATGTGAGTCATCGGCCCCCACGCAAACGCAAAAGACGGAATGAGTAAAAATCCGAGGAATGCGAGCAAAAATATCATCTATTATTCTCCTTCAAAAAATTAAGCACCAGTCTGACTCCCATCGCAGTAGCGCCTTTAGGCGTATAGGGATTATCCTTATCGCTCCACGCTGTGCCTGCTATGTCGAGATGCACCCACGGAGTGTCGCCGGCAAACTCCTTCAGGAAATAACCCGCCGTAACGAGAGAGCCGTTCCTGCCGCCGCTGTTCTTTATGTCCGCTACGTCGCTCTTTATGTATTCCTTATACTCCTCATAAAGCGGCATCGGCCAAACCCTTTCGTATGTCTCTTCCGCCGCCTTCTCCAGTTTTTCCATAAGTCCTTCGTTATTCCCCATCATGGCTGCGGCTTCGCTGCCGAGTGCTATGGAGCACGCGCCGGTCAGTGTAGCGATATCGATCACCGCCTCCGGTTTATAATATTTTATTGCATATCCGATGGCATCCGCAAGGACAAGGCGTCCTTCCGCGTCTGTATTTATTATCTCTATGGTCTTGCCTGTAATGCTTTTGACTATGTCGCCGGGCTTAGACGCGCTGCCGCCCGGAAGGTTTTCGGTAGCCGGAAGAAGTCCGACGATATTCACCGGCAGATTCAATTCCGAAGCAGCTTTGATTACGGCAAGCACTGCCGCCCCGCCGGACATATCGTATTTCATCTTTTCCATTCCGTCGGCGGGTTTAAGCGATATGCCGCCGCTGTCGAAGGTTATGGATTTGCCTACCAATGCCAACGGCGCGCCTTTGCCGCCTTTGTACTCAAGGATAATGAACTTCGGAGGTTCGGCAGAGCCTTTGGATACGGAGAGATACGCCTCCATGCCCTCTTTTTCCATATCCTTTTTTTCGAGCACTTTGACCTTTATCTTTTTGCCGGAAAGGGATTTTGCGATCCTGCCTAAAACGGCGGGAGTCATATCGTTGGAAGGGCTGTTTATAAGGTCTTTCGCAAAATTAACCGCAGATGACGTTGTCTTAAGCCATTTGACGGATATGCCCTTATCCGCGCCGAGCACGATTGCCGTTTTTATCTCTTTGTCATTTTCGGATTTCTTGTATTTCTCGAACCTGTAGAGACTTAAGAGGCCCCCTTCGATAAAATAAAACGCGGGTCTTTGCGATGCCGCGAAACTCTTGGAGAGCTTGGCGAATAATCTGCCGGACAGGGCTATGTTTTTGCTTCCGGTTCCTCTCAAATAAGAGAACGCCTTGCCGCCCGCCCGCCTTATCCTGTCGGGCGTTATGTCGGATTGTTTCCCTATCCCTATCAATAAAATCCTGCCGATGTTTATGCCTCTAACGTGGAGAAGGGTTGTTTGATTCAGTTTTCCGCCGAATTCTTTGGACTTGATGACATCGTTTATCAGGCCGCCGGTTGCCTTGTTTATGTCGGAATAAATATTGTCCGCACCTTCGAATAAAGGGAGGATCAGAGCATCCGCTTTTATTTCCAGTTCGGATATATCTTTAAAGAGGATATTCATTATATTTCGCTTTTATCGGCCTTTGCGGATCGGTTATATCTGTTCATCGCTTTATCGATACCCTCCGCCGCTATGGATACTACTGCGCCGGCCGCTTTTATTATACCATCTTTCGCCTGTACTTTTTCGGACGGCCTGAAATTCATAAGCACATATTTTTCTACCGGAATGTCATTATCCCGGCCTATTCCCACTTTAACCCTGATAAAATCCTTTGTTCCTGTCTCCTGAATTACGGATTCGATCCCCCTGTGTCCGCCGGAAGATCCGTTTTTTCTGATCTTTATTATTCCGGCAGCCAGATCGAGGTCGTCCTGAACGACTATAAGTTTATCCGGAGAAAAATTTTTCTTCCTGAGGATCTTTTTTACTGCAAGCCCGCTTCTGTTCATAAATGTAAGGGGCTTTAGAAGGATTACGTCGATTCCTTCTAAAACCCCTTTACCGATTACATAAATATCTTTTTCTTCCAGCGTAATATCGTATTCTTCCGCTATCCTGTCTATAACCTTAAATCCGACATTATGGCGGTTTCCGGAATATTTACTTCCCGGATTCCCCAAACCGGCAATAATCCACAATTACTTCGCTTCCTCTTCCGGCTTTTTGCCCTTCTTTATTACTTCAGGCTCCGCAACTTCAGCGACGGCTTCGACCGGCGCGACAACTTCTTCCTTGATGCCGATTACCGATGCAAGAACATCGTGAGTGTCCGTAAGGATACGGATGCCCTCTCCCAGTTTCAGATCGCTGACATGAATGGATTGTCCTATTATGAGATTTGTTACATCCACGTCTATGTGGCCCGGGATCTTGTCCGGAAGGCACTCTATCTCTATTTCTCTCAGTCCGTGCTGGAGCAAGCCCTTATCCCGCTTTACGCCGAGCGCCTCGCCCTTTATTACCACATGAACCATTACCTTCAGCATCTCGGTAGCGGAAATTTCCTGAAAATCCACATGGAGCAGATCGCCTATCGCCGGGTCTTTCTGATAATCCTTTACTATGGCCTGCTTCGTATCCTCCGGGAACTGAAGGTTCACGATCACCTGCTCTCCGGCGCTCTTGCTGATAAACCGTGAAAGCTCTTTACCCGAAAGCTGCACCGGCATGGAATTACCGCCTTTATAAAGAATTGCAGGAATGATTCCGCTCCTCCTCAAAGACCGTGCCCCGCCTTTACCGTATTTTTCTCTTTTCTCCACACTAAGTGTTGTTCTTTCCATATTTCCTCCTCTTCTATTATACGAACAATGAACTTACCGAAGTCTCTTCGTTAATCCTCTTAATGGCCTCCGACAGAAGAGGCGCTACGCTCTGCACTTTGAGCTTGCCGCAAACGCTCATTTTATCGTCCATGGGGATCGTATCCGTAACTATGACCTCCTCAAGCACCGAATTGTTTATCCTTTCGATGGCAGGTCCCGACAATACGGCATGGCTGCATGCGGCGAATACCCTCTCCGCTCCGTTGTCCTTAAGAGCCAGCGCCGCCTGGGTAGTCGTCCCCGCGGTGTCCATCATATCATCAAGGATAATAACGTCTTTCCCCTTGACGTCTCCTATCACGTGCATTACCTTTGAAATATTCGCGGCCTCGCGCCGTTTATCGACAATGGCAAGGGAGGCGTCCACCCTTTTCGCAAAGGCGCGCGCCCTTTCCACGCCGCCCGCATCGGGCGATACTATAACGAGGTCTTTAAATTTAGATCTCTTTATGTAGTCCAATAAGACGGGCGCCGCGTACAGGTGATCCACCGGTATATTGAAAAAACCCTGTATCTGCGCGGCGTGCAGGTCTATGGTGAGAACCCTGTTTGTGCCCGCGGCGGTAAGCAGGTCGGCAATAAGTTTCGAAGATATGGGAACCCTCGGCTGCACCTTCCTGTCCTGTCGCGCATAGCCATAGTAGGGGATTACTGCCGTTATCCTTTGCGCGGAAGCCCGTTTGAGGGCGTCTATTATAAGAAGCAATTCCATAATGTTTTGATTTACCGGGGTGCATGTAGGCTGAATGACAAAGACATCCGCGCCTCTTATGTTTTCATTGATCTGTACCATTATTTCGCCGTCGCTGAATCTCGTCACGGTCGTATCGGTCAAAGGTATGCCGATATGCCGGCTGACCTTCGCAGCGAGCGGCCTGTTTGCGTTACCCGTAAGAAGTTTAATACCGTCAGGCATTTTTACCTCCGTAATATCTATCAATTACACACTGGGGCGCCAGGATTCGAACCTGGGAATGGCAGATCCAAAATCTGCTGGCTTACCGCTTGCCGACGCCCCAATCCGGCTATACCAAAGTCTCTATCACCCTGTTCCAGTGCGAAGGGAAACGGCTCGATACGCTAATGGCCGTATCCCTGTCTTCAAAAAGACCGAAGACCGCCGACCCGCTTCCGCTCATGATCGACAGCAACGCCCCCGCATTCAGCAGTTCTTCCTTAACCGAGCCGATAACGGGATATTTCTGCCTTACTA
Source organism: Nitrospirae bacterium GWB2_47_37 (assembly GCA_001803635.1). Classification (GTDB taxonomy): domain Bacteria; phylum Nitrospirota; class Thermodesulfovibrionia; order Thermodesulfovibrionales; family Dissulfurispiraceae; genus GWB2-47-37. Next base: position 114,213 of record MHDU01000074.1, on the reverse strand, counting down.
CATCTTCAAAGTCGTTATGGACTTTTGCCCTAAGAAAAGACGTGTCTCCTCCCTTAAGGGCGTCATAAATTAACTTGATATTATTAATCTTATTCCCTGTTTTTGTCAATTCCGAAGCCGATTGTTCGTCATTTCCCGTTTCTGTTGTTTCTATCCCCTGCCTCCTGCCCCTTGCCCCTATCTGCTCATATGCCCATGCCGTCGATACGGATATTGAAGGCTTTACCACAAGCAGCGTATAAGGAACGGATATATTTAAAGGCGTTAATATCTCTCCCTTCCCTTCTGCAATCGCAATAGGACAATCAAAAAAGAAAGGCACATCGGCCCCGAGACCGCTGCCGATATGTTTCAGTTCTCCGGCATCGAGCCCGAGTCCCCATAGTTTATTCAATCCCATAAGCGTATACGCGGCATCGCTGCTTCCTCCGCCGAGGCCGGCGCCCGACGGGATTTCCTTTTTCAGGGTAATCCCTGCCCCCGTTTTTATTGCGGCATACGATTGGAGTTTCACGGCGGCCTTGTAAACGAGGTTCTGATTATGGGGTATATCCATATCGGAAGAAAATTCGATATTATCCGAAGGCTCGAATGTCAACGTGTCGTAAAGCCCTATGCAGTGCATCAGTGAAACTATATTATGGTAACCGTCGTCCCTTTTATTCAGAATGTAGAGAGACCAGTTTATCTTGGCGGGAGCCTTTAAAACAAGCTGCGAACGATGAGTAATGGGTGATGTCATGAAGGAATTAATTTTGAATTTTTAATTTTAAATTTTGAATCTTCTTCTCGACCCTGCTCTTTAACCCGTCTTCCTTTTCTTGAAACTTCAGGGCATCCGTCCATGCCTTAACCGCGTCATCGTATTTTCCGAGGGACTCGTATACATCCCCGATATGTTCATGGAGAACGGGATCGTCCTTAACGAATTCGAGCGCCCTTTTAAGTGTCGTTAACGCGTCTTCAATTTTGCCGAGCTTGAAATATACCCACCCGAGGCTGTCGATTATGTATCCGCTGTCGGGCTTTAATTCAAGCGCCTTTTTAATGAGCCCTAACGCCTCCTGCAGGTTTATCCCCCTATCGGCGTAACTGTACCCCAAATAATTCAGTCCGTCGGCATGGTTGGGGTTAATTTCAACGGTCCGCTTCAGGTGAGAAAACATATCGTCGGGCCTTCCGGTCTTCTCGTACACAACGGCAACGGTAAAATTCAACTCGTCGCTGTCGCTGAAGAGCTTCAGTCCTTCCTTTAATACCGTCTCCGCCTTCCCGTATTGTTTCATCTGTATATGCGCGTTCCCAAGGTAAACGTATATCTCGGCCTTCCCTTTTTCGAAACTCAGTATCTCCTCGTATATCTTGACGGCATCCGCGTACCGGTTCTGCCTCGCGTAGATCAAGGCAAGGTTCAAAAAGGCATTAATATTCTTAGGATCGGCCGATATTATTTTTTTCAATTCTCCCAAAGCCTCGTCGTAGCGCTTTGCCTCCGCGAGCGCGAGGGAAAGATAATATCTCGACGCGATATCGTCGGGCCGCGCCTCAAGAACCATCCTGAACTCGGAAACCGCCTTATCGTACTTCTTCTCCTGAAGGTATAAAAGCCCGAGCCTCTGGTGAATGTCTATATTCTTAGGCATCTTCTTTGAAATCCCTTCGAGTTCCTTGATGGCCTTTTCAAAAGACTTTTCGGTAAGGTATAACTGCGTAAGCCTTTCCCTCACAAAGAGATTGTGAGGATTAATGATAAGAACCTTTTTATAATACTCTTCCGCAGCCTTCAGGTCGCCCCTCGTTTCGCTTATAAGCCCGAGATTTGCATAAGCCGCATCGAAAGAGGGATGGACCTCTATAATTTTTTTAAACCTTTCCTCGGCCTTTTCATAATCCTTTTCTTCCATTTTGATGGAGCCTATGTAATACATCGCCATCACATTTTCAGGATCCTTTTTTAAGATGCCTTCGAATGTATCTATCGCCTTTTGGAAATCCCCTTTCGCGGCATGCAGGACACCTAAGAATATTACCGCTTCGTTCTTTTCCGGAGCCAATTTCAGGACATTCTCGTATATCCTTATCGCATCGTCCGGTCTCTTCTGCGAGTTGTATATCTCGCCTAACAGCATGAGGGCGGGCACATGATCGGGATGAGCAACAACGACGCCTTCCAGTGTTTTCAACGCTTCCTGAATCTTTCCGAGCCTGACCTGCATGTAGCTTATCTGGGTCTTGATATGCGCCGACGCGGGATCAAAGGCAAGGGCATTGGAATAATGCCTTAAGGCGTTTTCCCATTTGCCGGTTATCTCGGATTCGTATCCGAGCAGATATTCGAAATATGCCTTATCGGAATATTGAAGGTTATCGGCTTTTACCGGAGATACGACGTCGATTATCTCATCAGGCTCCTTCGATGCAGCCGAACACGAAACCGTAAAGGTAAATACGCAAATTATGACGATTAAATTTTTAAAAGACATTTTTAATTATGGCACAAAGGGTTTATAAATATAAAGTAAACAATTGTAATCTGTGGCCGGCAGATATACCTCAAAGCATTTAATAATGCTATGAGATTATCGTATGCCTGTTTTTCTTATGAATGGATGTCTGATGCCGAAGTTGCCCTTAAACGGCGGGAGGGGTCGGCTCTATGGTATCGCTATTAAAGGCTTTTCGGCATACCTGCCGCCCCCCCCCATTACCCCCTCGATTAACAGGAGCCTTTGCATTTGCAGGTTGTTGCACCCTTCTTGGAGACCTTCTTTATTACCATGTCAAACACCTCCCTTTCTTGGAGTTAAACGGACTTCATTGCCGTTTCTTTATTTAATTATATCATAGGCATGACATCTGTAAAAGTCTTTTCCATAAATGCCTTCCGCCCTGAACCTGCACCCGCCCCTGCATGCGTCTATGAATTGACACGATGAACTGAAACATTCCAGTTCGTTAAGCCTTATCGGCCTTATTTTTCCCCATAACGCACTTAATCCCTCTTCTATATTTCCTGCCGGCGTTCGGGAATAAAAAGCGCATTTGGCCGCGTAGCCGTTTGCGAGCACGGACATAAGATGCAGTCCGCACGCGAACCCCTCGCCTCCGCCGTGCAGGCCGTCCCCGAAGCCGTAATTCAGATATTTCCCCGCGACCTCAGGCGCAACCTGAAAAATAGGGTTATCTCTCAAATTGCCGGATACGCAGGGCGCATCGACAGTCCAGTCTTTGATGCCGATCTTTCTGAACAGGCCGTCCATCTCCTCGAATTCTCCAAGATCCTCCCCGTGGATCATTGTGGCTATGGATACCGCAATACCTTTGTCTATCGCTTCCCTGACCTTTCGCATAACAATTTCATATGTCCCTTTCCCCCTAACAGCCTCGTGTCCGTGTTCCATGCCGTCAACGCTGAATTGGATTTCATCCGCGTGTAAATTTTCGAGAAGGTTGTCGGTCAACAACAAGCCGTTTGTAAATAGTATTTTCCTGAAATTGTATTCCGGCAGCAATGAATTGATCTCTTCAAACCGGCTGTGCATTAAAGGCTCGCCTCCGGTTATAAGAAGGCGGAGTCCCTGCATCTCTTCAAACTCATTCAGTAACGCCTTTATTTCGCCTACGGAAAGTTCGTTGTTAAGGGGTTTGCCTATATAACAATGCCTGCATTTGAGATTGCATTTATCGGTTATCTGGAGTTCGAGATACCGCAATGATGGAACAGGCGATTTGATGATAAACGGCCTTTTAACATTAACAGGCTCTTTTGCGAGTATCCCTTCCGAAAGACAATACCCGATAAATTCCTTATCCGCGCCCTCTTCCCCGCATCCTTCATTACCCGCGCACTTTTTCAAAAATTCAAACGCGTCATCGTCGAGATCATAAAGCTCGTCGTTCCTTATATCGTAAACAGTTGGAGTTTCAAGCAGTTTTAAAATGAATCTATCTGAAAGGTAATACCTCATTGTTTATTTTAACTCACATCTGTCCAAGATAAATTTATGATACGGCATAAAACAAGGCATATGGCTCGATTTCTGAAGCAAAATCACGGTTTACCTCGACCCGGCGAGAGTGGAATTAATTATTGTTTCTAACATTATTAATCTGATAAACTCCTTTATGCCTGCATTACAAAGAAAACTCTATCAATTGATCATCCCCAGGCTCGACGGAGATAAAATCCATGAAACCTCGTATCGCGATAAAATATTCGATCTCGTTAAGAAAGGCATAGGCGGGTTCATAATCTTCGGCGGTGAAAAAAACGAAATAACGGAATTCATAGCCGGATTGCAGACAGCCGCGGAAATCCCTCTATTTATCGCCTCGGACATAGAGCGCGGAGCGGGACAGCAGTTCAGGAACGCGACATACTTCCCGTTCCAGATGGCTACGGCAGCCGCTATAGACAAAAACAGGCCTGAAGATATATTGCTCCTCGACATCGTAATACAGGCCGTAACATATGAGGCAATCGATATCGGTATAAACATGCCATTGATCCCTGTAATGGATATAAATCAAAATCCGGACAATCCCATAATATGCACGAGGGCATTTTCGGACAATCCCAGGACAGTAGCGTGGTTCGGTTCGCACTACATAAAGATAGTCGAAGCCTCCGGCTTAATAAGCTGTCCCAAGCATTTCCCCGGACACGGAGATACGGCAATCGACTCGCACATAGCCCTCCCGATCATCGCAAAGTCCAGGGATGATCTAATGAAAACAGACCTCATGCCTTTCATCAGGGCAATAGAAGCGGGCGCCGGCAGCATCATGATCGGACACCTGCAAATTCCCGCGTTGGACTCAAAGCCGGCAAGCCTGTCAAAAAAAATAATAACGGATTTACTAAGAAAAGAATTGGGCTTTAACGGCCTTGTCATTACCGATGCCCTGAATATGAGCGCTCTGAAAGATTTCGGAAATGTCCCTGCCGAATGCATAAATGCAGGAGTTGATATACTTCTGCATCCTGTGGATGCGGATGTGACGGTTAAGGAGCTATTATCGGCCATTGAGTCAAAAGAGATCGGCGAAGATCAAATTGCCGGCGCATTAGAGCGCATAATGAAGGCAAAGGGAAAAATTAGTAATATAAAAAAGCCTGATTTGAATTATAAGGCCCACGCGTTGATTTCGGAACAGATCTCGGATATGTCGATAACGCTTGTAAAGAGCAAACCTGACATATTGCCGCTTTCAAATGATAGAGACGCGAACATTGTATTTGCGGGCGCCGGCGAGACTTATAAATCATCGCCGTTAAAAAATCATTTCAACTCCGAGCCACAAACTCCTGACTCCGAACTTTTAATAGTCGCGATATTCACAAGCGTTGCCGCGTGGAAGGGAAGCTCCGGAATAAGCGATGAAGAAAAAAATCGCATCGACGGGCTTATCCGAAACTCGAAAAGATCCGTTATCATTTCCTTCGGAAGCCCGTATGTTCTAAGGCATTTCAATAAAGCCGATATGCTCATCGCGGCCTACGAGCCTTCGGAGCAGGCGCAAACGGCTGTGATAAAATGCCTGAACGGAGAGATCGATTTTCAAGGTAAACTGCCGGTAAAACTCTATTGAACTTATTCGCGCCTGCCGTTTATTTAGTCCCTATTTTGAACTCAAAGTTTTTTGACGTTTTAATCCCGTCGCCGTCCGTCGCGGATGCCTTGAATTTATAAGTTCCCTTTTTTTTGTCTTTCTGGTTCCAGATTATTTTCCCGGTTTCTTTTTCTATGGTCATCCCTTCCAAAAACGGAGTTTCAAGAGAAAAAGTTACCTTATCTCCATCCGGATCGCTGCTTATAAGCTGCAACTCTATTGCTTGATTCAACTTCTGCGAAATCTCTTTTAATTCAAGAGACGGGGGTGAGCTGTGGATAACGATAAACATGCTTTTGTAAGGGTCTTTTTCAGCGCCGTCAATAAAAGGAATTACTATCACGCTGATGCGATCTTTTTTCTTGAATTCGCCGGGCGGTAAGGTGTTATCTTTTATGCCTTTAACAGGTTTGCCGTTTATATGCCATGTGTATTCGTATGTCACATGCCCTGTCCCCTGATAATCGCCCGACACATCGGCCTTTATCGAATCGGTAATTAAAGGCTGAGGCGGACTGAAGATAACTTTCTTTATGAAAAATTCATCGGGAGGCTGTTCGGCTCTAACGGTTTGTTTGGTTTCATCCTCGCGTGAAACAACGTCCTCTTTCGCGATCTCACGGCCTGCAACTTGATTCTCAACCTGATGTTGCTTGCCTGATTCTTTCTTAAAAAAAATCAGACCCGCAATCACCGCAATAAATATCAAAACAGCAAAAAGAAGTTTTCTGCCGCCTGTTTTTTTCTCCTCTTCCTTTTGCTGTTTCTGCGTTATCTTAACAGGCTGTTTAGCCGCCTGTTTAAATTTTTTTTCAAGCTCCGGAATCCTTATCTCTACCGGCTCTTTCTTGAATGAACGATTCAACGCCGTATCCTACTGAACCCTTTTATCCTTCCAGAACAGCATATTCGTCCTGTTGGAAAGGAACGGCGGATTAAAGTCTATTCTTGTAGTTACAGCATCGGTTCCGGATCCGCCGCTGGTGGTAACATAAAGATCGGCCGGCACAGCAGTACCGGGTTTTAAAGAAATAAACGGCGCAGAAGCTATTCCGCTTCCTAATGATACGCTCCGTGCGCCTTCAGAAAACATGCCGGCGCAGTTTTGATAGCTTACCGCGTATAATCTCGACGTTCCTGACCGTGCGCACAGATTTGAGTTCGTGGTGTCGGACGTATATGTAGTGAAATAAACAACCCCGCCGAAGACCGTAATGTCGGACAATGCCTTTTCATTGCCTGTAAAATTTATATACCATCCGACTTTGGTTAAGTCATCATTATTGCATTGGCTTGAAACGGATGTTACATTCTCAAGATTGCTGAGAGTGTACGTCGTAGTGCGGTCATTATCTTTTATCCCAAAAACCTTTTCGTTTGTGCTTGTAGCCGTCGGTTCGGATTTATTTCCTGATGCCCAATAGATCCATAAGTTGCCGCTCGCGTCTTTGGTTACAGTTGCAGAGCTATAAACAGGCCTCAATCCCTCGCCGCCTCCGGACGCGTTATATAACTTCCCTCCGCTCCAATGGGCTGTACCGGTGCATGTCCCGTCTGTAATTGCCGATTTAGTGCAGAATTTAAATCTCCATATATTGCCTTCCAGATCGCCGACATAAGCGGTATCGATAAAGCCGTCGTTATCCGTATCTACAATAGCTGGAGTCGCCGGAATGCTGTATGTCATAGTAGTAGTATTAGCCCTTGTGTAACTCCACAAAACGTCTCCATTGTTCAAATCTATAGCATAAAATCCCTTTCCCCTCGTATCGCAGCTTCCCCCGCCGGAGCAGTTAGAATCATTGTATCCTCCTCCTATAAAACCTACCCATTTTTCATTTCCGCTTATTTTTACCCTTCCGACTACCATTTTGCTCCACGGCTCGCCAAGATAGGCGGCATTGGAAGATGTAGGATTTATCCGCCACTTATACGTTGGGCTCGACGTAGTTGTGAAATCAAATGCATAATAACCGCAATAATAACTGTATGTTGATGAATCATAAGTTGAACTGAATCCTGAATCGCATGAAGATGAAGAGCTCCACAAGGTAGAGCTGCCACCCTTGCCTTCGCCGAATACCATAATAGTCTTCCAGTCCGACGCGGACTTTGTGGAGCCGCTTCCTGTACCGAGCCATACATCGGCGACCGTAACAGGGCCGTCTACCATATATTGATGGCTGAGACTTGTAGGATGAGAGGAATGGGCTATATTTTTAAGCTTGGATAAAAGGTTCGGCGGGATAAAACTCCACATTTCGGATAAGTCAAGTGCAGGGGTATCAGATATTCTAAATGCATGTAACTGTCCGTCGTTTGCGCCGACCACGAGACGCCTAAGACCGTTTGAGGATGTCCTCGGATGATCGCTTCTGAACGTGGAAAATGCATTATTGGAATCGAGAGTGTCGTTGAAAAATGACGACGGGCTTCCCATGGTTATCGCGTTTGAATGGAAAATATCTCCAAGTTTCCAGTCGTCCGGATTTTTTGCCGATTCTCCCCTGATATAGCCGACAACATTGTCTCTTTCAGTATCGGTTGTAACTGCAAGGTTCGATGCCGTAACACTCTGAGTTAAGCAAGCGGAACAAGTAGGAGCCGAAAAAGTGGATGTCGAAAAACGGGTAAACCCTCCGGATGTATAAGTTAAAATATTCCTGCTCGATGCGGCTGTAGTGGATAATACGGTGCCCGCGTCACGCACCGCACTGCCGAGGCTTCCGTCGGAATTTATGGGATATTTTTTAAGATGCCCCTCCCAGAATGGGTCATTATTCACAGGCTTGAAGGATGCCTCATACAGATAATTCTCAGTTGAAATTCTTGTCGAAGACACGGAAGATGTGGAAAAAGAATAATTAGCCTCCTTGATTATATTCATAGCCTGCCTGAGTGCATCCTTAAGCTCGTCCGCATCGGCCGCTAAAAAGGCATAGCCTGAAAGCGCGAAGTCTTCCGGATCATTAGATGCGCTGCTTTCGCAGGGATCCGCAGCTACCGAAACAGCGCTGGTACTGCCCGAATTTGCAACATTAGGATTATCTGTCCCTCCGTAATAAGCTGCCCAGTTAAGAGTTCTCTCAAGGGTAGCGCCCATTGCAGAACCAAACCCGATCACAAAGACCTTATAGCCGGCGTCGGCCAATGCCTTAGCCCTTGCTACGACCGATTTTCTGTTTTTATGATCCGAGCCTCCGTCATTGTCGCATGCCATAGTATCTTCGCCGTCGGTAATTAATATTACAAATTTCTTCCGGCACGAAGACGAATTATCTCCATTCTTATGCGCGTCGAGATAGAGTTTTGCCTCATACAGTGCAGCAGCGTCAGGGGTGTAGCCGACAACAGTAATATTTTCACCGCTTACTGAAGACCATATATCGCTGTAATTCGGGCCATATCCCCCCTCCCCTATCTCTTTATTTGTCGTATTTAAGGCTCTTATTATGGTATTGCACCCGCTGCTGTAATCATATGTTGGACTCGCCCCCTTTTCAGCACTGCTATCCTTATTACAAGCATAAAATCTCATATACCCTATTCTTATTTTTAGACTGCTCTCATCGGCTGTGGTTATATTGTGGGTATCAATAGTACCGTCGTTATTGCTGTCAAGACATCCGTTGCCGGTATCATCGAGTATCTGACAGATTGCCCTTTTCGCAATGGCAATACGACTGCAGTTATAAGTATGTCCGGTTCCCGAAGAGTCATAAAAAGTCCCGGAACATGAAGAATTGCCCCAAATATGAGTTGCTTTATTAACGTCGTCTGTCGGGTTCCAGACCATGCTGTAAGACAAATCAAGCACTATCAAGGCATCCGGATTTACAGATGAAGTTATAAGGGCTGATTCATCGGCATAAGAATCTATGCTCAAAAACAGACCGAATATTACAACAAACAAAAATATGATTTTATGTATCTTTAACATGTCTATTTCCTCCTTATTTATACGTGGTGGATATTTCTACGGGGCCATAACCGAACCCTACTCCTATCTCCACCCTGCTGCTATACCTCGTATTTGTTCCTGTAATGTCTACGTCATACCTCGATTGTCCCCACTGCTGGCCTCCGCCTATGGCATAGCCCGCCAAAGGCAGATATGATGCGCCGCTTGTAGGCGCTGCCGGAGTGTTTATCCGATAACGGCTGTCGGGATCTGTTGCAGAGTCGACCTGCGGCCATGTAGTAGCGTCGGATGCGCTGCCGCTTGTGGCGGAGCCGCTAAGATTGTCCGGATCGAAATTCTGTATCATCTTATACAAACCGGTCTCTGCTGCCGAAAACGCCTTTTTCTCTCCCGTGATCCTCGTGCTTGTCCTTATATCGCTCGTCGAGGCGGTAAAAACGAGCATTCCTATTGCCGTGATAAGCAACAACGCGAGCAGAGCGGCTATGAACGCGAAACCGTCGTTGCGCCACGGGGACAGTCCCGATTCTACGGCTTTGCCCGTAAATCTGGGACAGTCCCCTTGCTTTGCGTTATGCGTCACGGGGACAGTCCCATGTCCCTTCGCTTTGCTATATTTTCTAATGTCTTTCATAATTCATACCTCTTAATAAGTAATCCCGTGATTCCTCGGTATAACGCTCGTTGAATAAACCAATCTCCTTTTCTGAGTGCCTGTAGTCGTATATGTAAAACCTGTCTCGTCTATCTCTACAACTAATGTTATCTCTATGCGCCTTATATCGGGTATGCTTGCGGTAGCAGCGCCGGAGGCGTCGTAATACTTGAATATTGGTATGCCAAGCGTGTTATTTATAACCTTTACTCCCCTCGGCCTGCCGGATGCCGTAGTATCTCCCAAAAACGGATTTGCAACGCCGCAGCTTGCCGTGCGGGTAATATATTCATTTGCAGTATCATAAGTGTAAGTAATTATCTCGTTGCTGTCATCCAGCACACCGTCTTCGGTATTGTTGTCCATCTCTACCGTTATAGCGTTTGCGGATGCAGTCTGAATTCCTTTGTTTGCTCCTGTGCCGGCAGTAGCGCAATCATTGGAATTAAGCCACATGGTGCTTGCGGCAAATGTCGGATTATAAGACGCCATGCCTATTTCCATAGCCATTAATTCGAGCGCCGCCCTTACATCCTGCTGTGCGACAACCTTTCTCTCTAAAGATGAACCTGATCGGGAAACCGACTGCACGGCAATGCCTATGCCTGCCATCACTATAACGCCGAAGAGGACTGCAAGCAGCATTTCGACGAGGGTAAAACCCTTATTATTCGTTAATGCGCGCATGTGCAACTCGCCGGGCTTCTAAAAGATTCCTGAGTACTAACGGTTCTGGTTTCAGAAATTCCCGTAGTATTGCCTGTCCATGTAACCTTAGCTTTAACGTTCCATATGCCGGTTGCAATGTTTGTAATGGTGGTCTGCACCGTAAACGGAACATCCAAGACTGTAGCTGATACGCTGCTGCTTCCCCCGCTCGAATAAACGGTCTCTGTCCCCGAAACCGGAAGCGCGAGGCAACAGTTCATTATCTGCGCCTGATTGTCTTCAAGTTCTTTGCTCAATATCTGCGCTGCCCTGCCCTGATAATCCGATGTGCGGGTAGTCCGCCAGCTCTGAGATTGGATCGAGATAACGCCGACGATGCCGACCATTAAAATAAAAATCGCCAGCGCTACTTCGATCATGCTTATGCCTTTTTTATTGAATACTGTATTGTACATATGTCTTCCCCGTAATGTTTGTTGTTATCGTAGCGGTCGAGCCCCTGCTATTGACTAATGCGACACTACCTGCCTCTGTAGTGCCTCTCGTCTGAAAATTAATCGTAGAGTTTGCTCCAAAGGCCGCGTTTGTAATATCTATGCCGCTGCCGAAAGACGACATTGCTTTTGTAGCCACAGTCGAATAATTCGCGCATGTAGATCCCGTAGCGGTGCATTGTTCGATCGTATAATTATCATTCGCCGTATCGAATGTTATCCTGTATCGCTTGTATTCGGCTGTCGCCTTGGATTTATATTCGAAAAAGTCGCCTGAAATCGCCCTCGCCGCGTTTCTAAGATTATTGTTTTGCGTATATCTTGTCAGGTAAGGGATAGCAACCGCAGTTACGATACCTATGATCGCGACCACCATCAGAAGCTCGACGAGGGAGAAGCCTTTTTGGTTCATGGGTTTCATAACGATATTATAGCAACAAAGATGCCATAATAAAACAGATTTCAATTCCTTTGATTTTTAACGCATTTATCCGTAAAGACGGAATTTCTTATGTAAGCCGTTACATAGAGATAGGTAATCCGTTACACTGTCGCCTATAGACGTAGTTCAAGATGTAAGGCATACTTCAAAAGCCTTTAACAATGACATAGTACAAAGCACAAATCCGCAAGCAAGGTATGAAAGGCACGGCTTCAAAGCCTTTACAAGTGCCGGTTTACGTTCAGAGCATAGATATTCAACGAATCGCCCAATAAGAAAGCGCCGATGCGGATGACGGGAAGGCGTATGTTAGTTGAATATTTCGCCGGTAAAGTCTTTTCCGCCATACCTTCCATACCTTCGACCCATCATTTTAGCGGGATGTGAGGCGTGCTGAAAAAGCCTTTACTCATACGAAATGTCATAACAACATTCTCTTTCTCGTGAGCTACAACATTGCTTTCTTATTCAATGAGACAAGGGTAATCTTCGGATTGCACCGGCAACTACACTTAGTAAAGGCTTTTGAGGTATGCCTCATAGCCCGATGATTACGGATTGAGGTCATACATTCATACGGTTTTTCTGTTAAACTATGTTTTAAATGACGCCGAAAGCGAACATAAAAAAATCACTCACTATCGACTCTGTCGCCTTTTTGCTCAAGAGAAGAAACCTTATCTCCGAAGAGCAATATACCGCCATCCTCTCCAAAGGCAACGCGCAGAAGCTGCGGCTCCAAAAATATCAGGAGACAGCGTATTCGAGAAAGCTCCATTATTCCTTGCACGCGCTGCTTCCGGCAGAGATAATTTCCTCATTCAATATCGAGATCCCCGGCACAAACGGAAAAATACTTACCGAGGATATTATAACCGGGGCTATTGCGGAAGAGATCGGCATGGAGTATAGAAAAATAGACCCGCTCAAGCTCGACATCGATATAGTAACCAAACACATACCCCGTCCCTTTGCCATGAAGCATCTTATCGTCCCTATCGATGAAACAAACGGCATCGTAACCATAGCGGTTGCGGATCCCTTTAACCTCGAGCCTCTTGAAAGCCTGAAGACGACAAAAAAAATAGATATAAAACCGGTGCTCAGTTCCAAAAGCGACATCCTTAAAATAGTAAGGGAGTTTTTCGGGTTCAGGGCGTCTGTTTCAGCAGCCGAGGCTGAATTGTCGCCGAAAATAGACCTCGGCAATCTTGAACAGTATATAAAACTCCGCGGGCATGGAGAAATAGAGGCCACGGACAAGCATATCGTAAACGCGGCGGAATATCTCCTCCATTATGCATTCGACCAGAGGGCGAGCGACATTCACATCGAACCCAAAAGAGAAAAATCTCTTATCAGATTGCGGATTGACGGCGTATTGCACCACATACATACGATACCGAAAATATTGCACGCGCCCCTGATATCGAGGATTAAAACGCTCTCAAGAATGGATATAACGGAGAAGCGAAGGCCGCAGGACGGCAGGATAAAGACAAACTATAAAGGCAAGGATATAGAACTCAGGGTATCCACGCTTCCTGTAGCCTTCGGCGAAAAAACGGTCATAAGGATATTCGACCCGGACGTGCTTTTGCAGGACATAGATCAGTTGGGATTTTATCCGAGGGAGTATCAACTTTATAGTGCTTTCATCAAGAGGCCTAACGGGATAATACTCGTTACCGGCCCCACAGGGAGCGGTAAGACCACGACCCTCTATTCCACTCTCAAGGCGCTGTCGTCGCCGGAAATAAATATAGTTACCATAGAAGATCCGATAGAAATGGTAGTCGAAGAATTCAATCAGGTTGGAGTGCAGCAAAATGTCGGAGTTACATTCGCCGCTGCGCTGCGTTCGATATTAAGGCAGGACCCGGATATTATAATGGTGGGAGAAATAAGAGACAAAGAAACAGCCGAAAACTCCGTGCAGTCGGCATTGACCGGACATCTCGTCCTTTCCACCCTGCACACGAACGACGCGCCTTCCTCCATCATCCGCCTGCTCGATCTCGGAGTGCCTCCATTCCTTATATCATCGACATTAATAGGCGTCGTCGCACAGAGGTTATTAAGAAAAATCTGCCCGTTCTGCAAAAGAGAAAGGGTATTGAGCAGCGAGGAAATGGAGCATTTGCAGATCAAAAAGCCTTATACCGTTTATTACGGCGACGGATGCACGGAATGCAGAGGCACCGGCTACAGAGGAAGGACAGGAATATTCGAGGTAATGGAACTGACGGATAAGACACGCGCTATACTATCTGGAAGTGTCGAAATGCATCTGCTGCATGAAGCCGCAAGGGCCGACGGACTGGTCGCTCTGAGGGAAACAGCCATAAGTAAAATGCTGGAGGGCGTTACTACTTACGATGAAGTCATATCGGTTACGGGCTGATTTTCCATATATAGGCATATTTACGAAATCCGATATTCCTTTATCTTATTCAGAAGCGTCTTATAACTCACCTTAAGAATCTCCGCAGCCCTGCTTTTATTGCCGTAAGTCTTTTTGAGCGTCTCCGCTATTCGCGCTTTTTCCGCGGACTTTGCCGCAGATTCCGCGATTACATGTAAAGGAGCGTCGGAAGCGATTTTTTCGTGGAATGAGTTTTCACCAAAACTAAAATGTTCAGGCATCAGGGCCTGCCCTTCGCACAAAATAACCGCCCTTTCGATAACGTTTTTAAGCTCTCGCACATTGCCTTTCCATTCACGGGTTAACAACATATTTTCAGCTTCGGAAGAAACAGTAATTTCGGGTTTATTCATCTCCTTTGCGAATAAAGAAACAAAATGCCTTGTAAGGGGTATAATATCCTCGCGCCTTTCCCTGAGAGGCGGAATAAATATCGGGAATACATTCAATCTGTAAAACAGGTCTTCCCTGAAACGGCCTTCGGAAACCTCTTTTTCAAGGTCTTTATTGCTTGCGGCGATCACCCTCGCGTCAACCTTTATCGTCTTTGTGCCTCCGACGCGCTCGAACTCGTTTTCCTGTAATACCCTTAAGAGCCTTGTCTGCAAAGGCATCTCCATATCTCCTATTTCGTCGAGGAATATTGTGCCCCTGTCCGCCAGCTCAAACCTGCCGGGCTTTAGTTCAGCCGCGCCGGTGAACGCGCCTTTTTCATGCCCGAATATCTCGTTTTCTATTAAATCCTTTGGGATTGCCGCGCAATTAACCGCGACAAACGGTTCCTTTGACCTCGGGCTCATGTGATGAATAGCTCTCGCTACGAGTTCCTTTCCGGTTCCGCTTTCGCCCAAGATTAAAACCGTTGTTTTGAGGGACGCTACCTTTTTTACTTTTTCCATCACTTCGTTCCATTCCCTGCTGATTCCCACCATTTCAGGAGCCGATAAAAACCTCTGGAACTCTTTTTTCATTATGAGGTTTTCCTTTGCGATGTTTCTCTCTGCTATCGCCCTTTTGATGATGAGTAAAAGATGGTCGGGGTCGAAGGGCTTGGTTATGAAATCATAAGCCCCCTCTTTTACCGCTTTGACCGCCGTTTCGATGCTTCCATAAGCGGTCATCATAACCACCGGGATAAAAGGAAAACTTTCTTTTACGGCCTTCAATATATCCATGCCGCTGCCGTCGGGCAGCTTCAGATCGCTAATCACCGCGCTCAGGCCGGACGAAATCAAGGAGATGCCGTCTTTGACGCTATAGGCCGCCCTGACGGCAAACCCTTCGGCTTGAAAGGTTTTAGCCAGCATGTCCGCCATGCTTTTCTTGTCTTCTACAATAAGAATCGTCTGCATATCATTTGGGAACGGGGACAGTCCCGAATCTACGGCTATGCCCGTAATTCTGGGACAGTCCCCTCTACTACTCCATCACTCCATTTATCAATCATTCGGCAAAAACAGCCTGAACGTGCTGCCCTCGCCTTCCCTGCTTTCAACGCTCACGTTCCCGCCGTGCCCCATAGCTATCTTCTGAACAAGCGCAAGGCCTATTCCTGCGCCTCTTTCCTTCGTCGTATAAAACGGCATGAATATTTTATCGATATCGGTTTCCGCTATGCCTTTACCGTTATCTCTAATAAAAATAAATACGCCGTCCTTACCCGAAGAACTGCCCCCCTCTATATTTATCCATATTTTTTTCAATATAGGGTCCCCGGCATCAAGGGCGTTGCGGATAAGGTTTTTCAATGCCTGTTTCAAAAGGGTTTCGTCGGCCTTTATCTCAATAATATCACTGCGGGAAAAATCTATACTGCGGGCGGCTTCATCTCCCATGCCTTCGAGCATATCGTTTATAGTGTTTGTCAGGTTTATGTTCGTCTTTTTAAGGGAGCCGGGATTTGAAAATTGAAGCAGTTCTTCCATGACAATGTTCATTTCTTCTATCTCTTTAAGAATGCCGAGGGCGCTCTCTTTCCTGCCGTCGGAATCTTCAAAACTCTTTAAAAGCAGCTTTGCATATCCGGCGATCACGCCCATCGGGTTTCTGAATTCATGGGCTATGCCGGCCGAAACCTCTCCGATGGCGGCAAGCCTCTCCCTTGTGATGAGTTGTTCTTTTAAAGACCGTATTTCAGTGCCGAGCGCGTGAAACGCGCCGACAACCGAATCCGTTTCAATAGTTCTTTCTTTTGCCGGCTCTTTCTTCCGGATAAGGCGGGGCAGGAATACCAATACCGCAAGAAGCAGTATCAGGAATACCGAAGCCGACAAAAAAATTAAAAGCGTGTCGGGATAGGCTTTCATTGCCTCCCATCTATAAATTTAATGAGCCTGTCCGCGGGCATATTGCCGGAGTATATCTTGCCGTCCGGCATGATCAATGTAGGAGTGCCGTTGATGCCGAGGGATTTGGCGAGGGCAACAGTGCTCTCCACCTCTTTTTGATCGCACTCTTTTTTACCGCTGCCGTTAAATTCAACGCGCATTTTTGCGTACTTATCGCAGGCGGCATCTCCTATTTTATCCGGTTTTACTCCGACAATAGGCAGAAGCTTGACGTAAAAAACTATGTCTTTTCTTTTTTCGACCGCCTTCTTCATCTCCAGATGAAGTTTCTTGCAGTGCGGTCAATCGGGGTCGGAAAATACTGCCACCTTTTTAGGCGCATCGGCGCTTCCTATTACAAATGGAGTTGCGAGCGATATCTTCGAAAAATCCGTTTTCCCTATCGGTATATTTTGTATGCTTTCCGCTGTCCTGCTTGCCCCTGAGCTTATCTCGACTATATGGCCTGAAACGAGATATTTTTTTGAAAAATCGACGTAAATGACTCCCTTTTTACCCCGGTCGTCCAATGATATTTCCCAGAGGCTTTTTACCGGACTCAACTGAATATCGAGTATCTTCGCATGAGAAAGTTTTATTTTTTTCAGGATTGCGCCGGCTTCCTGATTGCTTAAAGAATGGCACCTCTTGCAATCTCCTTCGCAGCCGCTCGTGCTGAAGGCATGCGCCGCATTCGCCGCAAGAAACAGAACGGCAAGACATAAGATTATTAAGAATTTTTTCATTTTAGTTTATCCACCTCGATTGTTTTCTTATACTAACCGACGTTTTCTTGGAATTTCAAGCTGTTTTTTGTTATAATCTTCCGCAATGGAAGAAATGGAGGCATCGCAAGAGAAGCATCTCCGGAAGGCGGCCGTTGAGGCGCTCCTGTTCGCGGCAGGCGAACCTGTCGCATTAAGCGCCCTCGTAAAGACAACGGAAATAAACGAGGCCGATATAAAACGCCTGATGGCCGGGTTGATATCGGAGTATAAAGAGCGGAATTCCGGCATTATCATCGCGGAGATCGCGGACGGGTATCAGATGGTCACCAATCCGGACTTTTCGTTGTTCGTTAAAAAATTCAAAAACATAAATCAGACGAATAAACTGTCGTCTCCGGCTCTCGAAACATTGGCGATCACGGCATACAAGCAGCCGATAACCAAGCTCGAGATAGACCAGTTGAGAGGGGTCAATTCCGACGGTGCAGTAAAGAGCCTGCTCGACAAGCGGCTCATTAAAATTGTGGGAAAGAAAGAGACGCCCGGAAGGCCGTTTCTTTACGGCACTACAAAGGAATTTTTGCAGTACTTCGGCCTTAAGAATTTAAGCGACCTGCCGCCGATTAACGACTTTTTGAAAGATGAAGCGGCGTAATTTTGAATTTAGACTGGAGGAGGAATTAATGAAAAAAATATTCGCATTCATAGCGTTATTCCTTTTCTCGGCTTCGACCGTATATGCCGCCGCGAACTATACCGTTAAAAACGGCGATTCCCTATATAAAATCTCGAAAAAATTCGATATTTCCGAATCGGAATTAAAGCGGATAAACGGCCTTAAAACCAATAAACTGAAGATCGGACAAAAAATACGGATAAAAAATGCCGACAGGAAAGTTGCCCGTAAAAATTCCGCAAAGGGCAAACCGCATAGTAAAGGTACGGAAAACACATACACCGTTAAAAAAGGAGACACCATATACCGCATCGCAAAACGGTTCGATCTCAGCATAGAAGAACTGAAGGAACTGAACGCGCTTAAGAAGAATTCCCTGAAAATCGGACAAACGCTTATCATTTCGGAAAAGATGGAGGAACCCGTTGAACCGGAAGATATAATAAAGTCGATTCAGGTGCAGTATGACAGAAAGGCCAACCCGGTCGTAACATCCGCGCGTCTGGAGGAAGTAAAAGAACTTTCAAGTTCCAACGACCTGTCAAAGATGAGCGTGAAGGAGCGGCTGATGCTCTTTGCAAAAAAAATGCTGCATCTCCCCTATAAGTTCGGCGGCAACGGCGCTATAGGAGTGGACTGCTCCGCGTATGTGCAAAAGGTATACGGAATTACAGGTATAACCATACCGCGAAGCGCAAGGGAACAGTTCCGGGTGGGAGAGCCTGTCGACAAGGAAGATCTTTCGATAGGAGACCTCGTCTTCTTCAGGACATACGCGTCTTTCCCGTCTCATGTAGGCATATATTTAGGCAACAACCTTTTCATACACGCGTCATCGAGATCTAAAAAAATAACCATCGACAGCCTCGAAAGCCCCTACTATTTCAAGCGCTTTATCGGCGCTAAGAGATTGATAGAGGAAGAAGAAATAAAAATCAGCGAGCCGTCCAAGGATCTGAAAATCCCTCCGATAACATCTCAAGATTAGGCGGCGCATGAAGGCGCGGGCGCATCTTTACATCTCAGGAAAGGTCCAAGGGGTATTCTACAGGGCATTTACGCAGGAAGTCGCCGATTCTCTCGGTCTTACGGGATGGGTAAGAAACATGCCGGACAGAAGAGTCGAGGCCGTCTTTGAGGGAGAAAAGGAATTAATCGAAAAAGCCGTCACAAGATGTCATGAAGGCCCGCCCCATGCGAATGTTAAGGATATGGACGTAACATGGGAAAACATTATAGAAGGCCTCAGCGATTTCAGGATACGATATTAGCAAGCATGATTAATTCGCTCAAAAATAAAATCCTTTCGGGTAATCCCATAACAAAATCCGACGCTCTCCGGATATCTGAGATCCAAAATGCGGATTTATTCGACCTCTTCTCCGCGGCCAATATCATACGGAAAAAGTTCAGGGGAGAATACGTAGACCTTTGCGCGATCATAAACGCTAAATCGGGAGCGTGCCCTGAAGATTGCTCTTACTGCGCCCAATCCTCGAAAAACAAGACCGATGTATCGGTGTATCCTCTCGTGAAAAAGGACGCAGTTCTCGAAAAGGCAAGAGAGGCAAGGGACGCCGGAGTGAAAAGGTTCTGCGTGGTCACGAGCGGAAAAAAAACGGCACAAAAAGAGCTTGCCGAAATAGCGTCCATGATAGAAGCTATCAGGGGCATAGGACTTCTTCCATGCGCTACGCTCGGGCTTTTAGACAGGGATGATTTGTTGTCCCTGAAAAACAGCGGGCTCGAACGCTATCACCATAATCTCGAAACGTCGGAGAGATTTTTCCCGGCAATATGCAGGACGCATACGTATTACGACAAGATAGAGACCGTAAAGGCAGCGCAATCCGCCGGTCTTTCCGTATGTTCGGGCGGAATTTTCGGCATGGGCGAGACGTGGCAGGACAGAATAGACATGGCCTTTGCGATAAAGGAACTCGATGTAGCGTCCGTTCCTATTAATTTTTTAATACCGGTCAAGGGCACTTGCATGTCGGAAAAAGAATTTCTCCATCCTTTAGAGGCTCTCAAGATCATAAGCCTTTACCGGTTTATACTCTCCGAAAAAGAGATCAGAATTTGCGGCGGCAGGACGCAGATACTCGGCGAATTCAATTCATGGGTTTTTATGGCAGGAGCGGATTCCCTGCTCACCGGCAATTACCTGACAACCACAGGCAGAACATACAAAGACGATCTGCGGCTGATAGAGCAATACGGGCTGAAGGTAATCTGATCCTATTCCATTATCGCGCCGCTGCCTGCCGAGCTTACGAGCTTCGCGTATCTCGAAAGATAGCCTTTCTTGATCTTAGGCTCGGGTCTCTTCCACTGTGAAAGCCTCTTTTTTATCTCTTCATCCGAAATGAGCGCCTCAATCTTTCTCTTGGGAATATCTATTCTGATCTTATCGCCGTTTTTCAATACGGCAATCGGACCGCCTTCCATCGCCTCAGGCGATACGTGGCCTATGCACGGCCCGCGGGTTCCTCCGGAAAATCTTCCGTCCGTTATCAGGGCAACGGATTCGCTGAGCCCCATGCCCGCGATAGCGGATGTCGGCGAGAGCATCTCTCTCATGCCCGGCCCGCCTTTAGGCCCCTCATATCTTATGACAATAATGTCTCCTGCCTTGATATTGCCTCCCATTATGGCCTTCATACCGGCTTCTTCGGAATCGAATGCCTTAACGGTTCCCTCGAATTTCATCATATTTTTGCTTACAGCAGTCTGCTTTACTACGGCCCCTTGAGGCGCTATATTTCCTTTAAGAATCGCGATCCCGCCCTCTTTATGGTAAGCATTTCCGGTAGACCTGATAACGTCTTCGTCCGTTATATCCGCTTCATCGGCAATTTCAAGGATGTTCTTTCCTGAAACTGTAGGGTTCGAATTCAGCATGTCCTTCAATCTCTTCAGAACAGCCGGTATTCCGCCCGCATGATCGAGGTCTTCCATGTAATGCCTGCCTCCCGGTATCATATTGACTATATGCGGTGTTTTTTTGCTCAGTTCGTCGAAAACTTCAAGCGGCAATGAAACCCCCGCATCGTGCGCTATCGCCGGTATATGCAGCACCGTGTTCGTGGAGCCGCCGAGCGCGAGATCGACCATTATCGCGTTTCTGAACGCCTTCTCGGTCATTATCTTTCTTGGGGTGATATTTTTCTTCACTGCTTTCACTATGCTCATGCCGCTCTCAAACGCGATCCTCTTTTTATGCGCGAGCACGGCAGGCGATGTCGCGCAGCCCGGCAGGCTCATTCCGAGGGATTCGGTAACGCACGCCATAGTGTTGGCGGTATACATTCCCTGACACGATCCGGCTCCGGGACACGCGCACATTTCGAGCGCCTGCAGTTCGGTGTCCTTTATCAGTCCTTTTTTATATTTGCCGACAGCCTCGAAGGTATCGCTCGTAAGGTTCAACCGCCTTCCCCTGTAATGACCCGACAGCATAGGCCCTGCGGTAACCACAATACTGGGGATATTCAACCGCGCGGCTGCCATAAGCATTCCCGGTGTTATCTTGTCGCAGTTGGTCAAAAGGACAAGACCGTCGAGTTGATGCGCCTCGGCAATGGTCTCTACCATATCCGCAATCAACTCCCTCGAAGGAAGCGAGTAGTGCATGCCCTTATGCCCCATAGCTATGCCGTCGCATATGCCCGGAATGCCGAAAAAGAAAGGATAACCGCCGCCGGTGTGAACCCCTTTCTCTATAAACCTTTCGAGATCCCTCATGCCTATATGTCCCGGTATAATATCGGTAAAACTGGTGGCAACCCCGATGAAAGGCTTATCCATCTCGCTCTTGGGAATGCCTGTAGCGTAAAGAAGCGCCCTGTGCGGCATCCTCTCAAGTCCGGTCTTAATTGTTTTACTCCTCATGACAATAATATCTCCCCTTTTGCAAAAGTTAGTTTAACCCTGCTGAATGATTACTATTTTTTTAATTCATCGACTGGTGTTTTTTGTACTCTCGTATCAATTCCGCAATCTTGTCTTTTTTGTGAAGTTTCTCTTTTTTAATCCTGTTTATTTCTATTTCTTCTTCTGCGGTAAAACTGGATTTTTTATTATATTCCAGCAGTTGGCTATCCAGCTCTCTATGCTCCTGATGAATACGCTTGAACTCCTCGTTCTCCCTTTTTAAAGCCTCTACGACCTCTTCTTCCTTCATGGCAGCCTCCTATAAGGGTGGGATTTGCCCGTTAAAAATGGGGCTTTTAACGGGGGTTACTAAGTAAATTTTACAACAAATGGGGAAAAAAAACACTATCACCGAAATTAAGCGATCCTTACACTTAAAATACAGACCGGGTACGGCTAAAACAAAGGCTTTGAGCCATGCCCGGTCCGTATAAAATAGCCGGCTACTCCCCTTTAGAAAAAAGGGTGGCAAGCATATTATAGAAGAACAGGAATATCGATACGGTCTCCATAATTCCGGAGGCGACCGAAAGTCCTCTGTACAAAGCATTCTCAGGGTTATTCATTTGCATAGTGTAAAACAAAAGCATACCGATTAGACCGATATTGGCAAGGTAAAACTGCGCCTCTCCCATCTTTACGCTTTTTATTTTTTTCCCCGCGAATCTCGGCAGTATGTGATAACCTACGCCGTATATCATCATCGACACCCATCCCAGCATATTGAGGTGTGAATGCACGAATTTGAGATAAAGATACGAGGGGCTTGCGAACATGATGATCCCGAAAAACGCGGCGAGCGCTAAATACACGATGCTCATCACAATAAAGTTCCTTACGAATTTTTCCATACTTTCTCCTCCTGATTTGTTTATATGTTATCACAATAATAACCTAAAATAATTCGCACCGCTATGATTGAGGTCATATGGCAGCAATCCGTAGTCAAAAAGGCATGAAAGGCACGGCTTCAAAGCCTTCAATAGCGCAAAGCGCAAATCCGCTTCAACGCCTTTATAAGTGTTATTTCTTGTGCAAGGCAAAGATGCTGTATGTTTCATAAAAATAGATACCGCCGATGCGGATGACGCGCATAAGAGAATGTAGTTTAAAAGTTTCGTCGATAAAGTCATTGAAGCGGACCCGCGCTTTGTGCTGAAATCTTTCAAATGTTTAATTGCAAGTTCTGGGATGTGAGGCGTGCTGAAAAAGCCTTTACTCATATGTAATATCATAACAGCATTCTCTTTCTCGTGAGCTACAACATTGCTTTCTTATTCAATGAGACAAGGGTAATCTCCGGATTGCACCGGCAACTACACTTAGTAAAGGCTTTTGAAGTATGCCTCATATCCCGATGATTACGTATTGAGGTCATATGACAGCCGTCATAAAAGAAATTCTGTATTTCTGATATTCTAAAATTAACCAAAGTTCAAAGGAGGATGCTATGGAAGTAACAAAAACAAAAGTGACAAGGGATACCGTTATAGGGGATGTTATCAAAGAGAACCCGGCGGCAACCAAGGTTATCGAGAAATACTTCGGGAACGGATGCTTCACCTGCCCGGGCATAAAGGTCGAATCCATCGCATTCGGGGCCATGATGCACAATATAGATCCCGAAAAGGTCGTAAAAGAGATCAATGAACTGGAGGGCAACTGATATGTCGGCTAACGAAGAGGTAAAATGCTTTATCTGCGGGGCAAGCGATAACGAGCGGGTATATCTTCCATGCATACATTCGGGTGAAAATAAACTCGTATGCGTAAGATGCCTGCCGATGCTGATCCACGGCGTGCACTAATCGTAACCCCTATTTCCCGATGCCGGGAACGATAGGCGCGATAGGCTCTATGCCTATCGCCTTCTTCTGCTCCTGTTTAACAGCCGGTTTTGCGGCAGGCTGCTTCTGCGGTTCGGATCTCGGAGGAGGTGGTGGTGGAGGCGCAGTCCTTTCGGCAGGGGCTTGTTTTTGCTGCCCTGCCTTCGGCTGAACAGGTTGGGCCTGTCCTTTACCCTGCACTCCGGGGACTATAGGCGCTATGGGCTTTATGCCTAAATCCTGTTTGGGTGCAGATTTTTCCGCAGGCTGTTTCTTTGTCTGAGGCTCAACCTTAGGCGACGGAGGCGGAGGAGGAGGCGCAGGTCTCTCGGCAGGGGCTTGTTTTTGCTGCCCTGCCTTCGGCTGAACAGGTTTGACCTGTCCGCCGGATGAAGGCGCGACATCCTTAATAGGACCTTTAATTTCTATCGGTCCCTTCGGTCTTATGCCCAAATCCGGTCCGCCGGCATCCTTCTTCTGTTCCTGCGGAAATGCAGGCGCTTTTTTAACCGCAGGCTCTTGCTGTACCTGCGACGGAGGCGGCGGTGGAGGCACAAGATGCGGCGCCGGTTTAGCCTCAGTATCCTTTGTGGGCTGGGTCATCTCCGCTACTTTCGACTGAAGCAGAATTATGCTTATCCTCCTGTTTTTAGGATCGGTGGGGTTCTGAGGGTCTAAGAGTTCCGTATCCGCATAACCGACAACCCTTGCGATCTGTCCAAGTTTGATGCCGTTTAATTCAAGCTCTCTCCGCGCGGACGATGCCCTGTCCGTGGAAAGCTCCCAGTTCGTAATTTGCCCTTTTTTTAACGGTGCAGCGTCCGTATGGCCTTCCACCGCAATCTTATTAGGCAGTTCTTTTATATTTTCGGTCACTATCTTTATGATTTGTTTAGCGTTCTGGCTGAGTTGCGCGCTGCCGGGGAGGAACATTGATTTCCCCTCCAGATCGACAAGCTGTATCCTGACGCCGCCTTCGAATATATCAATAAGCGCCTGATCCTTCAGCGCCTGAAGTTTAGCTTCTATTTCTTTTTTCAGTTTATCCTTTAAACTTTCAGCCGGCCCAAGCCCTGTTTTTTGTCCTAACTCCAATGCCTTTACTTTTCCGCCTCCGGCATCCTTCATAACGCCGGATTGTCCTTCCATAAACATGCTTGTGCCCGATTTTTCGAATAAACTGAAATCCGTAAAGTACTGCGATAAGGCTATTCTTTTCTGCTGGTCGGTCATTGTCATAAGCCACAACAATAAGAAGAATGCCATCATAGCTGTGACGAAGTCGGCATACGCGACTTTCCACGCGCCGCCGTGATGGCCGCCGTGGCCCTTCTTGATTTTTTTGATGATTATGGATTTTCCCTTGTCCGACATACACTTGAAACCGTTTGAACAGTTTAAACCGAACTATTTCTTCATTTCCCTCATCGCTTCTTCAACTTCTATAAAGGGGGGTTTTACACTTGCCGGGATTATTCTTCTTGCGAATTCAACCGCTATCTGCGGGGCAGCGCCTCCGACAAACGCGACCAATCCGGTCTTAAGCACGCTAAGGTATTCCTTCTCCTCATTGGCTAAATAGCCTAAATTCCTTCCGACAGGCCCTACAAACCCGTAGCTCAGCAATACGCCCAAAAATGTGCCGACCAGAGCCGCACCGATACTGTGGCCCAATACCTCCGGAGGCTCGCTTATTTTCTGCATCGTAATAACGACCCCTAAAACCGCCGCAACTATGCCGAGCGCCGGCATGCCGTCGGCAATATTGCTTATGGCGCTGGAAGGTATCAATTCCTCTTCATGCAATGCCTCGATTTCCGTATCTATCAGCGATTCCAGTTCATGAGGCGCTATGCTCGTCGTCATGACTGTGCGGAGCGTATCCGTAACCAGAATCAAGGCGTGATGGTTTTTCAGGAATTTGGGATAATTGCTGAAAATCTTGCTGCTTTCAGGGTCATCGACGTCCGCTTCTATGGAAACGAGCCCCTCCTTCCTTATCTTCGCAAAAATCTCCGAAAACATCATCAGGACTTCCATATAGTCTATTTTTGAATATGCCTTTCCGCCCAATACCTTAAAAACACCGCCGATAACCGACTTTATAACCTTCATCGGAGACGAAATTATAAAGGCGCCCAATGCTGCGCCTCCGATAATAACCAGTTCGGCAGGCTGAAAAAGAAGGGCAAGGTTCCCGTGCTCCATGAGATACCCGCCGATAACCATACCCAAAACAATAACAGCGCCTATTATCGCCAACATCTAACTATTTCCCCTCATTTTTATTTTCTCTTTTCCCTGAGCATTTCCCGCTGCCTTCTGAAAACGAATTTCACTATCTCGTCCCTTATTTCCTCATCGATCTCTATATATTTAACCGCAACAATGTTGCCGTTTGCACGGCTTTCGAGCTTTACGATCTCGCCGTAAATATACATAGCCACGGGAGGCATCATCGGCAGCATCGTCTTCATCTCTATGATATCGCCTATGTTGTATTTCTCCGGAGAAAAAAAACTCAAACCGCCGCCGCTTATATTGACCTGCATAAACGGAAGCGAGCCGAATCCTTCCCTCTGAAATGTGATCATATTAATAATCGCGTCTAATTTCGCGTTCAGCATCTTGAGCCAATCCGAAAGAAGTTTATCTTCGAGATCCGTCAGCGTCTGGAATTCGGCTAAAATGGACTCGCCGGTTATTTTCGACCGCATGCCCTTCCGCTCTTCGGGAGGGACAATACGCACGCTAAAAGGGATATGTGCGTCCACCCTCGAAAATTCCCTCATCTTCAAACTTTTGTCATCGCTGTTTTTCATTCCGCCTGCTCCTTTACAACCGCTGATTATATTATAACTGCCTCATTGGCTTATAATCATCTCGACCCTTCTGTTCTTTGCCCTTCCTTCTTCCGTTTCGTTGCTCGTCAACGGCCTGTATTCGGCATAGCCGGCTATGGAAAACCTGTTCGGGTCAACGCCCCTCCCCACGAAAAAACTCAGGACGCTCGCGGCCCGCGCAGTGGAAAGCTCCCAGTTGGACGCATATTTGCCTCCGGACATAGGTATATTATCGGTATGTCCTTCTATAGTTATTTTGCCCGGCGTCCCGTTAATCGTCTTTGAAAGCTTTTCAAGGGCTCCGGATGCCTCCTGTTTTATGTCGGCTGCGCCCGAAGCGAAAAGAGCCGTATCCGAGAATGTCAGCACTATTCCCCTCGGGTCTGTTTTTACGGACACGCCTGAAACGTCCGTAATAACTTTTCTTAAATCCTCTATAACGGCCTTGTGCTTATCCTCCTGAAACGAAATGGGCTCATCTATAACCTTAAAAGCCTGACGCAGCGATCCTGAAAACTTTTCCATTTTTTTTGTATCGGTCGAAGATAACGCGTAGAGAGCCACAAAAAAAGTAAACATGAGGGTTATAAAATCGGCATACGATATCAGCCATCTTTCATGGCTCGGTCTTTCATGTGATACCCTGCGCCTTCTTCTCATGCTTACTCCGATTTATCGTGCTCCGAAACGAACGCATTCAGACGCGTCTTCAGGAAATAAGGATTAACGCCGCTTTCTATGCCTATTATGCCCTCTATTATCAATTCCCTTGTAAATGCCTCTTCTTTCACCCTGTTCATTATCTTCCGCGCCATAGGCAAAAATATCAGGTTCGCGGATCCGACGCCGTAAATAGTCGCTACGAACGCTACCGCTATTCCCCCGCCTATCTTTGCCGGATCGCTGACATTCCTCATGACCTGAATCAGGCCGAGGACCGCTCCGAGTATTCCTATGGTAGGAGCGTATCCGCCCGCGGCGCCCAAAACATCGGCCGCGTTTTTCATTTTCTCCTCATAAGTGCTTATTTCCTGATAGAGGACGTCCTTTATCATCGCAGGAGTCATACCGTCTATGACAAAGCCCAGTCCGCTCCTCAGAAATGGATTGCTTATATTCTTAACCTCCGACTCGAGGGCGATAAGTCCCATTTTTCTCGCCTTAACGAGGATGCCGAGTATCTCTTCTATTACCTCCGAAGGGGACTGCCGGCTTCCCCCGAACACCAGACCGAGGGCTTTAAAGGCGTTGAAGACATCCCGCATCGAAAAACTCAGCAGGGTTGCGCCGAAAGTGCCGCCGAACACGATAAGTGCGGCTGCGCCCTGTACAAGATGCGAAGTATTGCCTCCTTCGATAATATTGCCGACAAAAATTGCGCCTACGCCTAATATCAGTCCTAAAAAAGTAGCGATGTCCATAGATTGTTAGTATAAACTATTTTATAAAATTTTTACAGGCGTATCAGCAGGTTATGCCGTTACGGAAATGTTTGACGATATAAGCCGCCCTCTTTCATTAATATTGCTGAGCGTCTCCTTTAAATCCTGCAGCTTCTGAAGAGAATCGAGTGTTTTTATCGTGACTGCTATCACTGTATTTTGAAATACTATCGTACCGAGCCGTTCGTCAAGTTCCCTGTCGAGCTGTTTTTTCAGCCTCGTCGAAATGCCGCTATCGCTGTTGAACATTGCGGATACGGCAGCATTAGTAGCCTGCAACACTTCCCTAAGTTTTTCACCGTCAATCTCAATAGTATCATCGTCTTTTGTCTTAATGCCGAGGTCTTCTATACTCGACAATATCGAGCCTGACCCCTTCAAAGGCATGGATAAGCTGTTCTTAACCTCTCCCTTTACTTTCTTTAAAAGGTTCAGCAAACTAAGCTGATTCATGCTGTTTTTGCCGGTATTAGCGACAGAGATGCCGATATCGGTTATATTGTCGAAATCGGAAGGCCGGCCGCCTACATCGTCCGCAATGCTGTGCATAAGATCCGTCCTGACGCGCTGTGCCGCGATGTCCTGATAAAATGCCTTTGCGAATTTTATCTGATCGTTCAGGAACTTCATTGCATTGTTATAATCGTCCGTGAAAGCGCTGATATTAGAGAACGCCGCGTCCGTGGATTCGGATACCGTTACTGCAACTTCCGAAGAAGACGTTCCTTTCAGCGAAAGAGTAATTCCCTCTATCGCTCCCGCTATTTCGTTGCCGTCTATTTCGTATTCCACGTCGTCGACGGTTATATTCGCTTTTTGCGCCGGCTGTAATTCATGCTTAAAAGTTACATTCAGCGGGTATATGTCATAGCTCAGGATACCGAGTTCCCTAAGTACATCATTATCGTCCTTAAGGTTTATTTCCTTTCCCGTATCGGATGCCGTAAAAATAAGTTTTCCTTCAGCGATAGTAACCTGCACGCCGTGCTTATCCGTGCCGCCGTCGAGTTCATTGTTAAAATTAATATCTTCTCTCGTATCGAGAACGCCGTTGCGGTTGCCGTCCTCGCCCTGATCCATAAGCCTGTCGTTATCCGCATCCGTCTCCGTTCCGAAATCGAGCGTTCCGTTCCTGTTTAAGTCTTCGCCGTAATTGATTTTATCGGCGATGGCGTATAGAGAATCCGTTTCATCTATCAAAACATCGAAATCGTTTATGTTTATCGTTCCTGAAAGATTAAGCTCCGACCCGGTATCCTCAAAAATGTCCGATTCTATCCGGTGAGCCTTCGCAAGTTGGTTTACCTTTAAATTATACACTCCGGGTACGGCATTCGATGATGCCGCTGCCGTTAACGTTTCCTCATCCGATGAAGAAGCCGCATTTGTATTGAATCCCTCCGCGCTAAGAAGGGGGATATTCGATTTATACAATTCGATGAGACGACTCCCGAGTTCGTCCCATCGAGAAGACTTTACTTTATAAAATGCGGGATTGAGATTAAGCCTCTGAATTACGGGAGGCTCTCTCCTCTGTTTCTCATTTACGAGCACCTCGAGCGCGTCCCTTACCTTTAACGCAGAACCGCCGCCGTCTATAAAGACCACAGGCGGGACTTCCTGCTCCACGAATCTGAAGTTGTTTAAAAAGACGAGCCCATTGAGGGTTGTGTCCTGTGAAGTGGTCTGCGGCCGCTGATCTGTAGCCTGTTCCTGACTTTTATGACCGAACCCGATTAACTGACTATCATCATATTTCCTGTCTTCATCATTTGTCTTTACTTCCTTTATATCCTGCTCAAGCCTTTTTATTTCCCTCTTCATCCTCTCTTGTTCGGAATCTTTGATGTAATCCCTTAGGGATAAGTCCTGAGACAGCGGCATGCCTGTTTCCTGCATGCCGGATTCGGATTCTAATCCGGTAATACCTTCGGCATTCTCTCCATTTTTCATATCCATAAGCCTTTGCTCAAGTTCTTCTCTTTTTACTTTCAAGGATTGGATTTGTCTGCCGTAGATTACTGCGGTATCCGGCGGGCTCGATGTAATATTTTTTGCCGGCCTTTGAACTCCGGGCTCCTGAGACTTGCTCACCGTCTCGGGCTTACGGCTTTTAACATCCGTCTTTTTAAACGTAGCCTCGGTAGTGCCGCCGACGGCCGTCAATCTGCCGTCCCTTACGGTTACTTTATAGGTTATATTCTGATCTACTTCCTCGCCTTTTGAGATCGCAAGCATCCTGTTCGTGCTCGCATGTCCGAGTTCGTGGCCTACTACGTACGCTATGCTGAGTTGCGGATTGGCCTTTTCGGTAGCGCCTTCTGCGGAATAAGACATCATGGATTGCAATTTGCTGTTTTCGACTCTCATGGCTTCCTTGCCTCTGCAATAATAATACACCGGAAAACGGCAAATTACAATTACTATTACTATCCGGCTGCTATCCGACCCTTAACGCCTTTTTCAAAAAGAACTGGATAGTGCCCTTCACTTCGTTAAGCGGGTTATCGAGCAGCTTTTTGCCTATATGCGCCAGCTTTTTGGTGAAAGCGCTGTTAGGATACATGGCAATATAGCCTTTCTGAGCGATAATAGCATCCTTTACATGCGGCTCGAAGGGCAAAAATCCCAGATAGTCTATGGAAAGATTTAAGAACTTATCGGCTACAATCGCCAGTTTTCTGAATGTGTCGAACGCCTCTTTTTCGGAGCGGGCCGTATTTATCATAATCCTTAAATTCTTTTCTCCGAAGTCCCTCGAAAGCACCTTAATCAGGGCATAGGCATCGGCTATGGATGTGGGTTCGGGAGTTACGACCACTATTGTCTCCTGAGCGGCGCTGCAGAAAAACAACACGTTATCGGATATTCCGGCCCCTGTGTCTATCAAAAACACATCGAAAGCCATATCGAAATCATCGAGTTCCGATACGAGCTTTAACCTGTGCCCGTCCGTCAGTTTCGTAAGCTCCCTGATGCCGGAACTCGCAGGCAGGATCGTTATCCCGAGAGGCCCGGTAACGATAATATCCTTTATCTTCTTTTCTCCCAACAGCACATGCTTGAGATTA
The DNA here is from genome assembly GCA_001803635.1 of Nitrospirae bacterium GWB2_47_37. Lineage (GTDB taxonomy): Bacteria > Nitrospirota > Thermodesulfovibrionia > Thermodesulfovibrionales > Dissulfurispiraceae > GWB2-47-37. The sequence continues at coordinate 83,144 of MHDU01000074.1, read as the reverse complement.
TACTTCGGAGCTATTCCGAACAATACGTCTATATTGCTCAACCCCAGATCCGCGTCGAGTATGAGCACCTTTTTATTGAGACTTGCATAAAACAGGGCAAGGTTGGCCGTAAAATTGGTTTTTCCGACGCCGCCTTTACCGCTGGATACCGCTATTATACGTGGACCGTTCGCGCTCATTAAACACCTCCGATGATCAGGCCTGCAAGAAATTCCGGAGTAGGAACCCTTATGTCGTCGGGAATGTCGGGGCCGGTAGCTATAAACGATAAAGGACGGCCCGTCAACAACGAAAGGTTATAGAGGTTTCCATACTGCGTAGCCATGTCGAGTTTCGTAAAACCTATGGAATCTATCATATCTATATTGCATCCCTGCCATGCCTTAACGGCCGCCTGAGTCTCCATTGTCGCATCCATCAGAAAACATCTCTTTACCGGAAAACCCGAAGGAAATAGATCCTTTATGTCTTCGAGTATGCCTTTATACTCATATCCCGGCGTATCTATAAGGATAGGCCCCCTTCCCATCTCCCTATACACTATCTTCGGCAGATCGCTTACCTTCCTTATTATCTTTAACGGACAGCGCAACTGTCTCGACAGATCTTTCATGTATGCTATCGAGCCTATCCTGTTATCATCGAGGGATATGAGATTTACATGCTTCTTCTCCGCCGCAAGCACGTGGGCTATTTTAGACATAGTAGTGGTCTTACCGACGCCCGGAGGGCCGAGAAATATAAGTCCGTTATCATCCGCACTCATCGGTCCCTGAATCTTCAGGTCTCTTTTTAAGGCGTTTTTAAGGCTGTCCAGAGAATCCTGGGAGCGTTCGAGTAAGATTATCGCAAACTGGGTGTCAACCCCCTGTTTTACCAAAAGATTGAATAATCCCTTTTTATTCTTTCCAATCCTGAGCGTAGGGACTATAGGCCTCAAGGTCTCTTTCAAAAATCCCATTTCATCCCTGAGCCCCCTTATCTCCCTTATTATCTCCTCGACCTCCACCGATACCGGCTGTCTTTCGTTTACGGGTTCCCTGTCCTCGGATTCATCGATAGCGGCAGTAACCTCAACCGCGTCCTTGCTGATAATACCGAAGGGCCCGGACTTCGCGGATTTGCTCGAAAGTATTATTGCGTCGGGCCCGAGTTCCTTTTTCACGGTCTCAAGGGCCTCTTTAAAATTTTTTCCGACAAACTTCTTAATCTTCATCCTGCCCCCCTTTATTCCATTTTTATCGTTCCGATCGAGAATACCTTTGTATTCGGAGCTATTTCACTATGCGAAACTACCATAATGCTGCTCGAAACGCCTATAGACAACTTTTTAACAAATCTCCTTATCGCCTGAGAACAGAGAATCACAGGCTGGTATCCTTTCAAAACTCCGCCTTCAAAGCTTTTCTTTATGCTGTTGACTATCTTATCGTTAGCCGCGGGATCAAGCGCGAGATAAGCGCCCTGCGGCGTGGTTTGTACCGCTTCGATAATGGTCCTTTCCACTTTAGGGTCTATCACGATTACGGACACGGAGCCGTCCGCGTTCTGTATCTGTTTCGTTATGCTTCGCGCCAGCGCCTGCCGAACATATTCCGTGAGGAAATCCGGATCCTTAGTTGCGCTCGCGTAATCGGAAAGGGTCTCCAGAATTGTCTGAAGGTCCCTTATCGACACGCGCTCCTTGAGGAGATTATGAAGCACCCGCTGCACCGCGCTGAGGTTCAGAAGTCCGGGTATCAGGTCTTCCACAACCTTCGGCTGGGTCTTTGCAGTGTTATCGAGCAGTTTCTGAACATCCTGCTTGCCGAGCAATTCATGGGCATAACTTTTTATCACCTCGGTAATATGCGTAATGATAACGGACGGCACATCGACAACCGTATACCCCGCAAGCTGCGCCCGTTCCATGCCTATTTCGTCTATCCATACCGCAGGAAGACCGAAAGTCGGATCTACGGCCGGTATCCCTTCTATCTTGATCTTTTCCGTCCCCGGAGAAATAGCTAAATACTTATTTACCATAACCTCCGCCGAAGCGACTTCGACGCCCTTTATGAGTATCGAATATTCCATAGGCTTCAGGGATAGGTTGTCTTTTATATGGATGGGAGGGACGATAAAGCCCATATCGGTAGCCGTCTGTTTCCTGACCGCTTTAATTCGCGCTAAAAGCGGCCCACCTTCTTCAACAAGCGGTATTAGTCCGTACCCTATTTCGAGAGAAAGAGCGTCTATCGGGAGCAGCGATTCGAGGGTCTCAACAGGCTTTATAGCTTCTGCCGCAGGTAGAGCGGCTTCTTCCTCTCGTTTAACGGCCTTGCCGAGGAAATAAGCCCCTGTGCCGGTAACTGCAGAAAGCATTAGGAAAGGTATATGCGGGAGGCCGGGTATGAGGCCGAAAAATGCCAGTATGCCGGCAGTCGCGCCCAATGCCTTTGAATTCGTAAACAATTGCTTTATCACCTCGGCGCCGAGGTTGGCTTCCGAGGCGGCCCGCGTAACGATCATACCGGCGGCCGTGGATGTTACAAGCGCCGGTATCTGGGCGACAAGGCCGTCGCCGACTGTGAGTATTGTATAAGTCTTAGCGGCCTCTGCCATAGGCATTCCCTTCTGCAATACGCCGATAAGGAAACCTCCTATAATATTAATGACCATTATGATTATTCCGGCAATGGCGTCTCCCCTGACGAACTTGCTCGCGCCGTCCATGGAGCCGTAAAAATCCGCTTCCCTGCTTATATCCTGCCTGCGCCTGCGCGCCTCCGCATCGTCGATAAGTCCCGCGTTCAGATCGGCGTCGATGCTCATCTGTTTGCCCGGCATCGCGTCGAGGGTAAAGCGGGCTGAAACCTCCGCGATCCTTCCCGCGCCTTTTGTTATAACAACGAAGTTGATAATGACCAGAATAAAAAATATTACAAAGCCGACAACGAAATTGCCGCCTACAACGAATTCTCCAAAGGACTTAATGACCTTTCCGGCCGCCTCTATGCCCTCGTCGCCTCTCATCAATATAAGCCGCGTGGATGCTATGTTAAGCGAAAGCCTCAACAGCGTAGACACAAGAAGCACCGAAGGAAATACCGAAAAATCGAGCGGCCTTGAAATAGATGTAGATACTAAAAGCACAATAATAGCGAGGGTGATGCTGAACGAGAGGGCAAGGTCCAAAAATATCGGAGGGATCGGGATGATCATAACTCCTAAAATGCCGACAACTCCGATTGAGAGAACCAGATCGCTCCGCCTTAAGAGATTATCAAGCATTACCCGTCACCCTTTTATTTTTCAATTTATACACGTTCGCCAGTATCGCAGCAACCGCCCTGTATAGTATTTCCGGTATTTCCTGCCCTACATCGAGCTTAAACAACGTCCTTGCAAGCGGCTTATCTTCGAAAACGGGAACCCTGCTCTGCTGCGCGATTCCTTTTATCTTAGCGGCAACAAGATTCGCTCCTTTTGCGATGATCGTCGGCGCTCCCATTTTTGAAGAATCGTATTTTAAGGCGACTGCAAAGTGCGTGGGGTTCGTTATGACAACATCCGCCTTCGGAACCTCCTGCATCATCCTCTTGCGCGCCATCTCTCTCTGCAGGCTTCTGATCCTCGCCTTTACCCTCGGATCTCCCTCCGTTTCCTTATGCTCTTCCTTTACTTCCTGTTTGGTCATGCGCAAGTTACGCTCATACTGCCACCTCTGGTAAGCGTAATCCGCAACCGCAAAGGTCGTTAAGACAATGGCCGATATCAAAAGCAGCTTTCTTATCTGCCCGAATGAAAAAGACATTATCCCGTTCATATCCATATCCACAAGCAGCGGCAGGTTTATCAATTCTTTTTTAATCACAAAATACAATATGAATCCCATAACAATAACCTTTAACAACCCTTTCAATGTCTCAAAAAGGGTATTCAGCGAGAAAAAACGCTTCATCCCCTGTATGGGATTAAGTTTTTTGAGATCGGCTTTTAACGGTTCTGCAGTAAGCAAAAAACCTGTCTGAAAAAAATGGACGACGGCGACGACTACCAGTATCGATCCTAATATAGGGCCCAAAATCAAGCCCAACTGCGCGAGATCGGTCCTCAATAATTCCATCAGCGAGACCTCTGTAATCCTGAACTCGAATCCTCTTTTTAACGACGATCTCAAATAAGATAACAGCATAGTAAGCATATAGCCGCCGAACGACATGTATATAAAAATTACCCAAAGCGGCATAACCCCGGTAAGGTCCCGGCTCCTCGGTATGTTGCCCTGTTCCCGCGCCTTAGACCGTCTTCGGCCTGTAGCTTGTTCCGTTTTTTCTTCGAAATTTTCAGCCATTGCTTACCTCGTAAACACCATAATCGCGTCCTTTGCATGACTGAAGGCCTTTGTGATAATCATAAAAGTGAGCGGCAGCGAAAGCACAACGAAGACTACGCCGGCAAAAATAAGCAGAGGCATGCTTATAAAGAATATATTCGCCTGCGGCAATGCCCTCGAAATTAACCCCATCGCGAGGTTAATCATAACCTGCACCAGCATTATTGGAGCCGCTATTTTAAAGGCCAGCGGGAATAAAACGGCGTTCAGTTTTATAATGGAATCGAAAATACCTTTATATTGTATTTCGCCCATATCGAAGCTCCTGACGATGCCTTCTATGAAGTAATGGTGCATGTCGATCATAAAAAAAATTCCCATGGAAAAGAACGTATAAAAAAGGCTTAACGGCCCGAGTTGTTCGCCGAATAACGGGTTGAATATCGCTGCAGCTCCGAACCCCATCTCTATGTTTATCCACTGTGCGGCGGTCTCAACGGCTCCGAGTATTATCCGCACGGCCAGCCCTACCGCGGAACCGATAAAAACGGCCTCGAAAACGGCCTTCACCGGATTTTCGGATTCGACCTGTACAATAGGCAAAAGGAGCAGCGTCAATGCAAGCGCAAAACCGACCTTCACAAGCATAGGCGTCATCCTCGCGCCTATAAAGGGAATGAAGAAAAAAATAACCGCAACCCTTATGAATATGGGGATAAATTTTTCGGAGTATGTATTTATCAGGTTATACAGTTCCATTTCTCATTTCACATACATCGGAATATTCTCGAATATGCTCCGGGTAAACCCCACCAATATCTTTACCATCCATGGAAGCGCCACGAGCAGCGTCACAAACACGGCTATTATCTTGGGCACAAAGGTCATGGTCATTTCCTGAAGCTGGGTGATAGCCTGAAAAAGGCTTATCAGCACACCGATAACAAGACTTACCAGCAAAACAGGGCCCCCTACCAATAAGATCGTCTCAAAGGTCTGTCTCGAAACCTGATTCAATAACTCAACCGTCATCTAAAACCTCCTACCAGCGAGCCTATCAGCAATTGCCAGCCGTCCACGAGGACGAATAAAAGCAATTTAAAAGGCATGGAAACCATAATAGGCGGAAGCATCATCATTCCCATCGAAAGAAGCACGCTGGCAACGACCATATCAATAACGAGAAAGGGCAGAAAGATCAGGAACCCTATCTCGAATGCCTTCTTAAGCTCTCCTATCGCGAATGCCGGGATGACAACCCTCAACGAAAGATCCATAGGAGTTGCGGGCCTTTCGGCCTTAGACATCTTTAAAAAAAGGGCAAGGTCTTTTTCCCTCGTCTGTTTAAGCATGAATTCCTTTAACGGGACTCCGGCCCTGTTAAGCGCCTCTTCGGCGTTTATTTGCTTTTTTGTGTACGGCTGATAAGCATCCGTATAAATTTTGTCGACAACCGGCGACATGACAAAAAGGGTTATAAAAAGGGCGAGGCCGATTATTACCTGCGTGGGAGGGACCTGCGGCGTTCCGAGCGCCTGCCTGAGAAAACCGAGTACTACTACTATCCTCGTAAAACATGTGGTCATAACCAAAATAGCGGGTAAAATAGAAAGCAGCGTGAGGAACAAGAGAAGTTCGAGAGGCGTTGTCAATCCGAGTATACCTCCGCCCGCAGGAGGCTGCGCCGCCGCTGCAAAAGACAGGTCAGGCAGCAGGCAATAAGCGATTGGTAATAAAGCAAAAACACAAAAGAACTTTCCTTTTATCAATTCCTTTATCGTCTGTTGTTTTTTGCCCCCCGGCTCCGTACTATTGACTCCGGACTTTTTAATCGCTTCATCTACGTCGGCAGGATCCGGTTTTGTAAGAAGCGATATATTTTCATCCGCTATACCGACTACAAGATATTCCTTTAATACCTTAACGACCGCGATTCCCTTTTTGGGGCCGAACGGCTGATACTGGATTATTTCCACCATCCCTTTATGCGGCAATACCCTTTGTTTTAAAAAACGCAAAAGGATGTATAGCGCACCGAGAACAATTAATAAGGCAATAGTGATTTTAATCAGTTCAAATCCCAAGTCTTAACCTCCGCACCGCATTATCTCAAATGCCTTACCCGTTCCGTCGGGCTTATAATATCGGTCAGCCTTATGCCGAACTTCTCATTCACGACAACAACCTCTCCCCTGCCTATAAGCCTGTCGTTGACGTAAACCTCCATCGGTTCTCCGGCAAGCTTCTCAAGCGCTATGACAGACCCCTGCCCTAACTGAAGGAGTTCCTGAACAAGTATCTTGGTCCTGCCTATAAGCACCGATAATTCGAGGGGCACATCTAAAATAAAATTGATATCCCTCTGAGCTGCCTGCGGCGGCTGGGTTTCGCCTTGAAATTCCTGCACATCCAAATCTTTTACCTCATCCGTCATGTTTACCTCCGTCTCTATAATACCTTTACTATTTTTAACGCATTCGATCCCCTGTATATCCCAAACCTGCCTTTAAACTTCGGGGTTCCTTCAATAAGTATACTTACATCGTCATCCGCCCTCTGGTTGAGAACTATAAGGTCGGATATCTTAAAGTCAATGACGTCCTGCACCGTAACCGTCGTAGTGCCGAGCTTACCGGTTAAATTAACGTGTATTTCCCTCAGCCTGTCTTTAAGCCTTTCGAGCCATTTCATGTCAAGCTCATCCCTGTCGGCTGAGAACGCGCTGTAAAGTTTGTCCTTAATCGGTTCGACCGTGCCGTAAGGAATGCATAGGAACGCCCTGCACTGCTTGCCTTCTATTTCGAGTACAAATTCCACCTTTATAACAACATCGACCGGAGTAACGATCGTTACGAACTGTGGATTCATTTCAGACCGCACATATGTAGGCGTTATAGGATAAATGGGCTTCCATGCCTCTTCCATATCGCTGAAGAACATCATGACGACCTTATGTATTATCTTCTGCTCTATGGGCGTAAATTCCCTTCCTTCGGGCTTGTAATATCCCTTGCCGGTGCCTCCGAAGAAAAATTCGATAAGGCTGAATATCATGGGCGCGTCAAACACCAGAAGGCCGAACCCGCGCAACGGGTCCATCTTGAATATATTTATGCTCGAAGGGAAAGGCACTCCCCGCATAAAGTCATAGAACTTAGTGATATTCACATTCACGTTCGTTACGTCCACCATTCTCCTTATTGCGGCGGAAAGCGTCAAACGGAAATTCCTCGCAAGCCTTTCATTGGCGATGTCGAGGGACGGCATCCTTCCCCTGACGATCTTTTCCTGACCGGTAAAGTCATAAAGCTTTACCCCGGAGACCTCTTCTACCTTCTCGGTCTCTACGTCGCCGTGGGCAATCCCTTTTAATAACGCATCAACTTCTTCTTGCGAAAGAATATCTTCCATTCAAACCCCTTTTACTGCATTACGAAATCGGTAAGATAGACGTTCTTTACCGAATTTTCCCCTAAGATCTGGTTTATCCGCATGTTTATTTCGTCTTTAAGCTGCAATTTTCCTTCGGGAGAGATAAGCGCGTCGGACGTCTTTGCGGTAAGCAGCGTAATAACCCCATCTCTTATCTGCGGGCTCTTTGCCTTAGCCTTCTCCATGATGAGGGGGCTTGAAAGTTCGAGTTGCAAAGAGACCTTTAAAAACCTCGTTCCCGTAGGGTCGCTGAGGTTAACGACAAACGGCTCGAGCGCGAATGTTACGCCGTCTTCAACCTTTGCCGCTTCTTGTTTAGCCGCCTTGTCGCCGCCCGATTTTGTAAAAAACAGGAAAGCCCCTGCCCCTCCGGCTATAACGGCGACCGCGATAATAATAATAATAATCAGTCCCTTCCCTTTCTTCTTTTTAGGCGCCTGTTCTCCACCTTCTTCATCTTCCAACTTTGGATCTTTGTCATCAACCATAAAAAACCTCCCTCTTCATAATTATTGCGCTATTGTAGTGTTATATGGAATTAGCACATAATGTGCCGGCAAGCATCGTATTGATTTATAAGGATTTAAAATAGAAAAGGTCAATAAAATGACGGTTATATCCGTATACTCAGGACATAACCGTCAAAGCGTTAACTGTTATCTATGAATAAACTATCTCTTTATATTCATCAACTCGCTCAAGAGGTCGTCCGTAGTTGTAACGGCCCTCGTATTAGCCTGAAAACCTCTCTGGGCTGCGATCAGCCTTACAAATTCTTCCGCGAGGTCTACATTGCTCGTTTCAAGAGAGCTTGCCAGAATATTTCCTCTTCCCGAGGTATTCGCTGCCCCGACAATCGGGCTGCCGGAATTAGCTGACTCGCTGTAAATATTCTTGCCCTGTTTTGAAAGGCCTGTCGGAGCGGTAAACCTTGCGAGATAAACCTGCGCTATGTCCTGAGTCTGGCCGTTGGTGAATGTTCCTGTTATTACGCCGTCTTTGCCGACGGAAAGGCTCTTCAAACTGCCCGAAGAATAACCATCCTGAACCTGAAATGTAACCGAGTTTGCAGAGCCGAACTGCGTAGAGCCGGTCAGGCCGCTGCCTCCCTCAACAGTACTCGTTCCAAAATCGAACGCTATAGGCTGGCTTTGCGTAACGCCGCCGGAGAAATCGAAGTCATTATACTGCTGAATATCAGCCACGAGTTTGCCCTCGGTATTAAACTCAAGGTATCCCTGTCCTCCTACAGATGTCTCTCCTGTAGTGCTGTCCGAAGCCTGCACCACAGAATACCAGTGCCATGTATTGCCTGTCTCTGCGGTATCTTGGGTTAACGTCTCGTTCTCCTTGGTTTTTCTGAAATATACGGTCGTCAGATGGCTGTTGCCGAGAGAATCGTAAACGGTTATCGACGTAGAAAAGTCAGACGTATCAGCGGCATCCAGAGGGTTAAACCCTACAGCCACATAATCAGGAACTGACGTAGCTGTTGTTGCTATAGCCTCATCCACAGACTGATAGCCGAGTATCTGCTCAACCGTGGTGGATGAATCGGAAAATTTCATTGTAACAGACGCTGCCTCGCCGTTCTTTATGTAGAACTTCTTGGCGTCCTGATCATAATAAACCTTGACGGCGTCTGAAGCGGCGTCTGCGGCAACTATCTTGTCTTCAAGCTCTTTTGCAAGCCCGTTAACGGTATATGTATTTGCTGTCAGAGTAATGGTCCGGTCTGTTCCGCCGCTATCGGTAAATACAAGAGTGTTATTAGTCGAATCAATGGTAAACGTACCGGTTCCGCCGTCTCCGACAACCGCATAATCGCTTGTCTGTGCAGCTCCTGCAGCATGGTTCTCTGTTGTAAAACCGAGCAGTCTTTCTGCTGTTGAACTTGCATTTTCCACCTGCATATCGAAAGCCGCATTGCTTGATGTTATCGTAAACTTATGCGTGCTCGAACTGTATGCAACTGTATACGTATCGACGCTCGCAGCGGTAAGCGCAGTATCCACTGCCGTAGCAAGCTCGGATGCCGTATAGGAACCCGTTGCAATAGTTGCAGTGTTACCTGCTCCTCCGGAATCCGTAAAAAATATTGTCTGGTTTGATGCACTGACAACAAACGTATCAGGCGTGGGATCATGCACGGTGGTTGACGAATTAAAATTTGACGCTACTTCAACATTTTCTGTCACCTGTGGCGGGCTGTTCAGGGACGATACATTTATTGTAGCCACCTGCCCGTTCTGAGAACCCTGAAGTATTTTCCCCTGCAGCTCAAATGCGTCAGGATTCACGATATTGCCGTCCTTGTCGAGGGTAAACAGACCTGCCCTCGTATAAAATTCCGCGCCGGAAGCATCGTGCAGGATGAAAAAGCCGTCTCCATCTATCGCCAAGTCGAGAGGGTTCGACGACGATTCAAACGTACCCTGCGAAAAAAGCGGGGTAATTGACGATACGAGAACGCCTCTTCCGACCTGAAGGGCGGAAGTTCCGCCTAAAGACTGGCTTAAGATATCTCCGAAAGCCGCCCTGCTTCCCTTAAAGCCGACGGTATTGGCATTGGCTATGTTATCGCCTATTACCGAAAGAGCCTGTCCGTTTGCGTTAAGACCGCTGACCGCCGAAAAAAGTGATGTCAACATTCCCATGGTAAAACCTCCTTAAGCCGAGATTATCGGATTTTTGATTAGTTTAACGTCTTTGTATTCTATCTTCTTGGTCGCATCCACCTGATTGCCGTTCTTATCGGTGTCCTTATACGCAAGCGTAAGATACGTCTTGCCCGATTCAAGGCTCATATCCGTTACAATGCCCGAGACGCCTTCACTGTCTTTTACCGACATTCCTATCAGGCTTATTCCCATGACCTGCTCCATCGTCCTGTTCATATTCTTCGTCTGTTCGAGGTTGCTGAAACTCGCGAGCTGCGCTATGAATTCCGTATCCTCCATCGGATTCAGCGGGTCCTGATTTTGCAACTGGGCTATCAAGAGTTTCAGAAAGGCATCCTGATCCAATGTTCCGCTTTTTTCCTTTGCGGCGCTCTGTGTCGATCCCGTATACAAACTGTTGCTGAAAATAGGCGCTGTTGTTGCCATAATTTACCTCCGTTTATGCGAAATAGTCATAAAATTTGAATTTCTGTTCTTTCTGCTGTTTTTGCTGCTGCTGTCCGTTCTCGGCATGATGCCTTCTTCCCTCATCCGGGTAACGGTCTTCTTTTACATCCACGAAAAACTCGCTCATTCTTATCCCCGAATTTTCGAGAGCCGCCTTAATATTCGGCATGGCTGTCGAAAACATATCCTTGATCGCCGTAGATTCCACTTTAAAATCGACCTTTAATACTCCGTTATCCATAGTGAGTTTTATGCGTATGCTTCCAAGGTCGGGGGGATCGAGCTTTATAATAAGATGCTTATCCCCTGCTCCGAGGGTTTTCGCGATAGGCTCGCCGAGTTCATGCAGCCTGCTTACATGAAGCGGTTCTTTCACGGAGGAATTTGAGACTGAGGGTTTATCCCCTGAATTTTGTACCGAAGATATTACGGGTTGCCTGTCTACAGCCGACTGCTCGCCCGCGATTACCTTCTTATCAACCTTTTCGAAGCCTTCTGATTCAGCCGATACGATCTGTAATTGCAGGGCGGCCCCGGCATTGTCTTTTACTCCCTTTGAAGCGATATCAAAAAGATTAGGCTGTATTTGATTTTTGGAAACAGTATCGACCTGGGGTTTTAGATCTTTCACCGATAAATGAATCGGTTGCTCGTTATTCTGTTTGGTCATTATTTTAATATCAAACAATCCATCGCCGGCGCCGTCATTATTACCGTCGGATACATCAGCGGATACATCAGCGGATATGTTAGCGGATATGTTAGCGGATATATTATTAGTATGCACTTTAACCTTTTGCATTCCGTCTTCCGATTTCACAAGTGAAGTCAGGACAACATTGCCGTTATGCGCCTGCAAAACCGTATTGCTCATTTCATTTACAGGCTGTTGATTACCGGATACGGCAACGGCATTGGGAATACCCATGATTTGCGCCTGAGACACAAGCTGCTGCAGCATTTCCATAATACTGCCGCCTGCTGCGGTATTGCCGTCATTTTCGGTCAATAAATCCACAGCGAGTTCGTCTATATTCACCGGCTGTCCGTCTTTATTCAAAATCAAACCGTCCTGCGTATTCATCACGCTGTTGTTAAGACCGGATAATATGGCGCTGAGGATCGCAACAAAATCGCCATTCTCTATGCCGCTTTGATCCCCCTGAACAGCCGTCGCAAAAAGCGGAGCGGCATTAGGATTGGTATTACCGCCGGCGTTAACCGCATTCGGATTAGGCATGTTAGGCTGTATCAAAACATTAAGCATATCGACCTCCGGATTGATTTCTGAATTGGATATGCAATAGGCGTGCCAACCTTACAAAAAGGCATTGAAGGCACGGCTACAAAGCCTTTACAAGTGCCGATTTACGTTCAGGGCATAGATATTAAGCGAAAGTACCCAATAACTAAGCACCGATGCGGATGACGGGAAATCGTATGCAGCTTGAAAATTTCGTCGGTAAAGGCTTTTGAAATATGCCTCATAGCCCAATGATTATGGATTGCTACTGTCCTTTAGGTGGGAATTTTTTTCCTATTGGGAAGCTTTTTCCTGCAGTATCTTGCTCTTTACGAGTATTTTCTTCGAGATGGCCGCCGCCTTGTCGCTTTCCATTTGCGCCAGTATCTTGCCGGCGCTTTTTGGCTTGAGCGCTATCAATATGATGACCGCCGTATCGTCATCGAGCTTTTCGAGCCTGCGCGCAGCCTCTTCAGCGGGCATCGCTTCATATATCTTTGCTATCTGGGTGAGCTTTTCCTTTGTCTTTTCATCGAGCGCCTTTTGCGCGTTTTCTATCTCCTGCTTGAGCTTTTTAAGCTGCTCTATCTCTTTTTGTATATCGGATTTAAGGATATTCATCCTCTCCTCTTCAATCGACTTCTGTGGAGCGGGCTGCGCAACCCCTGTCTGTTGTTTCTGCGGCTGCTGCTGGGCATGAACAAGACAGGCAAAAGACAATAGGCTATAGGTTATAAAAACAAAAACAATCAATACGTTTGACGCTTGACGCTTTGCGCTTGCCCCTTGTTTATGCTTTAGTTTTTCTATTATGTCCCGTAACCGCATGTTCGTCTGTTCCTATCTGCTCCTTCCTTTCGAATTCTTTCTTTAAAGCAGCTTTATTCTTTTCATCGAGTTTTTCGAATACCTTCTTTTCCTTCGATGCCTCTACAAGGGCAATCCTCGCGATCTCCACATGTTTTGCTTTATCCGAAATCGTTCTTCTCTGCTTGTGTATTTCAAGCAGCACTCGCTCCATATATTTATTTAACCTCTTTATTTCTTCCACGTCTACAAGCTCATCCGCATCGCATTCCATCTTCTTGCCGGTGCCTGTAATCTCCTCCTCCAGATCATATAACCGTTTCTCTTCCGATGCAAGCTCTCTAAGGAGAACCGCGAAACGGCTTTTCGCTTCGTCCTCCTTCCATATTTTTATATTCAAAAGACTTTTAATCGGGTTTCTCATAAAGCGTCATGCCGTGCCGAATAATTTATAAAACACATTTAACCCTTCTTTGAATGTAACTTTTTCCGTTATTTCCTGTTTCAGGAACAATCGCAGCTTATCCATCATCTTTATCGCATTATCCAGTTTAGGGTTTGTGCCCTCTTTATATGCTCCTATGGTAACGACGTCCTCGTACCGCTTGTATATAGCCATTATGTCAAGCGCCTTTTCAACGTGCGTCTTGTGCGGGGCATCCGTAATATCCTTCATAAGCCTGCTTATGCTCTGAAGTATATCTATCGCCGGATATTGATTATGATTGGCAAGTTCTCTCGACAATACTATATGCCCGTCGAGTATCGAGCGGGCCGCGTCGGCTATAGGCTCGTTCATGTCGTCGCCTTCGACCAATACAGTGTATAATCCGGTGATCGTCCCCTTGCCGCCCCATGTCCCCGCCCTTTCGAGGAGCTTAGGCAAAAGATTGAATACCGAAGGCGGATATCCCTTTGTCGTGGGCGGCTCGCCTGCAGCAAGGCCTATTTCTCTTTGCGCCATCGCAAACCTCGTAAGGGAATCCATCATAAAAAGCACATTCCTGCCCTGAGATCTGAAATATTCGGCGATCGCCGTAGCTACGAATGCTCCGCGTATCCTTATAAGCGGAGAGGTGTCCGATGTAGCCACCACTAATACGGACCTTTTAAGCCCCTCGACGCCTAAATCCTTTTCTATGAACTCCCTTACCTCCCTGCCTCTTTCACCTATCATTGCTATGACATTTACATCCGCTGCGGTGTTCCTCGCCATCATGCCGAGCAGTACGCTCTTGCCTACGCCGCTGCCCGCCATTATGCCTATTCTCTGTCCCTTGCCGCAGGTAAGCATGGTGTTTATGGCCTTTATTCCGAGATCGAGTGGTTCCGAGATACGCTTTCTGCGAAGCGGATTTATCGGCTCGTTATATATCGGATAAAGTTGTCCGGTAATATGGCCCCTTCCGTCCATCGGATTGCCGAGACCGTCAAGCACCCTGCCCAATAGACCGGGACCGACCCTGATATACCGCTTTCTTCCCCTCGCCGTTATCCGGGAACCGGGGCCGATGCCCATCATATCTCCGAGCGGCATCAACAGTATCTTATCTTCTTTAAACCCTATTACTTCGGCTTCCACAAACGCGTTGCGTGTTGCGTGTTGTGCGTCATGCGCCCGATGCCCGCCGCTCGACTCTATCCGGCAGATATCGCCTATATTGGCTCTGGGGCCCAATCCTTCAATGACAAGACCTACGCCCCTGCTTACCTTGCCGTAAACCTTTATCGGGTCGGTATCGTTTATGAAATTTTTACACTTCGCTATTAGTTGCTGTGCCGACTGCATCGCCGATTTCCTTTATCTGTTCTTCTATACGAGCGTCTATCTCTCCCGTCCGCATTTCAATGTAGCATCCGCCCGGAGAGATCGCCTGCTGGGGTTCGATAACGATATTCTTTAAGCCCGATTGCTCTTTCAACTCGTTCAGATAAGCGCGCATCACCTCATAATCCGCCGGACTGACTTTTATTATTACCTCTTCAACGCTTTCTTCTATCCGTTTTACGGCGTCGCGGGCGATATGCGTAATCACATCCTTATCCAGTTCTATCTCTTTATGGACTATTTTTTTTGCGATCTCCATCGAAAGGTCTATAAACTGCGGCAGCAATTCATTAACCTTCTTTTCCTTATACCCTTCTATTTCCTTGATAATACCCTCAAGCCTTTTGAGCTTAGCCGCAGTTTCCTTTTCTCCGTCTTTTACGCCTTTGTCGTAGCCCTCGGCATAACCTTTTTCATAACCTTCTTTTTCGAGTTCACCTGACCCCTCACCTTTTTTCAGGCCCTTGCCGGATGCCGCTTTATCACGGCCTTCTTCAAAGCGTACCGGCTCATAGAGACGAACCGAATCCAAACCGCCTTTAGGCGATAACTTCTTCTCCACCCTTTCCTCCGACAATGATCTTGCCTTCTTCTTCCAGTCGCCGCGCTACCTTTACGATGTTCATCTGAGCCTTTTCTACGTCGGAAACCTTCACCGCTCCCCTTGACTCCATATCTTCCCTTAGTATATGCCCCGCCCTTTGCGACATATTCTTGAATATCTTCGCCTTCAAATCGTCGGATGCCATCTTCAGCGCAAGCGAAAGGTCGTCGGTAGTTATCTCCTTCAGCACCATCTGTATGCCCCTGTCGTCGATATTGATAAGGTCGTCGAACGTAAACATCAGCTTCCTTATTTCATCTGCAAGTATCTGGTCTTTTTCTTCGATATTTTTCAGGATGATGTCCTCGGATGCCCTGTCGAGCTGATTGAGTATTTCGGCGACGGTTCTTATGCCTCCTATCTTCCTGCCGCGCGTATAACTCTGAAGCTGAGACTGAAGGACGTCCTCCAACTCGCCCAAAATAGCCGGAGATATCTGATCAAGACTCGCAATCCTGAGGGAAACGTCTATTTTCAAGTGCTCGGGAAGCTTCGCAAGCACTTCAGCGCCCTGAGTGGGTTCAAGGTGGGCAAGCACTATGGCGATGGTCTGAGGATGCTCGCGTGAAAGCATGTTGGCCACGGCGCCCGAATCCAGCCATCTCAATATATCGAACGCGCTGGCGCCGCTCTCTATCTTATCCATCAGCTTTTTCGCCTGATCGTCGCCGAAGGCCTTAGTCAGTATCTTCTTGATGTACTCATCGTCGACGCCGAGCATGGCGGTGCCGGCTTTTTCGTAAAAGTCTTTTATCACCGTTTTTGCTTCGTCCGGAGAGAGCTTTACCTTCGCCATCATCGGGACTATTCGCGCCAGTTCGAGCGGATCAAGGTGCTTGAATATCTGTGTAGCCGCGTCCTCGCCTATCACGGAAAGGAAAGCCGCGACCTTCTCTACGCCGCTGAGTTTTTTTGCCATGCTACTCCGCCATCCACTCCTTTAATAACATGGAAGCCCGCCTCGGGTCTTTTTTAACCATTTCGAGCACATCCTCCTGTATAATCTCCTCCGGTTCGGTAGCGGCGATATGGACACCGGGGGCAGGCATGACTCCTTCAGGCATCCTCCTTATTACCGGAGCCTTAAGAGCTTCTACTATCGGCTTGACTACAAAAAATATAAAAAGAACAACTACGACAATCGGAACGAGATATTTTACTACGGACATTGCGACCCTAAGAAAATCTACTTTTGCCGGCGGCAGTTCTTCCACGCCGGTTTCGAAAGGCACGTTCTCGATAATAACCTGATCGCCCCTTTCCTTATTGTATCCTATGGCAGCCATCAGCAGTTCCCTGTATTTTTTGATATCTTCCTCGCTCCGGGCAACATATGTAGTTTTACCTTTCTCTTTTTTATAAGTGCCGTCAACGAGCACGGCCACGGATACGCTCTTGACCTCGCCTCTCGGCTGTATTATTTTGCTGACGCTCCTGCTCACCTCATAATTTATGTTCTCGGACTGTCGCTGGGACGTGGGAGATGTTCCGCCTGTCTGCGCCGGCTGCTGACCCGGCTGATTGGATAATACTCCCGGAACCCCGCCTGTCGACGCGCCTGCCGATTTCTCCTGCGTGCGCTGTTCGCTCTTGACCGCGATGGTATCAGGGTCGAATTTTTCTTCGGTTTTCTCGACCTGCGTAAAATCTATCTTTGTAGCAACACGTATTATGGCCTTTCCTCTTCCGACAATACCTTCGAGCATGCTCTGAAGCCTGCCCTCATATTCCTTATCTACCGATTTCTGATATTCAAGCTGTTTCGAATCCGCAACGGCATCGCCGGAAGAAGCCCTTGAAAGGAGATTTCCCGTATTGTCTATTACCGTTATGTTCTGCGGCTGGAGGCCTTCAACGCTGCTCGATACGAGGTGGACTATGCCTCCTATCTGCCCTTGATTCAATACCCTTCCGGCCCTGAGTTTCAGCACTATGGACGCGGTAGGTCTTTCTTCCTTTTCGGTAAATATCGTGCGTTCGGGGATAGCTATGTGCACCCGCGCCTGCTCTACCTCTGTGAGCTGCCTTATCGTCCTCGTCAGTTCGCCCTGAATAGCCCTTATGTAATTAAGCCTCTGTACGAATTCGGTAACTCCTATCTGCGTCTTATCGAATATCTCGAATCCTACGCCGCCTCCCTGCGGTATGCCCTGAGATGCAAGTTCAAGCCTAAGTTCGTAAACCTTGTTGCCGGGGACATAGATAATATTTCCTTCGACCTCGTAGGGAATCTTCATCTCTTTCAGTTTTGTGACTACCTGTCCGGCGTCTTCCTGTCCTAAGTTGCTGTAAAGGATCTGAAAGTCGAGCCGCTGACTCCAGAGCATTATTCCGGACATTATGGCAACGCTCGACAGTATCACAAAAATAAGGGAAAGCTTCCTCTTTAAAGGCCACGCTTTAATATTCTCGATTATATCCGCCGCCATTCTATCTCCTTACGCTGCGGGGACAGGCCCGATTCTACGGCTTCGCCCGTAAATCTGGGACAGTCCCCTCATAGCTGATAGCTCATAGCTGAAAACGGATTCTATGAACCATGAGCAATGACCCATGCGCCGATTATACCTGCATCCTTGTTATTTCTTCGTAAGCGGTAAGCAGTTTATTCCTTACCTGAAGCATTGTCTGCAAAGACATATCGGCCTTTTCCATAGCAATAACTACGGTATGGATATCCTTGACCTCGCCTTTAGAAAAATCCTCTATTGCCTTCTCGGCATCGTTTTGAATCTGGGATACCTCTTTTAAGGCATCGTTTATCGCAGCCTCAAAGGAGGAATTTGTTTTTCCGCCGGCCTGCGCTGCCTTCGAAACGCCCTGTGTTATTTCGCCTATTTTCTTTATCCCGTCCATAATAACACCTCCCGATTAATTATACCCTAGTAAGGTCTAAAGTTTTCATAAACATTTCCTTATACGAGTTGATTATTGTCAGGTTAGCCTCGTATGCCCTTGTAGCGGAGATGAGGTTAACGGTCTCTTCTATGGTGTTGATGTTAGGATAGCTTACATAACCTCCCTTATCCGCATCGGGATGCGCCGGGTCGTAAACCATCCTGAAAGGCCGTTGATCCTCTATTATCTTAGATATATTTACGCCGGCCGAATGCGCATCGAACAGATATGACTCGAAAACCACATCCTTTCTCTTGTAAGCCCCGCCCTCCGGCGTACGGGTGGAATTTACGTTAGCGATATTCGAAGCTATAACATTCATCCTTATTTTCTGCGCTTCAAGCGCTGTCGCGCTGATCTTCAACGGCATGAACATCTCTTCCATTATCTGCCTCCCTTGATCACATCTTTCATCATTCTCACCTTCATTGTCATCAACTGGATTGCCGTAGTATATGTTAGAGTATTTTCAGCAACCTTTGCCATCTCTATATCGAGGTTCACCGTGTTGCCGTCCCGGTTAGTCATAGTGCTTAACGGCTCGTAAATTTCATAACTCTTCTCTTTCGAACCCGTCCCTTCAATGGCCTTGAGGAGTTCTTTCTGAAACGATATATCCTTTGCCTTGTAGCCGGGCGTATCCGCGTTCGCAATGTTCGACGCAAGCAGTTTCTGCCTGAAGGTCGCCACATCGAGCATGCCTTCGAGCGTTTTAATAGTGTTATCCGGCATAATCCCCTCCGTTTATGACAAAATACCTTAAATTCTCTTGAAATTTTAATGCAAGTTTCATTCCCGTTATCTCTTTATCTCTTCTTCGGAAATATCATATTCCTTTAATTTATTACGTATGGTCCTTACGCTTACCCCCAATAATTGCGCCGTCCTTGTTCTATTGCCGCCGGTCTCCTTGAGGGTATTCACGATCAGATCCCTTTCCATGTCTTTCATCCTGCCTGCAGCCGCATTCGGCCTTCCCGCCTCCTGCCCTTGAGCGCCTCCCCCCTCAATAGGAGGCAACAGCGTCTCTGCTTTGGATATAACGGTTGTCCTGTAAATAAGATTTTCGAGTTCCCTTACATTGCCTTCCCATTCGTTTTTCAACAGGTAGGATTCGAAGTCGCCGGATATATTGAATACCTTCCCCATCTTTTGTGAAAGCTTCCGGATAAAAAACTCCGCAAGGGGTATTATGTCTTCACGCCGCTCCCTGAGAGGAGGCAGCTTTATCGGGAATACATTCAACCGGTAATAGAGGTCTTCCCTGAAACGCCCTTTTTTAACCTCCGACAAGAGGTCTTTATTTGTAGTCGCTATAATCCTGACATCCACGGGAATGGGCGATCGGCCTCCTATCCTGTCTACCTCCCGCTCCTGTATCGCCCTCAAGAACTTCGCCTGCAGCGGGAAGGCCATCTCGCTCACCTCATCGAGGAGCAATGTCCCCTTATCCGCGAGTTCGAACTTGCCGATCCTTCTATCGATAGCGCCTGTAAACGCGCCCTTTTCGTGTCCGAAAAGCTCCGCCTCCAACAGGCTTTCCGATATCGCGGCGCAGTTTATCGCGACAAAGGGCTTATCCGCCCTCAGGCTGCTTTTGTGGATGACGCGGGCTATTACTTCCTTTCCCGTCCCGCTTTCCCCGGATAAGAGCACCGTTATATCGCTCTTAGCGACCTCCCTTACTACGGCCATAAGGTTCTTCATAACCTGTGATTCCGCCACTATATCGCCGGCGCCTTGCCCGAACTCCGCCGGCAGTATCCTGTCTATAACCCCTCGAAGGGAATCTAATGAAAAGGGCTTCATAATGTAATCGGTAGCCCCAAGTTTCATAGCGTCCACCGCGTTTTCAACCGTACCGTAACCGGTTATCACTATAACGGGAACGAATATTCCCCTTTTTCTTATCTCATGAAGGAACTCTATACCGTTCATCTTGGGCATCTTCATGTCGGTGATAATAAGAGAAAAATCGGAAATATTAAGTTCGTTAAGAACGTCTACAGGATTGTTATATACCGTCGGCTTGAAGCCGAAACGTTTTAAGGATTCTTGTATCGCCAGCGCCATGTCCGCTTCATCGTCGACTATCAATACGGATCTCATAGCAGTTCCCTCGCCCCCTCATTTTTTAACTCCGCTACCGGCAACGTGATCATAAACTCCGTTCCATTCCCCGCTTCGCTCCTTACGTCTATGTGCCCCCCATGCGCCTTTATTATCGAAGCGGTTATGGACATGCCGAGCCCGGTTCCCCTGTCTTTTGTGGAAAAAAAAGGCTCGAACATCCTCGACCGTGTTTCTTCGTCCATGCCGATGCCGTTGTCTTTGATCGCAATCCCGACATTTTCAAATACATCCTTGCCCGTCAATCCCTGCCCGCCGACCCTTATGTCTATCCCGCCTCCGTCCGGCATCGCATGGACGGAATTCAGGAGGATATTTATCAGCGCCTGCCTGATGAGACCCCTGTCGAGAGACAACCAGTGTATGCCGTCTTCGGAAAAAATAATTTCTATTTTACTGTTTGCGAATAGTTCTTTAAAGTCATCGCAGGTTTCTCTAATCACATCGTTTAAACAATGATATTCAAGCCTCGGTTTTATTTCTTTGGTAAACCTGAGCATATTGTCGAGTGTATTTACGAGGGACCTTACCGAACCGGATATCCTGTTTGCGTAATCGCCGTGATCCGTTCCTTTCAAATCGTTGGAAAGAAGGCCGGCAAAAAGCTCTATGCTGCCGAGCGGATTCCTTATTTCATGGGCTATTTTCATCACAAGCTCTCCCATGGCGGTCAGCCTCCTGTTCCTCTCGCTCTCCGATTCGAGATGTTTCAGCCTCGTTATATCTTTAAATATCAATACATGCCCTATAATGTCCCCATCCCTTCCGTTTACGTCGGAACGGGATACGAGGGCATAAAAAGGCCTGCCGTTTTCCGGGACTATGACCTCCTCCTTTATGGAAGCGTGTATCGATGTCCCGCCTATGACGCCGACCGCGTCAATGTTAAGCATATTCTCCGCCGCTTTATTTACAATCCTGACGGCCCCGTCCCTGTCGAAAAAAACGACTCCGACATCTATGCTGTCTAAAATGCTGTCAAGCAACTGCTTCTTATGATCCACCTCTTCCGTAAGAAGCCTGACCTTATCCTCAAGGGCGCTGTAATACTGCGTAAGTGTAGCCGAAGCGGAATTGAATGTCTCTATCGCCCTGCTCAAAAGGTCTGCATTATTCTCTGTATGCGTCATATCAATTACGCTCCAAAATAAGGGCTGAAGCTGCCGTCGCGACGTCTCCGCCGCCGCTGACCGCCTTTTTAAGATACTCGTCATTTTTCGTCAACTTCCCGTACTGATAATAAACCCACTGGAGACTCTTCGGGTCTTTTATATCGCGATCCAACGCCTTCTTATAATACAGTTTTGCCTTCGCGTAATCATTGGAAATATAAAAGATATCGCCGGCTTTAAGAGATGAAAGCCCGTCGCCCCTGTCCGCCGCTATAACATAATATTTCAATGCGCCGGATTTATCGCCTTTTTTATAATACAAATCGCCGAGTTTAGCGGCCGGCCTGTAGTCCTTTGCGGTCTTCACTATGTTCAGGAGGTAATCTATGGCGGCATTATATTTTCCTTCCCTCTCCATGATCTCCGCTATCATCGGAGCGGCCCTCGGCGCATAACGTGCATCCGCCATAATCGGTTCAAGGAACTTTTTGGCTTCCGGGTATCTCCCCTCAGCCATAAGGAGTTCGGACAAATAAAGGGCGGCTTCTCCTTTCGGGTTGCTCCGCGCGGCCTTTCTAAGCAACCCCATGCCTTCCGCCTTCTTGCCGTTTGCGATTAAATACCGTGAGACATCCATAAAAAAAGGACTGTCTTCGGCGATATGCCAAGAGAACCTCGATAGGTATTCTATAGCCTTGGGATCTCCCGAATTCATAATGGTCTTAAGTCTTTTTTCCATTTCAGCGGACTTTATTTTTTTATCTTTCACGTAAGTGAGATAGCGAAGGGCGCCTTCGACGTTTTCTTTTTTATCGTACAATGCGACTATCTTCATTTTGGAATCATCTCCCGGCTCGTAAGGCAGTAATTCAATTCTCAATTTCAAGGCGTCGTCGATCTTATCGGCGCTTTCATAGATCATAAGCAATATCCTTTTCGACTTGAGCTTTTCAACCCTCGATGCAGGCCCGTCTATTATGGACTTTGTGAGCATTTCCGCGTCCCTTGTCTTCCGCGCGTAAAACAATATCCACGCCTTTTCCGCCCTTATATCCTGCTCTTTTAAAACGGAAGAAGGTATCTTGTTTATTATCTCCACGGCCTCTTTATGAAATCCCTTGCCGCTGTTTATCATTGCGCGAACATAGAGGGCGCGCGGGTCCGTTTCCATCGTCTTTTTGCCGACCCCTGCCAGCAAATTTTCGGCCTTTTTGAGATCCCAGAACTTTAATGCCAATTCCGCTTTTCCTACAGAAGCTCTATCTTTTAAAGGCTCAACGACCATGTCGAAGTACTGCTCCGCTTCTTTGAATTTCTGGAGATGAAGGGCGGTATAGCCGAGGAATAAATTCGCTTCGTTGATATGCTCCGAATCCGGGGCCGATGAAACGAACCGCTTAATGTTCTGCCATGCCTCATAATAGTTTTGAAGATAATAATCCGCCTTGCCCATTCCGAATAATGCCCTTTCGGATAAAGGCCCTTTCTTTCCCTCAAGAAAAACCTCCCTGTAAAACTCTCTTGCCTTTATATAACTCTTTTTGCCGAAATATTCATCCGCCTTTTTAAGCTTGTCTTCGGAGGCGATTACCGGACCCGCAAAATAATAGGCAACAAACAGCGCGCAACACGCCGACAAGACAATCAGAAGTCCCTTCGATATATGTCCTTTTTTTCTCATCGTATATGCCGTATTATTAAAACTCATAAATTTCCATATTACTTTATTGAAAGAAATGTGCCGGCGATAGCGTAATGCGTTATGGTGTTCAAGCGTAAAGCGTAAACCGTATGACATAGTAGGGTTTTAAACGCTATAACGCAATAACGTTCCACGCTATAAACGCCATAATGGTCAATTATCTGACTGGACATACACTAAAGCAGTTAACTTTACCGTTATTATTATGACAACCCTAACCTCTTCATCTTCTCTATCAGGGTGGTTCTGTTAATATTGAGATATTTCGCTGCCTGACTCTTCACTCTGTTATGGAGTTCGAGCGCGTGGAGTATAAGCCTTTTTTCGTATTCTTCAAGGGCTGCATTCAGATCTATACCGCTCACAAAAGGATTAGTATCGTCATCCTCGATGTCGGGTAAATTAGGGATGCTCCTGCCGGTCATTTTTTCAGGCAGATCGTAAGGCGTTACAACATCGTCGTCCTTAAGAACTATCAGCCTCTCTATGGTATTTTCAAGTTCCCTGACGTTGCCCGGCCACCGGTAGCCGGTAAACATCCTCATTGATTCCTCCGTAATGCGTATCGGATTTCTTCCAACCCTGCCTGCATGTTTGTTTATAAGGTAATCGCATAAGAGCGGTATATCTTCCATCCTCTCCCTGAGCGGCGGAATACAGATAGGTATAACGTTCAGCCTGTAGAAAAGATCCTCCCTGAACCTGCCTGCGGAAACGGCTTCTTCGAGGTCTTGATTGGTTGCCGCTACTATCCTGACATCCACGTTCACAATCCTTGTTCCGCCTATCCTCTCAAACGATTTTTCCTGAAGCACCCTCAAGAGTTTGACCTGAAGTATCGCCTGCATTTCTCCTATCTCATCGAGGAATATCGTTCCCCCATCCGCAAGCTCGAATCTTCCGACCCTCGCGGCAACCGCCCCTGTAAAAGCGCCCTTTTCATGCCCGAAGAGTTCGGATTCGAGAAGCTCCGTGGGTATTGCTCCGCAGTTGACCGGAATAAAAGGCTTTTCGGCCCTTATGCTGCTGAAATGAATGTTCTTGGCGACAAGCTCTTTTCCGGTTCCGCTCTCACCTAAGATAAGGACTGTGCTGTTAGAATTCGAAACTTTTTCAATAAGTTCGTAGATACGGTTGATGACCTTGGAAGCGCCTATAATTTGAAAGGGATTACCGTTATTTTGAATGTCGCCAGCCATATGTCATAAATATGACACAAGAGAGATGGAAAGGTCAACCATCACTTCACCACTCCTGTCTTTTCTAAATTCCCGACCCTTACCCCTATAAGCCGCACCTTTTTCTTAAGCTCAACCCTTCCGAAACAATGGAAGGCAGCCCTCCTTATAACTTCGAGGGAATCCGTAAATGTATCGAGAGTTTTCGCTCTTGTGACCATTTTGAAATCATGGAATTTTACTTTAACGGTAACGGTCTTTCCGCAATATCCTGATTGCTTCATATCATCTACAGTTTCCCGTGCAAGTTCCGCGAGGTTTTTTGAAAGGAACTGCCGATCGTTCGTGTCCTTCTGAAAAGTAGTTTCCCTGCTCATTGATTTGGGTTCCCATACGGTAATTAGCGGGCTGTCGTCTATGCCTCTCGATGCGTTATAAAGATAATTCCCGAAAGACCCGCCGAAATGCCCGATAAGCGTATCGAGGGGCAAGGCGGCAAGTTCGCCGACGGTTTCAACGCCTATGCTCCTGAGATACGCCTCGGTCTTGGGCCCTACTCCCTGCAGTTTTCTTGCCTCCAGCGGCCATATTTTGCTCTCTACGTCGCTCTCCGTAATTATTGTCAGGCCGTCGGGTTTTCGCATGTCCGAAGCTATTTTTGCGAGCAGCTTATTGGGCGCGATGCCGATGGAGCATGTAAGTCCCGTCTCTTCGTCTATCCTTTTTTTAATTTCGCTTGCGATCTCTTCCGGCGGCTTTTCTATGGCAGATATATCTAAAAACGCCTCGTCGATTCCAACGTCTTCGATTATAGGCGTGAATTCCTTGAGGGCATTTTTAATGACCCCGGATACCCGCGAATATTCCCTGTAATCGACCGGCAAAAATATCGCATCGGGACAGAGTTTATACGCCGTTTTTAAAGGCATCGCGGAATGTATTCCGAACTTCCGTGCTTCATAAGATGCCGTGGATACTACTCCCCTTTGTGTCGGATCTCCTAAGCCGCCTATTACAACGGGCTTGCCGATCAGCCATGGATGCCTCTTTTGTTCGACCGCCGCGAAAAACGCGTCCATGTCTATGTGAAGGATTCTCCTCATGATTGTAGTATACATACAAATCGAGGTTCTTATTCAGGATGATTCTATCGATGAAAACGGCTTTCATGGAGCGGGCGACGGGATTCGAACCCGCGACCTTCAGCTTGGGAAGCTTTTTAAGCTCGTCAATACAGCAACATACCGCTCTATATATTATTGTTTTTCTTCGATTTATTCATTTTTAATTCTTATTTATTTTTGATAAAATTAAAATTTTTTGCGACATTTTTGCGACATCTCTATAAGGCATTCTAAATATTAATATTTCAATATCCCTATCTACATTCTTTGTCTTCTTACTTTTGAGAAAGAGGGGTATTCTAAAGTATTTCCTCCAAATCATCAATCAGGGGTTACCCATAAAAGCATTAACATCTTAAGACTGATATTTGGAAGGGGGTGATATATGAGGGCACATTAAATCTGAAGGGAACTTATGCGCAGTGCAGGGCGGCCTCGCCGCCCACTAATACTTTCAAGAGAAAGGAGAAAAATAATGTCATTTAATAAAGTCATAATCATGGGAAATCTTACGAAAGACCCTGATCTTAGGTATATCCCAACATCCAGCGCACCCGTAGCAAGATTTACTGTCGCGGTCAACTCTAAATACAAACAGAACGGAGAGATGAAAGAAGATGTGCTTTTTATGGATACTGTTGTTTTTGGCAAACAGGCTGAAAACTGCGGACAATATCTGTCTAAAGGCCGCCCGGTACTCGTGGAAGGCAAACTGAAAGAAAAGTCATGGGAGCATGAAGGGCAGAAGCATAGGAAAATCGAGATATTAGCAAGCAATGTAAGATTTCTCACAAAGAAGGAATCAACAGGCGAGCCTGAACTGAGCGATCTTGAAGTGCCTGACGAACCTAAAGAATCATTTTAACGGAAGGAGACTATATGACAAAAGCTGAACTGATTGAGAAAGTCGCAAAGAATGCAGGAACTACAAAAACAGTCGCCGAAAGGGCACTGGATACTGTTATCGGAACTATAAAAGATACGATCCTTACCGGAGGAACCATCAGTTTTTATGGTCTCGGAACTTTCACAGCGGTTGACAGGAAGGCAAGGAACAGCCGCAACCCGAGAACAGGCGAAACAATAGAAGTTCCGGCAAAAAAAGCGCCTAAATTCATCCCCTCAAAGGTATGGAGAGAGCAGCTGAATGCATAACTGTCCATACCATATGAAGTCTTGTTTTAAAGGGTGTGATAAAAGATGCAACCCCGCGACTCAGTTAAAAGGCACCGGCATATCAGCCATGAAAATTAAAGCGTCCAGAGGCAGATGGAATGCCACAAGAAAAAAGAAAAGGCTCAGGCAAAAGAAAGAATTAAAGGCTGCATAACGGGAGGGGATAAAGCCCCTCCCGAAAATCTGATAGGAGGAACAGGTCTATATGATTATAACAAGAGTAATCGCGGTGGGACTCGAATTAAGTGCATTTTTTATGGTGCATTTTTTTGAAAAATATCTTGTTATACTATTCTTTTTAGCCTTCCCGCTTACATGCTGGATTGAAAAAAAGCTCAGAAAATGGGCGTTAAAAGATAAAATTGAGCAAATATATATCGATACTAAAAAATAATGCCGCGCTCCATGGGAAAGAGGAGAATAATAAATGCCAAAACAATTAATCCTTGCTGAAAAGCCGTCACAGGCTCAGGATATTGCAAAAGGACTTAATGACAACTTCAGCCGTAATAACGGCTATCTCGAGGGAAGCCGTTATGTCATCTCATGGGGATACGGGCATCTGATTGAGTTGGAGGAGCCCGACGCATACGATGAGAGGTATGCGAAGTGGAGTACAGAGGATCTTCCAATTATTCCGGAGCGTTTCAAATACCGCATCTCTAAAGACGGCTCCAAACAGTTCAAAATCATAAAGTCCGTTATAAGCAGGTCCGATATTGAAAGCATTGTGATCGCCACGGACCCCGGAAGGGAAGGAGAATTGATCGCAAGGTTAATTCTCATGATGTCCGGCAATAGAAAACCCATCTATCGGTTCTGGACATCGAAGGCGCTCACTCCGGAGGCAGTGCGCGAGGCATTCAGCGGCCTGAAGCCCGGGGCGGAGTTTGATAGGCTCTATCATGCCGCCACTGCCAGACAGCAATCCGACTGGCTCATCGGAATGAATGCGACGCGGGCATTCAGCGTAAAACATAACGCACGGCCTCCGCTTTCTCTCGGCAGGGTCCAGACACCTACCCTCCGATTAATAGTTGATCGGGAACTTGAAATTAGAAACTTCAAACCACAGGATTACTGGCTTTTAAGGGCTTTATTTAAACACGAGAGAGGAGATTATGAGGCATTATGGTTTGTTGATAATAAATCTGCATCCAAAGACGATAGAGAAAATGCCGATAAAGACACATCATCCAGAATTCCAACGGAGACCCTTGCTAAACAAATACAGGCAAGAGTTAATGGGCAGCATGGAGTTGTAACCTCATACGAATGTAAACCGAAAGAAGATGCTCCGCCGCTGTTGTTTTCTCTAACTGTGCTGCAGCAGGAAGCAAATAAACTTTTTGACTATTCGGCAGAGCAGACCCTTAATATTGCTCAATCGCTCTATGAGAAAAAGCTTCTCACATACCCGCGATCCGACAGTCAACACTTAAATGACGAGATGGTAAAAGAATGCCCTGAAATACTACAAAAACTCACAGGATACAGAAATGTGCAGTTTGATATATCTAAATGCACGATCTCCGGAAATAATAAGCGGGTATTCGACTCGTCAAAACTTACGGACCATCATGCCCTAATCCCAACCGGCAATCTTCCGAATGGGATCGGCCAAGACGAACTGAATGTCTATGAACTTGCAGTACGGCGATTTATAGCCGCTTTCTATCCTAACTTTAAATTCAAAATCACGACGGTTATTACTGCAGTAGGACAGGATCGTTTCAAATCCTCCGGCAAGGTAGTCATATCGTCCGGATGGAAAGAGATATACGGCTCCAAGGATAAAGATCAACTTGTCCCTGAGATGAAAGAAAACGACGCCGTGAAAAACCTCAAAGCCGACATTGAGAGGAAACAAACAACTCCACCGCCGCGATTTACAGATGCTTCAATCCTTGAAGCTATGTCGAAAGCGGCCAAATATGTGACAGATCCTCAACTCAAAAAGATACTTAAAGAGACCTCCGGCATCGGTACACCGGCGACAAGAGCGGCTATCCTTGAGACCCTGAAAAAAAGAGAATACATAACCCGAAAGGGTAAAAACATCATCCCTACAGAAAAAGGCATTACCCTGATAGAAGCGGTCCGCAATGAACCGCTTTCCGATGTCGCTTATACGGCGATATGGGAGCAAGCGCTTGATGATATAGCTTCAGGTAAGGTTAAATCGGCAGACGACTTCATGAGCGGAATTAAAAAATACACCGCACAGATAGTCGAAAAGGTGAAGGGTTCAAATACGGGCATAAGCGGCGCCGCGGGCGCAGGAAGGTCTGGAGGAGACAATAACAGCCTCGGCAAATGTCCTGAATGCGGCAAGCCTGTAGTGGAGACACAGAAGGCCTTCGGATGTTCTGGATATAAAGAAGGCTGTAAGTTTACCATCTGGAAAAACAGTCTTGAGAGATTCGGGAGAAAGTCCATTCCTGCCGGCACGGTCAAAAATCTACTCTCCGGTAAAGAAGTGAAGATCACCGGGCTGAAATCAAAAGCAGGTAAGGAATATGAAGTCCCCGGAAAACTCGTGAAAGATGAGAAGTGGGGGTGGAAAATAGAACTGCTGTTTGGAGGGAAATGACATAGTGAAAGAGTTAATGGTTAACGAACTTATAATCGATAACTTCGCCGGAGGCGGCGGCGCGAGTACCGGCATCAAGGTTGCGCTTGACCGTAGCAAAATGTGGAAATTCAGTATGTCCCGATCTCGCAGCGGCTTTGGTCAAATCAAATGTCATAGAGATTGTCACTATTCCGATTCCCTTAAATAATAAAGAAAGGATTCTATTATAATGCAAACGATCTACGAACCCAATGGCCGCGCCAAAGAATACGGTGAATTAGCCCTCAATATGTATCGCGGCTGTTCGCACGGATGCGTCTACTGTTATGCTCCCAAAATACTCCGCATGAACATGGAGGAGTTCTGTAATCCACAGCCGAGACCGAACGTTATTGAGGAATTAAAGAAGGCCGCCCCGAAATATGCAGGTAGGGAAGTATTTTTGAGCTTCACTTGCGACCCCTATCAAGATATCAATTATCAATATCTCCATACAAGAGAGGCAATTAAAATATTACATCAGAATAATATTTCTATTCGTATCCTCACAAAAGCCGGTTATGCAAGCATGGGCGACTTTGATCTGTTTTTGCAAGGTTATGAAGATTTTTACGGAGCGACACTCACTTTCATCGATGATTCGCTATCCAGAAAATATGAACCTTATGCCGCTCACCCCGGAGTAAGGATGAATGCCCTCTATCTTGCACACAATCAAGGAATCAATACATGGGTATCCATCGAACCCGTTATTGACCCTGAACAATCTCTTGAGATTATCCGCATGACGCATGAATATGTTGATGAATACAAGGTCGGCAAGTGGAATTATGATGAACAGGCGAAGGAAATAGACTGGAAGGATTTTACACAGAAGGCCATAGCGCTTTTAGAAAACTATAACAAGAAATATTACATTAAAGAGGATTTAAGGAAATACTTATGAAGCGTCGCAGAATATGTGATTGTGCTGAGGAAGTACTCAGAGAGACTGATAACCCTGCTGTAGGTTTTGGTGACTCTGGATTACTGCATCGGGTTGCCGAAAGAGCCGGACTGCCTCATGAGGCGTGGAAAACCGAAGAGCGTGTGCTGAATGCCCTTAGCCGCACTCCCGG
The DNA here is from genome assembly GCA_001803635.1 of Nitrospirae bacterium GWB2_47_37. Classification (GTDB taxonomy): domain Bacteria; phylum Nitrospirota; class Thermodesulfovibrionia; order Thermodesulfovibrionales; family Dissulfurispiraceae; genus GWB2-47-37. The sequence goes on along the minus strand of MHDU01000074.1, from coordinate 52,771 downwards.
TAATTTAGTACTTAAATATTACCGTTCTCGATGGGGGCAGGCGGCTCGCGTGTTTTATCTTAAAGAACGAGCTCACGAGCATGGGAAATAGACAATGCTCACAATAGACAACTGTAAATATTGTGCTGCTATTACACACACCCGGCATAAAAGCCTTCAATCCCTTCTTATAGAGATAGAAAAAGGCGATATGGGTTGTTGGCTCTGCATGGAAGACGGGAATCATCATACGAAATTCGATATTTTTGAAAAGGACAAAAAAATATGGTGCGGACACACACCGAAATGTGAGGATATAAGCCATGGACATTAAAGAATTCAAAAAAGCAGTCTATCATGCGGTCCGTGAATGCGAAAACGCGGACAGGCGCAACAGCGATGGTTTTATTGACCAACAAAATGATTACATAATTAGGCAAGCAATAGAATTTATTGAAAATACGCCCTCGGACAGATGGCCTGAAATGTGCGAAGTTGAAATCGTGTCACTTGCTGAGTGCTCACGAAGAAGGATTTATATGAGTTTTTTAGTCAAAAAATAAACAAGACCTTTCCCATGCAGGCAGCCGAAGGCATGGGGAGGTCTCTGCCTTCGGCTGCCTGCATCAACAATAAACTCAAAAAAACAAACAAACAAAAAAGGGAGCCTCCAATAAACACCGCTGCTCCAACAAACCAATAAACCAGAGGGCTGCACTTCGTGCAGCCCTCAAATAATGCCTTAAGGGGTTACCCCTTAAGGCATTATCATACTGTGCCGCAAGTGTGATGAAAGGAGGGCTAAGATGCCGTATTTGAGGATTGCGATAGGCTCTGTATTCACCTATCCATACAGAGCCTCCTGCGGCATGCGGCACAGCAGTCTAAGCCCAAGGAGAACTTATGCCGCTTAATATTCAAGGTTTTCCATATGACTTTTGCGCTTCTATTTGTTCGTCTCCGGACGAATGCATTTCTCATATACCAAAACATGTGAAATGCATAACGAATATTGTGGTTAATAGAATGTGTTATGTACTCAGTATCCTGAGCCTGTTATTGCAGGACAATAAATATAAAGAGCACGAACAGCTGTTTCTCTCGGCAGTCAATGAATTACAAATAACATCAGATTGGGTAAAAAAAATACAGGGAAACGGCAATGACGCCCAAAACGATCATGTATACCTGCTTGAGGAGGATCGCAGATTATGCCCTCGTTTTAAGACCGACGGGATAACTGCGGAAATTAACGGCTGGGAATATCCTGTCTCAAATCTTAGCCTGAATGGATGTTTTATAAAAACCGGCGTTCCCTATCCGTTAAGCACCAATATTACCATGAAGTTGCCGATAGAGGGCGGAATTTCAATAGCCGCTATGGTCAAGTATTCGATTACTCAGGGAATAGGCGTTAAATTCGTAAATATCGAAAAAGCCAAGGAAAACGATTTTTATTCGTTTATGTCCGACTTTTTTTTAAAAACGGCTCGGCAAAACCATGATACGATTTGATTATCTTAATAAAGACAAAACAGTCCTATCCTCAGACGGCAGAAGGCCGGACATAAAGATACTTAAAGGCTTTAACGACAAATTTCTTACACACTTAGGCAATACCGGCCGACTAAAAGGCGCGGCCTTCGAAGATTATATGAAAATTGCACAGGACGGCCGGGCTGATATGCCGGCAGCGCAGAAAGGATTAAATAAATGAATAAGGTTCTATCAATAATTATTGGGGTTACACTCTTTTCATCGCCTCTCTTTGCAAACGAAGACCCATTTTGTTTTTCAGAGGGAGGCGCCAAGTATGATATCGACCCCATGCTCTTACAGGTAATTTCAAAAGTTGAAAGCAACCATAACAATGAAGCACTCAACTACAATTCCAACGGCACATTTGATTTTTGTCACATGCAGATCAATTCAGGCAATTATCGCTCTCTCGGCCATGAAAAATGGATGTCTATAGCAGATCCATGTAAATGTACAAAAGTCGGCGCGGAGATTCTCAAAAAATGTATCGAAAAACACGGCTATGTGTGGGAAGCTGTAGGATGCTATAACGCTGTATCGAAGGGTAAGCGGATTAAGTATGCATGGAAGGTATTTAATGAATTAAAACGAACTTATGCCGCTCAAAACAAATGATTGGATCAAAGACCTCTCCGATAAATATAACCTTAACGATACAATTGTGGTTGAGGAGATAGAGCATGTTATCTCCTCCGTATTGTCAAAACGTTTTGGGTTTGAGGTTGAAACCCGACTAAACGGTGGTCCGGAGGACTTATCAATATGCGGATTTAAAATGCGTAGGGAAGATATGAAACCCTTTATATCGACAATCAGCCCTGAAAATATAAAGAGACCGCTTATAAGAGAAATACTTTATAAACTTGCAAATGCGCTCGAAATACGAAAACTCTTTAACGAATACAGCCTTTATAAGACCATAATTCATACAGCAGTAACTGGAGAGATCATTAAAAAGAAATCCGATGAATTATATGTAGCGCTCAAGGGCATAGATTATCCGGCATCCGATCAGTATACGGTGGCAGTATGTGAACAGGCGCATCAGACGCCAAAAGAGAGAGGGTGGTATATGGTGGGACAGACGATGCCTTTCTATGCCCTGAGCGTCAAGCCCGCGCTTCTGAAAGGAACGCCGAGGCTTGTAATAAGGCTTAGTAGAAATTCCACAGGGCTGCCGGAATGCCTTATTAGGCGGGAACTAATAACTCAGAACATGGACATTAATATCCGTTGCACCGGCAGGATTGCCGGCGCCTTCAGTGAGATAAAAGCATCTGCAAAGATCCCGCGGGACTGCATTAAAAAAGTATCTGATGAACTCAAAGAAAGGGTTATAGTAAGGTGGTAGAGGGTTGATAAAGCTTACAGACAAAGGTTATTACATAGACGCAAAAACAAAGGAACCTGTGACTGTTTTGGGGAGCGGATATAGGCTCGATGATCGCCGCAAGAAAATTCCGATATCTATTCCGGATAAAGATCGTTCCGGCCATCTCCTATGGGTAGCGACTACTCGCCAAGGCAAAACAAGAGTTATTGAAAATATCTGCGAACAGGACATTAAAAAAGGATATTCTGTAGCATTTATCGATCCGAAATGCGACAGTGATGCGTTAAATAAAATAGTTGAAACAGCAAAAAAGACAGGCAGGGAGAAAGAACTTATTTTCATCAATCCTTTCTATCCGCAGCTAAGCGCGCCGTTCAATGTTTTGCGCTACTTTTTTATCCCAGAGGAGCTTGCCGGTATAGTTACTTCAGGCGTTGAAGCAGGGAAAGATCCCTTCTTTCAGAAAATCGCATACGAGATCAGCATCGTGGCGTGTATTGCTTTAGTAACTCTTGCTGAATATGAAGGCAAGAAGGCAGTGATAAACCTTAATGATGTGAAAAACATCATACCGCAGGAATCGCTTAAACAGCTCCAGCAGAATGTGGCTTCAATAGATAGAAATAGAGCTTATGAAATGGCGGAGCGAATAGATGATATTTATAACCTTCTGGAAGCAGGGCAATTATCAGGGGACCTTCAGAGAATAGCGTCCTCTCCGCAGGATTACTTCGCTAAAGTAACGACATCGCTTAGAGTTGCCTTGACGGAGATGTGCGTCGGCAGCATCGGCAGGATTGTAGGAAAGGCGATAGAAAATCCGTGTATAAAACGCCTTGAGCAGGGAGAACGAGTAATTTTAGTTCTTCAACTTGGGTCTTTAACTGGTGGTCAGGCTTCCTTTAATCTGGCAAAAATTATATTTTCAAGCTTTTCCAAGTTTGCCGGGAGAAAATTTCTATCGGGGGAGGTCATCAATCCGCCATTATCGACAATCATCGATGAGTGCCAGTCCGTGCTTTACAGAGGCATAGACGATTCATTGGCAAAAGTCGGCGGCGCCAACTGGTGGATAAGTCTATTCTGTCAGGATCCCTCACAGGTATGGGGAGCGCTGGGGAAGGATTACGGCAATGTTATATTCGGCAATACAAATACAAGAGGATTCCAGCGCTGCCCTAATACGGAAACGGCAGAATACGCTTCCGATCATTTTGGAACGGTAGATGTTTTCTCCCCGATTCTTAGCATCGGCGGCAGCCCGACAGTGCGCGAGACGGAAAAACCGAGGGTAAAGCCCGATGTGTTTACGGATCTACAGCCGCAACAATTTTATCTCAAAACCTACTCAGGCAATTATCGCGGGAAAACTTCTATGGTTTCTCCTGCAAATTTAGAAATACAGTATCCGAAAATCAATGTATTATGAGGCTTTTTCTCCTGATAGCCGGAATCTCCTGTATACTGTATGCTTTATACGGTCTGTTCAGTAATAAATCCCACAAAACAGCAATTACATTATTGAAAAGAGAAAAGATTACTCTCAAAGAACTCTCAAAGCTTTGGCTGGAGCCGACAGGTGAGGATAGCGGAAATGAACAGACCGAAAAAAAAGAAACTGCCAATTTGGAAGAGAAAAAGACCGAAGAAATTCAAATCAGCTATCAGCATCAGGAAATCAGAGATTTTTACCTCATATACATAGCTGATAAACATTATTTCCTCGGCGTCAATGGGAAGATTGTCAGAGAGTTGTTGAATATCCTCGATCAGGGAGGGGACTGCCCATCGGTCGTCAATACATTTAACGAAGATGAAGGCAAATTACCGAAAGACGTATATGACATTCTTGCCCGGACAAGTCTGCTGCAGCATACCATGAATGTCGCAGAGAAGATGGTAGAATCCCTCGGCAGCTCCGGACCTGTTATTCCAAAGGCTGTTATAACTGCCCTCGCCCACGATCTCGGCAAAATACCGTCTTACAGTAAAACCTATTCTACCGGAGATCATCCTCTCATAAGTATCGGCATCCTGAACCAGATAGCGGCATTCACCGCGCTTCCCGACAAAGACAAGGACGAGATATTCAAGGCGATTAAAGACCATCACCGCAACTCCGACGAGTTTTTATGTGTAAAACTTAAAGAGGCGGATCAGGCATCAAGGCGTAAAGAACTTGCAGAAAACTCAAAAAATATTATTCGAAATGCCGATGCCGAATCTAATAAAGAACCTCTTAACGAACCCGTATCTCTCGAAACCCCAACTCCCGATGTCAACGTCAAAGAAACCTATATTATCCCCCATTATGTTTCCACTAAGGACGAAAACACTAAAAAGAAACCCGGCGACACAGATATATTCGGCAGCCAGGTAAAACCCGAAAAAGAAAAAGTAAATATTACCGAGCAGGATTTGCCGTGGCTCGATCTCGATGAGTTCATCGGTGAACTGAATCCGTATATCAACCGGCTTAATGGCGGCCGTTGGGATGCTTTCAGTATGTCGAGCGGCTATGTATATTTTCAGGTAAAAATACTGTGGGAAGTCGCAAAAAAAATAGCCAGGAAGAAAGATCATAAAGAAGTCTTATTGGGCGATGCGGACGAAGGTCTCAGGAGAAATATACTTTTCAGCATCGTAAGCAGACTTCGGACCGACAAAGATGCAATCGCCAGAGGATTGATAAAGGATGAATTCTTTGGAGCTCCATTTGTCGTCCGCATGAGGGATGGAAAAGAATTCGATAAAGGCTACTATACGCCCTTTGTAGCCGAGGTTTTTGCCGGGACGGTCTCGGAACTCGAGGCCCGTAAAGTCGGAAAGTTGAAAGATATCGTTGAAGTAAACCCGAAATATGAATAGGGGGTTACCCTACAAGGCATTATATTAGCATGAACCCCTTTGATCTCATAAACCCTTTAGAGCATATACCGCACGATCAATATGTCTCGTGGTGGCAGGTCGCCTTTGCCACAATATTTAAAGGGTTTTGGGCGAGGATTATCTCATTATTTCTGTTAGCTCTTGCGATATGGCTGACATCTAAAAAACAGGCGAGAATTGCCGGAATCTGTCTGCTGTTTATATTTGCAATAGCATATGGGTCACCGATACTTAAATTCACAGGATTAATAAAATGAGCAAAGACGGAACCACGATTATAGAGAAAGACGGCTCTCCAAAGCTTATTCCGCATGGTCTGTTCGATATTATGAAGATCGTATGGACTTACCACTCAATGGAACAGAGAGGCGTAGAATTTCCCGAAGACTTCTTCACCCCTGACGATATGCTTAAATATTCCACATGTGGAATTCTCGAATCTTTTAAAAGCGGCCTTATCACTGTATTGTTTACCCCCATAGCATTCGGAGTGATAAGCAGAATAGTCCCGATATTCGGAGAGACCGACCCATCTACATTCGATAAAATGTTCGCGTTTTTTCTTGCTATGAGCCTGACAATTGCCTACGCCTTCGTGCTTGTCAGTATTACCCAGCGCTATATATTCCCATTCACAAAAAAAATAATAAAAAACTTTCTTCAGGGGGTTATGATAGGGAAAATATTGATCGCAATTATTGCATTTTTCTTCTATCACTGGCTTTATATTAAAGTCCTGTCAGAAGACAATGTAATATCTGTGCTGCGTCTATTTAAACTTTTTATCAACTCCGACAAATTGAATGAAGTTTATCTCTGGGTAATGACATTTAAGCCTGTGCTGCTCACATCAGCATGGTTTATAGTCCTGACCACGGTTGTTTTCATCGGTATACCGCTTATCAGCATCGTTATTACGGTGCGTAAAAATAAACAATTAACAGAGGAGGATTTGTAAAATGGCAAACGGGAAAAAGAAACTCACAAAAGAGGAAAGGATCAAAATCAATCAACAGCGTGCTCAGGAGCCCTTTGCTCAGGTCATAATGCGCCCTGAGCATGTAGACGGCAGGGTCCTTTATGATATTTCCGGCGCATTGAGTAAAGGCATTAAAGTGCTGAGAAACGTCATGGGACACAGAGTTTCTTTTGCGGATGCTGAAGTCCTTCTCACGCGGACTAAAAATATCGAAATAGAAGCCAACAAGCTTGCAAAGGATATTTTTGCTGCGATAGATTTTGAATATAAAGAACCGAGAGCCCTGCAGCAAAAGGCTGCAGCCAGCGGCGACATCGCCGGCTCAAAGACAGAAAAGGCTGTTGACAGTAAAATGGATATGGCCTATGCAGCAGGCACAGGAGAAACTGACGTCGATGGAAAAGTGGAAAAAAAGGCTGCAAAAAAAGCTTGACATCGATTTCGATTTTATGATATTGATAAGTATATTTTCCATTCCTTATTTGTTTCTAAGGAAACTCCTTCCATAGGAGCCAGCAAAGCTGTTTTAGCCGGCTTGGTCGAGACTGTCAGGCATGACAGGTTATTTCAGAGACCGTTTAGCCGCGTCTCGGTGAGTCAGGGTAGGCATACCCGGTAAAATAGGAATCTAACAAGATTAGAAGCGACAGGAGTATAGCGAGATTTTTGTCTTTTTGCTATATCTGTCGCTTTTTTATTGTTCAAAAATCAAAGCATATTCAGAAAAAAAGGAGGATAGCCATGGGTAAAGAGAGAGGGTTTCAAGTAGGCAAAGGCTATATAAAATTCTACGCCTTTGACGAAGCCGGCAAACATGCCATAGTTGAACTGGTGAGAAAATATGGAACAGACTGGGAAATGAAGTTTATAGACAGCGATATAGTTATGGCAGTAAGTTTTTACTACAATCCTGAAAGAATAGGACAGCAGGAGCAAAAAGTAATGATAGGGGAACTGATAGAGACTTTCAGAACTGCGCTTCTACAATTAGACCGTTAAATCTGCCTGAAAATTGTTTCAATTTTCAGGAGTTTCTTTTTGGCTTCACTGTCAGCTTCTTCGGCTGTATATCCTTCCTTCAGGAGAGATTCAAACACTGCCATTTCTTTTTCATCGGCTGTCATATCTTCAGTAAAAATCACCATACCGTCACTGCCGGCCATGCCTATAAAGTCTTTGATCATGGATTCGGCATAAGGGTTGAGTGATTTGACGCGGTCTAAGATGTTTTCAGGAGTTGCCATAAGTGGATTATACCACAGAGGCAAACAAAAGAGTAAGAAAAAGTAGCCCTTTGGGCGAAAGAAAATCCATTTGGGGGTAAGACAATGGGAAGCGTAAAAGTGATGAGGAAAGACGGGAAGTTTGACATAGTGTTGAGAAGCCTTTTACAGCACTATATTCAGACAGGTTATGTAGTGGCAGTAGTTTAATGCAAAGCCATCCTTGATGGCGTATCTTTATCCCAACCTTGTTGGGAATCAAAACCTATTTTCAAAGTAGGCGCACATTCCCGACAAGCGGGCATAGTGCGCCAAGAGGAGGAAGTCATGACAACAGCAACAACAGAGGCAAAAGGAGAAAAAAAAGGAAACGCATTGGGAGCAATATGGGAGACATCGAGAGAAGGCAAGACCCATCTTACCGGCGATATTATGGAACAGAAGGTTGTTCTCGTTTTGAATCCCAAATGGAGTTTTTGGGAGATTGTAAGGAACGAAGATAAGCAGCCAAAGTATCTGGTATACCCTCTCATCGATAAGACAGAGTCCAATGCTCCGGCAGATGAAAAAACCGACGAAGCGCCGGTTCCTGTAGAAAAAGATGCGTTTCTCGGCGATTCCGATTTCATAACCGGAACAATCAAGAGCGTAAGGAAAGACAGAAAGGGCTTCTGCATCGGTGAGACATGGTTTAGGGTTGATGATGGCACCGAGTTGTCCGGCCTGAGCATGGACGATGCAAGAGGTAAGGAAGTGACAGTGCACTACACTCCCGGTAACGGCGATAACGCAAATCCCGTAGCACGGAGGATTGTAGAGGCGTAGTCAAAATAATTTTATCGAAAAGACGGTGCGAAAAATAGCCTGCATAGGCTGTTAATCCACCGTCTTTTTTGTTATTAACCCATCCGGCCATGCCGGAGACTTTAAAAAGTTCTCCGGTAAAGGCAAACAGCCTTCTTCTGGAGAACTTTTGTGAAGGAGGCTGTTATGACAATAAGCAAGTGCGAGTTTGAAAAAATCCTTAAAGAATCTCCTCTATATGATCCCCGTGAAATAGCACAGGACATAATGGAGATTGCCGAAAGGAACCGAATTGAAGTCTGCGAACCCTTTCTTGAAAGGCATCTCAATACGATTTCTGCAATCGTAGTAATAGCGGCCGCTCTTTATTTCGGCGGGCACTGGATTGCCTTTCTTTTGATGAGATAGGGGGTGCCAATGCCGGAAATAAAGTATTTAACGGCTTCATCACTCAAGGACTTTCGTACCTGTGGAGAAAAAGGCCGGCTGTCCCATATTGAAAGAATAAGACTGAACAGAAAAAAATCGTCAACCGAATTTGGGAAAGCCTGTCATGCTGCGGTAGAAAAATTCTATGGGAGCGGCGATCATCCTGCAGATACTTTCAGTTTGTTATGGCAGGATGAAAGAAACATCCCGGACATCTACAGCGGCAAGGACACGCATGAAGGGCTACTGAGAACGGGGTCGGCGCTCATGAGCCTGTTTCTACAAGATCATGAACGCCCTATGCACCCTGTTTACTTAGAAAAACCGTGGCAGTGCGTTGTAGCGGACGAAGTTCCGTTTTTCGGCATCATCGACTACGACGGACTTTATGGACACGGCGATGACTTTTCGGAAGTCATTGACTGGAAAACATCCCCATGCCGGTACCCGGACTGGAAAGTGCATCTTGATCAGCAGCTTACCAGTTATGCCTATCTGAAAGCCGTTAATCAACGAATGCCCGACAGGGTAGGATTCGGAGTACTGGTCAAAAAGAAGCGGGAACCGGATATCCGGTTCCTATATTCAAGGCGAACAAAGGCACATCTCAGAGATTGGGAAAAGCTTGTAATCCAGACATGGCGGGATATTCATGATGGAAAGCTTCAAAAAGAACCCGGAGATTACTGCGGATACTGCGATTATCTGCCGCTTTGTCTCGGGCATGATATCCCAGAGAGCTACTATAAAGTGGTTCCTGTAAGCAGGCGGTTTAACCCTGAAGAGGAGGATAGGGAATAATGGTAAAACAAATGGAAATAAGAGTGAATAAGAGGCTGCACTTCAGGGTAATAATCATCTACCGCAAAATAAGCGGAGTGTTGACTGTTATCCCGGCCTGTATGAATTAAGCATTAAGCAAGCCAATCCTCCGCCTTGCGGAGATAAAACCTTTTGAAATATTCAAAGGGCGCACATCTCCTGCAAGGAGGAAACTCCTCTTTGGAGTATGTGCGCCTGAGAGGAGACATTATGACAGTTTTGGCTGTTAACGAACAAATACCAACAACACAAGTAAATGTTACGACGCGGCAGTGTAATGCCTGTAGGGAAAATTTAACCCCTAACGCCATTGAATGTCCCGCCTGCGGCGTGATCAATCTTGATACTCCGAGACGCAGACAGGACAGCAACAGACCGACAAGACAGCGGCTGACTATAATGGAATCCGAAAACCTTAACGGCAAATACCTTATCAGCCGTAACAGTGACGGTTCTCTGTCTTGCGACTGTCTTTCCTTCCTTTTTCAGAGAGGCGTAGAAAATGGCGTAGGTTATGCCACCTGCAAGCACATACGGATGTATCTCAATCTTATAGGTAATGAGATAACCGAGAGGCTTCACGGCGCGAGAAAGCCCTCGGAATGGCAGATAGCCGCCCTTAAAAGACTGGGTGTATCGGTTAATGAGCATCTGACCGATGCCCAGGCATACTTTATTTTCAACGATCTGCTCATAAAGCAGGGAGTTGAATACAGAGAGTATGAATCACTTTTAAGGGAACACCGGACCGTCAATCTCCTTCCAATCTATCAGTTCGGCGTTGAGTTTGAAGGAGGGATCCATAGCGATCACGGTTCAGCCGGACTGTCCAATAAACTTGCGGAAGCCAACGTGATATGCAGAAACGAGCCGTACAATCACGCAGTAAGGGCTCATTGGAAAATCGTTTCCGACGGTTCCGTGCATGTTGACAGAAACTATACTCCTATTGAACTCGTATCACGCAAGCTTTACGGAAAAGAAGGTTTCGAGGAGTTAAAGACAGCGCTCAGCGTCTGGAATGAACTCGGCTCCTCAGTCAACAAATCCTGCGGAACACACGTCCATATTGACGCATGGAACTGGGATGAGAATGGAATGATGGAACTGGCAAAAATATGGGCAAAGATTGAGATACCGGTATTATGGTATCTGATCAGTCCATCACGCAGAAATAATAATTTCTGCAAACCGGTTGACACGAACTATCTCATCAACCTTATCCAGCACGGCCATGCCCGTTTGGACAGATACTACAGCCTCAATCTGTCGGCGTTCGGAAGGCATAAAACAATTGAGTTCCGTCTACACAACGGGACTCTGGATGCTAAGAAAATAATCCCGTGGATAATTTTTTGCCTTAAACTGACGGATTCTGTAAAGAAGGGCATGAAGTACACGGACATACAGGATGTTACATTTGACGGTGTAATGAATGCCGTAGGAATGGACAGTTCATCAACATCCGTCATCAAGGATGCGAAGGATTACCTCTACGGCAGATTTCAGTACTGGAAGGAAGACTCTGAACGGAATCCCGCCAATATGCCGAATGTTAATCCTGTAAATATTGACGAAATACAGGATGAATTGGACAGAAGAGTTCAGCAGCAGCGCGAACGGGAATTAAGAAACAGATATGAGTCCGGGCGGAGGCCCAGACATATTCCGCCGGCTGCCGACAATAATTTACCTCCGACTTCAGTGAGAAACCTTGCTTCGGCCTCTATAAGCAGAAGCCTTCCGGGCTTTGACGTATTGAGGCAGGCACGGACCGATGATAATACATGGGAACTGAGGGCACAAAGCGGCAACGGCGTTTATGCTGTGATTCTCAATCCGGAAAACGACACACTGACCTGCTCATGTCGGGAATTTAGAAGCCACAATCATTGCTATCACAGCATTGGGGTGGCACGTTGGCTGATGGCCCACAGGAATGCAAACTGAAAAAAGGAGGGGAAAATTATGTGCAGAATATTCGGTTTCTGCGGGGATTCAAATCCGCAGACGACAGCCCTCCTGCGGGCGCTCATTCTCACCGAAGAGAACGGCAATCCGCATGGCACAGGGTTACTCGTAAAAAATAAAAATGGAAAGGTTAGCCTGAATAAAAAAGGGATAAGGGGTAGAGATTTTCTTGTTCGCGGGTATAGTGATTTTCTTTGGACGAGAAAATATTCCTACGCGCTGGGGCATGTACGCTTTAAGACTAAAGGTCCTCAGTGCGATGAAAACTCTCACCCCTTCGGATATCAGGTCAACGAAAAGTGGTTCTGGGGAATACACAACGGTATCATCGGGGTGCCGGAGGAGATTGCGGAACGCTATGGAATCAAGGAAGCGGCCGTTGATTCAGCCACTTTCTTTAAGGCTCTCGCAAAACTACAAAGACAGGGTAAACAGACGCATGTCGCTATTGAGGAATTGAGTTCGTTCATTTCTCAAAAAGCTGACTTTGCGTTTGCGTACCTTACCGATGACTGTCTGTGGCTTTGGAGAAGCCCTGATCGTCCGCTCTGTATCTTTGACGCGCGCACTGTCGGACTGGGACGCTGGTTTGCCAGCACTAAAGAGATGTTCGTAAAGGCGTGGAAGACGGCAGGTATCGAAAAGGACATTACAAAATGCACCTATTTTGATGCAAAGCCATACAGTCTTTACTATGTAAAGGCTGACGGCATTTATGAAGTAGAAGCATTAAAGACGCTGAGACATTTTGTAAGAGAGAGACCTCGAATGTCATCATCGCTGTCCGACCATTATCCCATGATAGCGCACGATAGCTATACAGGATCACTTTTTGGCGAACCGTTTAGTAGTTCGCCTGATGAGGATGATGAGGATATCCGGATCAGGGAAATGGATAATGCCGATCTTGCTCTTGAAATAAGCAAAATAGAGACAGAAATTCAGGCGCTCAAAGAGGCTGATGCGCAAACAGTCGTTGAGTGGCAATTTTATCTCAAAAAGCTTGAAAAAGAGCAGAAAAGGCGGAAAAGAGTAAAAGCTGAGAAGAAAGGAAAATTGTATGCAGGAAGAAACAACTATATCAAAAGGCACGGGCGCTTTTAAACCCAAGCTAAGAGGAGGAAGTCATGCGTGAATTTAAAAAAATTGTATCGGAAGAAGGATTGATGAGAGTAAGAGAGATGCTTTCGGGTCATATCCCACAGATCAAACCTGCCTATCGCTATTATATCGCAGTAGAAGACGGCAAGATTAAGGGCTGCGTCGGACTGAAAAGGCAGACGTGGTACATGACCGAAATAAAGCATCTCTATGTCAAGGAAGAGTACAGGAATCAGGGAATCGGTAATTTTCTGGTCAAGGAGGTACTGAAGCGCATTAAGGCCCCGGTTGTGTGTTGCACAATCGCAGGCTCTAATGACTCTAATGATTGGAGCTGCTGGATCTTCGAGGGTGTCGGATTCTCGAAGAGGGAAACCTTTGTGAATCCTGATACCGGACATACCGTATCCTTCCTTACTGTGAACATGGACGTGGTGCGAGAAGATCAGCGAAGGGAGGTGGAATCGTGAAAGAGAGCATCGGCATGAAAGAAGGTAATTTCGAAGGTCAAACCGTTTGAGAGGATGTCAGCAAAAGAAGCAAAATAAACTTTCAGGGGGAGTGAATTTTACTCCCCCGCTCCTCTTTTCTGTAGTGTCGTATTGAGCATCCTCCACAGGATGTTTTATACGGCCCTACGGATCGTAGGGATAAAACTCTACAAGGAGGAGTAAGACTATGGTAAAGATTAAAATCAACAACGAAGAATCTACAATCTCTTGGGAAGAATTCTTTTATATCTTCCTGAGAATGGCGCCATCGGAAGGACCCATCGAGGTTCTGGATATGGCGTAACAAAAAGGGAGAATCAGCTCATACGATTCTCCCTTTTTGTATTTTCGAGACAATTAATACAACTAATACACCCTTTTGAAAAACATGAATAATGCGATTAAGAGCGCTACACATAAGGCTATCGGCAATTTATATTTTTTAAAGTCTATCCCGCGCTTGCGGCTCCATAATACGAGGCCATAATTCATATCTATTTAAACCTCTATTGGTTCATCAAAATTATGTTTAATTATACCTTGTAGCTCTTCATATTTTTTTACACCGAAGCGATGGAGACAATTATCTGTTATCCCATACATCGCCGGTGAGCCCGGTTCCCTTAGCCTGCAAACTTCTCTTATGAGTTCGCCCTTTATAAGAGTTCTCATTACTTTTTCAGAATCAGCATCCCTTATATTATCAATCTCCGCCTTTGTTACCGGCTGTTTCATAACGACAATAGCCAAGACTTCAAGAGCCGCATCAGAAAGCCGCTGCAGTCGCTCGGATTGGAATTTGTGGATATATTCCCCATATTCCGGCCTTGTAACGAGCCTAATTGAATTATCCGTTTCTGAGAGCATTAAAGGGGTGTTTTTAAGCTCCTCCTGTAGTCCTTTGACTGCTGATATGAGTTCAGAAATAGAGACTCCTAATTTGTCGCTTAAATCGGCGTAGGAAACCGTATTGCCTGCGGCAAACAGGATAACAAAGATTATATCAGGAAGCTTATTGTGGTCCATTATTTAAATACTTCCTTCTTTTTTCATCGCTGAAATTTCTGATAAGTATCTCGGCGATCTTCCTCTCAATATTTGCTTCTATTAGATCCTTTTCAAGGAAGATTAATTCATCTTGAGCTTTTTTACGAAGTTCTTCTTTTTCGCGTGGTGAAAGATTGTCTTTTATACTATTAATGACTGCCTGCCCCTCTGCAGTCAGTTCTATATATTCTTCTCTAACAGCATCTCCTATTATTTCACCGAGCAGCAACCACGGATTCCGCTGCGGAGTGAACCAGATATCAATGTTCCTCGGAACGGTGATGTTGAGGCCGTATTCACAGGGGACTCTTGGTTTATAGGCTCCCCTTATCAGCACGATGCCGTCTTTTATAAGTGCCCTCATGGCCCGGCTTACTGTCGGGACGGAAATGCCGGTGAGCTTTGCAAACTCGCTGTGGCTGATTCTGCATGTCTCTTTGCCGACCACTATGGTCCGTGAGAATAGGTGATCAACAATAGCATTCTTAGTCTTACTCCGAAGTTTCGGAGATAAAAAGTCGGTCCGGTAAATATTAAGGAGGAGGATGTTTTTAAAGTGGTCGAGCGTGAGATTCATTTAAATTCATCGGGAAAAGGAAGTATCGAAGGCCATTTAATGCCCGCGCATTCGCTACAAAGATCCTTTTCTACCCAAAAACAGCCGCCCTCGCAAGCGTTATATTCAGAACATCCGCACACACGGCAGACCCTCAGAATCTCGTCAGGGACTTCAAAAAGTCGTTGATAACCGCGTATCGGAACTATTTTCTTATAGGGTCTATGGTTTTCGGTAATCCACATAAAGCGATCAATATTGTAATTACCGAAAGACAATTCCGGCTCACCTGGGCAATTGTCTTCCCCGATCGCAACACAATCCACAAGATCAAGCGTGGCAATAATTCCACCACGCGGCAAATTAATAAAATCATTAAGACCGTCCGTTTCCAATGCTTTTATAACTCCGCTTCGCTTAAATGCTCTCCATGCCGCATTCTGATCAGCACTCACCTTCTGTGCTGCATGGATGGCAAGCGGTCCTCGGTAATCAGTCGCCCATGATCGCGTCTCTATCTTTTTTATGCCATATGCCATTAGCGTGGCATATGGCTGCCATAAACTGAGTACTTTCATGCAACCTCCTTTGTCCTTCCTTTACATGGAAAGAGAAACCCTTTATATCCTTTCATACCCACTCCTTTGCAATCTCCAAAAACATCCTTACCTTTTCAAGATCAAAAGCATCATCACCGGACCGAAGGCCGGACTCGGCATCTATCCATATCTCGGCATTGCCGGCAACTTCGGCTATTTTCTGAAGCTGCAGCCGGAGGTTATCCGAGCAAAGTCCCCCGGCATAGCCGCAGAATGCTCCCTTTTGGGGAACCGGCCATAATTCCGGCACCCCTCCCTCTCCTCCAGAGGCATCGAACAGGAGAGATACTTTAATGCCCCTGACATCGGCCATATGGTAAAGATGCCGGTTCTCCCCAGTCATCTGGAATATGACATCCTTATCCAAGTGTTGTAGAAGATCAAAGAAGCCCTGCCTTGGCTGGGCGTTAAGACCTGTAAGACCTTTAAAATTTAACTGCACCCTGTCAATACGGTTAATGACCTCTTGGCAGGGAAAATCATCTTTCCCTTTAAGTATCTCTTTAACATAGGTGCCGCAAAGATGGCCTGAGAGTCTAAGGCATTTCCCGGCTTTCCTTAATTGGTTAAACCATACCTTATCAGGATATCTCTTCGTTCCTTCCCGTGATTTACTGAGGAGAATTCCCCATTCCACGAAAGGGAATACTCGTGAAAGCTCCACAAGAGCTGCAGAATCTACGTCATTGTCCACGCCGCTGATTGTGACTGTTTTAATTTTCATAGTTCCTCTATATTGCAAAAAACTGCCTTCGCAAGCTTGTATTCTTTCAGCGTTTTTTCACTGTGCATGATGGCTTCGTCTGAAATCTCTATCTCAATGGTTTTCGGAAATTCAGCAATTTTTTTTGCCTTACCTCTCCCTGTGAAGTACCAATCCGGAGAAAAGTGTAACAATTATTTCCAGCGGAGCCGGAATAACCGTCTTTTGTTTTCATCTTCAGCGGGTTCCCGGCCCGCTGAAATAGGCGTTGTGCGTAATCACGGCTCTATCACACATTCCCCGTCTATTAGATACGTCCAAGTGCTCCGGCGGGTATCTACGACAGGGCAAGATAATTTTATCGTCTGCCCGTCTACGGTTTGGATTATAAAAGTTTGTCTGGGGATATAATCGCGACCCACAAACAAAAACAATGAAAGACCGCACAACAAAAAAATCAAGCCGACCTGTAATAAACGCTTTTTCATTTTTCCTCCTTGCCGCACACAGGCGGCTTATTTAAGTCGTAGCCTCCTCTGGTTTTGATACCTCAACTTGAAGCATATTTACTTAATGCCCAGAGGGGTAACCCCCTTCCTCTCACAACCACAAATTTTGATAACAAAGTTTTTTATATATAAAGGAAGGGGCTTAAGAAGTATTTAGAATATAATTGACATTCATTATATAAAATTGATATATTTATCTAAAAATGAACGGTTATCCGCAGTTCCTGCTCGTAGAACCAATTGCAAAGACGCAATATCCGCCGCTCGGGTTGACGAAAATTTCTACTATGCTTAAGCAGAAATACCCGGACTGCCGGATATTCACGGCAATAGGCAAAGATATTCCGCAAGGACTTTACGATCCTGAAGAGATATACATTACTTCTCTTTTCACATGGGATCTCGATAGTGTGGTGGAGAGTATTCTTTTTTATCAGATGTTCAGAAGTGGTCGGGTTTGTTAGTACAGGCTGAAGCAGTTTATAAGTGATAAGCTGCCTTATCATGCTGCCACCTTTATAGATGGCAATGTGCCGTAGTAAACCTCATCTGGAGTTTTGTCGTCAAGTCCTTGATGCCGACGGCGACTATTGTAAAACTCAAAATACTCTTTAAGCCCCTTCCTGACTTCCGCAATCGAACCGTAAGCCTTCAGGTAAATATCTTCATATTTGACGCTTCTCCAAAGTCGCTCAACAAAAACATTGTCCCGCCAACGGCCTTTACCGTCCATGCTGATTTTGATGTCATGCTCTTGAAGTATCTTCGTAAATGCTTCCGATGTAAACTGGCTGCCTTGGTCGGTATTGAAGATTTCAGGTCTCCCGAACTTTGCAATTGCCTCTTCAAGCGCTTCTGTGCAGAAGGATGTATCAAGTGTGTTGGATACCCGCCACACCAACACCCTTCGGCTGGCCCAATCCATAACTGCTACAAGGTAACAAAATCCCTTGGCCATCGGTATGTAGGTTATATCAGCCGCATAAACCTGATTCGCACGGCTGATTTCCATTCCGCGCAGAAGATAAGGATAAACCTTATGCATAGGATGAGGCTCAGAAAGCCTCGGCTTTTGATATAGAGCCGCTATGCCCATCTTCAGCATGAGCGTGCGTACATGACCACGCCCTACCTCATGCCCTCTGTCCCTCAATTCATTGCGTATTCTCCGGCTGCCGTAAAAAGGATACTTCATGTGTATTTCGTCTATCAGGCGCATTAACTCCAAATCACGGCTGCTAATCGGTTCAGCCTCATAGTATAGACTTGCCCGTGAAAGTTCAAGGATCGCACACTGCCGGGTCAGAGGCAACTTATGTGTCCGGTCTATCATCTCTTTGCGCTCGGCTCGGCTATGCGCCCGAGCGCGACTGCTAAAAAATCGTTCTCCATCGTCAATTGCCCTATCTTGGCGTGAAGCTCTTTTACATCGAGCCCCGCTACTGCCTTCTTATCCCTCATAAATACTTCCTCTGCTCGCTCCAACAGTTGCTTCTTCCATTCTGTGATCTGATTCTGGTGAACCTGATATCGCTGGGATAGCTCTATCACCGCCTGCTCCCCCTTAATCGCCTCCAATGCCACTTTTGCCTTAAATCCTGCTCCATGATTCCTTCTCGGTCTCTTTGCCATTTCGCTGCTCCTTTCTCTTTCATTATTTTAGAGCAGCTCTATCACTTATGTCTCTGTTCAGTTTTTCCAGACCAGCTCTTTCTTCCCTGATACAACAAAGGGAAAGGGTAAAAAAATCGTAAAAAAAGACGGGGTGTTCACACTCTTTGTTTAGAGAGTTGAAAAGTTGCCTAAAAAATAGACAGAACCGTAAAAGTTGTTGCCCATAAAGACTCATAGCAATCCTTTCACGAGGTTCTCAACAAAAACTGTTAATAAAGGTGGACGGCATGATAAACTTTTCGATGCAGGAAGCTCAAAAACTCAAGGATCTGAAATTTAATACCCAGTGGAAACACGGTATCATATGGGTGACGTTTAAGTCGCCAGTTCTCTCTAAATACTTAAGTAGATTTTTAAGGCGTAATAAATTCACGCTGCAGATAGATCCTTTAACCGGTCTTATTGAGGGCACATGGATGTCAGGACCTCATCCGGAAGACGAATATAACCGGCTGAGAGACATTTTCAAAGGGTATTTAATCGAACTGCCGGAGTATGGGGAGATAGAGAGGGGACAGGATTAATCTATTCGGTTTCTAAGGCTTTCTGACTTCAAGTCCTTCGATTCGTTTAAAGTCCCTTTCATCATAAGTGTAAATTGCTGTTAATCCTTTATCCATCCCCCAATATGCTATTACGGCATCTGCAAATTTGATATTTTTCTCTGCATAGACTTCTATAGCGCTTCTGAAAACATCTTCCATTTCCACCTTGAGATCAGGAGTGTTTAAAAGAGCAACTACAAAACCTTTGATGCTTTTTTTGTCAAGGCGGTAATATTTCTCCATGATCCAGACGATTTCCAATATCGTGACAGGCAAAACATAGAGAATAACTTCATGGCGTTTTGCCTTCTCTAAAAGCTTTTCACATGCCCGCTTTTTAAGATCGTCGTCCTGAACAATAAGCCTGATAAGAATATTTGTATCAACGATTGCCTTAGACACGGTCCCTTATCGCCTCCTCTGTAGCCTTTTCAATCATATCCTCAATCGGCATATCCGGCTTAGGAAGAAAGCCTATATAATCAAAAAGCGTTTTCCCTTTTTTTAACATAATTCCTCCTTTCACATCTTCAAGCACCAAGGCATCTCCGACATCGATGCCGAGCTTTTTGCGAACATTCTTAGGAAGGGTTATCTGCCCTTTTGGTAATACTTTTACTGCATGCATAAGTTCCTCCGAATGATTTTTATCCTACTTTATTTAATAGTAGTATTAAATAAAGAAAATGTCAAATAAAATTAGTCGTATTTTTTGCTTGACAAATCCCCTCTTTTATGGGAACCTATGTGTGAGGTGAGAAGATGAGTACTGCAGTATTTGATACATTGGCATACGCAAAGAAATTAAAGGCTGTCGGTGTCCCCGACAATCAAGCCGAAGTGCAAGCTGAAGCAATAGCTGAAATTGTCAACGACAGGTTGGTTACAAAAGAAGACCTTGAGAGGTCATTAAAGGAGCTTGAATATAGGCTGACAATCAGGCTCGGTTCTTTAATTGCCGCTTCTATCGCAATCGTAGCGGCTCTGGTTAAATTATTGTAAGTGAGGTGAGAAAATGGATACCATAACCTTTATAATGATCGGAATGATCATTGTCGGTATTGTCTTAAAGGCGATATTCCCAAAATATATTTCTTTTGGTAGAACGGAATTCGCCGATAGAACTATGGATCCATCTGATGCCCTTTACGAAGTGGGCGAATCAAGCATTAATAAATATAATTAATCAAGGGAATTATCCTCTAATTGGAGGTCCCTCTTTACCTTTCCTTCTATCTGTAGCCCGTTTCTGAGCATCTTGCTGTGCTTTATCCTGCTTATCAAACTTATCCTTATCAGGCCCCTGAATCCCAACCCTCGGGTCAACAGATAAGCTTCCCTCCGTGATACCATCTGTCTTTGCTTCTGCTCTATTAGCAGCAGTCATTGCTTCTGTCTTTAATCCTTTGGAAGCCTCGATATGTTCTTTAACCTCAGAGGTTAAAGAACCAAAGTCGGAAGGTCTGAGGTTATTATAGGTAGCATCAGTTACAGCTTTAAAAGCATCATTAAGTTTTTCAGGGTTGTTTTCTCGCCAATTTTGTATTTTGTTAAGCGATAGTTCACGCGCATAGGAAATATCATCCATATGACCATATTCGGTCTTTCTTACATGTTCTAAAAGTTCGGGCGCCACATCAATGGCCATTTTTCTACTTACCGCTTCATCGCTCTGTGCAGCAGTTGTATCTCTATATGCATTGGATGCTCCGACTCTTTCTGATAGTTGGGCAACATAGCCCAACCCTTCCCTGGTGCTTGCTGTCTTGACAATAGAGTCTTCTGCTGCTTTACGGGACATTTCCGTAAATTTTGTAGCATCCGTTCCTGAGAAAGTAAGTCCTACTGACTGACCATCCGATTTAATTACATCAGATCTATAACCTTTCTCGCCATTAAGACCTACTATTTCAGAAAATTTCAAACCAACTCCACCTCTCAATGTACTAAAAAATGTTTCTTTTTCTTCATTCGACCCCGTGAATTTAAACTCATTCTGATTATTTATCAGCCTATCTCTAAGAGTATGATTAAACTCCTCCTGTAGGGCATCGCTGCGCTTTTTATCAACACCGAGTGATTCACCGAAATCTTTATTCTCCCCAAGCGTTTTCATAAGCTCCTGATTTACAGCAAGATCTTTAGCCGCAGAACGTGTTAAAGCATCCCTTTGCGAAAATTCAAGTGATGTATTCAAATTGGAGATTTTTGCATCTCTAATGCCTCCATCCTTCGTTTCAACATAAGACCCCCCGGGACCGGCATAATCTCTTTTTACTTGGCCGGCAAAATCCAGTCTTTTCCCTGCTTCTAATGCTGCTGCGTGTTGCAGGTTTTCAAGGTCGCTGCCACCACCCTTCCACTTACCTTCTGTTTCAGCAGATCCCATCATTGTCTGTTTGTAAGTCATTCCTGCGATTCCCTGTAAACCAAGTTTTTCGGCAACATCCCCCTGTCCCATCTTCTGCCCTACGCCATAATCAAAAGCCCCTGATTCAGCGCTTGAAAGCTTATCATAGCCATATTTGCTAACCCCTGCCTGAAATACCGATGATGTGAGCTTTGACTGTCCGGCGGCATTGTGTGCCATCTCAACCTCACCAAAGGATCTGCCAGTCTGATTCGCTATCTTTTGTGTCTCTATCGAGGAAGCTGCTTCCTGATGCGGAGGCATAGATGTAACAGGGCCGGCCATCATGCTTGCCATTGTAGAGAACATTACTTCCATTCCGCCTCTGACTATACCGTATGCAAGACCGGGAGCCATCATCCCCAGATAACCGGCTACTGAGGGTAAGAAGTCCATTGTTGCAGCTATGGTGTTATAGGACACTATATTCAATACACCCTGTGCATTAGCTGCCTGAAGAGCCGTATGCAGCTTAGCTATATAGCTGATGTTGACCAGACCGTTTATGGCCGCAAGAATGGGATCCCATAAATACACAGTCCCGGACATGAAGATATAGTTCTTCATAGAACTGAAAGTGTAGCCGGGCAGAAAAATAAGTAATGCAATTATCGGCAGTATTACGATACATATGGCCTCAAAGGCGATTTTGAGATACGGAATGACTTCCTTCGCATATAGCCCTAAAGATCTGCCCATCTGTTTTGCTTCTTCCACATTTCTGCCGGTCTGATACATCAATGTCAAATACTGCATCGCGCTCGGAGAGTCGGATACAAATCTTAGATACGCTTTATCTAAAGCGGCAATAAGCCCGGCCTGTCCTATGCTGTCCCCAAGGCTTACAGCGCCTCCCTGAACAGCTTCGGTAATTGCGTTTTTAAAAGGCAGAATAGCGGACGGCTGTATGCCGAAAAACGCAAGGATTTTCGTATCGCCTGTCTCTTCAAACATCGGCTTGATTTTATTATTCCATAGGTCATAGACTCCGGTGCTCCCGTTTTCAAAAAAATCAACGCAGGTGGTCAGCCCCCCATAATCCATAAACTGATTTACCTGCGGTTTTATCGCCGTCCAGAGGTCCGGAGCTTGCTTAATCCTCTGTTCTGTCTGAGCCTGCGTTAGAACGGATATCTCCGGCATAGTGCACTGATATAAAAAGGCATCGAGCCTTGAATTGAAGTCCTGGACATCAGGATTGGCAATCTTATAAAACTCCATCTGCTGAAGGAGAGTCAGAAGATCAAAAAAGCCTCCATAGCCGGTCCGTTCGTAATCCAGTTCAACGGAAGCAACGGCGTTATCGGCCGGGCCTCCAGCGTTCCATACGGTTACGGTTCCGGTATGAAAAACATTCTGGAAAAGTTTAGTTATATAATACGAGCCTGTCGAAAAAACAGAGGTAGCATAGGCAGGCAAAAAAGGCACGCTATTTACAACATATGTCTGTTGAAATTTGGTATCGATAATTGTTACATTGGCCCTTGCGCCAAAACAAAGGGTAAATATAAAAAATGAAAAGGTGAAGTATTTAACGAAATCTTGAAACCTTGAACTATAAGCAAGCGCAATAACGGCGCTTGATGTCCCGAGAGCGGCAAAAAGTTTTAGTAACCCATCAAAATCGGCGTCTCCTAAGATCATTACAATGCCTTTAAAAATCTGAGAAAGAATCTCGATGCCGCCTGTTGTATAGATGTCAAGATTCATTTTTTAAATAGTCTTACCCCTTCACCGAAATTCTTGACAACAGAATCATTGGCATATATCTTTAAGCCTTTATATCGATCATATGCATTAATATGAGTCTGATAGATATCGTTTATATCTTTTACATATGCGCTCGTTGCCTTTACTCCCTCTTCAATGCTATTCCTGTATACATTAAACATCTCTGCAGGCACTCCTTTGATCACTTTATTGTCGCTGCCTATGGAGTTACCAACTGCCTCATATGCTTGTTTCGCAATATGCATAATCAATTGCAAAGACAGAAATTCAGCGGTATTTTCAATAATTTTATCCGCCGTTTGTTGCACACTGGGATCGGTAGATTTAGATAATATTGAAGAATAATTCATTACATCGAAAAAATTAGGCGCTATTTGCGCGAACGCGAATATTTCACTACCCGCGAGGCCGCCTGTTCCTTCTCCTGTAACAGCAGACGTAAAGTTTGAAGCATCTTGCGCTTTTGCTTTAAGTTCAGAACCCGTACTATCTTTAAGATTATATCTGAGGTTTTTAAGCTTATCGCTAATTTTTTTCTTAAGCCCGATGACAGACTTTTCTTGTCTGGATATTCCGCCGTCACAGGAGTTGCCGGTTATTCCTCCGCTGCATGAATATAATTCCATTTTGCCGCCGTGCATCAAGGCATTTATATTAGTCAAAAGCCTTACTTTAAAATTATGTCCTACATTATCCGGACCGCACTGTTCACCGCATACTGTATCGAGCTTTTTAGTTAAATCGCTTGAAGAAATTCTATTGCCGTTATTGTCAAGAAGCCATATATCCAAAATCCCGAACCAACTTGCTAATAAATCCTGAATGTCTTTGTCGGTTATTCCGGCCTTCTGGAGCGAGCCGTAGGGAAATGTCTGTACAAAATCTCCAACCTCAAGATGTTTTGCGATTTTTTTCATTGCCTCAGCAAAAACAGATGTTGTACCGTCCGTCACTTTTTGCGAGGATTTTTGGGCAGCTTCTTTGTCCCATATTTTTGCACCTATATCTGCGCCGATAAGTTTACCCATTTCGCAAGGAGACTGAAATATTTTCTGGCCAAGGCGTGCATATTCCTGTAATTTTTGCCATGATTCGCTTACACCAGGCAGCGAATATACCATGCCTATCATAATTCCCCATGAAAGGGATGCTCCGCCCTGACTGAGAAGCTGTTCGAACACATCGAGGTTAAGCATCGAGATCATGCCGGCATCAAAATCCATCCCGGAGCATGATATAGCCGCCCTCGGAGGCGTTACGCTGAAAGCAGGTTTGCCTAAAACGTCATTTTTCAGCCTGAACGACACAGAACCTAAGCTCATTGTTGCAGAAGATGGAGATTTATACACTCCCGGCTCCTGAACATATACGCCGCTTACAACATTGTCCAGCATATTGTCTATATCGGCCATAACAGGAGCGGCTATAATAATTACTATCAGCAATATAGCTATTTGGATATATTTCATAAAAAATTCCTCCTTACCTATTAAAAAATACCGGGTTTAGATCTTTTTCCTTGATAATGTTTTCCTGAATAAGAAATCTCACGAGCTGTTGCTCTATAGTTTCCCTTTCTGCAAATCCGGCGCTCAGGGCTGCAATCCTCGGCTTGCCGTTTTTATCCAGAACAGCTATAAGTGTCGGTATTTGGGTAATGCCATACTCCTGAACTAAGTCATACTGCTTCCCTAAGTCGGGATTAGATACAGAGAGAAACGGCAGGCCTGTATCTATATCACCATCAATAGAAACTCCTCTTGCTGATAGACCGTGTATGTCTATCAGCCTAACAACTATATCCTTCTGCTGCCTGCACCATGAACAAGATTTGGAATAGAAATATATAAGCCCGAGTTTATTCCTTGCCTTTGCGATTGCTGCTTTGGTTATATCATCCTTCATGTTATGGAAATAAACAGACGCCATGGGCGATTCCGGATACCCGTAGACGGGATATATCTCTCCCCCATGCCTTAAATATGCATTTCTCAGGTTATAACCTATTTTTTTCAAATGCTCGAAATATTTATATTGCCAAACGAGATATTCCTTCGCATTCTCCTCTGAAGGCTCTTTGAGAAATTGCTTCATGACAGGAGGAGCTGTATCTAAAACAGGAAACTCAAAATCCTTTTTCGGTTCTTCTTTTTTGACAGTTTTCTCCGGTTCTTTCGGTTTTTCAGACTCTTTTGCCTGTTCCGGCTTCTTTTTCTCTTCGATAACCGGGTCTTCATACCAGAACCAGCCCCGGGCTGGCTTATCCCCATGAACGGCCTCCCCTGCCTTTGCTCTCCTGACATTAGCCAAAAATAGTATTAGAACAATAAAAACAGTTGCAAGCAATATCAACAACATTTGCTTAAAAACTTTCCAAAGGCGGGTCTTTAAAGGCGGCCTTTGCTGTAAAGTCCACTCATATAAAGCCTGTTTACCCTGTTTTTTATATTTTTCGCTATCCTGTCCAAACATAGAAATCCCTACTTTAATATTACTTACTGATAATGCCCGGAAGGGTAACCCCTGAAAATAATACTTGTAAAATAATTCATAATTTTGTATAAAACTATAAGAAAAAAGGAGATGCTTATGAAAACAAGAAAGGCCATAGCAATTATTATTTCTATTATCCTTGTCTTTTTGCCGGTACTCGGCAATGCGGTGATTGATATATTCAAATCGTCTGAAATGAAAAACAAAGTATTTATAGAAAGGTATGCGAGTGGAAATGGAGATTTTTTAATACGCATCTCTCATATTGACGGAACCGATTCCGTAGTAAGAACTTTAACTACCACTATTCCACGAAAAAAAATGCCATTCAATACATATATAGATGCGACACTTAGATGTGAAAATTTGAATGACGAAAACACCTGCGAAATAAAAACGGTTTCGGCCGATTGTACTAAAGACCATTACGGCAAAGACGATTGTTTTATAGGAAGAAGTAATTTCTCCGGAGAAGACCTTAAAAAATATTATCCATCAAAAGATTTTCTCAATATTCCACAGCAATATTTCTTAACCTGCAAATCCATTATTACTAAAGAAAAAGCAGAACAGCTTAATATCGCCCTTGAGACAAAAGGCAAATCATTTCTACAAATATTGGCTGCTATCCCGCTATTCGTAACGGCTGTTGCGCTTCCGGTAGCAGGAATGGTTTTAGGCCCGGCTACAAACGGCATATCAACCGCGGTAACAAACGTAGTAATGGGAGCGGGCACAAATATAGCCTCAGAAGTAACAGCAGGAATAGGCAATAAAATCATAACGGATAATCCCGATATTCAAGGCCAAAACCTACCGGAATGCATTACAGAAACTACCGTAAAAAAAGAAACTCAAAACCCATAAAAGAAGACGAATCCGGTGTTTAATCGTAAATAAAATTATTTTTGTTACTGCAACATACTAAATAATATTGTTTTCATAAGCATCTCCTTTTTTCTAAGGCAGTGCCATCCTATCCTGAACTCTCTGTTTAAGAGCATCTTCGTTCAAATTTCCTTTCATTTTGGCCGTTACTTCCTCAATGAACTCCGAAAAGTCCATTGAGGAAAAATCAAGCCTTTTCAGATCGTCGAAGGTGAGATTCGTACATAAAGGATTATCAAAATTTCCCCAGCTATACCCGAGTTGTGCATATGCCTGCTCGACGAGTATCCGGGCAAATTTTGAGTTATAGCAGCAATGCTTATAGCCGGTCCTGAGGCATTTCTTGAAAAGACCGAAATCGAGTTTTGAGGTGCATTTATTGCCTACTTGATGACAAAGACGATTTGAAATAAGAGAATAGTCTTTGTATTGGTTGTAGCGAGTAGCGCAAGACTCGTCTGTGCAAGTAGAACAATTTTTAATTGAAGTGGCAAGATCAATCAAAATACCGCCTGCGGCTAATACATATGAATTACTAAGGAAATTAGTTACGCTGGCTGCCTGAGTTGCTGTTAACCCTACTGCCTGTCCAATGTTTTGGCCTAACGCTGCCACACACCCTTGAGACGTTGAAGTATCCTGAAACTGGGTTCCTATTGTGCCATCAGGATTTTTAAAAGTTATATCCATTCCACCTGCAGGATTATTCGGATTTTTCCAATTAACGCTTTGAACATTTGAAAGACCGTCTCCAAACCAAGTTGAACCGCTTAAAATTACAGAACTGACATTATTCATACATCCCATACCATCTGAAATTGTAGTTTGAATTCCTGTTATAGACATTATCTCACTGCCTAAGTATTGAAACGCCATGCTCATCATCTTACTCATTAAATAATCCCCTAAACTCATGCTGTCAAACAGCCACCATGTCCCGGATTCGCATTTATATGGCTCTCCGGACCAGACATGCTTGAGCTCGTTTGTTGCCTGAGCCAAAGCCATTGCTTTTGCAAAGTCTGCTGAAAAATCATGGCTGTCGGTTCTCACATCCTTGATAGGATAAATTCCATCATTGCATTTCAATATCTCTTCGTATTCGGCGCATTCGGTCGTCTGCTTGTCTTTAGGGCACTCGTAATTAACGATATATTTCTTGCACTGAGCTTTTTGAGGATTATCGATATCGAGATCGTATTCCACACATTCAAGGTCGTTTATATCCAAAGATGAGAGTCTGTTACATTGTAACCCCTCACCGAAGGAGCAGTCCTGATAAGAATCCTGATAGCAGTTGAAGTTTTCATAAGTTTTAGCTACAGGAACATCTCCTACCGAAACAGAACCCACGCCGTTATTTAAAGACATTGTAAAAGAGCCCGATACTTCAATGCCTCCGCCGAAAGTCAAAGTTCCGCCCCCCATATTGCCTGAGGCCGACAATACATTGCCGGATCCTGAAAAGGTTATTAAGGCATTATTCGTTCCGCTTGATATTTGTCCTGATATGGTTATCCATTCAGGGAAGGTTATCTGACTGCCTGTGGAAATGTCTATTTTATTACCATTCCCGGTAAATGTTATAGTCTGTCCGTCTTGCGGCCAACTTCCGCTGCCGGTAAATATTATTTTATTGCTGCAAAGAGCAGTCTCCTGTCCTTTTACGCAAAAAGCCGGACTGCCGGAACAGGCAGAGCCGCCGGAGAGAGGACAAGTGTAAGAAGAGGAGCCAATAACTATATCTCCCCCCGATCCGAACCTATTCTCATAAAAATGCAGAGCGCTTAATATGACACTATCGATAGTCTCTAATGTTTTTATGCACGAATTATCAGCCTTTAAATTATCGGCATCTGTAGTGTTTTTAAGATATGTATACGACTGCATATTTCTCTGAGCAATACAGGACTTCAACTCGAAGGCTTTTGTATTAACAGTCTTTTGTTGTTTGCAAGTCTTGACCTTATTGCAGGCCTGTTCTCTGCCGTCAGGACATTTCACTTTGCCGGAGTAAGTCTTGCATACTTTACGGACATCGGAAGGGCATGAAAAAGTGTAAAGGCCAAGTTTAATGCCTGAGACAGAAGGGTTTGTTTGAGTTGTGCATTGCCATATTGTAGGGTCGCAAGTCGCATCTATTGGTTGATACGACTTATCAGGGATATCCGAATACTTCACATATTGCTTCATAAAACATCTCTCAAAAAGATCTCCACAGTCATTGACTATGCAGTTATAGCCATATGAGTTCTCATTGCAACCCGGGCGGTTGAGGTCAACATATATCCTGCAAGAGGTCTCTCCGCCGTGTTTTTCAACATCTATCCATTCAGAGCATTCGTTTTTGTAATCGCAATATTGATTCCCTACCTTTGCAAGAATTGTGTCGGGATCGAAGGCTCCCGAGCATTTGTATTTGAAGTCTTTACGCCACCAATCGCGGCACACTTCTTGACCGCCTACAGTTTTGCAAGAAGGATTATCAACCTTCATTTCCCCGAGGCCGCACTTGCCGTTCATTGTAGGGTCCGACGGGCAGGTATTTTCTATGTTTTCGACAACTTCCGCGTAAGCAATGGAAGGCACATATAATGCAGTTAGAATGCATAATGCTAAAACGATATAACGTGCTACGCTTATTGTGCGGTGCATGATGCCGGCTCCTTACAATTATTTTGGCAGTCATATATATTGTTAAATTTGCTATTATCTTTTTGACAGACAAACGATCCGCATGCATTCTGACAGTCAGATGCAGTAAGGTAATTAGCGCCATCGGAAGGGCACCGATAAAACGAACAATTTGCCTGACAGGTAGAAACGTCGGAATAGATACTGTTTTCATAAGTACATTCATAATTTGTGTTACAGGAAGCTGTATTTACACAATTTGATGCGCATTGACTATCGGTATCATACTGTGTCCCTGTCAGGCTGCATTGGTATTTGGTGGTAGTAACGCTCTGGGTCGTACACGTAGCCCCTTTTGTACAACTCGCTGGGCTACCAGAGCACGCAGAGCCACCGGTGAGAGGGCAGGTGTAGGTGGTATGTCGGCAATAAGCAGCTGTGAATGTTTGCCCGGGCCAGCACGTCACCCCATCGCCGTTAACGCAATTTTCCATCCCGCAACCAATTAGCTGATCACCGCTGTTACAGTCGGGGTGCGGATACCAACTACACTCCGTACTACCCGGAGGCGAAATGGAATACTCACAAGAACATTGGTAGCCAGATGTTACTACATAGTCATTGGTTGACGATGTGCAATTCGCCGTCTGAATACAGTTATTATTGCAGGTCGTCTGGTCGGAATAAATCGTGCCGGTTGTGGGGCATTGGTATTGGGTGGTCTGCACCTGTGACGACGAGCATGTGCCGTTCTGAGCGCAGGAGTTGTTTATGCATTGATAATCACCGAGAGGACATGTTTGAGATTGAGCGCACATATTGGCATAGATACATTGTTCCTGTTGGCAGGCATAAATAGAATTACAATTAGCAGTGCATAATTGCATTGAGTTATAAATACTTCCGTCAGCCTCACATTTGAAAAAAGATTTATCTTCGACCTTTCTGATCATCGAGCAGGTATATGAATATTGAGAACTCGTCATCTGTGCAGCCAAGTCCATAAACTTTTGAGCCGCAGCAGAATCTTCAAGGCTCTGAGGATTGCTTAATCTGCTTTCATCATAATTCGGTATCTGGTTTTTCTGTATCCATTGCTCTGGACTATTTTTCTGTTGCACGCCTGAGGCAAAGGAGTTGATGTCAAAGGCATAGGCGTAAGCATTAATAGATGATAAAAACAATATTAAAGAAATTACTCTAAAAAGCATTGTTCAATTCCTCATAAAGCCTCTGTGCTTCGCTGTCATGCCTTCCTATTACCTCAAGGGCTCCTATAAGGCTGATGTCGCCATATACGACATATTTGTAATCACAGTCCGCAGATCTAAACATCGCCGGATGGGGGCAATAAGCATAAACAATAGCCGGAACCATTTCAGCTCCTACAGCCTTAAAAATAAGAGGATTGATTTTAACGGTGATGTCCTCAAAGCCCTTTACGCCTTTTATTTTCTCAAGGACAGCTCTTTGCTTATCTACCCCTCTTAAAACGCCGTAAAAGTTAATACTGAGCTTTTTAGACTGTATAAAGACAGATTCCACAGTAATATTAGGAATGCTTTTAGAAAATAGGTAAAAAATATACCGTTGCTTGCCGGTCTGAGAATTTGTTTTTACAATTTGCTTATCCGCAGGCTTATCGGCTTGAGGCTGGACAATAGCCTGAACTTTATCCGTATCCGCTCTTTCTTTCAAATGCTCATATTGTTTTGCCTTTTCAATATATTCAGGCTTTTCTAAGCGCTGCTCAAGCTGCTGTGCCCGCTCTATATCTTCCGGCTTGGGTTTTAGCTGTTCCGGATCGAAAGCATATACAGAGCTTTTCAATAAAAAAATGACTATTATGGGAACTGAAATCCAGTACAGCAATTCCTTATCCTCCAAACCGTCCATATAAAATCTTCTCCGCTTCCGGGATACTGCTTAAAAAAACTCCATTTGATGCCGAAATCACCGATAGGTATTGCCTTAGAAACCACCGGATACGACATATTCATGTAATACTGTGTTTTGATAATCCGAGGAAAGGTTTTAGGCGAGCATGTCGTATCGGCGACTATACCGGCCTGTGCCGCCTGAGCAACATAGTCAAGGTCAGGAGCATCTGAGTATTTCCACAACTGGAAATCTGCATGCAGTAAATCAATCTGCTTCGTTGCAAGCAGGGCGGATTCAATCACAGGATCAGCGCCGGCGGAGTTGGTTGCAAGAGTGCCTATTGTCCCCCAGCAGCCGGCACACCAGTTAAGCGTATTCATTGGATTCCCTGTAGAGGAAGAAGCGCAATCTGCAAAGCATATTGCCTGAGCTACTGGATTTGCATAAAGGAGTTTTTCAGGCTGAAAAAGTATTGAAAGTTGGTCGTCATTCTGTCGCGGATCAAGTTCGCTCGGAGGCGCTATATCGAAATTTGTGTTTTTTTCAACACAAAGATAGTCCAAGATGATATTCATTATCCCGAAAACAGGATATTTGATGTAATGGACGTTCTTTTTCACTCCATGTTTGCCGTAATTAGTCCCGGACATTTTAAGCGTGTCCCCGAGTTTCATATCGAGACAGGGATAATAGTAAGATTTCCTTACTACCTCTATAAAACCGATAGGCTCCGCTACTTTCCATTTCATGCCGACTTTGATACCGTTATCGGTACTGCAGGCACAAACGCCTTTGAACTCTAATTGATCGTAAAAAAATGTCCAGTCAACGGTTGAAAAAGGATTAAGGCAGGGGCGGTTGTCGGCCCCCGCAAATGCAGGTAGAAATAAAATAAAGACTACTAAAATTAATAGAATTCTTCGCATCCGCTACTTTTCCTGCTGTTTGACAGCGTTTATCTTTTCGTTGAGATTTTTATTCAGTTCCGCAGCAGCAGGGTATGAAGACAATATCATCTGCAACTGATGAAGCTTGGCTATGACTTCCTGATCCGTGAACTGCTTTGTATTTGTCATTAAGGAACTAACGATATTATCGGCTTTGACCTTATCAGCAGGGTCGCTAACAATAGACCTAAGAGCCGTTTTATAGTCAAAAAGCACTACAGCAAGATTGTCTGTAAGCTTTTCCTCATGATAGCTCTTGTAGACAAACCACGAGCCTACAAGGGCAAAAATGAATATTACGGCCCCGATATGAGCAAACCCTTTAGTGTTTCGTAACATATGGAATCTCCTCGACGATAATACTCATGCCGTCCTGATAAACCATTGCAGGAACGCCTGTAATGCCGAATTTCTCGATTAACTGCCGGCTGCCGATATAAATCCTATGATTGGGATACTTTTCGATTATAGGTAGTAAATCCCCCTGAATCACTATGGCCGCAATGTTCCTGTCTTTTTTAGTCAGTCTATCGAATAAAGGCATCTGATAATCTTTAAGAAAAAGATATTTTGTTGTGAGTTTCACCTTCTCAAGGACATTTATAACCTGTCCTTTTTTTGCAACCGCCCTGCCATCTATTATTAGATCTTCTGGAACCATGTATGTAAAAGACATATCTCTTTTCGACTTCTCTTTTACATCGGGAAGGTAAATATCAACCATGTATGACTTCCTGACGTTTTCGCTAAGTTCCTGCCCTATTTGAGGGTCTTTTGCCTGCCGTTCAATCTCGGCCTGCAGATCAGGCTCCTCAATATTATAAGTCTGGCCGTGAACGCCGAGATTAAGAATAAAAAGCAATGAAAGAAAACTACTTAACATCTTTTATTACCTGTTCGGTTACGTCTTTCATATTGTTCCCATAGACGCTTCCCTTTACAGCTATATAATCACACCCATATTGTTCCGGGAAGGATACTTTTTGTTTGATAATCTGCAAGTAGGAATCAACCTCTTTTTTTATATCTTCATTCTTGGCAAGACCATCCAATGTTTTAACATTGTCCTGAACCGACAATTTCGTGGCAAGATCATTGCTTATCTTCCAAATATCGACAGTACAAATATTTACATCTTTTTTTTGTTTGAGCATAAACGTATTTATGCCGCTAAGAACAAAAGCGAATATCACGGCTACTGCAAGCCAATTTAGCTTGAAAATACTTTTTCCCATGACAATTGTTCCTCCTGTATTTTTAATGCTTTTTGTAAAGTCTCAGGGTTCAAATCCATCTCCATTAAAATTTCGCCGAGTTTTTTGTCCCTCGCTTCTTCGTTCTGATACCTAAGAGCGAGATCGATAGATAAAGGCGATATGCGCAACTTCTTGAGAATTTGACCTATGGGTTCTCTTTCTGTAAGCATTTTCATCGTGTCGTAGATATTCATGTTGTATCTGGCGGCGATTTTTTTAAGTTTCGTCTTCTCTCTTCCTGTCGTCGTAAAAAATCCATAACTAAATCTATCCAACGGCAATCTCGACACGCCGAAAATAGACGGTGAATCGAAAAATATCTCCGAGAATTTACCGGGATGCGTAACAAGGGTTTTAAACCATTCCTTTTCAAAATCAGGCATTACGAGCTTATTCTCCTTGATCGCCTGTTCTATTGCCGAATGCTTCATCTGGAGGTAGATTTTATGTGTGCTGTTATCCCATATAGCCCGTGTAGTGGAATTCTGATAAGCATCCTCTATTCCTTGAGTAATTACACCGAGAGAACTTTCATATTTTCTGAACCTTCGCGCTGCGGAGTTCATGAACATTGATGCGACAACATGCATAAAAAGCATCCACGCTTCGTCAATATCCACGTCCGTTCGCCTTCCGTGTTTCAAGTAATCAATAAATACTTCTCTCATTATATGAACAAGCAAGGAAAAGATAATCATTACCTGAAGGCGGACGGGCTTTGAGGCGACTTCTTCAAGTTCTAAAACTACATAATCTTTCTTATACTGAATATTATTTTCACCGTTAAAATATTGCTCATACGGTCCATGACTATACGGCCATATCGCTTCATATAATTTTTCCGGGGCCTCATCCTTTACTCTGTATTTTTTCCCTATTTCAAGAAAGGCATCAGCCACTTCTTTAAGACCTGCCTTCCGGCCTTTTCCTTTATAAGCCATATTTACCGCACGCATAATTATTGAGGCATGCCTTGCGGCAATATTGTCTTCGCCTTTTTCGGCAATCTCTTTTGAAATGTCAACGCCGGCGGCAAAACCTACAAGCGGAATAATACTGTCGAGTTCATCGGGGTGAATATTGCCTTCGTCTGTCAAGACAATATTCGTAAAAAAATTAAAGCATGGTTTCCTGTCTTCTGTCAGTCTGATATACTCTCCACCAAACTCCAAACAGCCGAATTCGTACGAACGCCCTATTTCGATGACCCTTACTTGCCTACCTGATGTTAAAGCATGGACATGAGAATTAACCCTATTGACCGACTTCCCTCCCCCGCTTTCCGCGACAATTGACATATTGAAATTTGTCGGAGAATCATATCTATGGAAAAATGCTATACCGCCTTTTCTTCCTACAGTTATCTCGTCGGGTATGGAAGATCCGTTTACATCGCTGATAAACGGGATCATTGACGCTATGTTAGCGTCAAATAAAGTGCCTCTTTTATTCAGAAACTTGTCCCTTTCTTTAATATGATTAAGAGGCAACATCTCAAGGAAAACGGATAACATACCTTTGTTTTTTTCTCTCTCAAACTCAAAGCCTTTGACAGCCAATTTGTTTAAAACAACCTGACTTAAATAATCTAACCTACTTTGAGATGATTCGGTCAAAAATAAACTGAAATAAGACGGCAAGGGGATGTGTCCTTCGTCTATCAAATCGTTGACATACTGAGATTCCTGAGCTTTCTTCTCTATTTTAGGGACATAAGACGCCAGAGGGTTTTTCTTACCCTGTCTTATATTTTCTGCCGCCTTAATTCCGATTTTCAACTGAGTTTTTTTCCAATCGGCGTATTTCACCGACATGGAAAAAGCAAACGGTGTATTCAAGGGAGGAGAGACTTCTCTGCTGTCCCATTTAAAAATCAAATTGTTAAATTCCCATAGAGTCATTTTTCTGGGATAATTAGTAACCGTATACACCCTGACATATTTATTTATGCCATCCTTCTGGATTAACAGGTCCGTATTATCATCTGGAGAATCCTCTATCGACTGCCTCGTGTTATATGAAATTATCTGGTTTCTGAATTCTCTATTAATATCTTCATCTGCAATACCCTCGAACCCGACATTCAATATTTCTTTTAAAAGAGTTTTAAAATCTGTACCCGTAAATTTACGAGGAGAGAGCCTTGTTCCTTCAAGTAGGCCTTTGACATTAATAGCAATCTCCTTCGTTGCTTCATATGCCTCAGAAATATTGTTATCGAAAGACGAATACGGTATGAAAAAACAGAGAAGATTTTTAAATACTCTCGGTCTATATTTAATGCCTGTCCAAAACCCGTCTTTTGCGGCTTTTTCGAAAAAATCGCCGCGTTTATTGATAATTTCATGAAGTATTTCGGGGTGATCGACATTTGCCGTATAAGAATGAAATCTCCTATAAGCATCGATATAGGGTTTTATATTTTCGGAGGCATAAGGAAAGAACTGAATAATAGTGTCTTTGGGATATGTAATGCTGAAAATCTGCACAAAATTCAATTCATGAGTATCTCCCATATACGGAGGCAAAAAAACTTCATAAATAAAACCGATGCCGTTTGTAGTTTCAAATAAAACGTATTCTCCATGGTCTAAGGACGAAAGCCATGAGCAAAATGTCGAAAGCGAAACCCTATCGCAAATGGCTTTTATCGCCCGTTTTTCGCTGATTACCGCTGAATTACCGTTATTAGACATTTATTCCAATACCCTTCCATCCGGAAGCAGCCATTGCCACTCTTCTACAACAATAAAAATATGGTGCCCTGTTATATAATTGCCTTTCGTATCAGGAAAGCTATCGATATATATTTTTGCTGCCTTCGGCGTCTCCATTACAGGCACCGGGACATGTCTCGTTCTTTCCGGCGAAGCTTTTACTATATCGATGGAAGTTTTTTTATCTTTTTTATCAATTTTGTCTTCCGCGATATCCTTTTCAGCTTTGGCTTTATTGCTGTCCTTTAGTATCTTTTCCCTGTTTTTGTATATAGTAATGGGATCGCCGCATTTACCATCGAGTTCGTTACCCTTACAGGCGAAATCCTGTTCTCCAACCGCGAAAAAAGAAGCGCAGCCGGATAAAAGAAAAACTGATAAACATAATAAAACTGCGGCTTTATACATACTATTGACCTCCGTGTTTCTTCTCTAAAAGATAACTTTCAATTAAAGGCTTGTTAAACCCTTCCATTTTTTTGCCGTCTTCTAATATGAATAAGGGAGTGCCGGTAAGTTCTAACACTGTCCCGGTAAGAATATGTTTTGCAAGCATTTCCTCGCCTTGCTTGCACCGGTCGGAGCTGATAGGCCTGTCATGCTTCGCATCGTCCAGCGCTTTTGCTTTATCTTCCGAACAAAGAACCCGTATGCTTTTTTCCTTTGCTTTTGGGTGAAAATCAAGAGGGTATAAAAAGACATAAAGAATATAATCGTTCATGGACGAAAGCGCTTCATGCGCCCTTCTACAGAACGAACAATCAACATCCGTAAACATTGCAAGCTTTTTAGAGCCGTTGCCTTTTTTAATAGCAATTGCATCATTAAGAGGAAGGGTTGAAAAATCTATCCTGTCAATTTCATCGAGCCTTTCTTGGGTAAGGTTACGCATATCGGCATCGAGAATGCTTCCGTATATAAGATAGTTTTCTGTTGAATAAAATATCTCCTTTTTCTTTTTCCCATTGGGCAATGTTCTCTCTATCACGGTCTCTTCAAGATCGCCGATATTTCGGCTTTCAATTATTTTACCGCCGGTGACCGCAAGAAATTTGCCTATAATCTGGTTCTTGGCGCCTTCAGCCGATTCACTGTATGCTGAATTGACGGATATTATAAGACTTACCATTGCGATTAAAATTAAAATTGTCCTTTTCATTTTAATTCTCCTTCTTCTTTTCTGTATTAGTTTTTTGTGCTATTTTATTTATTTCCTCGAAATTGTCTTTCGTAACTTTTATCAACCTCCCATATTCAAAAAGGACTGTAACTGTCCTGCCTGGTTTTACTTCAACGACGGGATATATTTGCTCAGCAATTTTTATATAGAATTGCGCCAATCTGCCTGTTGTTTTTTCGGCTGTCTGTCCGGCTGCCGATTTTAATAAATCGCTGTCTTTGGTAGTCTCCATTACGCCAAGAAGAGATGTGGATGTAGTAGTAGCAGATGCTCTTAAATAACTTCCCCCTAAACTTAAAATATCGGCCCAAAAAATCTTTGACAATACGGCTCCATTTCGCGTAACAAGCCTTCCTGTCATTCCTACCTTCCCATCATCACCCAAAATCCATCCCTTAACCGCTCCGGCATATAAATTGCCGTTTTTGTCTCTGCAGTTCATCTTAACAAGCCGCGGCATGGCTTTTTCTGCGCTTACCGCTCCGTGCGTAGAAGATAAAACCATACAGCCCTTTAGGTCTATTTCTTCGCCCATTGCCGTAATCATTTTATCTTCAATGGATGTGAGTAACGGCTGAGGATCTTGCTGTCCCCACTGGAAGGTCGGCGCATCCATACCGTTTAAAGTAAGCCCAACCGCGAGGCCGATCGGAAGATCAATTGTGTCTTTGTCATTTTTTCCAACAGCCCCGCCGGTTGAAGTTTTTTTCGCCTCCGGCTTATCTAATTTAAATTCAATACGCCTAAATGTCGGCTGTTGATTTACAGGAACGCTTTGCTGCTGTGCAGGCATTGATTTTTGCGCTTGCGTTCCTTGAGAGTCCTGCGGTTTGTTATCCTGCGTGGAGTTGCTATTTTTTACCGGTATAGGCGCTACATTGGAAAGAGGTTTCTCCGGGAATCCTGTTTTTGTCGCCTGTTTCTTTGAAGCTTTACCGTTTTCATCAAGCTTTTGAGATATTTCGTCAAATTTCCTAAAAACCTGATCAAATTTATTATCGTTATCTCCAAGTTTTGTTTCAATTACTGTTCTCCAGTCATTCCTCAACTTTTCTTTCCCTGTAGATTCTCCTTGCACTGCGCCTTTCGGCGGCTCCAGAAGTCTTAGCATTTTCTGCTCATCCTGAGAACTTTTTTTCTGAAACATCGGCTTGATTACATCCGCGAGCGATATTGCCATGAAAAAAAGTCCGGCCGCCGTAACCAGCATTAATATGGCTTTATTTCTTCTTGCGGCCGAACGGTCTTCGGATGTCTGCAAAACAGATTCATCGGCGCTATCGCCTGAATTTTTTCTCTTGAAAAGATCGAAAAATTTTACAAATTTTTTTTTCATCTATCACCCCTTACAACAGCAGTGATTGTCGAAATGAATTCTCCTTTTCTTTCTGTTTCCGCATTTCTCGGCTGTAAAAACTCGCGGGATACATTTCGAGCTAACGGTTTTCCGGCTATTTTCGATATGATATTACCTATAAATTCCGAGTTGTCCTGTAGTTCAACAACTCTATTTGTCTTATTAAGAACATCAATTTGGACAATCTTTAACCGTGATCCTGAAATTTCTTTTTTCATAATAAATGTATATTCGAGCGTCTCGAATATTTTCGACACACTTCGCTTGCTGTAGCCATCAATCTCATCTCCTCTGAGAGTCTTTTTAATGAGTTCGATAAGAAGTTCCACATGCGGGAGTGATTTTTCCTTTTCGTCTATCGCTTTTGCTTCTTTTTTACCGATGTCAATAATTTCGATAAATGATGCTGCTTTTTGGACAGGTCGTAAGGTGATAACAAATGTCTTTTCCGATGTCATTACCGCAAGATCGGTATCAATATCAGGCAGCGGAACGATCGAAAGCTGGTATTCGGACTTGCCTACATCCGCAATGCACTTTACAGTGACAGGGGCCTTATCGGGGCAGAATTTTGAAGAATCTAAGAATTTAATACTATAGGGCACTTTAATAATATTCACAGCATTCTTAGCCACAGGAATGATTACATTAACATCGTTATACCTTACTGTAATTTTACTGGAAGGTATCTCCTTTACCTCGGATATATTTAAATATTCCTGTTGTTTCGCCTGTATTGCGCTATCTGTATTTACGCATTTATTATCAACAGCAGATATCTGCCCTGATGTACATGATGTACATAATTCTGTACCGGCAGCTTGAGCCGGAATATTACTCTGTCCGGCAATTTGATTCGATGAAAGTTCTACTGCCGTGCTAATCCCCGCAATTCCGAAAATCATCACAAATACTGAAATAAAAATATTATTTTTCAACATAACCGAAATCCTCCAATCGTAGACCGTCTTTGTCGTATGTCATATCCACATAGTAAAGACATTTCTTTTTATAACGTGTAAGCTGACTTAATACAGAACTCTCCCTTACTACCTCTCCTTCTGTCTCCACTCTCCAGAGAGTCCGTGTCAGCCATGTTGTTTTCCATTTTTCGTTTGAGTGAAACTCCTGATATGTGTTATTTTTTTTAACCTCTTCGTATTCTTGTAAAAATTTTGGGCGCATATTTTTCTCGCCCTTAGATGATGCATACCGCAGTAAGTAATTGGCCTTAACTTCATAGTTATTAGGACTATATTCCGCCATAGTCTTAATAAAATCTTTTCCCCAGAGCTTAATATATCCCTCATTATTGCCGACCGTAATCGAAGTATTTTCATATACACCCGGAGGAATTTTCACCGTAACTTCCCTGTCCAGAGCGAGTTTAGCTATTAACCAAAAAGCTCCCCATAAAACCAATACCATGGCTGCTATTATAAGGATAAGTATCCTGTTAATCTTATCCAGAGCAACCCATAGCCCTGTCATTCTGCCTACCTGTCTATTAAACACTTCTATCTCCTATTCCATGAATTCTTTTTCAGTTACAGGCGGTACTCCGTCAGGGGTCATGACCCCTGCGTAATATGGTATGGTTAGATAAAAATTTTTATTGTATCTTTTTTTGAACCTATAATAGCCGAATGCGGCAAGAATGCCGATCAACGGGGCAATTAAAGTCTGCTTAATGACTATAATTGTCAATATTGTGACTGCAAAAAATACAATGAAAATATCATATGGGATAAGCCCCCCTACCTCACTCATCCCGTCGATATACTCTACGCGGGGGATATGTTTGATTTTTTTTTCCATTTTCTCAGTTTTTATTATTGAAATGTCAAGGCTTTTCCTGTCGTGACTGCACAGCCGGACATATTAAATGCACCGCCGCCCAAAACCCCGACCAAAATTCCAACTACAAGACCCACCCAGCTCTTCGTTGTCATAAGCCCAATTATTCCACCGATAAGAGCGCCCGCAGCGATTAACAAAGATACGCTCGCTTCCCATTCATTCTTCGCAAGGTCATATATAGGTTTGACCGCATCGGCGAAGCCAATGGCAGGCAGGATCAAACCTATTGCCCCGTAAAAGAGTGTCATGAACGCCATAAGAGGCAATATACATGTACCTTTGGCTGACATATCCGCCTTTGTGGCTATTATGTTTACGATAAGGATGTCTTTTAGGTCTTTGTGATTCATCTTTAATTCTCCTTTTTATTGATTACTGGTTCTTTAACCGGCAAACTGGTAGGACTGCCTATCAGTTCCTCTCTGATTCTCTCTTTAATAAATTTAACCTTCTTCAAGATCACCTCCCTGTCCTTGATATTTACCTTTTCAAGTTCGCTATGAAGTTCCCTTGCATGATACAGAGCCCTTGTAAGAGTTTCCGTTTCGGCGCTGTATGCCCTATAAGCAATAGCGCTGAATATAAAAAAAACCGCTATAGCCGTGAGCCAGACCGCAAAATTATTTTTCCTGTTTCGACTTCTATCCATATTTCAACTCTCCTGTTTTTGCTGTTTTCATCTGATATGTAACAGCATTTCCCTTTTGCTTCGATTTTAATTTTTGAATCGTTAATGCCGCGTGAAGCGAGATAGTTTTTCACCGCATCAACTCTTCGTAGAGCTAATTTATCGTTATATTCCTCGGTGCCGATTTTGTCCGTATAGCCTTTTATTTCGATTACTTCAGCCTGTTTCAAATCAGTAAGGATGGCCTCTAATTTTTTGAGTTCAGTTTTTTTAATATCCGCGCTGTCAAAGCCAAAAACGATGATTGATACGTTCCTGTTTTCTTTTGTGATCTCCGGCTTTAAAACAGAGGCCTTAGCGCTCATTCCAGTTGCCGGAGACCGTGAAATTATTTGCTCTAAAGGCAATGATACAACTGAAGACTGTGCTTTTTTTGCTTTTTGCTCCTTTTTCCTAAAGTATTCGTCCTCTTCATTGCCGTCTTGCGCCGGCTGCCGTTTTGAAAAAAATACCGGCTTATCGGTATAGACATACCGTTGATTTGAAGGGTAATGTCTATATGCATTACCTTTCTGTTCCAATTCATGCGGCACTAAAAAAGATAGCGCATAAGCGGGGAGAGGCTTATGCGCTATGACCATAAGGAGGAGGTAAGATGCCGAAAATATAATCTTAAGAAATGTAGACTGTTTCATCATCATAGTATCTTTACAATGCTTCAATGGGTAACCCCTCACTCCAGAAAACCTCCCATGACTTTTTTAAAATCATCTAAAGGCGGCGAAGCAGTGCTATCTTTAGCATTCTTATGCTGTCTAACGGCCTCTTTTTTACGTTTTTTCAGAAGGCTAATAACAGCTCCTCCTTCAGCGCTGTCTTTATACTCACGGATCGCCTGGGCGATAACTTTGATCCTCACTGATTTGGGTAGATCATTAAGCGTCTCTAACACATCGCCGTATTCTTCTATTTCAGGGATCGTGATCTTCATTTGGGTTATTCGCTCAGCCCTTCCTCTGTTTTGGCATCTGCGTATTTGAGTTTGAGGCCCTTAAAAAACCCTCTGGCGTTTGCGAATTCGGGTTCGTCAGGGATATGTATCAGATCCTTATATCGTGAGGGAATATACTGCTTAAGATAATAGGCGCCCCCGCCGGCAAGTATCAGCTTGTCGGCCCGCTGAATTCGGCGCTCCCAACGGGAGGATATCGTATTGATCACTTCCTCGATATACCCTTCGACGATATCTCTTATTACTGTCGAGAAGTCCCGTTCCTTGCCGTATATGGGAAGTTTCCCTTTCAGGAAGACATCCTTTGTCTCCTGTTCATTCAGGCGAACCTTCGTCTCTGCCTGAATGTGGTCTGCAAGTTCATCGCATGCTTTTGATATGCCCTCGCCTTCGAGCATTCCGGAACCGTCCCGGACAGCGACGCCTCTCTCAAAAGGGACCACATCAATCGTGAAGTGTCCAAGGTCAACAATAATGCCATTAGTATCCGTGTCTTTTATTTCCTGCCCGTTATGATCATATCTGTAGTCAATAAGTATTCCGACGCCTTGAGGGAATACCTCTACATGAAACTGCTTCTTATCTCCATTGACCTCAAAACTCCTAAGCGCCTTTGAAAGGGCTTCTCTGTTTTCTGCGATATAAAAGCCTACCGGCAAGCCTACGGCGAGATGAGAGACCCCTACAATGTCCTTAAAGGCCTTATAGCACATCAGTGGGGCGTACTTTATGAGGAATTCGAGACTCCTTGTTGAAAAGGCGTTGAAGATCGCTTCCTGACCGACAAGGTACTCGCGGTCTATAAAGGTGTAAGTCTCTGAGGCCTCGCCAATGTCTGTTATGCTCTTCCGGGCATAAGCCACAGCTGTAGGAAATTTAATTTTTCTCCCGCCTGCTATTATTCCTTTGAAATCTCCAAATCCAATGTCAAGTCCTGCAAAAGCTTCGTCTCCTTTCAATTCGCCTTTCAATGTTTCCTCCTCGCCCTTAAGGGCTTTTTGTTTTGACTTTATAATCTGCTTACAAGCAGGAAAGTGCGTTTTAATTTGCACTTCTAAAATAGAGATGCTACGGCGGGTAACCCCTGATTGAAGAAAATGAAAAGGGGATATAAATTTGCACTTGCGATGCCGCTAAAGGAGAGGAAGTGCAAATTTATTGGATGTTGTTACTCGATTCTGAGTAACAACATATACTATGTTTATTTATAGTCCGCAATGAGTAATAAGAGCGCGACAGGCTCCCGAAGGGAGCAGGCAGTAAAGACTATAATGAGGAAGTGCTAATTAATTAGCACTTCCTCATTATACAAAGACAAGAAAGGGCGTTTTAATTTGCACTTTGTAGGCGATAAGCGTATAGGAAGTGCTAATTAAAACGCTAATATTAGGGTTGTGCGAAAGGCATCCGGCTCCGGTAGTTATACGCCCGTTTGCGGA
Source organism: Nitrospirae bacterium GWB2_47_37 (assembly GCA_001803635.1). Classification (GTDB taxonomy): domain Bacteria; phylum Nitrospirota; class Thermodesulfovibrionia; order Thermodesulfovibrionales; family Dissulfurispiraceae; genus GWB2-47-37. The sequence continues at coordinate 9,145 of MHDU01000074.1, read as the reverse complement.
TGCGAAGGATGGTCTTTCTGAGATCCGGTGTATCAGGAATTTTGAAGATTGAACAGACTTCATGGACAACTGTTTCGATGGAAAGCCGTTTGCCCTGAGAAAAGGAAAAGTACCGCTCAAAGCTCCATTTCTCAAGGCGGGTCATGGGCGCCTTGATTGCGATTGCATAGCGCTTCTTAGCGCTGATGCGCGCTAACTGATGCTGAAGGTATTTTTCCTTACACCAAATGGCTCTGATACACGCGAGGAGGTGGATGTCAGACTTCGTAAGAGGCTCGCTTTTGAGGTATCCGTCCCTCTGGAGGTCTCTAAGTGCTTTGATGGAGATTTTGAAGGTCTTGGAGGACTCTGAGAAGGTCATGCTAAGATAAGTTCCTTCTGTATCTCTTTAAGTTGTCTACCCTGTATGTCCTGATAGCCGAGATCAATGCCGTAGGCAATCCTATTGAGACGGTCCGCTACTCGCAGGGTACGGCCCGAGCCAGCAAACGGATCTAAAATAATATCCTCTGAGCGAGACGAGCATTTAATCATGCGTTCAACGAGTTTCTCGGGCCACATTGCGTAGTGTTTTTCCGGGGATGTATGGATGAGTTGCAATCTCCCATACATCCCCGGGATTCACACCGGCTGGATTCAATACCCTTTCAGGCATGGACATAAAACCATGGCTTTTAACCTTGCCTAAAGCATCGGTTCCTTTAGAGTCGTTTCTTTTTGTGCCGATTACTGTGAGTGTTTTCTCTCTGTGCGGCTCCCTGACTGCTTCGAGGTTAAAGTAATATCTCGACGACTTACTAAACATGAAAACATTCTCATATCTCGATGAAAATCTATCTTTTACGCTTTCAGGCATTGCGTTTATTTTGTGCCATACAATATCATTTCTGCATATCCAACCATCATCTATTAGAGCAATGGCCGCACGGTGCGGGATGAGAAGCTTGCATTTTGCCTTTGCGTCAGCAGTGGGCGGCCTCTCATGCCTCAAGAACCCCGTCTCTCGCGCAACACTGTAAAATCTTTCTGCTTGCCTGCGCCTTTTATGAGTTTGATTTCCCTGCAATGTCCTATCTCCATAAGCGCCCCGCGAGCCGCCATAAGAATCTCCAAGGTTCATAAAGAATAAACCATCATCTATTAGAACGCGCCATGCTTCACGAGCCCATAGGCGAATATGCTCAATATAAAGCCTGAAATCAGGTTCAAGGCCGTGCTGTCCTTTCCATGCGCCACAGTGGAGACAATAATTAGTTTTTTCACCGCGTTTTACCCCCCCCCCATACCATCACGCCTAAAGCTTTTGCCGTCCCCATTACCCTTCGGCAAGGGGACTTCGTTCCACTTATGCATGCATTCCGGGCTGCCGCCGATGATTACATCGGGAATGTCGTATTTTCTGAGTCCCCAGTAAGGCGGTGATGTGATAATGGCCTGAATGCTGCCGTCTTCAAAGGGCCATGGGTCGAATGTTGATTGATGAAAGATTTTCATATCGTTTGACAGTCTCCCGAAGGGAGCGCTCCGGGCGGAAATAGGCAGCATTGTGAATCGCTGTCTTCTTCTTTGAACAGCGATTCACTCTTATACCACATTTCCAAAAGTTGTCCGGCCGTATAAACGCCTTTGGATTTATACCACTCTTCTTTACTTCTAAAGTAGACCTCAACTGTTTTTTCAAACTTTTCGTAGAACCTCGGCCAGCGTTCTTTATGCCGCTGCAATATCCCTCCGGATCTACAGAGAAACGGACAGACTACGCAGCCGAGACGCTTAAAATTACCGCCGGTTTGATTGTAAAGATCCGGGTAAGACAAGTTGTTGCTTTCGATGTATTCCCATACTTCATCCTCGTCAAAATGGAAAATAGGACAGTACTGCATTTTCCTGCTGTCTTTGTTCCACACGATTCTACCCCTCTGTGCCCTTTTAGGGCTCTCTTCTGATCGGATGCCGACTATTATCCGCTTCGGTCCGCCACGCGGATGCACTCTATGTTTTAATTTGTCGCAGCACCAGCGTTTCTTTTTTGTGGGAAGGCCTGCGGAAAGCATATATTGGAAAAAGGTTTTTTTAGGCCTCAGCCACTTTATCTCAGGATAGTTAGTAAGCATAAATCTTGTTACTTCCGGGGGATCTATGGTCGTAAAGTTGTAGTGAACTATGTATTTAACCCCGGATTTTTTTACAATGTCATACATGACGATCGAGTCTTTCCCGCCTGAAAACCGAACATCATATCCTTCGGGCGGTTCATGTTCTCGTAAAAAATCTATCGCTTCATTAATTTTATCTGCAAGAAATAAGCTCATAGTTTTAACCTGCGGCAGCCCGCGTCGCAATACGTGTCGCAATATGTGATCTGGAATAAAAATTCAGGGTACGCTCACATATTGCTGCGGGCAGTTTAGTCTCTCTTGCCGGTATTGCCGGCGTCCGCTTACGGCGGTGAAGGAGTTTTTTGACGGCCTTTTCGGTAAACAGATAGAAAGACCTGCCTGCGTATTTTTTTACCCCTGTGGCTTCGCCAGAGGCGCAGGAAGCGATTAAATCGTCTTGAGACAGGGGTAATAAGGCTACCCCTGAAACTTTTACGCCCTCTATGCCGATTTTAAAGAATCCATAACATCTCATGGATCGAAGAGTGCTGAGACTATATCCGGTCTTTTCGCTGAGTTCCTGCAGCGTGTAGAGTTTTTGTCTTTTGAATTTTTTCTTTGCTTCTTCTATGGTCAAAGTTTCTTCCCATATTTTCCCCTCGCGCCGGACGTTGAGTTTATTTATCGCCTTTTCTGTAAAAAGGGCGCTGCCGTTTTTTACGCGCTGAATATAGTCTTCTTTAGCTTTGAGAAAACCATATCGCTTCATGAGTTTTATGGTTCCGATGCTGTATCCGCTTTGTTTACTTACTTCCTCGCGTGTATATAGTTTCTGATAAACAGCGAAAACTTCTTTTACATATGCAAGAGCATTATCCCTAAGCTTTATAATTCGTGGCTTCTTAAGTCCGAGGATTTGTTCCAAATCTTTTATATTCTCTATCCTGCCGTCATGATATCCAAGCAGGTACTCCCATACCTGTCTTTCTCTTTTGGTCATGAGACAGATGGCTTTTTTGACTGTCTCCTGCTGTATTAACTCTTTGAGTTCGTTGTCAAGCGCCTCTTCGTTCCAGATCGCTGTTTGAAACGGGTCCGGTATGGACGATGCGACTGCAGTAGCAGGAGCATCGTCTTCGCTGTATTCCCGGTAGGCTTCAAAAGACAGCGGTGATTTGCTGAGTTCTTTAAGAATTTCTTCAGCAAGGGAATGGTCTTTGATGCTGTTTTTTATAGATTCTTCGTAGAATTTCTTCCTCGATGGAATATGGGCCATTTTAGAGCAGTCCTGTCGATACTGCCTCCAGAAGTATCCTTTGTATTTTTTAGTCTCCCCTTTTTCAAGACATTTCTCAAGGGCTTTAAAGCCGGACTCGTAGGCCTGCTGAATAAAATCATCGAGGGGATATGAGGAGTAAGGCAAGAAGTGTCCGGCAAAGCCGGTGATCTTTTGCTTAAGACGTTCTACGAGTTCGTATGCCTGCGTCCAGAGAGTTTCGTTATCGAAGGCTATGTCCTCTGATTTTTTTACCTCTGTGGCTTCGCCAGAAGCCACAGAAACGATTAAATCGTCTTGAGACAGGGGTAATAAGGCTACCCCTGAAACTTTTACAGCCTCTATGCCGGGTTCCGGCATCAGCGCCGGTGAGCCCGGAATCATGGGGAACGGAATAAACCTGCTGCCTAAATCTCTCGGCAATGTCGTTTGCATCATACCCTCCTCCTAAAAATAACTCGGTTATTTTTGAAGCTGCTCGACCGGCAAACCAAGTGTTTTTAAAATCTGTTTTTCCGCCGCTGCCACGCGACGCTGATAGTCTTCTTCGGCCTTTCTTTTTTCATCATCAATAGCCAACTCAGAAATCAATTTATTGATTGTCGTAGGCGCTAAGAAAAAAGACACGGAATAACTCTGTTTGCTTATATATGAGTCTGTAGTAGTAAAAAACTTATCCATAAGTTTTTTAATGTAAGTTTCCGGATATAGCCCGAATAGTTCAACGATCTTCCAATATTCTTTACTGTCTTTTTTGGGAAATATGTATGATTCTTTGGATATCTTTTTACAGCCTTGGATATAGAATTTCATAAAGCGATACCAGCGCTGATCCTCTTTGTTCGGAAAAGCTATTCTTTCAGTATCAGAAACTATCTCCTCATTAGGGGCGCCCTGAGATTCAAGCATGTTCTCTAATATGCCCGCCTGTGCAGGAGCCTCTACCGGGTGAGATTGCTGCGGCTGAATTTGATGTTGGATAAGGTCGGACTGCTCGTATAATTGCGCCCGATAGTTTTTATTGGTCTCAAATTTGATAATCCAGTCGTTGCCGGATTCTGTCTGCTTAGTCTGCAGTTTGCCGTCTTGTGACGGCCATATGACTGCCTTTAAAAACCCTTTGTTTATAAGCTCACGATAGATTCGTTGAAGTTGATAAATAGCCTTTGATTGGTATTTTTCTCTCGTTAATTGCATTCTCGCGCAGATATCCGAATACCAAAGATAAACCGTCGTGTGCTTATGAGAGAAAATACTTATTATCTCATATATACGGCGAGCTGCAAGATTTTTAATCGAGCTGTAATAATTCCAGTCGAGGATGGCTATATACTGCCTGTTAAGACTTTCACGATAGAAATCTCCAAGCCAGATATATACCGAATCGGCTATCGTATCATCAGGCATTTTCTCGTATGTAAAAACTACTCTCTTATACAACGGATCTAATGCTTCGCCGCCTTCAGACCAACGGCGTTTGATAGGATTGAAGGTAGCGAAATCTGAATGAAAATGCATTCTCTGCATCCGGGTGAAAAAGATTTTGAGACGGGCATAATCGTCTTTACTGGGGTGTCGGCTGTATCCCATAAATTTAAATATTGAGTATTCTCTGCCAAGGCGTATTGGCCCTTCGCGTAATTCACCGTTTACAGAGTGTATGTCGGTAAGTATTTTTTCCACCGCACGGAAGGCTCTATAATCAAAGGGTCCACAGCGGCCGTATTCGTAATCCACATAGACTGTTAATTTAGCTGTTACTTTTCTACCGTCGGCATATGCACGCTCTCTGGTTATGGTTATAACATTACCGGGATCGCTTTCTTTTTTGTCATCTAAGGTGAAAATAAAATGACGAAAAAAATTAAGTTCTACCCTTACCGGGGTATATGCTGCTACCGGAAGGTTGTCGTTTTTGCCGTTGCCGTTTTTCTTTTTTTTCATATTTATTTTGTGAGGGGGAGTTTCTATTATTCCTCTCCTTCTTTCTTTTACTTCTTTCTTTTACTTCTTAGAGGCCATTTTCGCCAACCCAGTATTGGCGATTCGGGCGAAAACTTCCCTAGAACCACGATAGCACTTCCCTAGAACCACGATAGCACTTCCCTAGAACCACGATAGCAGCTTCCCTAGAACCACGATAGCAGCTTCCCTGGAACCACGATAGCAGCTTCCCTGGAACCACGATAGCACTCCGCTGGAAAGCCGTGTCCATTTTCATCCTTGCCTCTCCATGGTCGATATGTTTTTTCGAAGAGGTAAGTCGCGCAATAAATACCTGATTCTTTCAAGAATGTTGTGCACTTCATTTATCGAAAGATGAAACTCTATAAAAATTTCCTTTATTTGTTGCGCATATTCTTCTGCTGTCATAAGCATTGACTTCTCATCTTTGCTTGAAGTATCTTGTTTTATGGGATTTTGCCCTTTACAAAGAGCCGGAAATCTATCTACTAACGTCAAAGAACTAAGATATCCGGAATTGGAAGACGATACAGGCGATTCCTGTTCTGAAAGATGCGCATGGTTTGATTCGACGGATAAATGTTGTATTTTAGTGTCCATCAAAAGACTGCTCACATCCAATTTGCAATTATTAAAAAAATCAGATAATTGATTTTTTACGGTTTTTAACACTTCGCTTATCTGATCGATACTCAGCCCCTCTTCCGATAGCCATATCACTATCTCCTTTGCGATTGCCTGAATTTCATCTCTTATCACTATTAAGCCCTCCCTGCTCTCTGCCGCTGCCGGGCAGCAAGCATCGCGGTTTTTGCTTCGGCTTTAGCCATTTCTTCAGGACTCATCGGAGTATGGTTATATTTCTTTTTATTAAGAACATAATCTACCAATTCAACTATTTGCGCCTTCTTTCTGGCGGCCTCTGCAGCTTTAAGGTCGTTGCCATATCCCTTTTTTAGAGAATCCAATGCTTTCTGCTGTAAAAAATTTTCAACAATCTCGCGGATAAATTTTCGCGGGTTACGCCCGAAACTCCCCATCTTGCGGGCGTAAAGGTTGATAAAGGATAAATTCAATTTGTAATCCCTTATCAGGTCATCATCCGTAAGGATGAATAGGCCGGATGTTTTCCCGTTGCCGTTATCCTCTTGCATTAAACCCCTCTTTTAAGTAAACTTTATAAAAAAACAGGACACCGGCATTTACGATGTTTCGGAGTTGCCGCTCCTTCGCATCCGCCGGCGTCCCGTGGGGGTAAGTTATTTCAATTGTCCGCATAATCAATCCTCGATTATGCGGGGAGGCATTAGTTATGCCCTCCCCGCTTCGATCTCATGCATATTTGAAAATAGGTCAGGGCAACTGCGAGATGATTAAACAGGCCTCTGTAGGAGGGGTTAATCCAGCCGCCCTGACCAGCCTTAATTTCATGTTTTATGTTTGCCGGATTAATCATCTCTGGAAAAGTATAATCGCCATAAGAGAAAATGTCAAGAGAAAAATTAACTAATAGAGACATTTCTTTAGGCGGCCGCCTAAAGACTTTCAGAAAGGCTAAAAACCTTACTCTATCTGCGTTTGGTGAAATTCTTGATGTATCTCCAGGGTATCTATCTGAGGTTGAAAACGGCAAAAAAGCGTTAAGCCAAGACCTATTTATTTTGCTATCAGAGAAATTTAATATAAATCTCAATTGGCTTCTAATTGGCGAGGGAGATGCTGAAATGCATGAAAGCAGTGATCCTATTGTTAGAGAAATATCCGCTCTCTTAGAAGGCATGGATAAATCATTTAAGAAAAAAATTCTCAAGGATGTCGCCGGAGAAAAGTGCCTGCAGGATTTTGAGCATAAGATGGGAGACTCTAAGGAGGAACTTAAAAGTAGTTCATTTAAGCCGGTTCCGGAGAAAAAGAAAACAGCATAACGACAGTCAGCTTGCGCTGAATTTTGACAAATGCAACTGGGCAGGCTGTATGAACTGCAGCGTATGCCTTGAAATAAATAATTTAAAGGCACAGATAATCAATCTGTCCAGCAGAATGCCGGCAGATTGCATCTGGAATCAAGACACAAAAGAAGAGCTTATAAGGCTCTATAAAAATTTAAGATGCGGGTGAGAGAGGTAAAAAATGCCTGACATTTGTGAAACGAAATTCAAAGAATGGTTAGATGAAAAAGCGCTACCTCACATCTTTTTTGAACAAAGTCCAGAAACGTTCGCAAGTTTTTTCCGTGGGGAGAAGCTTAAGAGACCTGATTTTTTAATAGCACTTAAACAAATTGGGCTTATAGCAGTAGATGTTAAAGATAAAAAGCTAAGCCCAACTTATTCCACCTAATGAAGGATTGGGTAAACTCATAGGTTAATATATGTCGGTCTATAAACGCGGCAATTCATGGTATATCAATATCCGCTTAGGCGGGCATCGCATCAATTGCAAGGCCGGCAATACCAAAAAAGAAGCCCTTACGGCGCAGGAGGAGCTTAAAACCAAACACCGCCTGAAAATGCTGCATATCTCCGATATTAAAGATAAAGAAGGCAATTTTGATATTTTTTTTACCGTTCTTTCACAGCAATATTTTGAGCACTGTAAAGCCGTTAAAGGAAGCAAGACGTATTACAATGAAAAAAATTATTATGATAACCATATTAAAAAGGCTTTTGAAAAGCTGCTCCTGAGAAGCTTTAATAATAAGCTGCTTTCTGACTTTCAAAAGCTGAAAAAAAGCGATAATTATTCAAATCGTACAACAAATATCCTTGTCGGGATTATACGTAAGATCATAAACCACGCCTGCGATACGGATAAAAGAATTAAACGTCTCTGGAATGAACTTGATATTAAATGGCCCAAGTCCCTACGCGAAAATAAAAAACAGCACGCCTTTCTCACCTTCAATGAGTTTGACAGCCTGATCTCGCAGTTAAATAATAAAATCACCCGGCTCCGCGCAATCGTCATGCGTTACACCGGGCTCCGACCTGCAGAGGCCGCATATCTCCAATGGCCCGACGTGAGTCTTGAATTACGCACTGTGAAGGTTCAGGGCAAAAAAATAACAGACACACTATACTGGACACCTAAAGATGCGGAACAACGCACAATACCGCTCTCTGACGAAGCATACGGGTCTTTAAAAAATCTCAACACAGATATGCTTCGCCGAGTAAAGAAGACAGGCCTGCAAGAGCGATGGGTATTCTCAGCCGGGAGAGAACCTGTGTTTGATATGGACAAGTCCCTCGTCGGCGCCGCAACCCGGGCAGGCATTAAAAAGAACGTCAGCCCCAACATGCTCAGGCATACCTTTGCAACGCTGCAGCTTGCCTCGGGAGCCGATATAAAGTCTATTCAGAAATTAATGGGACATGCGGACATTCGCACTACCATGCGGTATCTCGACGTTGTAGATGAAAATCTGATCAAGGCCGTAAAGGCACATCACATCACGCCGGAAATTGCGACAAAATTGCGACAAAAAAGCATTAGAGGAGAATAATAAAAAGCTAACTAATTGATTTTAAAAGAGCGGGCGACGGGATTCGAACCCGCGACCTTCAGCTTGGGAAGCTGAGGAGATTGGTTATTTTTCATTGTGTTAAAAATTTAAACCTAAAAAATACCAACAATCTGTTTTTAATGAAGGTTAATGCCTCATTTCCTCCTTCTCCTCGCCACTCCGAACATCCTTAAACGCTATACCACATAAGGATACCTCTCCCTAATCTCATCCTTGCCGGCAAGCCACTGAGCTTTTAATGTATCTCCAACTGCTGTATTGCCTCGTGCATAGGCTTCA
>MHDU01000073.1 GCA_001803635.1 Nitrospirae bacterium GWB2_47_37 | reverse complement strand
TCTTTCCTTATCGGGCCTGAAGAAATTCCTGAAGTCGTCAATCGTCTTCGACATGAACTTTATTTGGATCATCGATTTCTTTACCGAGTCATCGAGGTAATCCTTATTCATCTCTCCGAACTCATACGCGTCTTTTATATCCTGAATCATAAGACCTACTGCGTTTAACGGCTGCCTCCACTGATGCGCTATCGCCCCTATCATCTCTCCCATTGCGGCAAGCCGGGACTGATGCAGCATTATGGATCCCTTTTCGATATTCTTCTTTACCTCCTCATCTACCTTATGCTCCAGCATCCTGTTTAATTCATCGAGTTGCAGAGACTTTTCCCTTAATGCCTCCTCTGTCTTTTTGTGTTCCATAATCTCATGCTGGAGGTCTTCCATAATATTAAGCGAGGCGGTCTTTGTCATTTCAAGGGTATGTACGGTATCTTTCAGATACTCTGTGGCCATTTTATGTTCGGTAATATCCTGAACAGTGCCTATGCCGGATAGCGGCTCGCCCTTTTCGTTAAACGCCGGCTCGGCTTTTTCATGCACCCACTTTATATCCCCGTTTACGACTATACGGTGTTCTATATCGTAAGGCTCCCCGGACAGGGCGGCCTTCCAAGACCTATCGACATAGTTACGGTCATCCGGATGAATCATCTGTAAAAAGGCTTCATAGGTTAGAGGGGTATCGAACGTAACTCCGAATATCAGAGATGTCTCCTTAGACCACAGCAATTCGTTTTTCGGAATATCGAAATACCAGCTTCCGATATGGGCTACTTTCTGAGCGCGATTAAGATTGTCTTCGCTGCGCCTCAGCATATCTTCTACCTCGATCCGCTTAGAAACGAGGGCTCTCGCCCTTACGGATATAAATCCGATACCGGCCAGTCCGAATGTCCATATAAAAAAATGGGCGGTTATCAGCGTATTTATTGTCTTTTGCCGGATGGCTAAATAAAGTTTCATCGGAACGGACACGCCGACCCCGCCCCTTATATCTCCCTCTTTGTACCCCTGAAAGGCATGGCACTTAAGACACGGCTTTTGAGTAATCATCGGCCGCATCAGCCTCAGATACGGTTCTCCGTCTATGTCCGTAAACTCAAAGACCTCTTTCACTCCTTTTTCAAATGCCGTCAATGCGTTTTTTTCCCATTCGTCGGGAGCATTCGGAGGATATAAGGGCTTGAAACTCGTTATGCGTCCTTTTACGCCGTAAAGCTCCGAAAATTCGTTCATCATTTGCCTGATCATGTACGCCGGGTTCATCAATGTCAATTGCCTGCCTGACGGTGTCTTTATGTCCCTTTCCGGAATATGAGACAAATTAGGATTGGGAGGCGTATTTTCCGTCGCAGGAACATAGACGCCCCCATGCTTTGTTCCCCACAGCCTGAACGCATAGTCTTTATTGAAGTTCGCCCTCGCCTCGTTTTTTACTATCTCCTTTGTTACCTCTTTAGCGCTGTACATATTCCATGTAAGAGACAAAAAAATTATCACCGTCCAGATAATTATTCCTAAAACCGTATTTCTATAAATCAGCGAAGGCCGGTTTTCTAAGCTGTCGTTTCCCCTCATACCTCTTCCGTCCCCTCAACCTTATCCGATATATCATACTTCTTCGGCTCTCCCGATTTTTCCAAAAAAGCGTTTATTTCTTCCTTCAATTTAATCATACGCAATTCCCTGTCAACCGTTATATTTTGGAACCTCTCGAGCTGCTTATTCTTATCGGTCAATTTTTCATAAGCCTGTTTCAGGTCTTCCTCCGCCTTCTTGCGGGCGGAAATATCGTAAGCTATATGCACCGAGCCTATGACCTGTCCTTTTGCACCATGAATAGGCGATACGCTCACAAGATACCATCCTCCGAGCCTTTCCTCGTAGACTTCCTCTATATGGACCTGCCCGTCGGACAGCAACTTTGTATGAGGGCATTGGAGTATTGGTTCGCACTTCCCATGAACAGCCTCGTAGCACTTAAGCCCGACCGCTTTATCCCTCGATATATTCAACTTATCCGACATTGCCTTATTGACGCGGACTAACCGGTGATTTCTGTCTATAATCGCAATGGGGTCGCTTATGGAATCAAACGTAATATCCCATCTCTCTTTCTCGGCAATGACATCCTTATTGGCCTTAAAAAGGAATATTATCAGCGCAATGGAAATAATGCCGACAAAAAACAGTATGCAGGAATAATCTTTTATTAATGCGTCAAACCTCTGTTTTCTTGTTGTGATGTCATAATAAATCTCGAACGCTCCGATAAATTTGCCGTCTCTCATTATCGGGACATATGTTTCGGCCACATCCGCCGTTACCTTTTGCCCTTCCAATGAAAGGGTGCCTTTTTTTACGACGACGGAATGGACTTTCCCCTTTGCCACAATCTCATGGAAATATTTGTATTTGTTTATATTCCCGATGTCTTTCGGATCTGTGGAGTATATCACCTCGCCCAATTCCGAAAAGACTTTCAGCTTCATCAGCTTAAAGTCTCGTTTTAATGCCTCCGTCATGTGTATCAATTCATGCGGGAGGTTTTCTTTTCGTAATTCAGTTGCCGTCTGGGTAAACATCGACGACAGATGAGCCGCCACGCGCACGGCATCGTCTTCGATATTTTGAACCAACTGCCGCTTAAAAGAGGGATAAATGAAAAAGATATTGTATAGAGGTAATACTATCGCAGCTACCAATGCCGCAATAAGAATGGCTTTTATTGCTTTTTCTTTGTGAACACAACTCATCATAGGGATTATTTATAGTAACAGAAAATCCCCGGCTTTTTCATATTTGTAAAGAAAATTCTTAACTGTGAAACAAGAGATTATTCACGATGATAGCTTGAACACCCGGCATTACCCGTCCAGAAGCTCCCTCACCTTTCTCAAAAGCTCATCAGGTATAACAGGTTTTGAAATAAAATTAACCCCTTGTTCAAGCGCTCCCTTTCTGCCGACGATATCCGCTGTATAGCCGCTCATGAACAATGCCTTTATTTCCGGAGCCATCTTCTTTATCTCTTCGTATGCCTCCTTCCCGTTTTTCTTCGGCATTATTACATCGAACAAAAGGAGTTGTATCTCATCTTTATTTTCTACGAATACTTTTACGGCATCCTCTCCGTCACCCGCCTCTTTTACCTCGTAACCCGCCCCGGTAAACACTTCTTTTATAAGCTCCCTCACATCCCTGTCATCCTCGGCGACAAGTATGGTTTCTGTTCCGCCTTTTGGAGGCGGTAAGATCTTTTTCTCCGTCTCTTTAAGCTTTGTTTTCATCAACGGCAGGTATATCCTGAATGTCGTCCCCCTGCCTAATTCGCTGTAGACATTGATATACCCGTTATGCTGTTTGATTATTCCATACACTATCGAAAGCCCGAGACCGGTTCCCCTGCCCGGCTCCTTTGTTGTGAAAAATGGCTCGAATATCCTCTCCTTTGTCTTTTCATCTATTCCTATACCGGTGTCCGAAACCGAGATAACTGCATACATCCCCGTCTTTTCAAATAGACGGGCTTTCGCATAGGCTTCATCGACATCGATAACGGACGTCTCCAGAGTTATCGCCCCTCCGTCGGGCATCGCGTCCTTTGCATTCGTGCAGAGGTTCATTACTACCTGCTCGAGTTGTCCGCTGTCGGCCATTACTGTCAGGTCATTCTTCGACAGGATTGCCTTAAGCTCTATATCTTCGCCTATAAGCCTAAACAAAAACTTCTGCATCCTTTTTACAATGTCGTTGAGGTTTACCGGCTTGGGGCTGAGTATCTGTTTTCTGCTGAAGGCAAGGAGGCTCTGCGTAAGATTGGCCGCCTTTTCGCCCGAAGATAGTATCTGTTCGGCGTAAGTAACAAGCGGGTCGTCCTCCCTCATGTTCGTTCTCAACAAATTCCCGTAGCCTATAATGGTCGTGAGCATGTTGTTAAAATCGTGGGCAACGCCTCCCGCCAAAAGGCCTATCGCCTCCATCTTTTGCGCCTGCCTCAACTGTTCTTCGAGACGCTTTCTTTCGGTAATGTCCCTCTCGGAGTGGACGACTTGAATTATATTTCCACCGGCGTCTCTTATAGGCGCCGTTGTTACCTCTACATATCTCTTTGATCCGTCCATGCTGAAATGCACATGCTCGTATGTCGTATGCCCGCTGTCCTTTAAAGATTCGACCATCGGACAGGGATGGTCGGGCAAATCGCACGGTTTTTCTATGTGATGGGTTATTTCGTAACATGTCTTTCCGATCACATCTTTTTCCCCTAATTGATACAGATTCAAAAAGGCATTATTGGCGGATACTATTTTGTAATCAACGACATCTATAACTATAATCGAGTCTTTCATGCTGTTGAGAATCGTCTCATTGAATTCCTTTGAACGCCTGATAACTTCCTCGGCCTCGATCCGTTCGAAGGCGCGATTCCTCGCCCTCACGGATATAAAACCGATAACCGCCAGTCCAAAAATCCATAGGAAAAAATGGGCTGTTATCAGCGTATTTGTTGTCTTTTGCCGGACGGCTAAATAAGGTTTCATAGGAACCGACACGCCGACCCCGCCCCTTATATCTCCCTCTTTGTATCCCTGAAAGGCATGACACTTAAGGCACGGCTTTTGAGTAATCATCGGCCGCATCAGCCTAAGATACGGCTCTCCGTCTATACCCGTAAACTCAAAGACCTCTTTCACTCCTTTTTCAAATGCCGTCAATGCGTTTTTTTCCCATTCGTCGGGAGCATTCGGAGGATATAAGGGCTTGAAACTCGTTATGCGTCCTTTTACGCCGTAAAGCTCCGAAAATTCATTCATCATTTGCCTGATCATGTACGCCGGGTTCATCAATGTCAATTGCCTGCCTGACGGCGTCTTTATGTCCCTTTCCGGAACATGAGACAGATTAGGATTAGGAGGCGTATCCTTTGTTGCAGGCACATAGACGCCTCCGTGCTTTGACCCCCAGAACCTGAACGCCTGATCCTTGTTGAAGTGTACTCTCGCCTCTTTCTTTGCAAGCTCTTCCGTCGTTTTTTTCGTGCTGTGCATATCCCATATGAGAGACGCGCCCAAAACAATAGTCCAGACGACTATTGCCGACGCGACGTATATGTAGATCACTGAAAGTCCTTTATTTATGCCGTCATTATCCTTCATATGTCTTTAATTCCCTCACTCAATTAATAACACAAATCGACAATGTTGTCTATTTGTAAAAAACAATTCACGAACGGGTAAATCCAAGGACTAATTACGGCAGAAGTTTAAACGGCGACGGTATGAAGGTAATGATAAATATAATTAACGATAGGAGTCCTGTGAATCGTCTGTTTGAGTCGAGAGGGATTTCCCAATAAATCACGGGCGGATGCTTTATTCCGAGGATAAGCATCAACACCGCCCACAAAGCCCAACCCTCCCAGTAAAAGATGCCCAGCACGCCGAGGATCGCGACAAGAACTATCGATATATATTTATGCCTTTCGCCTAAGATTGCAAATGCAATATGGCCCCCGTCGAGTTGACCGATGGGAATGAGATTGAGCGACGTAACAAACAGGCCTATCCAGCCCGCGAATGCAACCGGATGAAGGAGGATATCGTGATTATCAGGCGCGACACCCATTACAACCTCCGAAAGAAATGAAAACAAAATTGAGTCTCCAAGGCTCAAAGCGCCGCCGGTCTGCGCTAAAGAAACCACCTCGGACATACTGAGGCCGATAATGCTCGCTGTCACCGATACTACAAATCCGGCTATCGGGCCTGACGCGCCTATGTCTATAAGGGCCTTTCTCGTCACAATGGGCGACTTCATCTTTATAAAAGCTCCGAACGTCCCTATTATGGACGGCGCGGGAATGAAATACGGCAGGGTCGCTTTTGTGTGATGTTTTTTCGACGCGATATAATGCGATAACTCGTGGCACAGTAGGATTGTCATCAATGTGCCGGCGAACGGCAATCCCTCTATTATCCTGCCCGGCTCGTTAATTATATTTATTCCCTTTTGAAGCGCTCCCGCCGCCAGCACGGTCAAAAACGTAACGGCAAACAAAAGGATGTGGAGATACGGAATTCTTTTCATTAAAATCAGATGTCGAATTTAGCGGTCTCGGCAAGGGCTCTCAGATCGCTCGTTATGTCTTTTGAAAACGGATTGATCTCCCATGCCGATTTTATCTCTTCTATAGCCTTCTGTTTATCGCCCATCTCCAGATATGTCTTGCCTATCTGGTATTTTATATTAGCGTCGTTCGGCCTTACTTTTAACGCCTCATTATATGTCTCGATCGCTTTTTCATGCTTGGCGACTTTCCTGTATGCCTCAGCGAGGCTCTGCAAAATGGACGGATCATAAGGGTTCTTCTTGTAAGCCTTAAGAAGCATTTCGAGCGCCTTTTCGTTCTCGTTCTTTGCCAGATACATCTGTCCCATCAGGTGGCTCGATGCGGAAATATCTTCCCTCGTTCCTGAGATAGCGTCCTTCAGTATCGTCTCCGCCTTATTGGTTTCGCCCTTTGCGGTATAGATTTTGCTCAAGGTAATCAGCCGCTCGGTGCTTGCGGGGCTTATCTCCCGCGCCATTTCATAATACTTTATCGCCGATTCCATATCGCCGAGGTTCTCATATACCTCGGCTATGGAGTTATACGCGTTCACGAACATGGGTTTTTTATCTATGGCCTTTTTAAAAAAATCTATCGCCGTATACGCGTCCCCTTTAGCGACCGCCAAAAGCCCGAAGTTATAGGCGACCGTAGGGCTGTCGGGATAATATTCCGACGCCCTTAAAAGCTGATTTTCGGCCTCGCTTAAATCGCGTTCGTCCAGATGCCTCTTGAAATCCTTGAGGTGAGTCTCGAAATTAGAGGGGTTAAACTTTTTGGCCAGCACCTTTGAAAGCTTTGTTTCGAGGTTGGCAAGCACGAAAGGCTTTATGAGGTAATCGTCCGCGCCGCTTTCCGCGGCCTTGGCTACTGCGCTCTTGTTTGCCTCCGCCGTAACGAATATAAAATTAACGCGGTCGTACTTCTTGTCCTTTCTGACTGCGGTGAAAAATTCGGTGCCGCTGACTTCCGGCATATTGATATCGCTGATGACGAGGTCTATCTTAACCGAGTTGATTATATCGAGAGCCTTTTTACCGCTCTCCGCCGTGACTACGCTTTTGAAGCCGAGCTTCTGCATCATATTGCTTATGGTCCTGCGCATGGACGCCTCATCGTCCACGACAAGGCAGTTTATATTCAAATATTGCATGGGAACGCCCATTATGCATTAACCTCCTTCAACGTTTCGGGGATTGTAAATACAAACACGGCGCCGCCGGATGCCGAATCTTCCGCCCATATCCTGCCGCCGTGAGCGTCCACAACGAGTTTGCAGAACGTCAGCCCGAGGCCGGTGGTCGTTTTCCTTTGTTTGCCGGCTTCTCCCACCTGAAAAAATTTATCGAATATTTTATGTTTCAGTTCGCCGGGAATGCCTATACCCTCATCCGACACGCTTACCGACAATTCTTTGCAGGTATCGTCATGCCGGACGTCGATCGTAATCTTAGAGCCTTCCGGAGAATGTTCTATGGCATTCAACAGGAGGTTGGAAAGCACCCTGCCTATAAGATTTTCGTCGATGTAACACATGCATGAACTGCCGTTAAGTTCTAAAACTATATCCTTGCGGGCGGCGCTGTTTTTAAAAGACGATACCTCGCTTTTCGCCAGTTCATAGAGATTCGTTTCTTCCCTGAATACCTTGATCTTACCCTCTTCGAGTTTCGACAGATCCAGTATATTAAGCACCATCCTCTGTAATTTATAGGTGTCTTCTATGGCTAAGTTCAGGTATTCGAACTGTTCCCCGGTGAGCGGCTCATAGGTGAGCAGATCGAGGTTTGCAGTTATGGTGCTGATGGGTCCTTTCAGGTCATGCACTATAAAATTGGTCAGGTTCGTCTTCAGGTCATCCATCTCCATGAGCCGTTTATTCGACTCTTCGAGCATGCCGACCTTTTTGTCGAGAAGCTCTTTTGCCTGAGCCGCATAAATAAACGGAGCCAGATGTTCGACGATATCTACCGAGACGTTTTCATGGTCTTTGGTAAAAGGCATTCCTCCTTCCGTATCCGCTAAATTCACAACGCCCAATTTCTTGCCGAGATATTTCATGGGGATGCTGAGAGAATTACCCGATTTATATTTGGAAGAATCGGGCGGGGAAAAAAACTCCAGCCTTTTTTCATCCGCATAAAACGGCGCGTCATCTATTAATGCCCTTGTCGCGATTGTGACATCCGACAGGTTTCTTTTACGTCCGACTATCTCCGGATTTACGGATGCCCTTACCTCGAGCGTCTGGTCCTCGTGATTGATTATCATTATGGAGCATTTCTTCACCTTAAGGCAGTCCGCAAGAATATTCACCACCTCCTGCAGCTTTTCGTCCAGCGAAACGTCCTGCCGCAAGAGCGTCTTGCCGATATTATATTTTTCGCAGAGGTCGTACGACATATTGAAAGTATAGCAAAATTTTCATTATATTTCAGATAAAATCACTGCGGATTAAACATTTCGGGGTTATACTTCCATGACTATAGGCATTATCATGGGCTTTCTGTCCATCGTATTCCTCAAGTATTTTTTGAGCGTTGAACGCAATTTCGCCTGAATCAGGCTTATATCCGCGATTATATCATCTTCGAGATTCGCAAGGGTATTCGTCATCAAATCCCTTACCTCGTTGATTATATCCTGAGAGACGTCCTCGAATACGAATCCCCTCGATATTATATCGGGCCCTGAAACTATCTTCTTGGTAAGCTTCTCTATTCCCACCAGGACTATCACTATTCCGTCGTGCGCGAGCCGTTTTCTGTCCCTCAAAACGATGTCTTCAACTCCTCCTATATCCTTGCCGTCTATGAATACCCTGCCGGAAGTCACCTTTCCGTTTTTTGACGCGCCCTCTCCCGTTATTTCGAGAACACCTCCGTCTTCCATGATAAAAACATTCTCCGCCGGTATGCCCGACTTTTCCGCCAGTTTGGCGTGATATTTCAAGTGCCTGTATTCTCCGTGTATAGGCATAAAATATCTCGGCCTGACTATATTCATCATCAGCTTCAACTCTTCTTTTGAGGCATGCCCCGATACGTGTATCTCGGAAACCTTTTCGTATATAACGTCGGCCCCTCTCCTCATCAAGTGGTTGATGATCCTCCCTATGGATCGCTCGTTGCCGGGGATGATCTTTGCCGAGAGGATGACCGTGTCCCCCTCTTTTATCTTTATGTGCTTATGCTCGCCGATAGCGATTCTGGAAAGAACGCTCATGGGCTCGCCCTGGCTTCCGGTGGTTATGATGACCGCTTCATTGTCCGGCAGGTCTTTAAGGTTTTCGAGCCTCACCCATGTTTTTTCGGGCATCTTCAAATAGCCTAAGTCGAGGGCTATCTGCGAGTTCGAAACGATGCTCTTTCCGCACATGATAACGCGCCTTCCGTATTGCACTGCGACGTCGATAGCCTGCTGTATCCTGTGTATATTGGACGCAAAGGTGGCTATGATTATTCTTCCCTTTGCCTTCGAAAATATGTCTTCAAACGCCCTTCTCACCTCTTTTTCGGAGAATGTAAACCCTCCTTTTTCGGCATTGGTGCTGTCTGAAAGCATCAGTAATGTTCCCTTCTCCCCGTATTCCGAAAATTTGTGAAAGTCCATTAATTCGCCGTCTACGGGCGTGGGATCGAGCTTAAAGTCGCCGGTATGAATAATATTGCCGAGCGGAGTATTGATGCCGAGACCTACCCCGTCGACAATGCTGTGAGTAACTCTCATGAACTCTATCTTAAAAGCGCCGAGATTAACCGTATCCCTCGGCCTGATAGGCATGAGGGAAACGTCGGTGATATTATGCTCTTTTAACTTTTCCCTGACGAGGGCAAGGGTAAGGGGTGTTCCGAAAACAGGGACGTTTATCTCTTTAAGCAAAAACGGCAGGGCGCCGGTATGGTCTTCATGCCCGTGGGTAAGGATAATACCCTTTACTTTTTCACGATTATCGAGGACATAAGAAAAATCGGGTATGACGAAATCCACTCCAAGCATATCCTCTTCCGGAAACATAAGGCCGGCGTCCACGATAATCAGATCATCGGCGTATTGAAATACGGTCATGTTAAGACCGATCTCTTCGAGACCTCCGAGAGGGATTACCGAAAGCGAATTTACCTCCACCTTTCTACCGCTTCTCCTACGGATATATCGCCGTCCAGAACCTGCTGTATGATAGGCTTCGCGATATGCTCATCGGTTTTAAATTGCTTAATCTGCATTATCTTTTCGGCAACTACAAAAAACGCATCGACGATATCCGGATCGAATTGCTTCTCTCTCTGCTCCTTTATGTAATTCAGCGCCTTTTCCACGGACCACGCGGCCTTGTATACCCTTGCCGATGTCAGGGCGTCAAAGACATCGGTGATGGCTACTACCCTGCCCGATATCGGGATGTCGTCGCCTTTCAGGCCGAGCGGATAACCGCTGCCGTCCCATCTCTCGTGGTGGCTTAACGCTATTTCTCTCGCCAGTTCGAGAAGAGGAAGTGTAGTGCCGCTTAATATCTTGCCGCCTATTACCGTATGGAGTTTTATTATCTTGAACTCGTCTTCGGTCAGTTTGCCCGGTTTGAGAAGTATGCTGTCCGGAACCCCTATCTTGCCTACGTCGTGCATGGGCGAGGCGTATTTCATCATCATGACGTGGTCGTTATGCATATGCATCTCTCCCGCTATCAGTCCTACATAATCCGCTATCCTCTCGATATGCCTTCCTGTCTCGTCGTCCCTGAACTCCGAAGCCTTACCGAGCCTTACGACAATCTCCAGTTGCGTATGCTCGAGCATCTTGAGCTTTTCAAGGAGGTTGGATTCCATGACATCAAGGGAGGTATTGAGAAATTCATCGCGCTCCTTGAGCTTGAGCATATTGTAAACCCTTGCCTTCAGTTCTTCAACAAAAAACGGCTTTGTCACATAGTCGTCGGCTCCCATCGAAAGGGCATTTATAATGCTCTGCTTATCGGTAAGCGCCGAGAGGACAACGATCGGGAAATAATTTCTCGCCCTCACGTCCTTTAACTTTTTAAGAACCTCGAAACCGTCCATTACCGGCATCATTAGATCGAGGATTATGAGATCGGGAAATCCGTCCTTTTGCATAGCATCGAGGAGTTCGCCGCCGTCGCATGCCTTTTTAATGACGATATCGGGGTCGCTCCTGAAAACGGCCTCCACAAGTTCTATATTCGTAGGAACGTCATCCGCAACGTATACTGTTCTCCGCATCTATCCCTCCGTGAACTAAAGACGTTTTTTTCTCAGCCTTAAAGAATTGCTCACAACCGAAACCGAACTGAAGGCCATCGCCGCCGACGCGATCATGGGGTTCAGCAGCGGCCCGCCGAACGGATAAAGGAGTCCGGCCGCAACAGGAATACCCACTGCGTTATAAAAAAATGCCCAGAAAAGATTCTGCTTTATGGTATTAATGGTAAGCCTGCTTAACCTGACGGCATCCACTACGCTTTTCAAATTGCCTTTTATGAGGGTTATATCCGAGGCCTCGATAGCTATATCGGTGCCGGTGCCTATGGCGATTCCAACGTCGGCTTCGGCAAGAGCCGGCGCATCGTTAATTCCGTCGCCTACCATTGCCGTAACTTTCCCTTCGGATTTCACCTTCTTCACAATCTCAACCTTCTGATCCGGCATAACTTCCGCAAAAAATCTGTCGATTCCGGCCACTTTCGCGATTGACCGCGCGGTATTTTGATGATCGCCGGTAAGCATTATAACATCAATCCCCATCTTTTTCATCTCCCCGATGGCTTCCAAAGACCCCTCTTTTATCGTATCGGCAATAGAAAATATCGCCTTAATCTCGTTATTTACAGCCATGAAGACAGGCGTCCTTGCCTCCAAGGATATCTTTTCCGATAACGCCTTTACAGCTAAGACGGATACACCCTCATTCTTCATCATGTTTTCGTTTCCTATAAAAATATCGGCGCCGTCCACTTTCGCCTTTATTCCCCCTCCGGGTATTGCGACGAACACGGAAGGCTCTAAAAACGTTATTTTATCTTCCGTTGCCTTTCTTACTATCGCCTGCCCGAGAGGATGTTCGGATAGTTTTTCCGCCGATGCGGCAATCTGCAATATGAGTTCGGAGTCATGAGTCTCATTAACTATCGTTATATCCACGACTTCGGGTTCGCCCTTGGTTATCGTGCCTGTCTTATCCAATATCACCGCCTCGATCTTATGAGACAACTCCAACGCTCCGGCGTCCCTTATGAGTATTCCTTTCTCGGCGCCCTTTCCCGTTCCTACCATTATTGCCGTCGGCGTGGCAAGACCCAGCGCGCAAGGACAGGCTATGATGAGCACCGCGATAAAATTCATTAACGCGAGAGTGAACGACGGTTTGGGGCCGAATACGAACCATGCCAGAAAAGTAATTACCGCTATTCCTATTACCGTCGGCACAAAAACGGAAGCGACCTTATCCGCAAGCCTTTGAATGGGCGCTTTGCTTCCCTGCGCCTCTTCGACAAGCCTTATTATCTGCGCCAATGCCGTATCCTTGCCTACCTTTAACGCCCGTAGTTTAAAACTCCCCACCTTATTCACCGTTCCGCCGAAAACCTTATCTCCCGGAGATTTCTCGACCGGCAGGCTTTCTCCGGTGAGCATGGATTCGTCCGTTGTGGAATAGCCGTCAATCACCTCGCCGTCAACCGGAATCCTCTCTCCGGGCCTGACAACGACAATGTCTCCGGCGGTAACCTCTTCTATCGGTATATTTTTCTCTTCGTTGTCGCGGATAACTATGGCTGTTTTTGCCTGAAGCCCCATGAGTTTTCTTATCGCATCGGAAGTCTTGCCTTTCGCCTTCGCTTCAAGAAGCCTGCCCAAAAGGATAAGGGTTATTATGGTCGCCGATGTATCGAAATATACATGAGGATTTATCCCTCCCTTAAAGAACAATTCCGGCATGAACACGGCTGCCAGACTGTAAATATAGGCCGATGACGTTCCTACGCTTATGAGGGTATTCATGTTGGTTGTGCGGTGTTTGAGAGCGGAAAACGCCGCCTTATGAAACCTCATACCGCTCCAGAACTGAACCGGTGACGCTAATAGGAATAACAGATACCAATTGGACAAAACAGGAATATCGATCATGCTTCCGATAATTATCGGCGCGGTAAGCACCGCGCTTGCGATAAACCGTTTTTTTAACTCATTAAATTCCTTCTCGCGCCGCTCGCGCTCCCTGTCGATGAATTCTTCGGTTATCTGCTCCGCAGAATACCCCGCCTCCGCGATTATCTTTTTGAAGTCTTCAAAACCCGCTATGGTCGGGATGTATTCTACGGAGGCCTTTTCAGCGGCAAGATTGACCGTTACATCGAGGACTCCGTACAGTCCTTTCAATGCCCTCTCCGCAGCGCCCACGCATGCCGCGCAGGTCATGCCCCTGACCGCAAAATCAGTTTTAACAGTAGAAACTCCATAGCCTTCGCCCTCTATGGCGTCTATTATGGTTTGAAGCGGCGCCGGACTTTCAGGATCTGCAAATTCGACGGTAACCTTTTCGGCGGGAAAATTGACCACCGCGCTTTTTATGCCGTCAACCTTGGGCAAGGCCCTCTCGATGGCGGCAGCGCACGCGGCGCAGGTCATTCCTGTGACGGGTATATCTATCTTGTTAGCCATAACTGTTTATTTTAAAAATAAATATCTTAAAATGTAAAATTCTATCCATAACCTTTATAAAATCTCTAATAAAATAGAGAGCACATAGTATTGGAGCGACTCCGACAGCCCGATTATAATAAATACAGGACGGGTATTGCGAAAAGCCTTTAGACCACCGTATTTCAAATAACATAATCTTATATCCGTCATCCGCATCGGTGCTTACTTATTGAGCGATGCGTTTTTAATCTCTCGCATGCATTTCAACAAACACTTTCTAAAGGCTTGAGCTATGCCCGTCCTGTACGAATCGCTCAATTAATGTCTAAAATTTTACCTTCGGAGCCTCTTTTTCGGCAGCCGGAATCTCGTAATACGCAGCCTCGCCTACTCCCGCAACCGCCGCGAATATCTTTCCGAAAACCGTTCTTCTGTACGTATTAAGAACCTGCACGGAATCGTTGTAACGTTTCCTTTCCACTGCAATCCTGTTCTCTGTGCCTTCAAGGCTGTCCTGAAGTTTCAAAAAGTTCTCATTCGCCTTAAGCTGCGGATACGTTTCTCTCAGTACAAGCAGCCTCGATAATACGCCTTCAAGCGCATTTGACGCCTGAATCTTGTCTTTTGTGGTTTTGGCTTGAAAATACTGGGTCCTCGCCTGAGCGATATTCTCGAATATCTCCTTCTCGTGCTTTGCGTATCCTTTTACGGTCTCAACAAGGTTAGGAATAAGGTCATAACGCCTCTTCAACTGGTTCTCCACCTGCGCCCACTGCGCCTTCACCTGCTCGTCTATCGAGATGACCCTGTTATACTGGCCGATTCCCCATCCGATAAAGATGATGCCTATTACTACGATAAGCCCGACAATTCCCAATGCGATCTTCACTCCATTACTCATAAAAACCTCCTTTTATTTTCACCAACTCCCTGACGCCCCTCCTCCTCCGAATCCTCCGCCGCCGCCCCCGCCGAAACCGCCTCCGAATCCTCCGCCGCCGGACCAGCCGCTTCTTCTGCCGCCCATCGAAGAACTTAACAAAAGCAGAAGCAAAAGGCGCGGATGCTTTATGAAGAGGAAAATGATTACTCCAAATACCGCGAAAAGTATTATAGCATCAAAAAATCCGATCTCCTTTTTGCCTCTTATCCCTTGCCTGTCACCCCTTACTTCTATCTTCGGCATTCCGGTTATTTCTACGCCTTCGTGTTCAGCTATCTTTTGCGCTACAACAACGGAGGCATTGAATATGCCCGTGCTGTAATCTCCCTTTCTGAAATACGGGACAAGATGCTGCCTTCCTATGGAACCTACAAGGCTGTCGGGCAATATTCCCTCGATGCCGTAACCGGTCTCTATCCTGTATTTCCTGTCATTCAGGGCAACGGTTATCAACACGCCGTTGTCTTTGCCCTTCTGTCCGGGCTTCCATTTCTCGGCGGTTCTCAGGGAAAAGCCCTCTATGTCTTCTCCGTCGAGGCTCTGCACCGTAAGAACAAACACCTGCGCCGTTGTTTTTTGTTCGAGTTCTTTCAGGTACGCATTTAATCGAGTCTCTACGCCGGTCTCTATAATCCCGGCAAGGTCGTTTACATAGTCGGACGGAACCTTCGGGGGTTCGGGAGTAACGGCAAAGGAAACAGACGATATGAAGATGAGAAAACAAGAGGTTAAAAAAAGAAATAACGAAGACTTATGCCTGAAGTTCATCTACTATCTTGCCTATGCCTTCTGTGGCCGAATAATATTGCTCAAAAGAGGAGCCGAGATCTTCTTTTGACAGGACAATCTTTTTCCTTTTCAGTAAAAGCATACTTTCGAATACAGCGGTCTCTGTTCCCGTCATTTTCTGCAGTGCTGCGACAACGTCATGTTTCGGTATAGGAGGCTCTTTGCCCAACAGATAAATAATAGCCCTAAAAAGAGGCATATATCCGGTAATGGAAAGGGACAGCCTTTCCGTGAGGATTTTTTTATCGCCGAGAGAAGATATATAACCCTGCCTCAACCCGATGAGTTTCGTCTTTATTTCGCGCTCGCACTGAAGCCTCAGATGCGGCCTGTTAATCTCCAATTCTCCGAATATGTCCTCTCCGTAAACGGTTTTATGGATATTCTTTATATCGAGAAACTCTATGGGGAAGACATCGAGCGACTCCTGTATGTACTCAGGCGTCATGATAAGAGGCGCGGCAATTCCCTTCTTGCTGTATTTTTTCCCTAAAGGCGCAAGGAATTCGACAAATCCTAAATCCATTTTTTTGAGGACTATTACGGAATTAATGTCCGAAGACTTTTCGTCGAAATCCGCCGTAATAGAACTGCCTACGATATGAATCGAATGGATATTTCCGTTGCGGCTCTCCAGTATCTCTCCGATAAAAGGAGCCATTCTATTGGAAACTACAGGGTTCAGCCCTTCAAGATGCAATTCTTTCATAATTGTTGATTATAGCATATCAATGCATTTCAATATGCATCGAAGCCTTGCCCCTTTTCATAAAGAACAGAAGGGGTAATATGCATACCATTATGATACTCGTAAGATAAAAGGCATCGTTGAACGACATCATCGACGCCTGCCTGATAAGCTGCTCGTAAATCCCCGCAAGGCCGCCCTGTTGGGCGGTCACGCCGTCAAAACCTTTATACTGAAGTATCTGAGCGCTTTGTCGGGATGCGAGTTGATAGTTCATATCGAAAGGCGTCAGATGCTCCACAAGACGGTTTTGGTGAAACTGGGACTGCCTCGAAAGTATCGTGGTCACAAAGGCCACTCCGAAACTTCCGCCAAGGTTCCTCAGCAAATTATATATCGCCGAGGCGTTACCCATGTCTTCCTTTTTTATTCCCGACATCGTAAGCGTAGTAAGAGGTATGAAAAAAAATCCCATTCCTACTCCGAGGATTATTCTCGGCCATATCACCGTATCGAAATCAGCGTAAAGATTGAATTTCGACATGAGATACGTAGCATAGGCGCATGTGATCAGTCCGAATGCCAAAAGCCCCCTCGGATTAACGGAAGTCACAAGCCTTCCCGCGACCGGAAGCGCTATGAGCGTTGCAACGCCCCCCGGCCCCAGCACTATGCCCGCAAGAGTTGCCGTATATCCCATTAAGGTCTGTAAATAGATAGGCAGAAGCACTATGCTCGCAAACAGGTTAAAAAATCCGAAAAACATTACTATACTGCCGGTGCTGAAAGAAATATTCCTGAATGTCTTGAGATTTACGATCGGATGCTCCGCGAACATTTCCACAATTATAAAGAGCACCACTGAAATAACGGATATGACGCTCAGGACGGCTATAAAGTCCGAGTCGAACCAATTCTCACTCTCTCCCTTGTCGAGGACTATCTGAAGGCATCCGAGACCTACGGCCAAAAGGGCAAGCCCCCAATAGTCAATCTTCATCTTCATCCGCTTCATGTACGGAGGGTCCGTTATGAAAAACATTGTCATGATAATCGAGATTATGCCGATGGGAATATTGATATAAAAGATCCAATGCCATGACCAGTTGTCGGTAATCCAGCCTCCCAGAAGCGGACCGACGATAGGGCCGAACATTACGCCTGTGCCGAATATCGCCATAGCCATGCCGTGCTGTCGCGGCGGAAACGTCTCAAGGAGTATGGATTGCGAAATCGGCTGGAGCGCTCCGCCGCCTATTCCCTGAAGTATTCTGAAAAACACAAGGCTCTGAAGATTCCACGCGGAGCCGCATAAAAAAGAGCTTACGGTAAAAAGGGTTATGGAAAAAATCAGGTAGCGCTTCCTGCCGAACATTCTGCTCAGCCAACCGGTCATGGGAATGATGATCGCGTTAGATACGAGATAGGAGGTGATAGTCCATGTGGATTCGTCTATGCCCGCCGAGAGGCTTCCCCTTATATGATCGAGCGCGACATTCACAACGGAAGTGTCCACAATCTCTATGAGCGTGGGAAGCATGACGGTGAGGGCGATAATCCACTTATTCACTATTCCGTAATCACTGTCGGAGCTACCGACATACCGATTCTCAATATATGCTCTTTATCCGTATCTTTATCGAGAACAATTTTCACGGGTATCCTCTGCACCACCTTCACAAACTGGCCTGTGGCGTTTTCAGGGGGGAACAACGAAAACACCGCACCCGTCCCTGCCATAATGCTGTCCACCTTCCCCTGAAAAACCTTGCCGGGATACGTATCGACTTTTATTCTCACTTTCTGCCCCGGCCTTATCTTTGCGAGCTGCGTTTCTTTATAGTTGGCGACGACATATACGCCGTCCAGCGGAACCACCGCCATCAACGGCTGCCCTGCCTGTATCTGATTGCCCGCCTCGACGGATTTCTTTGTTACATACCCGTCTGCGGGCGCATAAATCTTCGTATATCCGTAATTAAGCTGCGCTGTTTCGAGCAGCGCCTCTCTCTGCTTAATGGACGACATTACTATCGTCTTTTCAACCTCCACCTGTTTAATAACCGCCTTCTGGGTATCAACCGCGGTTTCCGTCTGTCTCAATTGCTCCTGAACCGCCTTTGACTGAGCAGCCGCTACATCAAATGCGGTCTTTGTCTTTTCATATCTCTCTTTAGAAATAGCATCTTTTGCATAAAGGTTCTCCGCGCGTCTTAAGTCTCTTTCAGCCTGTTTCAAATTCGCGTCCTGAAGTTGGAGATTCGCCTTTGCCGTTTCAACGCCGGCATTCAATTCGTTTAAGCGTTTCTTGGAAGCCTCCACCCTCGTCCCGGCCTCCAGTATCCGTTTCTTTTCCGCATCGAATCCCGCCGATGCCTCTTTTACCCTTACATCATAATCCGAGGGTTCTATCTCCAACAACAAGTCTCCCTTCTTCACATGCCGGTTATCCTTAACATTAACGGTCTTTACCGTCCCTGAAATCTTTGACGCTATGACGTGTATGCTCCCATCAACAAAGGCGTCGTCGGTGCCGATATGCACTGCCTTGTAGTTAAGATAAAAATACAGAAATACGCCGCCGGCTATTCCCATAAGCGCAAATACGACTAACGCTATTTTTTTTCTTCTGCCGTTGATTGTCTTATTTTCTTCCATTTAAACCTCCGAAAATATCACTTGTAGGCCGATACTAAATCCGTTCCTATCGCATATCCAAATCCGGCCTCCGCCCGCCTCAATTCATATGCCGCACGGTAATAATTCGTCTCGGCCGTTGTAAAAAGTGTTATAGCGTCGAGGACATCCGTAGCCGTGCCTATCCCTTCCTCGTATCTGACCTTATTAATCCGCAGATTTTCCTCTGCCTGCGCTACGGCGTCTTTTGTGACCTTGATCTTTTCCCCGGCATTTTTGATATCGAGATAATTCTTCTCGACATCCAGCCTGATGTCGTCAACGAGCTTTTTCCTTTGCTCGTTAAGCTGTTCTTTCCTGTGCCTGACCTTCGACACTTCGGCCTTAGTGCTTCCGCCGCTGAATAGATTAAGATTGACACCCATAACAACGGACCAGTTATCTTCCTGCAATTGATAGCGGTTTTCCGTGTAATTGTATCCGCCCTGAGCGAACAACTTGGGGAAATAATCGGATTTTTTCACGGTTTCTTCCAATTCAGTTGCCTTTATCTCGCGGTCGATAATGCCCAGTTCCGTGCGCTGCTTTTCCGCATTCGCCCATGCGCTTTCAATCGCCGGCAGTTTATCGGCAGATATTGCGTTAACATGAACTTCTTCCACGTCCACTGTCGTATTAAGCGGCCTTGAGAGGATATTGTTGATCCTCGACGCGCCGGTTGCCCTGATATTTTTCAGGGTAAGCATGCGCTGCCTTGCGTCGGAGAGCCTGACCTCGGCCTGTAAAAGGTCGTTCTTCGTGATAACACCTTCATTAAAGAGATTCCTTGCGACAAGCCTGTGCGATTCGAGACTTTCGACTTCCTTTTTGGAAACAGCGAGCATCTTCTCGGTTTCGAGGAGGTCGAAATAAGCGGTTATGAAGTTCAGGGCGACGATATTTTTCGTAAGGTCTATATTTAATTTCTTCGCGTCTAATATGGATTTGGATGCCTCATACCTCGATGAATCCCCTCCAAAGGAAAATAGCGTTTGGTACGCGTTTATTCCGTAAGACAGATAATTTCTTTCTGAGGTGTAGAGATTCTGTGCGCCGAGGCGCGCGCCGGGTTGATTCGATAAGAACGTCTGATTTATTGTCGCGTTAACGCCCGGAAGCATCCTCGAACGCGTAATCAAACTATCTTCATATGATATATCCCTTTCGCGGAATGAAATTTTTACAAGCCTGTTATTCTCGGTTGCGACCCTAAGCCCATCCGAAAGAGTAAGGACATTCGGCATATCAAGCGCATAACAGGAAGATTCCGTCATTAAAAAAACCGAGACAATGAAAATCAGTTTGAGCCGCGTCATCCCTCTGCCTCCTTCTTTTTACGCCCGAACCTCTTCTGAAATTCGTCAAGATAAATGTAAATAACCGGAGTAATATACAGCGTCAACATCTGTGAAAATATAAGTCCGCCCACAACGGCAAAACCGAGAGAACGGCGCGAATCCGCTCCGGCCCCGAAGCCGACGGCTATCGGCAATGTGCCCATAAGCGCAGCCATAGTGGTCATCATTATCGGCCTGAAACGGATAATAGCTCCTTCATAAATGGCATCTATCGGCTTTTTCCCTTCGTTTCGCTGCGCATCCAACGCAAAGTCTATCATCATGATGGCGTTCTTCTTCACGATTCCGACAAGCATTATAATCCCGACAAAGGCATACAGATTCAGATCCTTGCCGAACAGCAGCAAAGTAATCAACGCCCCAAAGCCTGCTGAAGGAAGACCCGACAATATCGTCAGGGGATGTATATAACTCTCGTAAAGGATGCCGAGAACTATATAAATAACCGTAATAGATAGAATAAGAAGCATAGCCAGTCCCTTTGTGGAAGCCTGATAAACCTGTGCAGTTCCCTGAAATCCTGTAGTAATGGAAGGGGGCAGCGCCTTAGCCTCTTTCTGTACGGCAGTTACGGCATCGCCCAGCGGAGCGCCCGGTTTAAGGTTAAATGAAATCGTAACGGATGTTATCTGTCCGAGATGGTTCACGGACAATGGTCCGAGCCCCCTCGTAATTACCGCCAGCGAAGAAAGCGGAACAAGCTGTCCGGTGTTGGAACGGACATATAACATGCCGAGCACCGACGGATCCATCCGGTATTTCGGTTCAAGCTCCATAACCACTTTGTATTGGTTTGACGGGGAATATATGGTGGAAACCTGTCTCGCTCCATATGCCGAATAAAGGGAATCCTCTATCTGCCGGGCGGTAATACCGAGGGCGGCGGCGCGATCGCGGTCTATAGCCAGATTGACCTGCGGGTTCTTTATCTGAAGGTCGCTTGTAACATCCTGAATCATCGGCAAGCCGCGAAGCTTCATCTCAAAATCGCCGGCATATCTGTATAACTCATCAGTTTCAGGGCTCTGGAGGACAAACTGGTACTGAGCCTTTGAGAGGGTCGCCTCAAGACGAATGGGCGGCGGATTCTGCATGAATACCATAATGCCCGGAACTCCCATAACCTTAGGCCTGAGTTCCTGAATAACCTGGTCCGCATTCAGTTTGCGCTCGTGCCGCGGTTTAAGTTTAAGAAACATAAAACCGCTGTTGGAGCCTACCCTTGTTCCGCTTGCGCCTACGGATGACATGAACGCCTCGACATTATTATCCTTCAGCACTATTTCGACAAGTTTCTGCTGATGCATCTTCATGTCCTCGAAGGAAACGCCCTGCGCTCCCTCGGTAACGGCAAAAACGGCTCCTATGTCATCCGGCGGAAGAAGACCGGTAGGCATTTTTGCAAAAAGCCATACCGTAAAGACCGTCATAACCAAAGTAACAATCAGCACTGCACGGCGGAAGACGAGTACCCGCTTGAGTGTGCGCTCGTAGAGGTTGCGCATATTATCAAAAAATCTTTCCAGCATATTGTAAAGCCTGCCGTGCCGCTCTTCCGAGTGCGGCTTAAGAAAACGGCTGCAGAGCATAGGCGTCAGCGTCAGGGAAACAACCCCTGAAATGAGAATAGCAATAGTAATTGTCACGGCAAACTCGTGGAGCATTCTTCCGAGCATCCCTGCCATAAAAAGAACCGGAATAAAAACCGCTACCAGTGAAAGAGTCATGGAGATGATAGTGAACCCGATTTCCTTAGAACCCCTGAATGCCGCATCCAAGGGCTTTTCGCCGCGCTCCATATGGCGGACTATGTTTTCGAGCATGACTATTGCGTCGTCCACTACAAAGCCTACCGAGAGTGTAAGCGCCATCAGGGTAATATTGTTTACCGAAAACCCCATTCCATACATAGCCGCAAAGGTACCGATAATGGAGAGAGGCAGGGCAAGGCTCGGGATAACCGTAGCCGACAGATTACGCAGAAAGAGAAATATCACCAAAATCACCAGGGCAACGGTAAGCACCAGTGTGAATTTAACATCCGCTACCGAATCCCTGATGGATACCGTGCGGTCAAAGAGTACATTAAGTTGAACATTACCCGGCAATTGGCTTTTGAAAGCGGGTATCTGCTTTTTTATGCTGTCCACAACTTCGATAGTATTAGTGCCGGGCTG
This sequence comes from Nitrospirae bacterium GWB2_47_37, assembly GCA_001803635.1. Classification (GTDB taxonomy): domain Bacteria; phylum Nitrospirota; class Thermodesulfovibrionia; order Thermodesulfovibrionales; family Dissulfurispiraceae; genus GWB2-47-37. The sequence continues at coordinate 20,323 of MHDU01000073.1, read as the reverse complement.
ACGCTGAATAGCCAAAACAATAGCCCTTGTGGACTTGCCGCCGGTGTTGTACCATGCAGCGATTTTGTCGTTCTCAACGCTGTCGGTAACCACGGCTATGTCCTGCAAACGAACCGGCGAACCGCTGCGGTAGGCGACGATCACAGGCTTGAACGCCTCAGCGTTGTAAAGCTGACCGGTTGCCTGAATAGTGAATGCCTGTCTGCTGCCCTGAAGACCTCCTGTAGGCAGGTTCACGTTCCAGCTCGCCAGAACCGATGAAACCTCATCTATGCCTATCTTCCGGTTAGCCAAAGCCCTTGGGTCGAGCTGCACCCGTACCGCATACTTCTGGGATCCGTATACCAGAACCTGAGCCACACCGCTGATCATGGAGATGCGCGGCGCAATTATCGTGTCTGCAAACTCATTCACTTCCGACAGAGGAAGGGTCGGCGAACTTAGTGCCAGATATAATACCGGCTGATCAGCCGGATTAACCTTCCTATACGAAGGCGGGCTCGGCATATCTTGAGGCAATTGCCTGGCGGCCTTTGATATGGCGGCCTGCACATCCTGAGCGGCTGCATCAATGTCACGCTCAAGAGCGAATTTGAGTGTGATGATCGAAATCCCCTGCCCGTTTGTAGAGTTCATGGAATCAAGCCCTGCAATAGTAGAAAACTCGCGCTCCAGAGGAGTTGCCACTGCGCTTGCCATGGTCTCCGGGCTTGCGCCGGGCAGATTGGAAGTAACCTGTATTGTCGGAAAATCGATATTAGGCAGGTCGTTAACCGGCAGTATCCGGTAGGCGAAAATACCGAAGATCATCACAGCCAGCATTACGAGGCTGGTCATTATCGGTCGTTTTATAAACAGATCGGAAATATTCACTTCTTTATCTCTACCTTAGCCCCCGGCATAAGGCGCATATGGCCGTCGGTAACCACCACCTCATCCGGCTCAATCCCTTTTTCGATGACCGTCATATCCTCATGCGTGATACCGGCTATAACAGGACGCAGCTCTGCCGCATCACCCTTAACAACAAAAACATACTGCCCTGCCTGGCCTGTCTGAACGGCATGTGAAGGGATGACTATTGAATCATGCCTTGTCGTAAGCGTCACAACAACATTCACGAACTGTCCGGGCCAGAGCCTTCTGTCCCTGTTTTCAAATATAGCTTTAAGCCGTATAGTTCCGGTTGCCGTGTCCACGGCATTGTCGATAAAAGCGAGTTCGCCCTGCACCTGTAATCCTTCGTTCTGCGGCAAGGCGCTTACTTTAATCCTTTTCCCTCCGGCAGCATATTTTCTTATTTCCGGCAGGTTTTGTTCCGGCATGGAAAATGCCGCATAGATCGGTTGAATCTGATTTATGGTCACAATGGCTTTGTCGTCCGCCTTTATAAGATTCCCCTGATTAACCGTCAAATTACCGGTGCGTCCCGTAATCGGAGCGTATATGTAGCAATAACTTAACTGCAGTTGGGCATTTTCAACCGCGGCCTTATCCGCTCTGACAACAGCCTCAAGCGCATCGGCGTTGGTGCGCATCTGGTCGTAATCCGCCTGCGCGACATATCCCTTTTTTACAAGTTCCTCATAGCGCCGGGCCTGTAGTCGGGCGTTCTCCATCTGTGCGGTATCTCTTGCCGTCGTCGCTTCGGCCTGCCTCAGCGCCGCCTCAAAAGGCCTCGGGTCTATGGTGAAGAGGATGTCCCCCTTTTTCACATCCTGCCCCTCTTTAAAATGAATTCTCTGAAGCTGACCTCCAACGCGCGCGTTTACCGCTGCCGTGGAATACGCCTCTACATTGCCGATTGCGGTAACTTGCACCGGAACATCCTTCTGCACTGCTGATGCAACGAGGACCGGGACTGCTTTAGGTTTTTCCTGTTTCGACTTGGTATCGGAGCACGCTGTGACGAGCAAAACGCATGCAATCCAAACGCAACATCTCGTAACGATAGAAAAAATGCTGCGGCACAATGCCGGCCTGCTACCGGCCGGCGGCCTCTGACTTCTGCCTTCCGTATTCTGCTTCATTATCTGACCCCCATCGCTTTCTCAAGCGCCGCCTGTGCCACCTTGTAATCTGAAAGCGCCTGTATATACGCAGTTTTCGCATTACTGTAAGCCACCTGAGCATCTGTTACCTCTATGGGATTCCCGACACCGGCTGTATACCTGCCGTTCGCAATATCAAGATTTTCGGTTGCCTGCTTAACCGCGAGCTCGGCTGTCGGGATCCTGCTCTCAGCCTCTTTAAGGTTCAGAAACGCCTGCTGCACCTCGAAGTATACATTCTGCCTGAGCAGATCTTCATTCGCCTTTATTACGTTAAGATTCGCTTCCGCTTCCGCGATCTGGTTCTTTGTCAGAAAGCCGCTGAAAATAGGCAGGGTAATGGTAGCCCCTACATTCCAGCCGTCTTCGAGCGGGAACTTAGAGCCTCCCCAATTATATGCCGCATTGCCCGTAAGCGCCGGATAGTAATTCGTTTTCGCAAGCTCGACATTCTCCTCCAGCGCCTTCCTTCTCGCAGCGATTGCCTGCATATCATTCCTGTTCCCAAAAGCCTTTGCCGTCGCATCGTCAAATATGATTTCATAATTTTTGAATTCTAAAATATCTTCAAGCACGTAATCGGAAGCGCCGATCACTCCCATAGCGTTATTCAGACTGACTATGGCTATTTTGAAGGCATTGTCAGCCCGTATCAGATTCAATTTGGCGGCGCTGAGGTCCACTTCAGCCTTTGTCACATCGAATTTCGACCTAATCCCCATCTCGAAAAATCCCTTCGCCTGCCCGAGATGATGCTCGAATTGCATTACGGCCTCTTCTGTAACTGTCCTGTTCTTTCGTGCCTGCAATACGCCGTAATATGCCTGTTTTACGTTAAACACTATCTGTTCGGAAACACTTTCGAGGTCTAACTTGGCCGCATCGGTATTGAATTTCTGAATTTTCACCTGTGTCGAAGTTTTTCCAAAATCATATATATTCTGTTTGAGCCCTATGCTGCTCGTATACTGATCAACGGCATTTGATGAGAGGCTTGTTGCGGTGGGCACCGGGGCTATCTTGCTGTAGCCCGACGAGACATCCAACTGAGGATAATAATTCGCCTTTGCCTGTCCGACTCTGCTTTCGTTTGCCGTAACAATATTTCGCGCGGCGATAATATTAGGCTGTCTTTTCAGGGCTATCTCAAGACAGCGTTGCAGCGTAAGCAACTCGCCCTTCTTTATTGTTTCTTCATCGGGCGTTTTTATCTTTGCTGCCTTAGGGATTTCTGAAACAACCGCATCAGGATCATCCGTTGAGCGCTCCGCGGCAGAAACATTACCTGCCGCATGCAACATCGTCATGGCTAAGGTAATGACAGCGGTAAGAATAAATTTCAATCCCATCATATACACTTAACTCCTTTCTTACCTTTGGATCTGACCGTGCCTCTCATGAAAATCCTTACAAATTCCTTTATCGTATCATCTTTATCCACATGCCTGTATTTCTTGTGCATCATGATTTCATGCACATTGAAATACGAAAAGAACATGCCTAAAAACGCACGCGCGCCGAACTCGGCGTCGAACCGGTCAAGGAGTTTCCTCTTCTGCATTTCGTTAAAATATGCCGCAAGAATTTTGAATATCTCGTCGATAAAAGAATGGTATATCCTGTGAATCTTTTCCGGATACCTCTGTATCTCGGAATGCATTATCTGTATGAGGTCTTTTCTTGATTCAAGCGTATCCAAAAATCTCTTTGCGATTTCGGTCAATGCCTTTTCATACGGCATAGCCGCTACTTCCGGCATAAGTTCCTTTAATGCCGGAAGGAACGAATAGGTGTTTAATACATCTTCAAAAAGTTTCTCTTTTGAGGCGAAATGCCTGAAAAGGGTAAGCTCGGCAATACCCGCCTCTTTCGCGATCTCTTTTGTAGTAGCGCCGAGATAACCCTTCTTGGAAAACAAAAATAAGGCGGCTTCGAGAATTTTATCTCTTGTTACAGGTTTATCCTTAATGTTCATAGCGCTTTACCTTCTCCGATCCGGCAAGGCACAGTATTTCCAATACAATGTCCTACCGTCTCATTTGCATTTTATATGTTAGTGCTTACTAACATATAAAATGAAGAGATGGTTTGTCAATATGTCGCAGGTCTTTTTCCGTGGTATACTTTCACAAAATACAAAAATGTAATTGTCTAAGGAGGATTATATGAAAATGCAAAAGATAATGAACGTTATTGCAGTTTTGATTGTCCTGTGCTGGGCGTCTTTTTCAGCAGCAGATTGTGTTCCATGGAAGGATACGGAGCAGATAATCCGCACGAACTGGGCGAAGAAGTATCCGGGAGAAAAGATACTCAAAATTGAGAGGACGGGAGAGTCCGGCGTGTATGAAAAAGAGATAGGCACGGGAACGACGAAGAAAGACCCTAAGACAGGCGATATATATGAATATTTCGTCAAAGTGCCTTTTTGTCAGGAGCCTGTGAGGGTGCATGTTGAGAGGGCAAGCGGTACAAAAGTCGAGTTCAATACCTCATGGCACTTCAAAAAGGTGGAAAATAAATATGTCTATTCTCATTTTTCCGTCGGCGCCGTAGCGGAGGTCGCAAAGAAAGGTCAGGAGGCTCCTCCCAAGGATGAAATAAAGAAGATGGTTGCCGAGGCATGGGTCAGGGACATGCAGGCTACCGACAAGGTAAGAAAGGTGCTGTTATCGGATCCGGAATTTAATCAATACAAAGACCGCTGGTGGTACTGGCTTGATGGAGATGTGTTTGTGACAAATGCCGAAGGCCGGAATCAAAAATGCAAAGACTTAAAGATGCAGCTCCTCAGAGGCGAAAAAGGAGCGGAGGGAAAAGATCCCGGAGCCCCGTGGAAGGTAAAGTTTGTCTCCGAGAGTAAGGGGTATTGCCCGGCTGAATAGTATTTTGGCTCTTACGGACTGTTACTGTCCGTAAGAGCTTTTTAAAGCCGCCACGCTCCATAAGCCGTATTCTTTAAAAAAGTACGTTTCATCTGTTCTGTCTTTTTCGTCCCTTTTCTATATTATAATGTCGGTATAAGAATATGCAGGAGGCATTTCATAAATGAAAAGCTTATTTGTTTGCCTGGTTATTTTTCTGTCTCTTTCTGCTCAGATAGCGTTTACAGAAACACGCATTCGCTGCGCGTCAACCACGAGCACTCAGAATTCGGGACTTCTCGACTACATCCTTCCTGTCTTCGAGAAAAAGACAGGCATAAAGGTTGATGTCGTGGCGGTCGGCACAGGAGCTGCCATAGAGATCGGCAAAAGGGGCGACGCGGATGTAGTATTCGTCCACGCAAAGGAACTGGAGATGAAGGCAGTAGAGGAAGGATATTTCGTAAACCGCCATGATGTGATGTATAACGACTTTGTTATCATCGGCGCTCAACATGATCCGATAAAAATGAAAGGCATGAAATCCGCTTTAGCGGCATTCAAAAAAATTGCCGAAAACGGAGCGTTATTTATTTCGCGCGGCGACAAGTCCGGCACTCATACAAAGGAATTATCCTTATGGAAAAAGACAGGCATTGATCCAAAAGGACAGAAGTGGTATCTTGAGGTGGGGCAGGGAATGGAAAAAACCCAGAGAATCGCGAATGAAAAAAGAGCATCTACGCTGACCGACAGAGGAACATGGCTTGCGACAAAAGATAAAGACAAACTTGAAATGATAATCGTCCTTGAAGGAGACCCTACTCTATTCAATCAATACGGGGTAATGGCGGTAAATCCCCAAAAGCATAAACATGTAAAATACAAAGAGGCGATGGAATTCATAAACTGGCTTATATCAAAGGAAGGCCGGCAGGTTATCGGGGCGTTTAAGGATAAAAACGGCAACCCTTTATTTATGCCGAATGGAAGATGATAATTGAAAACCTATAACAAAATAATAGTTGGATCTGACAGGGCACAGTATTTCCGCTCATTCTCGACGAACATCCATGTCCGTCTCCGAGGCACCAGCTCGGTTTCGCCGGCACGGCGAAACTTCGAGCTGCTGAAACCGCTCCAATACAATGCCCTGCCAAATCATTTCGATGGAAACTCTAATATATGTATTCGATAATCGAAGCATTTAAAAAGGCATTCGTGCTTATACTCAGCCTCGACCCTGAACTCTTAGGGATTATCCTTTTATCTCTCAAGGTATCCGGTACTGCGCTTTTGATCGCATCGGCCATAGGTCTTCCTCTATCTGCGATGCTCGGTTTGAGGAAGGTTCCGGCAAAGGGAATATTCGTCAGCCTTATGAATACATTTATGGGACTTCCGCCGGTTGTCGTCGGTCTTTTCGTTTATATGATGCTCTCAAGGAGCGGGCCTATGGGATTCTTAGGTCTGCTCTATACTCCGTCGGCAATGATCATTGCCCAGACAATTCTTGCGCTGCCGATAGTGGTATCGCTCTGTCATTCCGCAATTATAGCCGTTGACCGCAATATCAGGCTTGCGTCTCAAACTCTCGGAGCAACTCCGTTTCAGACCTCGATTACGATTATTAAAGAGGCAAGATACGGCATAATGTCGGGCATCATCGCTGCTTTAGGCAGGGTAATGGCAGAGGTGGGAGCGATCCTCATAGTCGGCGGCAACATTGCGGGATATACGAGGGTAATGACTACTACCATTGCGCTTGAGACGGATAAGGGGAATTTTGAACTTGCCGTTGCCCTCGGCATAATATTATTAACTATATCGCTGTTTATAAATGCGCTTCTGCATTTTGTTCAAAAAAATGGAACCGTAGAGGCGGCTTTATGGGATTAAGGCTGAATGTATCGAATATCTCCAAGAGTTATAACGGGAAAACCGTGCTTAAAGACTGTTCGTTCTCATTCGATAAGGCAGGCGTTTATGCTCTGATGGGACAGAACGGCGCGGGCAAGTCAACATTTCTGAAGATATGCAGCCTTCTTGAAAATCCCGACACTGGAGAAGTCAATTATTTTTCAGGAAGCGGCATTATAAGCAATGATCTTGAACTCCGCCGAAGAATAACCCTTGTATTGCCCAAAATCGGTATATTTAATACAACTGTTTTTCAGAACGCCGCATACGGCTTGAAAACAAGAGGGATTAAGGGAAAAGATATAGAGAATCGGGTTGAAAAGGTGTTGGATTTTGCCGGCCTTCTTAACAAGGCGGATCAGAATGCCCTTACCCTTTCGAGCGGAGAGGCTCAAAGGCTCGGCATTGCGAGGGCGCTTGTCATAGAGCCTGAGATATTCTTCCTCGATGAACCCACAGCATCTGTTGATGAAGAAAATACGCGCATCATCGAGAATATAATTTTGAACATGAAGAAAGAGAGCAGATCGACCATCATTATCACCACCCACGATAGGCTTCAAGCTGAAAGACTCGCGGATACGCTGCTGATTATCCATAACGGCAACATCAAGGCAGGCACGGCTTCAACGCCTTTATCAATGTGATAAGATTATTGGATGCCTGTTTATATTGTTTAATGTAAATGTGATACTGAAGTTGCCCTTAAACACCGGGAGGGTTCGGCGCTTAGGTATCGCTGATAAAGGCTTTTCATCCATACCTGCCTTGCCTTTATAAGCATCTCTACGATTGTTAAGTTGCACTTTATCCTTGGTTTTTAGTATCTTATTCAATTATTGCCGGAGTGGCGGAATTGGTAGACGCAAGGGACTTAAAATCCCTCGGAGCCTGCTCTGTACGAGTTCGAGTCTCGTCTCCGGCACCAATATAACTGGAGTAATGACATGAAAACAACAATTAAAAAAGCAATTCTTCCCGCAGCGGGCCTCGGCACGAGGTTTTTGCCTGCTACCAAGGCGTCCCCGAAAGAGATGATGCCCATTGTAGACAAGCCGTTGATACAGTATGCCGTTGAAGAATCCATCTCATGCGGGATAGAGGAATTTATTATTATTACGGGAAAAAATAAAAGGGCTATCGAAGATCATTTCGATTCGGCATACGAGCTCGAGGAAAAGCTTAAGAGCACAGGGAAGAACAAACTGCTCGAAGAGATCAACAAACTGAGTCATGTAAATTTCGCCTATATCCGTCAAAAGGTCGCTTTAGGCCTTGGACACGCGATACTTTGCGCTAAACCGTTTGTAGATAACGAGCCTTTTGCGGTCATATTGAGCGATGACGTGATAGACCCTGAATATCCGCTTTTAAAAGAGATGATAAAGATCTACGAAAAAAAGAAGTGCCCGGTGATAGCGCTTGAAGAAGTGCCTATGTCGGAGGTCAATCGCTACGGCATCGTCGACGGCAAGCCGGAAGACGGGGTATACAGGATCAGGGACATGGTCGAAAAGCCGCGACCGGAGAAATCGCCGTCGAATTTGGCTATAATAGGAAGATACATACTGACGCCCGATATATTCGGCATCCTCGAAAAGCAGAAACCGGGCGCGGGAGGAGAAATACAGCTTACGGACGCGCTAAAAAGGCTTGTGAAAAAGACTCCCATTTACGGCTATCTCATAAAGGGCAAACGGTATGACGCGGGCGACAAAATAGGATATTTGAAGGCGACTGTGGATTTAGCGCTCAAAAACAGGGAATTATCCGGAGATTTTAAGAAGTATCTGATCGAAAAAGCAAAGACACTGAGATGAAAAGCGTCTTAAAAGGCTTGTTTTTTTACGAGGCGGAGACCTGCGGAGGCCCTCTTGTCGACCTCTATGAGACCGCTGAAGATCTCGTATTCGAGGTCGACCTGCCGGGAATAGACCCGGCGAACATCTCGATAAAAGTCTATGAAAACCTGCTGATTATCGAGGGAGAGAGAGATGACGAAGAAAAATCGGCGTCGGGCGAAATAAAATACCTTTGCATGGAAAGAGGCATTAAGGATTTCAGGCGTGTAATAAAGATACCGGTTCATGTAAATGCAACAGCCGGAGACGCGATTTATAATAACGGAGTTATGACCATAACGTTTCCTAAACTGAAAGGCAAAATTATACATATCGCGATAGAGAAAAGATAGCTGCCGCGGAATAACGGAGGAGAGATAATATGGCTGAAACAGAAAAGAATAGCGATAAAGAACAGGTGGAGATTCCGGAGATATTACCGGTGCTGCCTGCACGGGATATTGTCGTCTTTCCATATATGATATTGCCTCTTTTCGTGGGGAGGGATGTTTCCATTAAAGCCATCGACCATTCCCTGAACACGAACAGGATGATACTGCTCCTTACCCAGAAAGACCTCAATATAGAGGCGCCTTCTCCTAATGACCTATACTCTACGGGAACGGTTTGCATGATCATGAGAATGCTCAAACTTCCCGACGGACGCGTTAAAATATTAGCGCAGGGATTGAGCAAGGCGCAAGTCATAAAATTCTCCCAACAGGACCCTTTCTTTATGGCCAAAATAGAAAAAACGGCCGAGGAAAAACCTGTGGAGATGACTCTTGAAAACGAGGCATTGATACGAAACGTAAAAGAACAGATGGACAAGACGGTATCTCTCGGCAGAACAATATTGCCGGACGTGATGGTAGTTATCGAGAACATCGACGACCCCGGAAGGCTTGCCGACCTCATAGCGTCGAATTTGGGGCTTAAGACGGATCAGGCGCAGGAAATATTGGAGATGTCCGATCCCATCGAGCGGCTGAAAAAAATAAGCGAAATACTCTCGCGCGAGATACAGCTTTTGACCATTCAGCAGAAAATACAGACCGAGGCGCGCGGTGAAATAGACAAGACCCAGCGTGAATATTTCCTGCGCGAACAGCTCAAGGCAATACAAAGAGAGCTGGGAGACATAGACGAGCGCGCGGAAGAGGTCCGAGAGTTCAGAAAAAAAATAGAAGAAGCCAAGATGCCGGAAAAGGTCATGAAAGAGGCTGAAAAACAGCTCAAGCGCATAGAAAAAATGCATCCGGACAGCGCAGAGGCCGGCACTATAAGGACATATCTCGAATGGCTTACGGAGATCCCGTGGTCTAAAAGCACCAAAGACCAACTGGATATAAAAACGGCCGAGAAGATCTTAAACGAAGACCATTATGACCTCGAAAAAATAAAGGAGAGGATACTCGAATACCTGAGCGTGAGGAAACTGAAAGAGAAAATGAAAGGCCCCATCCTCTGTTTCATAGGCCCTCCGGGAGTCGGAAAAACATCTCTTGGACGTTCCATAGCGCGATCCCTCGGACGGGAATTCGTAAGGATGTCCCTCGGAGGAGTCCGGGACGAAGCGGAAATCAGGGGACACAGAAGGACATATGTCGGCTCCCTTCCCGGCAGGATAATACAGGGAATAAAGAACGCGGGAACGAACAATCCCGTATTCATGCTTGACGAAGTGGACAAGATAGGCATGGACTTCAGGGGAGACCCGTCTTCCGCGCTACTCGAGGTGCTCGACCCGGAACAGAACAATTCCTTTATGGACCACTACCTCGCGGTTCCGTTCGACCTGTCGAACGTCATGTTCATAACGACAGGAAATCTTACGGACACAATACCCGGGCCATTGAGGGACAGAATGGAGATACTCTATCTTTCCGGTTATACCGAAGAGGAAAAGCTGGAGATAGCTAAAAAATACCTTATACCGAAACAACTCGAAGAACACGGCATAACAACAAAGATATTAACGTTAAACGATTCGGCTACGAAACAGATAATATCCCATTATACGCGGGAGGCCGGGGTCAGAAATCTTGAGCGCGAGATCGCAAATCTTTGCAGAAAAGTTGCAAGACAGGTTGCCGAGGGAAAGGCAAAACGGTTCAATGTTACCGCCGGGAATCTTCATAAATACCTCGGAGTTCTAAAATATCTGCCGGAAGAAGAGATGAAGAAGAGCGAAATAGGCGTCGCCACAGGCCTTGCATGGACAGAGGCCGGAGGGGATATTATATATATCGAAGCGACCATTATGAAGGGCAAAGGCAGCCTTACCCTGACCGGGCAATTGGGAGACGTTATGAAAGAGTCCGCGCAGGCCGCGTTGAGCTATATCAGGTCAAAAGCCAAAAAACTGAAAATAAGCGACGATACTTTTTCAAAGACCGATCTCCATATCCATGTCCCGGCGGGCGCGATCCCGAAAGACGGGCCTTCAGCCGGCATAACAATGGCTACCGCCATAGCCTCTGCGCTTACAGGCAAACCCGTAAAAAAGAACGTAGCAATGACGGGAGAGGTAACTCTGAGAGGAAAGGTCCTCCCCATAGGCGGGCTTAAGGAAAAAACGCTCGCCGCCAAGCGCATGGGGATAAAAACGGTGATAATACCTCACAGAAATAAAAAAGACCTCGAAGACCTTCCGAAATATGTTAAGGAAGGAATGAACTTTATCCTCGCGGAGTCGATGGACGACGTTTTAAAAATTGCGGTAGGCGATGGGAAAAATGAAGCTTCAAAAAATAGGAGAACTAAAACTTCTCCAAGAAGTAAGAAAAAGGTTTAAAACCGAAGACAGCGGCATCATCCTCGGCATCGGAGACGATGCCGCCGTCCTCGCCCCTCAAAAAGAAAACATCCTCGTTACAACGGATATGATGAACGAGGGGATTCATTTTGACTTGAGCTTTACCCCGCCTTTTCAACTCGGCTTTAAGCTGGTGTCGGTAAATGTGAGCGACATTACGGCAATGGGAGGAAGGCCGAAATATCTATTCCTCAATATCGCGTTGAAAAACGATGCGGACGAAAAGATGTTTTGGGATATGTATGAAGGGATTTCAAAGGCAATGGATATGTACGGCGTGAAACTTGTCGGAGGAGACCTGTGCTCGGCAAAAAATGATATGGTTTTATCCGCTACCGTGATAGGCACGGCTGAGAAATTCATTTCGAGGGCAGGCGCAAAGGCCGGAGACAAGATATACGTCACGGGCGCTCTCGGCGATTCCGCATGCGGACTTGAGATACTGAAAAAACTTACGCCCGAACTGAAAGAAAAAATCGGAAGTTCCGCAGAGGCGTTGATCGAGAGACATCTAATGCCCGTTGCAAGGGACTCCTCCGAAATCGCGAAACACGCAACCTCTATGATAGATATAAGCGACGGCCTTTTTATAGACCTTTGCAGGATATGCGATGAGAGCAATGTCGGAGCGAAAGTTTACCTCGATAAAATTCCGATTTCGGATGAGATGGAAAATGCCGCCGGGATTATGGGATTAGACGCGATGCATCTTGCCGTATCCGGCGGCGAGGACTACGAGCTTTTATTTACGGCTCCTCCTACCCCCCCTGCTCCCCCCCTTGATAAGGGGGGGATAGGGGGGGTAAATATAACCTGCATAGGCGAGATTATAGAAAAAGACAGGATTGCTGTGGATAAAACAGGAAAAGAATTTCCTATGAAAGCAGAGGGGTACCGGCACTTTGGCGCTCCGTGACAAGCTCTCCGCTGTTTTCAGCGTTAAAGACTCCCCGAAAAAGATCGCCGTATCTTTTGCAATCGGCGTATTCCTCGGAATGTCTCCGCTTCTCGGACTTCATACCGTACTCGGAATTGCCGCAGCATGGATTTTCAGGCTCAATAAATTTGTGACCATAGTCGGGGTATACATCACCAATCCATGGACTATCGTGCCGATATATACGTTCGCGACATGGTTCGGCGCAAAACTTTTAGGGATGGATAAAATAATTCCAGATATCAACTGGAACGACATAAGCTTTTCGTATCTTATGAATGAAATGAAACCTCTTTTAATACCGTTCCTCGTAGGCACAACCCTCGTCGGAATCCTGTCATCAATAGCAGGTTATATCATTATCTATCATGCCGTAGTTAAAAGCAGACAGACGCTGAAATAGAGAAGCTGTTTTAATTGTGCTATATTTAAGAAATGGAACTTGTACCTATTAAGATAGAACACGGCGAAGAAAAGGCATGGGAGAAAATATGCGGGCTTTCCCGTGACGAAATATGCGGAAAAACCGGCGCTGTTTTTGACGAGAAAGCCGGCGCTTTCAGGCTCAGATGTTTCGGAATAGATTTTCATGTCAACCCGTGCGAAATGCGAATATCCGCCGCTTCCGAAAAAGGCGATTTGTTCCTCGGCAAACTCAAGGACTTCTTCAGGCTTTCGATCCTCCGGTACATGAACAGCGCAATGGATATTCCGCAGAGCGGCAGATTGCTGAGGCCCGAGGATGTAAAGGGCGGTCATAAGTTCACTGTAGGCACGCACGTTCTTCCCCTTGATGAAATCGCGAAAAAATACGCTAAAGACCCCGAAGGTTTTATCGCGAAGGGACAGGAATACGGCGCTGAAGTACTTACGGGATACGGAGACGCCGGCATAAGGCTTTTCTCTCTGCCGAGGGTGCCTGTTACGATGATATTATGGCTTGAGGATGAAGAATTTCCGGCTAAGGCCGACTTATTATTCGATTCCACATGCGAGTTTCAACTCTCCCTTTCCGACATTGTATGGGCAGTCGCAATGATGTGTTCCATAGTTATGCTTGAAGGATAGGCAATAAAGATTACAGCAGCAAATGGAGGTAATATATGGAAGTCCCGAGGATCACAACAGATGAGCTTAAGGCAATGATGGACAGGGGAGAGGCCCTCACTATCCTCGATGTGCGGCAGCCCGGAGCCTATGCAACCGGCAACAAAAAGATAAAAGGCGCCGTATATCTCGACCCTAACAATGATGCGGCAATAAAGGAATTCGCAAAGGGGCTGGATAAAAACGGTACTATTATCGCCTACTGCACCTGAAAAGAAGAGCACTCCAGCGCCCGTGCGGCAGGCATACTTATCGAAGAAGGGTTCGCAAAGGTCTCGGCCCTCAAAGGCGGCTGGGCCGCTTGGCGAAAGGCTGAATATCCGTTGGAGATGAAATAAAGGCCAAATACCTCTTTATATCGCCAGCGCCGTCATCTGTTCGAGGCATTCTCTCAAGACATTGGAATCTACTTCTTCCAGTTCGAGCCCCTTAAAGATTACGCGCATAGATGCCCCTTCCGAGAAAAGCCCTACATCCTCCCGGCTCAAGAGTTTTGAAATGAGCGTCCTTCTTGACTGTAATTCGAGGCAATTGCGCGAGGAGTGCCCCTGCCTTACCCTGACAATAAAGAGTCTGTCGAAATCCGCGTCCCCTGTCCGGATTTCCTCTGCCCCGCCTGCCTTTGCCTCTTCACTGTCGGATTTTTTCCTTTTAACTATGCTTAGTCCTGCCGGAAAACTTCCGTATAAAGAAATGGCGAACTCAGGAGGGTTGTTTTTGGCGGGAGTGAAGCTGCACCTGTATTTCAAATTATTGTGAACTGCATGTAATAGGTAAATACGCGTGCGGAGGCTCGATAATACTTCCGCAGTGCCGCCTACGGCTTTCGCAAGCCCTTCCATATGGGTTTTATACCGCTTCGCCTTGAACAATATGGCGAGGAGCGCGAGGGCAAAAAGGATGAGAGCCGCTATCAGGAAAATTTGAGTGATATTCATCTTGCCGGAATTATAACAAAGGACAAGGACAACCACAAGAGCAATAATGCGGATTCATGTTATTATAAAATTCATGGCTAAAATAAACATCACAACTCTCGGCTGCCCCAAGAATCAGGTCGATTCCGAGCATCTGACAAAGGCATTCGCATCGCAAGGCTTTACGCCTGTAGACGATGCCGCTGATGCGGATATAATCCTCGTAAACACATGCGGATTTATCAAGGACGCGAAGGAAGAATCCATCGAAGAAATACTCGATTTAGCGAAGCTGAAAAAGGGCGGCAAAAAACTCGTAGTATTCGGCTGCCTCGCAAAGAGATATAAAAATGAACTAATGAAAGATATCCCTGAAATCGACGCCATCTTCGGGGTTGGAGAAGAGGACAGGATTATCGAATATTGTAAGCATTCGGCATTCGGCAATATGCAAAAGGCTAAGAGAGATATTAAGATGCCTATTGCCTATCGCCCATCGCCTATCGCCTCATCGTACGCCTATCTCAAAATCGCGGAGGGCTGCAACAAAAAATGCACGTTCTGCGTAATACCTTCGATCAGGGGAAAATTCAGGAGCGTCGATTCCGGGCAGATATTGAAAGAGGCAAAAGAGTATATCCGTAAGGGCGCAAGAGAGCTTATACTCGTAGCTCAGGACATTACAAATTACGGCAAGGAATCGGAAAAGTATAACCTCGTTTCTTTGCTCAAGGACATGGCGGCCATTAAGGGAAACTTCCGCATCAGGCTCCTTTATCTTTATCCCACGGAAATAACCGATGAACTGCTTGAGTACATGGCAAAAGAAGACAGGATACAAAAATACCTCGATATACCGTTACAGCACTCGGAAGACAAAATTTTGCGGGCGATGGGAAGGAGAGGAACGCGCAAGGAATACATAAAACTGATAAGAACTATCAGAAAGAAAATTCCGGGCGTTGCCCTGAGGACTACGTTCATTGTGGGTTTCCCCGGAGAGACTGAGGAAGACTTTAACGGCCTTGTTGATTTCATAGAGGAGATAAGGTTCGACCGGCTCGGAGTCTTTAAGTATTCAAAAGAGGAAGGCACTCCCGCTTCAAAGCTTAAAGGACAAGTGCCGGAGAAGACTAAAGACAGAAGGCTCGACGAGATAATGCGGAGGCAGGCGGCCATATCTCTCGAAAAAAACAGGGAATTGATAGGCAGGCGATATGAGGCGATAGTAGAAGAGATCGACGGCAATATCTCTATTGCAAGGCTCTACTCTCATGCGCCGGAGATAGACGGAACGGTGATTATAGAGCAGCCAACGGACGATATGACAATAAAGATCGGAGATATCGTTACTGTTGAGATTACGGACGCGTTCGATTATGATGTAAAGGGCAAAATAATATAAGCTCCGGAGGCTTTTAGGATATGGAAATATTTAAAGCCGTAATACTCGGCATAGTAGAGGGAGTTACCGAATTCCTGCCTATATCTTCAACAGGCCACTTGATACTTGCGGGAGAGATGCTCGGCTTTACCGGCGATAAGGCAAAGACCTTCGAGATATTCATACAGCTCGGCGCGATCCTTGCCGTGGTTTGGATGTATCGCGATAAGATACTGTCATCCATTACCGGATTCGGCGCGAAAGGATCGAACCGGTTTTTATTAAATCTTTTCATAGCATTTCTGCCTGCCGCGTTTCTCGGTCTTATAACGCACTCCATCATAAAGCATTACCTGTTTAATCCAGTAAGCGTTGCCTTTGCGCTTATAGCCGGCGGCATCGCCATATTTATTATCGAAAACACGGTTAAAACACCGTCCGTAACGGACATAGACAAGGTCTCTCTTAAACAGGCATTAGGCATCGGTTTGGCGCAGGCATTATCTCTTTTTCCGGGCGTATCGAGGGCAGGCGCGACAATAATGGGCGCCATGTGCTTTAGGTTGGAGCGGAAAACGGCCGTCGAGTTTTCCTTCTTTTTGGCAATACCTACAATGTTTGCCGCGACATCGTACGATCTATTGAAAAACATTAATAATCTAAGCGCAAGCGATACGCCTACTTTTGCCGTCGGTTTCTTCGTCTCTTTCTTTTCGGCGCTGATTGTCATAAAGGCGTTTTTAGGGTTCGTTACAAAACATACGTTCAACTCGTTTGCGATATACCGCATTGCCTTCGGCGCGGGCATACTTTTTTACTATTTATGAGGGAAATGATAAAATCAGACATGCAGGAAAAATTCGACGACGCTCATAATAATCGAAGCAAACGGCTGCAGGAAATAGCAGGCGTAGTCTTAATATTAGGCGGGTTATACCTTGCGGTCTCGCTCTTTACTTACAGCAAATGGGATCCGTCCCTCTTCGCATTTTCCAATACGCCGCCTAAAAATTACGGGGGCATCGTAGGCGCGCATATATCCGATATCATATTCTCTTTGATAGGCTTCTCCGGCATTTTAATCCCGCTGCTTCTCATCGTATACGGAGCCGGAAAGGTTCTCGGCAAAGAAAAAAATATCGCTCATGTAATAGGATCCCTCCTCCTTTTGGTTTCCTTATCGGCCTTTTTACAGATCATAGCCGACACCGCGCATATAGACATATCCGGAGGGATTATCGGCATTTCTCTCTCCAATATCTTTATAGGACTGTTATCAGGGACAGGGGCATATATCATTTCGATAGCTCTCGTTATAGTATCTCTCATTCTCGCAAGCCCTGTATCTATATTTTCTTATATCAAAAAAATGAGAGAGAAAAGAACAATCGAACAAGAACCGGAGCCTGAAGTTTATGATTCAGGCATCATAATCAATGAACCGAAAATGGAAACAGTGCGGGTACAGCCCGCGCCTGAACAAAAAACCGTGAGGGAAAGGCGTGTAAAAAAGACATCGGGTGACGGCGGTTATAATCTTCCTCCTCTCGAATTTTTAAAAGATGCCGAGGGCGTATCCGGGCCTGCAAAAGAGGAGATGAACTCGGCGGCAGCAGGACTTGAAAAGAAACTTTTGGATTTCGGAGTAAACGGCAAGATAAAACAGGCGCATCCTGGTCCTGTAGTCACGATGTATGAATTCGAGCCTGCGGCCGGCGTGAAGATAAACAGGATAGTCTCGCTTTCTGACGACCTCGCCCTCGCCCTTCGCGCTCAGAGCATCAGGGTTTATCCCATCGCGGGCAAGGCGACTATAGGGATAGAAGTCCCTAATAACGAACGCGCAACCGTTTCTCTGAAGGAGATAATATCCTCGGATATATTCCAGAAAAGCGCTTCGCTCCTGACTCTCGCGCTCGGGAAAGACATATTCGGCAACCCTGTAATCGCAGATCTCGCGAAGATGCCGCACCTGCTTGTGGCGGGAGCTACGGGTTCCGGCAAGAGCGTCTCCGTAAATTCCATGATAATGAGCCTTTTATACAGGGCCACGCCGGATGAGGTTAAAATGCTGATGGTAGATCCCAAACTTTTGGAACTGTCCGCTTACGGCGATATCCCCCATCTAATATCTCCGGTAATAACGAGCCCTAAAGAGGCGTCGGATGCGCTGAAAAAAATGGTATTCGAAATGGAAAGGAGATACAGGCTGCTTGCCGAAAAAGGCGCACGGAACATAGAGACATTTAACAGGCAGGCGTCCGACTCCGAAAGATTGCCGTATATCGTAGTATTCATAGACGAACTCGCAGACCTCATGTTCACGGCTCCAAGCGATGTAGAAAACGCAATTGCCCGGCTCGCGCAGATGGCGAGGGCATCCGGCATACACCTTATACTCGCCACGCAGAGGCCCTCCGTGGATGTCATTACCGGATTGATCAAGGCGAACTTTCCCGCGAGAATATCGTTTCAGGTAACCTCAAAAATAGATTCGAGGACTATCCTCGACGCTCAGGGAGCCGAGCAGCTTTTGGGAATGGGCGACATGCTCTTTATGGTTCCGGGCGTTAAAATAATTAGAATTCACGGGGCATATGTAAGCGATTCTGAAGTCAAACAAGTAGGAGAATTCGTAAAATCACAGGGGAACCCCGACTATTCACCCTTTGATAATATTGCAGTAGCGGATGAGCATGAAAAGGGAATAGACCTCTCCGGTGAAAGGGATGAGATGTATCAGAGAGTAATCGACTTTGCCGATTCCATCGGAGAGGTTTCGATCTCGTCCATTCAGAGGAGATTCAAAATCGGCTATAACAGAGCCGCGAGGATGATGGAGCTTATGGAAGAAGACGGCCTCGTGGGGCCGCCGAAGGGCGCGGGAAAGCCGAGGGATTTTCTCGGAAGGAGATAAAAAAGCTCATGGCCCTATTAAAAACCATTACTATTTGTTTATTCACTATCTTTAGCCTTTTGCCTTTTGCCCTTTGCCATGCCGATAATCAAGTAGAGAAAATCCAAAAGGCATACGAGAATATAAAGGACATCCGTGGGAATTTCATTCAGAAAAGCCATATCAAAGACCTTAAACGGACGGATACATACAAGGGAGAATTCTTCATAAAATCTAAGGAGATGCGGTGGGAATATAAGGGAGACAAGCCGCAGACGGTATATATCAACGGAGACGATATAATCATCTATCAGAAAAAAGAAAGGCAGGCATTCAAGGCGAAATTCGACAGGGCAACGTACGGGCAAGCGCCGATTGCGCTTTTGGGAGGATTCGGAAATATCGATAACGAATTTAATGTATCGACTAAAAACGACAGGCTTATTTTAAAGCCTAAAAAGCCGATGGGGAATATATCGCATATAGAGCTTCTGCCGTCGAACGGCGAATTCCCCATAGAATCCCTTGCAATTATCGACACGCTATCCAACAGGGTCGAGATTCATCTTAAAGACGTGAAAATCAATACCGATTTGAAAGACAAAATTTTCGAGTTCTCACCGCCTGAAAACGTAAATATATTACGGCAATGAGATGAAAAGCAAAAAAATCGCCATAACCATCGGGGACCCTGCAGGCATAGGGCCTGAGATAGTATTGAAGGCTATCATGTCGCATGAGATCACCGGAATATGCGAGCCAGTGATTGTTGGAGATAGAGCCGTCATCGAAGAAGCTATCGGCAAACTCGGCCTTCCTGCCGGCATAAAAGATCTTGAATTAATAGACACGAGTTCTATCAAAGACGGGAATTTTCAGAAAAACAAGCCCACTGCCGAAGGCGGTAGGGCCTGCGCAAGCTATATAAAAAAGGCCGTCGAGCTTGCTCTGAATAAAAGCGTTGATGCTGTTGTAACAGCGCCCATCTCTAAGGAAGCATTGAAAATGGCAGGATTTAAATGGCCGGGGCATACTGAAATGCTTGCTGAATTAACAAATACAAAAGATTTTGCGATGATGTTTTACAGCGAAAAGCTGAAGGTCATCCTCGTTACTATCCATACTGCATTAAGTAATGTTCCGGATTTAATAAAAAAAGAAAAAGTCCTGAAAACCATCATACTCGCGAAAAAATCATGCGACATGCTGGACATTAAAAATCCCCTCATCGCTGTCTCAGGGCTTAATCCCCATGCCGGAGAATCCGGCATCTTCGGAAATGAGGAGATAAAAGAGATTGCTCCGGCAATCGAAGAGGCGCAAAATATGGGAATTCCGGTTTCAGGCCCCTACCCTGCCGACACTTTATTTCACAGGGCATATAACGGAGAATTTGATATAATAGTCTGCATGTATCACGATCAGGGCTTGACGCCGTTTAAAATGATAGCCTTTGAAAAAGGCGTGAACATGACCGTCGGCCTGCCGATTATCAGGACTTCTCCTGACCACGGCACAGCCTGCGACATAGCGTGGAAAGGCATCGCAAATCCTTCAAGCATTATCGAGGCAATAAAATTGGCGGCAA
>MHDU01000072.1 GCA_001803635.1 Nitrospirae bacterium GWB2_47_37 | reverse complement strand
GATATGGCCGATGTCTTTTCTATGTTATTCGCCACCTCTTCCGACGCGGCAGACTGCTGGTCAACGGCCGTGGCTATCTGTGTTATCTGGTCTCTTACCTTTTGGACGGATTCGACTATGGTTTCCAATACATTGCTCAGGTTTCTTATGTGACCTGTCGCCTTTGTAACTTCTTTAGACGCCTCTCCCATGGACTTTGTGGTCTGTGTCGATTCCACCTGAATAGCGCCTATTTTCTCGGATATCTCAGCGGTCGCTTTAATTGTTCTTTCGGCAAGCTTTCTTACCTCGTCCGCGACAACCGCAAAGCCCCTTCCCTGATCTCCCGCCCTTGCCGCCTCGATAGCAGCGTTCAATGCGAGCAGGTTTGTCTGATCGGCTATGTCTTTAATAACCGTTACTATGTCCCCTATTTCGGAAGAGCGTTTATTCAATTTTTCGACCATTGTAGACAACTGTATCGTCGTTGTATAGACATTATTGACGGTCTCTACGGCTATGCCGGTAACCGTCTGTCCGCTTTCCGCTATTTCCATAGCCTCTGAAGACGTCTCGGATGCTATGGACGCGTTTTTAGCTATGTCCGTTATGGTCTGGCTCATCTCCTCCGCCGCTGTCGCTATCTGGTGCGCCTGACCCGACTGGTTTCGCGCCCCGTCAGCGGTTTTTTGCGACCTCTCCCTTAAAATGTCCACGGATGATACCACATCGCCCGAAGCTCCCAGTATGTTCTTTATCATATTATTAAAAGACCGCACCATCCTGTTCATATCTGTTGCGAGCATGCCTATCTCGTCTTTATTCTCCGCTTCTATATTTACCGTCAGATCCCCGTTCGTTATTTCATCCACCCGTTTCTTAAGCGTAAATAACGGTTTGAGAGCCGTCCCTACAAGCAAGGTTATGCCTGCCGCAACAGCCAGTATGCCTATCAATCCGAGCCCGAAGTAAAGGTTGCGCGATGTTCTTATCTTTCCAAGCGATTCGGTCAATGGTATCTTTATGCTTATAGCTCCCAGCACCGTTCCTTCGCTTACATTGTGGCAGGAAAGGCAATTCTTGCCCATGGAGTTGGATTTTCCTATATACGGATACACGCCCCTGATGTGTTCTCCTTCAAAAACAATCCGCTCGATGCCCTTCTCTATAACCGCTTTTTCAACATCGTCCTTAGCATACTCGTTCTCTGCGCCCTTTCCGTAATCCTTATCGAGCGCATCCGTCCTTATAATCCTTACGTCGGCAATGTGCGTCATCTGTTCTAAGAAGGGCCCCTTTGCATCCTTAACATTGCCCGTTATCATCATTGTTGTAAGGGTGTTCAATATAGTGTCCCTGTAGCCTTCAAGGGTCGAATGCCTGACTTCTGCTATTACGATGCGTTTAGTATTGATTGTCGTAACAAAAACCGTAGCTATAATTCCGGCCGCTATCATGATTATCATAGGAACGGCCACCTTCCACTTTAAAGACAGGTCTTTTATATTCATGTTCATGCTCTCTCCTCCCCCGAAGATAAAAGATGTTTATTTAAGGATAAATGTTTTATATGAAATTGTCAAAAATCATTTTATGCCGTAAGAGTTCATTTTTTCCCATAATGTTTTCCTGCTTATGCCGAGCATCTCGGCGGCCTTTGTCTTGTTGCCGTTAGTCGCCTTAAGTATCCTGATTATATATTCCTTTTCGGCCTCTGCAGCCACGCCGGAAAGGGAAAGGCGCTTCTCCGCGTCGTGCCTCTTGAATATAAAAGAAGGCAGGTCGTCTTTTCCTATTATATCGGAAGGTGAAAGCGTAGCGCACCTCTCGATGATGTTCTCCAATTCCCTTACGTTGCCGGGGTAATCGTACTGCATGAGATAATCCAACGCCTCTTTCGAAAAACGGATGTCCCTCGACAGCTTGCTTCCGCACTTCGAGATGAAAAAATCGATGAGATACGGGATGTCTTCCCTGCGGTCTCTGAGCGGAGGAAGCGTTACGGGTATTACGTTAAGCCGGTAATACAAGTCGTCCCTGAAACGCCCTTTCTTTACCTCGTCTTCGAGGTTCTTATTCGTTGCCGCTATTATGCGCACGTCCGCGCCGAGGGTTTCCGTTCCTCCCACCCGCTCGAACGTCCTTTCCTGAATCACCCTTAATATTTTAGATTGGGTAGAATGCGGCAGGTCCCCGATCTCATCGAGAAAAATAGTGCCGCCGTCGGCAAGTTCGAACCTGCCGGGCTTCCTGCGTATGGCGCCGGTAAACGCCCCTTTTTCATGCCCGAACAGTTCGCTCTCTATAAGTCCCTCGGGCAGCGCGGCGCAGTTGACTTTAATTAAGGGCTTTTCTTTCCTCGCGCTCTGGTAGTGTACGGTTGTCGCTATAAGTTCTTTTCCGGTGCCGCTCTCTCCCAGTATAAGCACGGTGGAATCCGATGCGGATATCTTTTCCAGCAGCGAAAAAACCTTCTTCATCTCCGGGCTCTCCCCGATTATATTCGGGAAAGAGTAACACCTTCCCAGATCCTTTTTAAGCCTGATGTTTTCTTCCCTCAGTCTTTTTACGTCGAGCGCCCGTTCTATCAGAAGCAGGAATTCGTCCAGAGAAAAGGGCTTTGTTATATAATCGAACGCTCCGAGCCTCATGGCCTCGACCGCGTCTTTTATCGTGCCGAAGGCGGTCATTACGATTACCTGAGCGTCGTTAGCCCGCGTTATTTCATTAAGTATGCTTAAGCCGTCCATATCCGGCAGCCTGACGTCCGTAAGAACCAGATCGAATGAATTTCTCTTCAGTTCCTGCATGGCCTCCGTCCCGGTCTCGAACGACATTACGTCATAGCCCGCGGATTTAAGGGAGTCCTCAAGGGTAACCCTCATCAGTTTTTCATCTTCGATTAAAAGTATCGTCTCTTTCACGTTAATTCAGATTCACCGGAAAAGAAAGCATGAACGTGCTGCCTTTTCCCGGCTCGCTTTCCACAAGGATTTCGCCGTTATAATTCCTGATTATCTCATAGCTCAACCAAAGACCGAGACCCGTGCCCTCGCCCGGAGGTTTTGTGGTAAAGAACGGGTCGAATATCTTTCTTATATTCTCTCTTGAAATGCCTTCGCCCGTGTCCGTCACCTCTATTTTAAGCATGGAGTCCTCATTGTATCCCCTTACATTCAGGCTTCCGCCGTTATTCATCGCGTGCGCCGCGTTTATGAACAGATTGAGGATCACCTGCTGAAAGTCGTGCGGGTCTACCGCCAGCCTCAAGCCGTCGCTTATTTCGTTCGTAAAACTCACCCCGCTCTTCCTGAGCTTGTATTCGACAAGGGAATAAACCTCGTTTACCGCGTGTCTGAGGTCTATATCGACGGGCCTATGCTCCCCTTTTCTCGCCATCCAGAGGAGCTTGCTCACCGTGCCCTCTATCCTTTCAAGTCCTTCATGCACAAGACTTAAATACTTCTCCCTGAATTCAGGATTATTTCCGTTCTGCCTCATAATCTGAACGCAGTTGAAAAGTCCTCCGAGGGGATTGTTTATCTCATGAGCCACGCCGGCCGCGAGTATTCCTATCGACGCCAATTTTTCGGATTTCACGAGATTTTCATGCGTCCTTTGGATCTCTTCATTAGCCTGCTTTATCCTCTCTATCATGCTGTTGAAACGCTCGCCGAGAGCGGCAAGTTCATCGCTGCCCTTTACGTCGACCTTCACGTCGAGGTAATCTCCCCTCGCCTTCTCCATTGTGTTCGCAAGCTGGGTGATGGGGCCTATGAACCTCCTGCTTAGAAAAAGTATGATGACAAAGCCACCCGCAAGAAAAAAGAGCGTGCTGATAATAATCTTCGAAATTGTCGCAAGGCTCTCCTGTTCGACCTTTTTAAGGGATATGCCGAACTTCAGCGTCCCCCATCTCTTTTTGCCTATGGACAGAGGAACGCCGAAATCCATCGAAGAATCGCCCGAGTGAGAGAATTGCTGGACAACCGTATTATTCGCTTTCAGCGCCTTTACCGTGAGGGGATCCGAATAGACCTTCCCGTATTCGGTAATGTTATTGTGAGATATTACCTTCCCATCTTCATCGAGGATTGTTAAATAAAGCAGGTCTACGTCTTTCTTGTTGAATATCTCCATAATGTAGTTATCCAAAAGGCCGCCCTCCTCTACAAGGCCGAGCCTTTCATAAATAAGGTCGTTTATTATCGGTATGGCAAGGGTATCTCCCAAAAGCCTCCCCTGATTTTCGACATCCGCGTACTGAATGTTCTTTTCCCTCTTGACTGCCATATAACCGATGATCCCCATCAAAACGATGATCGCTACGGTAGTGATCAATACGAATTTCGACTGGAGGCTTAATCCCGGCCTGTTCTTCATGGTTACAACCGTATCTTGGGATGGCATCCCATCCCGCAGGTTTCCGGCACCGCGTTGATCTTTGTGCGTATGCCGGCGTAGTCGCTGTCGGACGCCCCGGTAAAACCGTTTCTAAGATCTTCATCGAGGCGTTTAAGCACTTTTTGATGATTCGCGTCATTCGGATTGAGATCGAGCAGCGCCTTTTTTATATCTTCGATGACAGGCGCGGATAAACGCTTACCCACAACGAGAGGGCCTGTGGGGATTGCATCCGAGGTCGCTATAACTTCAAGCCCTAACTGCATGTATTTCTTGGCAACGGAATCCCTGACCGCTCCGGCGTCGTATTGCCCTTTCAATACGGCCTTAACGACAGAATCGTGATAATCGAAATTCGCGTAGCGGTTGAGTTCGCTGAGATGTATTCCGGTGTTCGCGAGGAGATACCGGGGCATAAGGTTGCCCGAAGTGGATTTCGTGGCCGAAAAAGCGACCGTCTTTCCTTTCAACTCGGCAAGCCTCGAGATGTTGGACGCCTTCTTTGTAATTACAACGGTTTTATAACTCGCCGTGCCGTCCGCGCCTTTGGGTTTCAAAAGACAGACGATCCCGTACCGGGCGCGCGCCTCTAAATACGTCAACGGCCCGAACAGGGCGATATCTACAGTCCCGTTTCCTATGGCATTGACGGTTTCCTCGTAATTCTTTTTCAGGACGAGCTCGTAATTATACGGCGTCTTTTCGGAAAGATAATCGAGCAGCGGCTGATATTTTTCGTACATAATGCGCGGGTTATCCCTCGGTATGATGCCGAAGTGAATGACCGGCCTGCCCTTTGCCTTTTTTGCGTTATTCTGCTCGCCGGAAACCGCCCTTTCCATAGCTCGTATGGAATCATACGCGTTATCGGTTATATGCACAAAACCGTCCATCATCATCGCATCGAGGATCGCCCTGCCTTTTTCGGTCTTATGCATATTAAAAAACGCGTCGCGTATTTTTTTCTTCAGCCCGGCGTCTATGTCCTTTGTTACAACTACGGGAGGGATGCCGAAAGGAGGCGATTGCTTTATAATTTTTGTCTGCCGTGCGTAGGGCGAATCCTTTTTCAGCATGTATTCGTAGACGATACTCTCGACAGCCACTCCGTCTACAACCCTTTTGGCAACCAGTTCCACCGATTTATTATGGCTGTAACTATACATCACCCTCTTGAAAAATCCCTCGGGGACGTAGCCCATCGTCTTAAGCAGATAGGTAGGATATAATTTACCCGTATTGGATTTCGGGTCGGTAAAGGCAAAGGACTTTCCCTTTAATTCGTTGAAGGATTTTATCGGACTGTCTTTATGGACTATTATGTACGAATTGTAAGTCGCCTTGCCGTTTACGCTGGGAGCGATAAGGAGTTCGACGCCGAATTTTTCACGGTTCTTGACATATGGAGCGGAGCAGATAAAGGCTACCTTCACCTCTCCCCTTTCGAGCATTGAATCCATCTCGTCGTAAGTCCTGCGGTGAACCATCTGCACCGGCTGCTTTATCTGTTCTCCTATGTAATCTATTATCTCCTGATAATACTTAACGGCATCGACGGGTGTAATCATAGAGGCGACGCCGATCTTTATCGGATTATTATGTCGGGGAAAAGAATCGCGAGGGAAGCCGAAAATTACGAGGGGAATCAAGAGTGATAAAAAAATACCGGTTAAACGCTTCATTACGCTCCGATTTTGAACTGCGATTAAGGCCGCTCTCCGGCGATCTTAATCGTATTTTAACATTTCCACAGTCAAAACATCTCAACATATAGTGCAGTCTGCTTCATGGATTATGACAAATTACAGATGCCGCGCGACGCCGTCCTTTATCTCGGAAAATACATAATCGAACTTCTGCTGTTTCCTTCCGAAGCAGATGCCGAGGCTTTCAAAAAAAGCGATTTCCCTGATATCGACCTCTCTCCGCTTTATGGCCTCGGTTGTCGGCATATAATGGACTACATTGCCGTCCACGTTGACCACCGTGTTGCCCGTCCTTCCTTCGATCAGCAGAAGCACGGCGGCAGCCCCGGCCTTATAACCGAAATTCACATCAAAGGCAGACGACCCCCCGCAGCGGACAAGATGTCCGGGCGCGACCTCCCTCACTTCGGGTATTTCGTAAACTCCGGGCGCGTACATGCCGGTCTTTTTCATGAACTCCTTAACCTTCGGGTCGTTTTTCAGCCTCTTTTCAAGCTGCCTGCGTATAAATTTGCCGGCGCCCGTGAGTTTCTTATGCCCGAAGGCGTCTACGCCGGCGGATTCGTCATAAAGCATCTCGCCGTTCGCGTTTTTAAGGCCTTCGGCCACTACGATCATGTAAGCGCCTGCCTTTACGTCGCTGCGCTCCACCCTGCCGAAGTAAGTGGCCTTCATGTGTTCGTAAACAATATCGAAGTCGACAGGGATCTCCGGTATCAGTATGCAGTCGGCTTCCGCTCCTATTCCTCCTCTGAAGGCCGTGTGTCCCACATACCTGCCGAAAACCTCTACTACCATAACGCGGTTATGGCTCTGGGCCGTGGTCTTAAGATCTTTTACAAAAGACGCTATCCTGTTCACAGCGGAATCTCCGCCGACGCTGTATGGTTGAAGGTCTAAATCCATTGTCTTCGGAACGTGAACACAAGGTATCCCCTGCGTACCGAGGTCTATCACAACGCTTCCGGTGTCGTCGCCCCCGCTTATTACGAGTGCGTCTATTCCGAATTTCTTAAGCCCTTCCTTTATCCGCTCATAAGTCCTGGGGTCTTTTATTTTACTCAATTTTACGCGCGAATGGCCGGCTTCCGAGCCTGCAAGGGACGCCTCTATTTTACTCACGCGCTCCGCGTTCAAAGACACGACATTATCGAGGTCGATAAGATTGTAAAGGCCGGCATAACCGTTAGGAATAACTACCGACTCTATCCCCAACGAGTATGCATAACGCGCTACACCTTTGATTACGGCATTAAGCCCGCCGCAATCTCCGCCGCTCGTAATAACGCCGATCTTTCTGATAGCCGCCATAATAATCCTCCTTATCCGTTATATTCCTGAATCGATTTAATGCTGAGTTCCTTTTTTAACAACATTTCTATAGCTCCCACCACGGCGTTCGCGCCGGAGACGGTAGTTGTGTAAGGGATATTATACTGCAACGCATTCCTTCTTATAGACAGGGAATCCTTCTGCGCCTGCGCTCCGGTTACCGTGTTCATTATGAAGTTTACTTCCCTGTTTTTTATCATGTCAACAATATGCGGCCGGCCTTCCGCTACTTTGTTTATCACGTCCACGGCGATGCCGTTGTCGGCAAGATATTTAGCGGTTCCTCTCGTCGCGCTGATTTGAAAGTTCAGATTCAGGAGCTTCTTCGCTATTTCCGCCGTGTATGGTTTATCTTTATCCTTAACGCTGATAAATATCCTGCCGGAGGTAGGTATCTTGTTTTTGCTTGCCGCCTGAGCCTTGGCGTAGGCGAGACCGAAGTTTTCGTCTATGCCCATTACTTCGCCGGTGGACTTCATCTCCGGGCCGAGGATCACATCCGTTCCCGGGAACCTGTCGAAAGGGAAAACGGCCTCTTTGACGGCTACGTGCTTTATTTCCTTCTCTTTGTCCAATCCGAGTTCCTTCAGGGTTTTTCCGACCATCGTCTTCGCGGCAAGCTTTGCAAGCGAAACCCCGGTCGCCTTGCTGACATACGGGATTGTCCTTGACGCCCTCGGATTGACCTCGAGGATGAATACCTCTTTATCCTTTACCGCGAACTGCACGTTCATAAGCCCTATGACGTTCAGTTCTTTTGCTAGCGCCTTTGACTGTCTCTTTATTTCATCGACTATATCCGGATGCAAAGAGTAAGGCGGGATCGAGCAGGCCGAATCTCCGGAATGCACCCCGGCTTCTTCTATATGCTGCATGACGCCGCCTATGACGACCTCCGCGCCGTCCGATATGGCGTCCACATCAACTTCTATGGCGTCTTCAAGGTATTTATCGACGAGTATGGGATGTTCGGGAGAGGCTTTGACTGCCCTCTCCATGTAATTTATTAAAGACGCCTCATCATAAACTATCTCCATAGCCCTTCCGCCGAGCACATACGAAGGCCTCACCATCACCGGATAACCTATTTTATCAGCCGCGCCGACGGCATCCTCTATGGACATCGCAGTGCCGCTTTCAGGCTGTTTCAGATCGAGTTTATGCAACAATTCCTTAAACCGTTTCCTGTCTTCAGCCCTGTCTATGGAATCGGGAGACGTGCCCAGTATCTTCACTCCTTCTTTTTCGAGAGGCACCGCCAATTTTAAAGGCGTTTGCCCGCCGAACTGGACTATCACGCCTTCCGGCCTTTCGAGTTCTATTATGCCGAGAACGTCCTCTATTGTCAGGGGTTCGAAATAAAGCCTGTCGGCCGTATCATAGTCGGTGCTGACTGTTTCCGGATTGCAGTTTATCATTATGGTCTCGTATCCCAATTCCTTTAATGCAAAGACCGCATGCACGCAGCAGTAGTCGAACTCTATGCCCTGCCCTATCCGGTTAGGCCCTGAGCCGAGGATAATAACCTTCTTTTTGTCCGTCGGATTCGCCTCGCAGTCGATTACCCCCTCCTCGCCTCCCCTTACTTTAAAGGGAGGAAGGTTGGGGTTATTTAACTTATAAAACGGTTTTTCATACGTAGAATACAGATACGGTGTATATGCCTCGAATTCGGCGGCGCATGTATCGACTAATTTATATACCGGCTTTATGCATAGTTCTCTTCTCAACTTTCTTATTTCAGCCTCTGTTTTACCTGTAAGCTCCGCAATCCTCTTATCTGAAAACCCGTATTCTTTGGCCTCTCTCAACTCCTCAACTCCTGAACCGATTCTTTTTTCCATCTCAACAATCTGCTTCATATTATTCAAAAACCACGGGTCTATCCATGTAATTTCATATATTTCATCTACGCCCATTCCCTGCCTCAATGCCTGCGCGACATACCATATCCTCTCGGCATTCGGCGTCTTAAGTTTCGACTTGATAGCGTCTATATTAGCCTCGACAGGCTCGAGTCCCGCCGAACCTATTTCAAGGCTCCTCAACGCCTTTTGCAGCGATTCCTTGAATGTCCTTCCTATAGACATCGCCTCGCCCACGGACTTCATCTGAGTCGTAAGAGCGGCATCGGCCTCCGGAAATTTTTCAAAGGCAAACCTTGGTATCTTTGTAACTACATAATCTATCGTGGGCTCAAAAGACGCCGGAGTCTCTCTCGTTATATCGTTCTTTATCTCGTCGAGGGCATAGCCGACTGCAAGTTTAGCCGCTATCTTGGCTATCGGGAAACCGGTCGCCTTGCTGGCAAGCGCGGAACTCCTCGAAACCCTCGGGTTCATCTCTATGACCACCATCTTGCCGTTTTTAGGATTCACGGCAAACTGTATATTAGACCCCCCGGTATCGACTCCTATCTCCCTGATAACGGCAATAGCCGCGTCCCTCATCCTCTGATATTCCTTGTCTGTCAGGGTCTGGGCCGGGGCAACGGTGATCGAATCCCCTGTATGAACTCCCATCGCGTCGAAATTTTCTATCGAACATATAATTACGACATTATCCTTCATGTCGCGCATGACCTCGAGTTCGTATTCCTTCCATCCGATGGCGGACTCTTCCACCAGCACCTGACCGACGGGGCTTAACTTAAGCCCTTTTTCGAGGAGTTCCCGGTATTCCTCAAAATTATACGCTATGCCGCCTCCGGTGCCTCCGAGGGTAAAAGCCGGCCTGAGAATTGCCGGGAACCCTATATGCTCGACTATTTCAAGACCGTCCTTCATGTCGGTGATGGCCGCGCTCTTGGGCACTTCAAGGCCTATTTTTCTCATCGCCTCTTTAAAAAGCTCCCTGTCCTCGGCCTTTTTTATAGCCAGAAGCTTTGCGCCTATAAGTTCAACGCCGTGCTTATCGAGGATTCCGGCTTCCGACAATTCCACTACAAGGTTCAAGGCTGTCTGTCCGCCCATGGTAGGAAGGATCGCGTCGGGCTTTTCCTTTTTAATGATAAGTTCGAGTATCTCCACGGATAACGGCTCTATGTAAGTGGCATCCGCGATTTCCGGGTCGGTCATTATGGTAGCCGGATTTGAATTCACAAGCACTACCTTATAGCCTTCTTCGCGCAGCGCTTTGCAGGCCTGCGTGCCCGAATAATCGAATTCGCAGGCCTGGCCTATTACGATAGGCCCTGAACCTATTAAAAGTATCTTTTTGATGTCTTTCCTTTTCGGCATCCTTACCTCTCTATGAAATTTTTAATTTTTAACGCTATATCATCGGCCGCCGCCGGGTCTTCCGATGAAAAGATCATTACTCTCCGACTGTTCTCGAATTCCATTTCCACAGTATAAAATTCAGACGTCTTTCCGAAGCCCGGAATGACCGTACCGTGCTGAAGAGCAATCTTCTCGACGAACCTTATCCCGTCGGGATTTTCAGCGGCGATTGATTTATGATCCTGCCTTATATCCTCAAGGCTTGCAAGCGGGAAAGAGAGATTCTTCTTTCCTAATATCCTGTCGAGAGATATATCGATATTCCCCTTTCCCTTGTCGATCACAACGCCGAGCAAAGGCTCGCCGAATATATACGCCCTGAAAACAAGAAAGAGGATTACAAATAAAAAGAGCGCCGCAATAAAATGAACGACGGTTATCTTATATTTTGCGGCAAAAAAAAATCCCGACAGCATTACAACAGCGCCTGCCGCAAGGCTCGCCGACATCTCCCTGTTATAAATTCCGCTGTGAAGGACGCTTCCCTTTTCGGCCTTGAAAGAGGTTGTGTTAAAAATAAGCCTTTTATTTTCAATTTTTAATTCGTAACTCATAATTCATAAATCTTTTTCAGCACTTTCCCGTCTCCATCATCTTTCTGAATCTTGTAAAAAGATGGGTCGAATCATTAGGCCCGGGACCGGCCTCGGGATGGTGCTGCACCGAGAATATCGGAAGTTCCACATGCTCCATTCCCTCTTCCGAGCCGTCGAATAAATTTCTATGCGTAAGCTTCACCTTATCCTTCAAACTGTTTATATCCACGCAATAATTATGGTTCTGCGACGTTATCTCCACCCGTCCTGTCTTTAAATCTTTTACCGGGTGATTGCCTCCGTGATGGCCGAATTTAAGTTTGTATGTCCTTCCTCCGAGCGCAAGGCCTAATATCTGATGTCCGAGGCAGATGCCGAAGATCGGCTTCCTGCCGACAAGTTTTTTCGTATTCTCGATACCGTATGTCACGGTCTCAGGGTCTCCGGGGCCGTTGCTTAAGAGTATGCCGTCGGGATTCATTTCGAGAACCTCTTCGGCAGGCGTCTGTGCAGGCGCCACATTGACATTGAAGCCCGCCTCAACAAGATTTCTAAGGATATTGAACTTTACTCCAAAGTCGTAGACAACAATATTATAAGCGCCCTGCCCTCTCTCGACCTTGCACCATTTCCAGCAGCCCTCTTTCCACAAATATTTCTCTTTTGTCGTCACGTCCTTAACAAAATCATAAGCGGAGATCCCGGAATGCCTTCCGACCTTTTCCAAAAGGCTTTCCGGCTTTAAATCATTCGCAGAGATTATTCCCATCTGCGCGCCGCTGTTTCTCAGGTGCCTTGTCAGCGCCCTCGTGTCAATACCCTGAATAGCCGTAATATTCGATTTTTTAAGATATTCATCGAGGCTCATTGAAGAACGCCAGTTGCTCGGGAAATCGCACGCCTCCTTAATCACAAACCCCTCTGCCTTTATCCCGCCTCCGGATTCGATGTCCTCCGTATTGATCCCGTAATTGCCGATCTGGGTATATGTCATTGTAACTATCTGGCCTTTATAAGAAGAATCGGTCAATATTTCCTGATACCCTGTCATCGAGGTATTAAAAACAACCTCTCCTATGGTCTCTCCTTCGGAGCCGAGACTTTTTCCTTCAAAAACCGTTCCGTCAGACAATACAAGCAGCGCCTTACTCATCTATCCTCCAATTAACTTTCGACAATCGTAAACCTTTCCTTTGCATATTGTTATCACCGGCATACCTTTCAGTTTCCATCCCTCAAACGGCGTATTTTTGCCCTTTGAGATAAACTTATCCTGCTCGACCTTAAACTCTTTGTTCATGTCCGCTATCGCAATGTCAGCGTCGGAACCCGCTTTCAATGTCCCTTTGTCTATACCTAATATCTTTGCCGGATGCAGCGCCGTTTTTTCTACAAGCCGGGACATTGTTAGAACCCCGTAATGGACGAGCATCAGGCTTAAAGACAATGCGGTTTCAAATCCGGATATGCCCGACGGGGCTCTATCGAATTCAAGAAGCTTCTCGTCCTTGTGGTGCGGCGCGTGGTCGGTCGCTATGATATCTATAGTGCCGTCTTTCAGCCCTTCCCTTACCGCTTCCACATCTTTTTGCCTTCTCAGAGGAGGATTCACCTTGGCATTGGTGTTATATCCCTTAACCGCATCCTCGGTGACGGTAAAGTAATGCGGGCATGTCTCAGCCGTGATGTTTGCTCCCCTTTCCTTTGCCTGCCTTATAAGCCGAACAGAGCCTTCCGTGGACACATGGGCGATATGAAGCCTGCCGCCCGTGAGTTCCGCAAGGATAATATCCCGCGCTACCATTACGTCTTCGGAAGCATAAGGAATGCCCCTGAGTCCGAGCTGCGTTGAAAGCGCGCCTTCATTCATCGAGCCGCCTTCGGAGAGGCTTAGATCCTCGCAGTGGGAGATTATCGGCACATTGAACGTCTTTGAATATTCAAGCGCCCTCCTCATTAAACTGCCGTTCATTATCGGCATTCCGTCATCGGAAAACGCGACGCATCCCTCCTCGCGCATCATGCCCATCTCTGCAAGTTCCTCGCCCTTTTGCCCTTTTGTAATCGCTCCGATAGGATATACGTTGCATGAACCTTCGTCGAACGCCTTCCTTAAAATAAATTCGGTGACTGTCCTATTGTCGTTTACCGGATTCGTATTCGGCATGCAGCAGACGGAGGTGATCCCGCCTCTTACGGCGGCAAGAGTGCCGGTCTTTATGGTCTCTTTATGCTCGAATCCCGGCTCCCTGAGATGCGTGTGCATATCAACAAGACCCGGAAATACATACAAGCCGGAAGCGTCGATAGTCTCCATTTCCTGCCCTTTTGTCTTTGACCCTTGTCCCTTGAGTTTTATTTCTTTTATCTTTCCGTCTTCGATAATGATATCTCCAATGCCGTCAATATCCTGTGAAGGGTCTACGATGTGTCCGTTCTTTATAAGCATTGTCTTACGCATTTTCCTTTGCCCCGCCCAGTAAGTACATAACGGCCATTCTTACCGCAATACCGTTTGTCACCTGATCGAGTATTATCGATTGGGCTGAATCGGCAACATCCGAGCTTATTTCTATGCCCCTGTTCATAGGGCCGGGATGCATCACTACGGCGTCTTTATCTGCGAGTTCGAGGCGCTGCGTGTCCAGCCCCCAGTTCTTGAAATACTCGAGCGTCGACGGGAAAAATCCCTTCCCCTGCCTTTCCGTCTGTATCCTGAGCATCATGATCACATCCACGTCCTTTAAACCGTCTTCCATGTTGTAAAATACCTCAACGCCGTAACCGGCCATATCCGGGATAAGGGTCGGAGGGCCTACGAGCCTGATATGAGCGCCGAATTTAGAAAGAAGATAGACGTTCGATTTCGCCACCCTGCTGTGAGTTATATCTCCTACTATCGCCACTTTCAAACCGTTGAGGCCGCCCTTTTTTTCGACAATGCTGAAGGCATCTAAAAGCGCCTGCGTGGGATGCTCGTTTATCCCGTCTCCGGCATTGATGACCGAAGCCTTTACATTCCGCGCAATGAAATGCGGCACGCCGCTCGAGGAATGGCGTATCACGATAAAATCCACTCCGTATGCCTCGATGGTCCTGACCGTATCCAGCAGGCTCTCGCCTTTAACCACACTGCTTGTAGGAACGGAAAAATTCAGCACGTCGGTGCTGATCCTTTTTTCGGCGAGTTCAAAAGAGGTCTTCGTCCGGGTAGAAGGTTCGAAAAAGAGATTTACTACGGTCTTGCCCCTGAGCGCCGGGACTTTTTTAATGTCCCTCTTTAAGACATCCTTGAATGAAGCGGCCGTATCGAGAATTACATTAATGTCCTCTTTTGATAATTCTTTTATGCCGATGAGGTCTTTCATTCCTTAGCCTGCAAAATAATTCTGTCCTCAAGCCCCTCTTCTTCGAGCTGCGCCTCTATATTCTCGGACATGGCGGTCGGTATATTTTTGCCGACGTAATCCGCCCTTATGGGCAGTTCCCTATGCCCTCTGTCGATGAGGACGGCAAGTTGCATCTCGGCAGGCCTTCCAAAATCCATCAACGCGTCCATCGCAGCCCTTATTGAACGGCCGGTGAACAGCACGTCGTCTACAAGGATTATCTTCTTATCCGTTATATCGCAAGGTATGTCCGTCCTTCTTACAACGGGCTGTTCCTTTCTCATGCCTATATCGTCCCTGTATAGCGATATGTCGAGGGAGCCTACCGGCATATCCGCCTGTTCTATGGCTGCTATCTTCGCGGAAAGTCTCTTTGCAATGTGAACGCCCCCCCGCTGGATTCCCACGAGACAGATGTTTTCGATGCCCTTGTTTTTCTCTATAATTTCGTGAGCTATCCTTGAAAGGACCCTGTCTATGTCTTTTTTATTGAGCAGTTCTTTTATCATAGTTCAGGCATGATTCAGGGCATAAAAAAACCTTCCCCTGTCTTCGGAGGAAGGCCGCTTTTATTGCATGTCTGTTTCACTCTATCTCCTTTTTAGCCTCACTGGGCTATCATTAAAGGCACGATATATTAAACAATGCGATATGGATTTGTCAAAATTATTCCGGCGCGACAGCGCTTGCCGGGCAGGTTATAGCATCGAAGGCGTGGAGAATTCTTTTTTCCTTTTCTGCCTTCTCCGGAGAATACGGAGAAAAGACGGTCTCCTTTGCCGTCCGTTGAGCTTCTTCCCTCGATGGTATCGAATCGAGCCCTTCCGCTATGAGTTTACCGTTTATTACGTCGAGAATCCGCGCGTGTTCGCCGTCGGTAACTATCGCGTACGGTATCTGATACGCTTCGACTATGCGGCAGAGGGCCATGGAATGCCTCTCCCATGATTCGAGAGAACTCATAACGCATTTTATGACGCAGATTATTTTATCGTCCGCATTTATAGCGATATCGGCGCGCGTGTTGAAAGACGCATCCGGCAGATCGACCTTGAAGTCTTTGTTCGTCTCGATGTCATCTCCGGTATAGCCTTTTGCGGAAATAAGGAATTCCACAACCCTTCTCTGCACGTGGGTCAGTTCGAGGCCGGAAAGACGTTCGTCCATCCTCACCTTTTCGGCCAGCAACTCTTTTCTCTCCTCAGGGCTTGAGGGTATCTTGCCCAGCGGGATATATGTGGACATTAGCCCTTTATACCTTCTTTCAGGGCAAGTCCGTATTTCGCGTGTTCGAAAGGATGAATCGTCGGAAATTTCGAATAAAGCCATCCCTTGAATATGCTCTTGCCGTTTTCAAAAACCTCGACCCTCACTGCGGGATTGTTAGGTGCATCGCTTGCCGACGTAATTACGGATTCGTCCATCCTGAAGTCAGGGAGGAATTCACCGACTACTATTTTCAAGTTTGTGTTCGGGATTTTGAATTCGGAACCTGTATTGACCGTAAACTCGCTGCTCTTTTTCGATGCCTTGTCTTCGAGGATGAATTTCACCTTGCTCCATGCCTTTTTAACGCTTTCAGGAACCATGATCTTCTTCTCTATCTTAGGCCCCATGTCGCCGTGAGGAGGCATCGGCTTTTGCATGGGATCTTGCATGGGCATTGACGTAGGAGACTGTGCCGGGGCTTTTGGAACAGGCTGTTCCTCTTTCTTCTTGCATCCGATAATAATCATCGATAAAACAAGAGCTGCGGCGATAACTCTTAAAGTTGACTTCATTTATTCCTCCTGAATCTGTTTTTATTTACTGTCTTTAGTGGCGGAGAGGCAGGGATTCGAACCCTGGGTGAGGTGTTACCCCCACAACCGCTTAGCAGGCGGCTGCCTTCGACCGACTCGGCCACCTCTCCAAAACGATTTTTATATTATCAACTCGAATATAAAATTGTAAAGGTTAAGTCAGGCGAAGATAAATTTATATGGGGAGTTTTCTTACGCGGTATCTGGTTTCTTCAACAATAATAATATGCCCTGTTTCAAGTTCGAGAGATTCCATTATATCTTCAAACGACAATTTGAAGGTCAAAGATTATAAAATTAGCCGCTGTCAGTCAAAAAACAAAAGCGTAAAAGTTCAAAGTATAAAACTACTTTGTCCTGACGACACGAAAGCCGTCGTCGGCGTACCGATGCGACGGGTCGAGCCCGTTCCGGTCTGATGCGCGAAGGTTCGCAGGGGTGTTTGCCCACGAACCGCCCCGAAGCACGCGGATCGTGCCGCTATCAGCGCCTCGTGGATTATTCCTCGGACTCCTTCGGTAATAGCCTTCATCATACCAGTCCTGCACCCATTCCCATACACTTCCGCTCATGTCATATATGCCTAAACCATTAGGTGACTTTGTTCCTACCGGATGTGTTTTGCTCCCTGAGTTTGAGCTATACCATGCTGCACTGTCAGCATCATTGCCGCCTGAATATTTCTCGCTCTTGCCGCCGCTACGCGCCGCATATTCCCATTCTACCTCTGTCGGAAGACGATAGTTCTTGCCTGTTTTCTGATTGAGCTTTTTTATAAAGTCCTGCGCGGCATTCCAGCTCACCTGTTCAACGGGACAGTTGTCTCCGCAGTCTTTGAACCATGATGGATTGCTCACCATTATTTCCTTCCATTGTCCTTGTGTTACTTCATATTTGCCGATATAAAAATCATCAGCGCAGACTTCATGCACGGGCTTTTCATCACTGTCGCCATTTCCGAAAGTGTCTCCCATCTGAAAGCAGCCGCCTTTGACAAGGACAAGTTCCATGCCGGTTGTAGGGTCGGTGTATGATGAGCCTGTTGTTATTTTTGAGGGACGGGGCGCCATTGCAAGCTCTGTCTTTTCCTTCTCAAGTTTCTGCCGCTCTTCCTCAAGACGCTTCTTCTCTTCCATTATTGCCTTTTGCTGCGCCAATTCCTCGCGCTCTTTTTTAATCATGGCCTTTTCTTCTCTTAATTGGCTTAATTCTTCGCTGATTACCTGTGAAGGGGTTTCGGATGAAATGGCAGTAGGCGCAATTGATGCAAGCTGAAATACAAAGTCGCCTTTGTCGAGATTCGGGTTTCTGATCTTGCCGTATTGCGGATGTTGAGAGCCTTTGGAATAGTTTACTACCGTGCCCTGAAGATATTCTCCAAGCTCGGTTCCTGTTACATAGCCGTCTTTGTTCATGTCCGCTTCGCCGCTTAATGCGGATACGAATTGCGTAAGAAATATGCTTTTGTCAGGGACCTGCTCTTCGGCGCTGCCCGATGTTATGAACTGTCTGACAGGTGTTGCTGTTTTGTATGAGATGTTTTCCGGAACCGCTCTGGATAATGCGAATATGGAGCCTGAAAAACAACTGTCAAAGAGAAATATTGCGTGTTTTGATTGTATCCTCCTTGCAAAGACTTCTATTTGCTGCATGTCCATTGCTTTTGTGAAAAAGCCGTCTTTGTCTTTGTTGGGATTAGGGGCGTCAACAGGAACGATGTAGCCCATCTCTTCTCCGTATGCCTGTTTGATTGTATGTCCATGTCCTGCAAAGTAGAATAAAAGACGGTTGTCGGGCCTGAGTCCGTATTTGTTGATGAATTTCTCAAATGCCTGTATGAGCTGCTCTCGAGATGGGTCTGCCACAACGGTGACATTGAAGCCGTGTTTTTCGAGGATGCGTTTTGTTTCTTCGACGTCTTTCTTTACTCCGGGGAGTTTTGGCCAGCCTGCGGTGTAATTGCTTGCTCCGATTATGAGGGCATGGCTTTCTTTGTAGAGTTTTATCTCTTTGCCCTGCTGATCTTTGATGGATATGATTTTAACGCCTCTACTCTCTTTTGAATACGCTGCTGAGAAACAAAGCGCAATAACTGCGCAGACTGAAATCAAACAAACAACATATCGCTTCATGAACATCTCCCGCACGGCAATCTTAATACTATTAAGATTACAAAAAACCTTATTTCTATGCAAGGTATTTCTCACCTTTAGCCAAAAAATACTATTTGCCGTATAGGGTGATGCGTGAAACATATGTATTCTGTCTTGTATAATGAACAATGACCGTCATCGAGAAAGTCAAAAAGACCGTCAACAAATATTCCATGTTGTCTCAAGGAGACCATGTCCTCGTGGGGCTTTCCGGCGGGCCGGATTCCGTATGCCTGCTCACGATTCTGCATAGGATTAACGAACCCGGCGTCGCTTTATCCGCCGCATATATCGATCACGGGCTTAGGCCTCACGAAACGCCGGATGAAATAGAATTCTGCGCGGGTATATGCAACTCGATGAACATAGAATTTATCACGCGGCATATAGACGTAAAGTCCTACGCCAAAGAAAAGGGGTTAAGCAAACAGGAAGCGGCGCGGGAACTGAGGTACGACGCTCTCTGCGGAATGGCCGCTGAAAAAGGGGCTAATAAAATAGCTCTCGGACATAATGCCGACGACCAGGCGGAGACCGTCATCATGAGACTTCTAAGAGGATCCGGCCCGTCGGGTCTGTCGGGGATACCTCCGGTCAGAATACTCGGCAATAGGCAATCATCCGTTATACGCCCCCTCCTTGAAACCGAAAGGATTGAGATAGAGACATTTCTCGGCAATGAGGGCTTAGGCTTTGTTGTAGATTCCTCGAACCTCGGTCATGAATACCTGCGTAACAGGATACGGCATACCGTTATCCCCTCTATCAAAAACATCAATAAAGACTTCATACATACCCTTTCAAGGACATCCGATATATTCAGGGACGAAGAAAGATATTTCGATCTGCTCACTACAAAGACCCTTATGAAACTGATAAGCAGGAAAACCGGCAGTTCAATCGAGCTTTTCTCAGGTCCGTTGGAGGCAATGGATACGGTTCTGTTGAGGCGTGTATTGCGGCGCGCCATAGATGAGACAAAAGGCCTGAGAGCCATAGGTTTCGTTCATATCGAAGACATGCTGCACCTTATAAAATCCGGCAATTCCGGCGACAGGATTTATCTGCCGAAGGGCATAAGGGTCATAAAAGGCTATTCCACTCTTATTATTACATCCGAGCAACCCGTAAGGCTCGGAACATATGCCGTAAAGGTTCCGGGTGAACTGGTATTGAAAGAATCTTCCATAGTAGTCCGCTCCGCAGTTATTGATATTAACGAATCTGAATCTCCCGGAGACGGCAAAAACAATGCCTTTATAGACGCCGATAAAGTAAATCTTCCGTTGACGATAAGGGGGAGGTCCGACGGAGATTTCTTCTATCCCGCCGGATTCGGCAAGAGGAAAAAGCTTCAGGACTATTTCGTGGACGAGAAAGTGCCGAGGGACGAAAGGGACGCGATACCTCTGCTCATATCCGGAAATGACATTGCATGGATAATGGGATACAGAACGGATGAACGGTATAAAGTTGCCAAAGACACCAAAAGAGTTATAAAATTTGAGATAAGGCCTATGAAAATTTAGACGGAGGAAAATATACATGAACATTACACCAAAAAAAATCGACGGGATGAAGGATGGGATCATAAAAAAATTGATATTGCTTGTTATTTGCGGTCTGTTCTTATTGCCCGCGCAGGCCCCGGCCGCTTCCGATAACGACGCAACGGAAATACTCACCAAATTCGGCGATGCGATGGTGAAGGTAGCGGAACGGGCAAAACCGGCGGTTGTGAATATATCCACGTCCCGGACCGTAAAGACGCAGCGCCATCCGTTTTTCGACGATCCGATGTTCAGGCGCTTTTTCGGAGACCCCGGACCTCAAAAAAGAAAGGTTACGAATTTAGGATCGGGCGTGATCGCGACAGCAGACGGTTATATACTCACTAACAATCACGTAATAGAGGGCGCCGAAGACATTCTCGTGAAATTAGCGGACGGCAGGGAATATAAGGGAAGACCCGTAGGAATGGATTCCAGAACGGATATCGCTATTATCAGGATAAACGAAACGAATCTGCCGATAATCCGGTGGGGGGAGTCCGACAAGTTAAAAGTCGGAGCGATAGTGCTGGCGATAGGCAATCCTTACGGCTTGAGCCAGACGATCACGATGGGAATCGTCAGCGCCCTCGGAAGATCCGGGATAGGGATTACCGACTATGAAGATTTCATTCAAACCGACGCGGCGATAAATCCGGGTAATTCGGGCGGGGCGCTCGTTAACGTCAACGGAGAACTTATCGGCATAAACACCGCGATATTCAGCGTAACAGGCGGTTATCAGGGCATCGGCTTTGCCATACCGTCAAATATGGTAAAGAACGTGATGGACAGCATCATTAATCAAGGCAAGGTCGTAAGGGGCTGGCTCGGAGTGCAGATACAGCCGCTCACCGCGGAGCTTGCAAAGCAGTTTAATCTGAAAGACGACAAAGGCGTCCTGCTTGTGGACGTTGTGGAAGGAGGGCCCGCTGAAAAAGGCGGACTCAAGAGCGGCGACGTGATAATAGAATATGACGGCAAGAAGGTGGATAATCCGTTCCTGTTCAAGAACATGGTCGCTGCTACAAAGCCCGGCAAAATAGTTGAGGTGAAGATTATACGGAACGGCAACCAGTTGACCGCGAAAGTTACCGTAGGAGAGCTTCCGATAGAGCCGCAGGTAGTATCGAGCGCCGAATTCTCGAATGCCTTGAAAGGGGTATCCGTTCTGGATATAACGGACGAGATACTGCAGAAGCTGGGAATAACAAAAAAGATTAAAGGCGTGGTTGTCAACAACATAGAGGAAACCAGCCCGTCACTCGGCGTCCTCGCGAAGGGCGACGTGATCATGGAGGCTAATAAAAAACCTACGGGCAGCATGCAGGAATATAATGAGGTTGTCTCCAAGATAGAAAAGACTCAGGACATCCTTCTGCGCATTATAAGGGGCGGCTCTCCTCAATATATAACAATACCCGCACGATAACCTCGTTGCTGAGGAGAAGTCCCTTTCGTGTGAGCCTTAAGATATTGTTTTCCGATTCCACGAGGCCGTGAGATGCAAGCTCATCCGCGGCCTTTTTTATTAACATCTTCTTTTTCACCGGCATCGTGCTTATATCGACACCTTCCGTTTTTCTCAGACCGAGGAATATCGTTTCTTTCAGCGCTTCATCTCCTGTTATTTCGGTTTCCTCGGTTGCCGGTATTTTGCCGTTATTAACGATCTCAATGTATCGCGACACATCCTTTACGTTGCATGCCCTTTTATCATTAAAAAAAGAATGCGCCCCTGCCCCTACGCCGAGATATTCGCCCCTGTCCCAGTAATTAAGGTTGTGGATACATTCATATCCCGGTTTCGCAAAATTCGATATTTCGTAGTGCTTATAGCCGCGGCTTGTCAGAGTATCTATAGCGCTATAGTACATCTCCGCAATGACGTCTTCGTCCGGCATAATAATCCTGCCTTCCTGTATATCCTCATACAAAGGCGTATCCCTTTCCGGAGTAAGCTCATAGGCGGATATGTGTTCGGGATTCAGTTCAAGGGCTTTTTGCAGAGAATATTCCCGGTTTCGGATCTGTGATTTAAAATCTGAAATTTGATTTAAAGAGGGGATCCCGTATATCAAATCAAGCGATATATTTTTAAATCCCGCATTACGAACATCTCTCACCGCATTAACGGCATCAGCAGCGCTATGGCTTCTTCCGAGCGTTGAAAGCTCACCATCGATGAAAGACTGCACGCCTATGCTTATCCTGTTTATGCCCGCTTTCAATAATGCCCCGGCCTTTTTCGATGTAATAGTCTTCGGATTCGCTTCGATCGTGATCTCCGCCTCCGGTCCGACCGAATATTGATTTCTGATCGTATCTAAAATTTTTGAAATATCCTTTTCATTAAGAATAGTCGGAGTTCCTCCGCCTATGTAAACGGCTCTGATGTCGGCCAATGGCCGCTTCGCCGCCGGCCACTTCGTGGTGGAGCTGAGAGTTCGGAGTTTTATTTCATTACAGAGGGCGTTAATATAGTCCTCCGCAATCCGGGGGCTGTTAAGCGGTATGGAATAGAAATCGCAGTAAGCGCATTTTTTAATGCAAAAGGGAATATGTATGTAAAGGTAATTAATCATTTGTAATTCCGACCCGATTCTATTATAATCAGATTGCTCATAACCTTTCATCAGGGGGAGGCTGATTTTATGGAAAAGACAACGGTATATTTCGAAAAACCGGGCAGGGAGAATACGGACTCATGCCTTCAGATAGTAAAGGATATGCTTAAAGAAGGGAAATACAAACACCTTGTCATCGCATCTACGGAGGGGGACACCGGGCTTTTATTTTCCGAGGCGCTGAAGGGTCTGGGAATAAACGTAGTAGTGATTACGCATTCAGCGGGGTTCAAGGCCGCCAATACGCACGAGATGACATTCGAGACGAGAAAAAGGATCGAATCGCACGGCGCTGCGGTATATACGGGTACTATGATCACGCACAATATAGAAACCGCGTTTACTTCAAAGTTCAACGGGCTTTATCCCACCCTTATAGTCGCGCAGACATTAAGGAGATTCGGGGAGGGGCCGAAGGTCTGCTGCGAGATAGTAATGATGGCCGCCGATGCGGGACTTATACCCGAAGGCGAGGAGGTTATAGCGGTGGCAGGCACGGCGCGGGGAGCTGATTCCGTGCTTATAATAAGATCCGCGGCTTCAAAAAGATTTCTCGATTTAAGGGTGCTGGAGATACCGGCAAAACCTCGCGGGTAAAAAAATAAATGAGCGGAAATTTCAATTTTAATCAGGCCGACGCAGGCAGAATACTCAATATAATACTCTCCTATTTGTCTAACATCTCATCGGAAACGGACCGCGAAAAAATGGCAGGGTTACTCTCCGATATGAGCAGGGATCTTGTCAATGCGGACAGGTGTTCGTTCTGGCTCATCGATATTGATAAAAATGAACTCTATACGAAAATCTCCGACGCCTCAAAAGAAATACGGATACCGTTATCATCGGGCATTATAGGGTACAGTATAACTAATGACACTCCTGTCATCTCGAATAACGCCTATTCGGACGAAAGGTTCCTGAGAGATATCGATGCCCGGACAGGCTA
Source organism: Nitrospirae bacterium GWB2_47_37 (assembly GCA_001803635.1). GTDB lineage: Bacteria > Nitrospirota > Thermodesulfovibrionia > Thermodesulfovibrionales > Dissulfurispiraceae > GWB2-47-37. Next base: position 2,160 of record MHDU01000072.1, on the reverse strand, counting down.
CTCAACAAGGAACATTATCGCCATCCCTGTCAAGAACAACGAGAACGAGATAATCGGCGCGTTTGAGGTATTGAACAAAAAAGACGGCTCGGATTTTAACGAGAACGACCTCTTGCTCCTTTCCATAACCGCCTCGATTGCGGGAAAACTATTGGAAAGCTTCAGTACACATGACATACTCGAGACGATATTCAAATCCGCAACCAAAATCGCCAACGAAACGAATATCGACAGGCTCTTGCTGCTCCTGGCCGATCTTGCGAGGGACATGCTGGGCGCGGACCGGTGCACGCTCTGGCTTGCAGACAGGGAAAGGCAGGAACTGTGGACAAAGGTAGCGCACGGCCTAAGCTCGATAAGAATACCTCTGAAATCCGGCTTTGTCGGGTATGCGGTTACAAACAATACCCCTATAATCTGTAACGACCCGTATAATGACGGCAGGTTCAATGCGGATGTCGATAAAACGACAGGCTATTCTACTAAAAGCATAATATCCATTCCGGTAAAGACCATTCAAAATGACGTTTTGGGCGCCATACAATGCATCAACAAAAAATCGAAGACTAAAAACTTCAAGGACAATGACCTCGACAAATTAATGCTTGTGGGGGGATACGCCGCGCAAACGCTGGAACTTACAGGGCTCTATAAAGAGATAGAGGACACGCAGAAAGAGATTATATTCACGCTCGGCACCGCGTGCGAGTTCAGGTCAAAAGAAACGAGCAATCACGTCAAAAGGGTCGCAGAATATTCAATCCTTCTGGCTATGGAATACGGACTGGATATAGAAGATGCGGAGCGTGTAAAACAGGCGTCTCCGATGCACGATATAGGCAAGATCGCCATTCCGGACGCCATTCTGAACAAACCCGACAAACTGACCCCGGAGGAATTCGACATTATGAAGACGCACGCTCAAATCGGCTGTGACATGCTGGCCGTATCGAAAAGGAAAACATTAAGCATGGCCGCCATCATAGCCGGAGAGCACCACGAAAAATGGGACGGTACAGGTTATCCGAAAGGCAAGTCAGGCGAAGATATACACATCTACGGCAGGATATCGGCATTGGCCGATGTGTTCGACGCGCTCGGCAGCGACAGGTGCTATAAAAAGGCGTGGGATATGGATAAGATTTTAGAACTGTTCAGGGAACAAAAAGGAAAGCATTTCGACCCCAAACTCATAGATATTTTCTTTGCAAATTTGGATATGTTTATATATATCAGGGAACACTACAAAGATTAACTATTCGATATATCCCTCTATCATCAAATCCGACCCTACTCTTTTAATCTTCATATCTTTCATCACGATTGCCTCTTCGAGTTTTTTGAAGGTCTTTCCTCCAATGGCGGGAATAGAATCCTTGCCGCCGATGATCTTCGGAGCGATAAAAAATACCGCCTTATCCACTATACCGTCCTGAAGCGCATATGCATTAAGAGACGAGCCGCCTTCGATCATCACCGATGTTATCTCCATCTCGCCTAATTTTTTCATAAACCATTTAAGATCGACCTTTTCTCCCTCGTATTCAAGAATCTTTACGCCTTTGCCGATTAATCTTTGTCCCCTGCCGCTTGCCGCTTGTCCCTTCTTTGTTACAACGATCGTTTCAGGAGGCAGATTAAATATTTTAAAGTCCAAAGGCGTCTCAAGGTCAGGGTCTATAACTATCCTCTTCGGATTTCTGCCGCCCCTTATCCTTGCCGTCAGCTCAGGATTATCTGCCTTGACGGTTCCAACAGCAGTTAAAATGGCGTCAACGCTGCTCCGCATTTGATGGACGATCTTCCGCGCGGCTTCTCCGGTTATCCATTTTGATTGACCTTCCGGCGTGGCGATCTTGCCGTCAAGGGTCATGGCTGTCTTTAGTATCACAAAAGGAGTTTTTGTAGTGATGTATTTTATGTACGCCTCGTTAAGTATTTTTGCCTTATCCTCAAAAATCCCATTAACAACGGTAATGCCGTGTTTTTTTAACTCTTCAATGCCCTTGCCCGAAACCTTTGGATTGGGGTCTTTCATAGCGATAAAGACTTTTTTTATTCCTGAATTTATGATCGCTCCGGTGCATGGAGGCGTTCTTTTATCCTTATGGCAGCAGGGTTCGAGGGTTACATAAAGGTCTGCGCCTTTTGCCTTATCTC
>MHDU01000071.1 GCA_001803635.1 Nitrospirae bacterium GWB2_47_37 | reverse complement strand
TGGGGATGTGGCATTCTCATTTTGAAGTTTTAGAAGTTTTTGTAACTGACGAGGCCGCAAAGACTTTTAGCTTTGCGGCTTTTTTTATTCGGCAAGTCTTTCTGAAACTTTAGTACATGAGCAAGGAGGTAAGTCCAAGATGGCGAAGGGTACGGTGAAGTGGTTCAACGAGTCCAAGGGATTCGGCTTTATCACAAGCGAAGACGGCAGCGACGTGTTTGTCCACTATTCTTCCATTCAGGGCGACGGATTCAAGTCGCTTGCTGAAGGAGATGCGGTCAGCTTTGATGTCGAGAAAGGTCCTAAAGGGCCGAAGGCAATCAACGTAGTTAAACTTTAATTGTCCGTAAAAAAGCTCCCCTGTAACGCAGGGGGGCTTTTTTTTTGCGCCTTATTTTTTCCTCTATACAATCAAACCGATTTTAGTGTATGCTTAATTTAAGCTTTTGAAGCTGCCGGACCATAGGGACTTTGGAAACTCTATGGATTTTTTGGAGGTGTCTGTTATGGCTAAAAAGATTTATGTAGGAAACCTTTCGTTTAACGCTACGGAGGCCGATATCAAAGAGCTCTTTTCAAGTTACGGGGAAGTCGATTCGGCAAAGATTATAACCGACGCGCAGACAGGAAGGCCGAGAGGGTTCGGTTTTGTGGAGATGCAATCGGATGAGGGCGCGGCCGAAGCGATAGCGGCGCTGAACGGAAAGGCATTTATGGAGAGGACTCTCGTGGTATCGGAAGCGAGACCCCAGCAGCCTAAAGAAAGGGGCGGTTTCCAGAGAGAGAGAAAGGGATTCGGCGGCGGCAGAGGCAGAGGCGGCGGCGGATTCGGCGGCGGCGGAAGGAGATAATCGGTTTAACAGATACCGTTCGGATATTTTAAAATTTTCAGGGCTTTACATACGCATAGCCGTCATGTTGCCTTTTGATTATTTCGGTTATTCCCGCCGGAACAATATCTATAAAGCGCGGTAGGCTGTTTTCATCTATGCATACCGTGCCTTCCGCGCACATTTTTTTCAAGGAATTCCTGCACGCTAAAAATTTTACGCTCCTTTCCGCGAGGGCTTTCATTTGATCGACTTTGTCGGCGTCGATAAAGGCCGCGACGGACGGGCCGTTTGCAAGAACTACCACATCCGCGCCTTCATCGCCTACGTCTTTAAAGAGATTTGTAATATTTCCAAGCGCCGCATTCCATTTTTCGTTTTCATTCACGTGGAATAAGACCTTCAGCTTTTCCATAAATATATCCTCCGGTATCTTACGAGATTATCGCAAAGTAGATTATAATTATAAGCATATGGACATTGTTTCGGCAAAGGGCTTGATAAAGGATTACGGCTCCCTCCGCGCCGTGGACGGCATCGACTTTGAGATAAAAAAAGGCGAATGCTTCGGATTCTTAGGGCCGAACGGCGCGGGAAAGACGACCGTGATGAAGATAATTCACTGTTTTATGCCGCCCACCGCGGGTAATGTGCGGGTATTCGACATGGATGTGACGAAAAATCCTTCCGGCATAAAGGCTAAGATCGGAGTTATGCCGCAGGATGATAATCTCGATCCGGACCTTACGGTTTTAGAAAACCTGATCGTCTACGCGAGATATTTCGATATTCCGAAAAGACTTTCATCACCGCTTGCATCTAAACTCCTCGAATTTACGGCAATGAAAGAAAAGACCGATGTGAATATCAGGGACCTTTCGGGCGGCATGAAGAGAAGGCTGCTGCTTGCGCGGGCATTGATAAACAATCCGGAACTGTTGATACTCGATGAGCCGACCGTCGGGCTCGACCCGCACAGCAGGCGTTCCGTATGGGATATGCTCGATAATTTGAAGTTTGAGGGCACAACGCTCATACTCACGACGCATTACATGGAAGAGGCCGAAAGGCTTTGCGACAGGGTGGCGATTATGGACTCAGGCAGGATCGTGACCGTCGGTTCTCCTGAAACGCTTATGGAAACGCACGGAGGAAACCTCGAAGACGTGTATCTGAAACTTACCGGTCAAAGACTCGCAGAGGAGGCCGCTTGAAACTTAGAAGGGCGTTCAGGGTATGGCAGAGGAATTTTACGGTTTACACAAAGCTCTATAAATCGAGCATAGCGCTTAATTTTGTGGAGCCGGTGCTTTATCTCGCGGCCTTGGGCCTCGGCCTCGGGGCCTTTGTCAAAGAGATAAACGGCGTGCCGTATATAAGATTCATAGCCCCGGGCATAATCGCTTCATCCGCCATGTTCGCTGCGACGTACGAATGCACTTACGGGACATACGTAAGAATGACCTACCAGAGGACATTCGACGCGATTTTAGCCGCTCCGGTGAACATAGACGATCTCATCGCGGGCGAGCTGATGTGGGGCGCTACAAAGAGCCTGCTTTACGGGAGTATAATCATGATAGTGATATCCCTTTTCGGGCTTGTGGATTCGCCTGTAATAATTCTTTCCATTCCCGTCCTTTTCATAAGCGGTCTCATATTTGCCGAAATATCCGTAATATTCGCGGCAATCGTGCCGGGAATAGATTCGTTCAATTATTTCTATACCCTTTTTATGACCCCTATGTTTCTCTTTTCCGGGATCTTTTTCCCGGTCGATACTCTACCGCCTGTCGTGTCCAAGATAGCCTTTTTCACGCCGCTCTATCATCTCGTGAATATTACGAGATCATTCTCATCCGGACTCGTGTCGGCAGCGGCATGGGATATCCTCTGGATTTTAGCCGTCGCCGTTATTTTTGCCCCGTATCCTTTCAGGCTTATGAGAAAAAGGGTGATAAAGTAACATCGGAATTGACAGATCTCCCAATCTCTGATAAAAATAGATTATGTGGGAGTACACTAAGAAGCTCAAAGACCTGTTCCTTCATCCCAAGAACGTCGGGGAGATAGAGAACCCCGATGCCGTCGGCGAGGTAGGCAGCATTATCTGCGGTGACGCGCTTAGACTTACCTTGAAGGTCGATAAAGAGACAGGCAGGATCATCGACGCGAAGTTCCAGACCTTCGGCTGCGCATCCGCCATAGCAAGTTCGTCGGCCCTTACAGAGATGATAAAGGGCAGGACATTGGACGAGGCTATCGAAGTGACCAATCAGGACATTGCGGAATATTTAGGCGGACTGCCGAAGGAAAAGATGCACTGCTCGGTTATGGGAAGGGAGGCACTGGAGGCGGCTATTGCCGATTACAAGGGAGAAATAATCCCGCCGGAGGAAAAGGAAAAACTCGTTTGTCAGTGCTTTGAGGTTACCGAGGAAAAGATACGGCGGGTCGCCATAGAAAATCATTTGACTACTGTTGAGGAGATAACCGATTACACAAAGGCAGGAGGCGGCTGCGGCTCGTGCATACCCCGGATAGAAGAGATATTGAAGGACATATGGCATATAAAAATGCCGGAAATGCCGGCGGTAAAGAAAAAACTGACAAACCTTCAGAAGATAGCCTTAATTCAGGATGTTATCGAAAAGGAGATAAGGCCGAGGCTTCAGGCCGACGGAGGAGACATCGAGCTTATAGACATAGACGGGAATAAAGTTACCGTAGCCATGAGGGCAATGTGCGTCGGATGCCCGATGGGAGGCGTTACCATGAGTAATATTCAGGAAAAACTGAAAGAACTCGTGGATGAAAATATCGTCGTGGAGACGGAATGAAACCGATATACTTTGATAATAACGCAACAACTCCCGTAGCGCCTGAAGTGCTGGAGGAGATGCTTCCATATTTCAGCGAATTTTACGGCAACCCTTCCAGCATGCACACATTCGGAGGACAGCTTCACAGAAAGATAGAAGAAGCGAGGGCAAAGGTCGCAGGCCTTATCGGGGCGGAGCCGGAGGAAATAATATTTACGAGCTGCGGCACCGAAAGCGACAACACCGCGCTGATGAGCGCAGTGGAGTCGTATCCTCAGAAAAGGCATGTGATAACAACGAGGGTGGAACACCCCGCTGTCCTTAATTTCTGCAAACACCTTTCAAGAAAAGGATACCGCATTACATTTATTCCCGTGGACAATTCGGGCAGGCTCGACATGGACGCATTCTTAAAGGCAATAGATGACGATACCGCAGTCGTATCCGTAATGTATGCCAATAACGAAACCGGAGTCATTTTTCCGATAACTGCTATAGGCGGTATGCTGCGTGAAAGGAATATTCTCTTTCACACGGATGCCGTGCAGGTCGCGGGAAAGATTCCTATAAATGTTAAGGATCTGCCGGTTGATATGTTTTCTATTTCCGGTCATAAACTGCATGCCCCTAAAGGCATAGGCGCGCTTTATGTGAGGAAAGGCACCCGTTTTTATCCTTACATAATCGGCGGTCATCAGGAGCGGGGGAGGAGGGCCGGCACGGAGAACACGGCATCTATAATCGCGCTCGGAAAATCATGCGAGTCGGCAAAAGAACATCTCGATAAAGAGGCGGATTACCTCAAAAGATTGAGGGATAGACTCGAAGGGGCTTTGCTTAAATCATGTCCGGACGCGCAGGTAAACGGCGATACCGAAAACCGTCTGCCCAATACGACCAATATCAGCTTTAACTATGTTGAGGGAGAGGCTATACTCCTAAGGCTCGACGAATACGGCATATGCGCTTCATCGGGCTCCGCATGCAGTTCCGGTTCCCTTGAGCCGAGCCATGTCTTAAGGGCTATGGGCATCCCGTATACCGCTATTCACGGCTCCATAAGGTTTTCTTTAAGCCGGTACAACACGGAAGGCGAGGTGGATAAGGTTATTGAGATGATGCCGCCGATAATAAAGGAGTTGAGAACCCTTTCCCCTTACGGCAAAGAAGAATCAAGAAAGTGTTAGATTTTCCCAGCGCTTCAGCGATTCGAGGTCGTCTATGTCGTACCATTCCGGAAGAAGGGAATAGTTTATTCCCGCATCGTCTGCATTGGCGATTGTGTGTTTCAGCGCATCTTCCGTTCCCCATTTAACGCCTTTGAAAATACCTTCAATTAATTTTTTCATGCCTATGAGATAATATCCGCCGTCCTCCGAAGGACCTAAAACAAGGTCGGACGCATCGAGACTTTCAAACGCGGCGGTAATGAAAGATAAGGGCAGGTCAGGAGAATCGGAGCCGATGAGCGTAACCTTTTCATGTTTTTTCCCAAAGAGCAGTGCGAATGCATCAGCCATTCTTTCTCCGAGGTCATTTCCATGCTGACGGATAAATGAAATTTCAAAAGGCAGTTCTTTCAGTCTTGCGGCGTCTCCTTCGTAAAAGCCGTAGATATCGATTGCGGTAAGTCCCGATATTTTGTCCATTGTCGCTGAAAGCATGGAGTCATACGCCTGTAATGCAGCGGTTTCTCCTATTTCAGCGGCAAGTCGTTTTTTGACCCTGCCTGATTCGGGGACTCTGAAAAATACGCCGAGGGCCGGTTTTTTCAGTCCTGCCGGCATGCGCTTCCTCTCAGGCCGAAAAAGAGTTTGAGGATTTTTTTTGTTTTTCCGGAAAATAATTTTTCAGACAGGAATGTTCCCGCGATTTTTTTATTTATCTCGCCGAGGGTCGGATACGGATGCACGGAAGATGCGAGCGTCGTGAGTTTTACGCCTCCGTTCATAACGGCAGCCCATTCGCTTATTAAATCGCCTGCGCGAGGGCCTAATATCTGAACGCCGATAGGCCTCTCTTTTGAATTTAATATCATTTTTATCCTGCCTGTATGTTCTCCTTCGGCAAGCGCCCTGTCGTTTGCCGTGAACTCTTCCGTCCGGACAGAGTATTTTATGCCTGCGGCCTTTGCGTTTTTTTCATTCATTCCTATGTTTGCAAGTTCAGGATCGGTGTAGGTGCACCACGGGAAAAAGGTATAATCCGTTTTCCTCGGGATATGAAAAACAGCGTTGCTTATTACTATGCCTCCTTCATAACCCGCCGCGTGCGTGAATTGATAGCCCCCTATAACGTCTCCGGCTCCGTAGATATGCTTATGGTTTGTCCGCAATCGGGCGTCAACCTTCAATCCCTTTCTTTCGAACTCCACGTCTATTTTATCGAGCCCCAAATCCTTAATATTCGCGTCTCTGCCTGCTGCAACGAGGATAGCTTCAGCCCTGATTGTGACGGTATTTTCATTTTGTTTGATCAAAACTTCTTTTTCAGTTCCGGATTCTTTGACGCTTAAAACATCCGCATTGAGATAAAATTTCACTCCTTCGGCGGTCATGACTTTCATTACGGCATCTGCCATATCCCGGTCTTCTTTGTTCAGTATTTGAGCGCCGTGCTGCACAACGGTAACCTTTGTGCCGAGACGGTTGAAGGCCTGCGCCATTTCTACGGATATAGGCCCGCCGCCGAGAATGACAATGGATGCCGGAAGCTTATCAAGATAGAAAATATCCCTGTTCGTCAGATAAGGCGTTTTATCCAGACCGTCGATCTTTGGAATAGACGGGGACGATCCTGTGGCTATTACCCAGTATTTAGCGGAATATTTTTTGCCGTTTAAATCTATCGAATGCTCATCGATGAAAAAAGCACGTCCGAATTCCACTTTTGCGCCGAGCTTACAGAACCTTTCAACGGAATCGTGTTCTTGGATAATGCCTATGATGGATTTGATCCTGCCGGATACGTCCCTGAAATCAACGGGTCCGATTTCGCCCTGCGGGAGCCCGTATTTGGCCGCGTTTTTCATAAGGTGATATACGCCGGCTGTTTTAATAAGCGTTTTGCTCGGCACGCACCCGAAGTGCAGGCAGTCCCCTCCGAGCCTGTCGTCTTTTTCTATCAGAAGTACTTTTGCGCCGAGCCTTGCCGCTCCTGCCGCAACAGTAAGTCCTGCGGCTCCTCCGCCCAAAATCCCTATATCGAAATCATAGGAAGCCATAGCTATAGACCGCCCCGTCCGGATTTATAAAAGGCGACTGCCTTTTTTGCCGCAATGGGAAACAGTCCGAGTATAACAAAGGAAATTATTAACGGGGGAGAGAGAATGCCGGAAAGAGAGTCGATTTTTGCCAGTTCCTTGCCCGCATTCACATAGACAAGCGTTGCCGGGAACATTCCTATTTGCGAGATCCAGTAAAATGTGAATATAGGCATCTTTGTTAGTCCCATGAGGAGGTTGATTACGAAAAAAGGGAATGCCGGTATAAGCCTGAGAGTGAAAAGATAAAACAGACCCTCCTTTTCGATGCCCTGATTTATTTCGGAAAGCTTATCTCCGAATTTAGACTGCACCCAGTCCCGTAATAAGAATCTCGAAATAAGGCATGCGAGCGTTGCTCCTAATGTGCTCGCAAAGGATATTACGATTGCGCCGACCCATAAGCCGAACAGGGCGCCTCCTGCAAGCGTCATTACGGTGGCGCCCGGCAGGGAAAGTCCGGTTACAAAAATGTAAATAAGCATATACGCGGCTATGACGGCGATGCGGTGTTCCGAATACAATACCGCAAATCCCTGCTGCGATTCTTTGATATAGTCGAGACTTAAATACCGGTCGAGAAGGAATATCCTGAATACGGCGATGGTGCCCATGATTATAATTACAAGCGCAGTTTTTTTATAGGTATTTTTTGTCATTCTTATGTTCATGTGTGCTTTATATATTATGTCATACTCGAAAACCGCAGGCAATCAAAACCATAAACGTAATCTAAGCATATAGTGCCGGTTTGCTTCGATGACTTTATCAGCAGAACTCTTTAACCACATACTCCTATGTCCGTCTCCCGCATCGGCGGCATCTATATTGATGAAGCATACAGCATCTTCGTTTTGCATAAAAAACAACACTTATAAAGGCGTTGAAGCAGGCCGGCACTATATGTTATTACGGATTGTAGTCGAACCCTGCTCTACATGTGAGACGCTCCGACTATGGATTAGCGAGCTTCTTTTAAGCAAGCCGGAGTTGTTATAATAACTGTTATGAATTTTGAGGAAACGGTAATAAGCGTCCGGTCGGAGCCGCTCAGAGCGATTGACATAAAGACCCTTCAGGTCAATTTAGGTTATAAATGCAATCTTTCCTGCACTCACTGCCATGTAGAGGCAGGGCCTTACAGGGATGAGATGATGGACGGTGAAACGGTCGAAGCGGTTTTGGACGTTTTGAGAGAAAATCCCATCGAGACGGTCGATATAACCGGCGGCTCTCCGGAGTTGAATTCCTATTTCAGGCATCTCGTATCGGAAGCTGAAAATGCGGGAAAACACATAATATGCCGCACTAATCTGGCTATAATGCTTGAGCATGGAATGAGAGACCTCCCTGAATTTTATAAAGAAAACCGCGTGGAGATCACCGCTTCGCTTCCGTGTTATCTTGCGGATAATGTAGACAGGATGAGGGGGAACGGCACATTTTTAAAATCCATCGAGGCATTGAAGATGCTCAATAATCTCGGTTACGGGATAGATTCCATGCTGAAGCTGAACCTTGTTTATAATCCGGCCGGCGATTTTATAGCCCCCTCGCAGCAGGCGCTGGAAGACGCGTATAAAAGGGAGCTTTTCAGCAGGTTCGGGATTTCCTTCAACAGGCTTTACGCGTTTACCAACATGCCTGTAGGCAGGTTCAGGGAATCGTTGGTTTATACGGAAAGCTTCGAGAGCTACATGGAAAAGCTGACGAACTCTTTCAATTCCGATACCCTGAACGGGTTGATGTGCAGGCATCTTGTAAATGTCGGATGGGACGGAAGGCTTTTTGATTGCGACTTCAACCAGATGTTGAATGTTTCTGTAAATGACGGTCCCGATCATATTAATGATTTCGATTATTCCGCGCTCGGCGACAGGAAGATAAAGGTGGGAAGCCACTGCTACGGCTGCACCGCCGGAAACGGTTTTACCTGTATGGGATCTGTAAGCGGGCGAGCTGCCTATGGATAAGAAGCTTGTCTTTATCGTCCCGGCATTGGTGATCATTTTTTTTCTCGAAGGCGTGTATCCGCATTTCAAGGGCCGTAAGCAGAGGATGAGACACGCGTTCCCGCATATTGTTACAGCCTTATTGAACGGCCTGCTGACGGGAATCTTATTAGCCGGCATAACTTTGTCGGCAGCCGGATGGGCCGACGCACGTTCTTTAGGTTTTTTGAATGTCCTGCGCCTTCCGTATTATGCCGAATGGATAACAGCCTTTATACTTTTTGACATCTACATGTATTTCTGGCACATGGCAAATCATAGGCTCTCTTTTTTATGGCGTTTTCACAGGGCGCATCATTCAGATATAGAAATGGATACTACCACCGCGCTGAGATTTCATCCCGGAGAGCTTATACTCTCTACCTTCATCAGGCTTCCGATCATTGTGCTGCTCGGCATGAGCTTTGCGCAACTGGCATTATACGAGCTTGTTTTGAATATCGCGATACTTTTTCACCACAGCAACCTTGGAATTCCCGAAAAGTGGGACCGCGTAATCCGCGCCTTTATCGTAACGCCTAATATGCACAGGGTTCACCACTCGATAGAGCTTCGCGAACTCAATTCCAATTTTACGAGCACCCTGTCCTTATGGGATCGTTTGAACGGCACATTCAAGAAAAGAGATAATACTTTGACCATTACGATAGGCCTGCCTGTGCTGCGGGAAAGAAAGTGGCAGGGATTAAGCGGGTTTATAATCACGCCTTTTGTGCGCTCAGAATGAAAGAGAGGCATAGAATTTCAATAATCATTCCGGTTTGGAATGAGATGTCCATTATCAATCAGACAATCAAAGGTATTTTCAGGCTTGAATATAATGGAGATATCGAAATAATAGTCGTTGACGCAGACCCTGAAGGAAAAACCATAAAAGCAATACAAGATAACGACGTGATAAAAGCGACCTCTGAGAAAGGCCGCGCAAAACAGATGAATAAAGGCGCATCCATTGCGGGCGGCGATATACTGCTGTTTTTGCACGCGGACACCGGGCTTCCGGAGAATGCGCTCGATGATATTTTTTCTGCAGTAGAGAAGGGATATAAGTGCGGGGCTTTTAATCTCGGAATAAAATCGGAGAGGTTTGTGTTCAGGATAATCGAATCGGCGGTTAATATCCGAACCCGGCTGACACATATACCTTATGGAGATCAGGCCATTTTTGCAGAAAAGGAATATTTTGAGGGGTTGGGCGGTTTTCCGGATGTCCCTTTAATGGAGGATGTAGAGATAATGAGGGAGATTAAAAGGCGGGGCGATAAAATTCGCATCGTACATGAAAAGGTAATGACATCTCCACGCAGATGGGAAAAAGAAGGAGTTATCCGGTGTACCTTGAGGAACCGGGCTTTGATAACTCTTTATTATTTAGGCGTGTCGCCTAAAAGATTGGCAAGGTTTTATTTTTAAAGACTAATTATCCTATCCATACGGTTTTTTTGAAGTCTTTCATTCCTTCGACTATATGATTTGTCGTCCCCCTGAATCCTACTTTAAGCTCCGATTCGAGATTGTAGTATTTAAGGCATGTTCCGCAGGTGAAAACCTCGACGCCCATATCGGCAATTTCTCTAATAATGGGATAAATGTCTTCATTCACAGTTGTCAATCTGACACCCGCGTTCAGGAAAAATAGGGTATGAGGCAGTTCTTTATAGACCTTCATTGTCTCGAAGAAGCCTTTCATCAGCATTTTCCCGAGTTCCTCGTCCTTTCCCATGCTGTCCGAGGCGACTATAAGTAAAAGTTCTTTTGCCGATTCTTGTTTCGGGGACAGTCCCGATTCTACGACTCCGCGCTGCTCCGTCCGTAAATCTGGGACAGTCCCCTTTGGCGGCTCTTTGCCCGGCAATTCGCATGGATAACCTTTCACGATCTTTACACGCCAGTAAGAGTCCTCTTTTATCGTTTCGGAATACATGCCGTTTTTTGAGGCAAAACGGTTTAAGTTGTTCACAGAAGCCTCATTGTCGACGAGTATGTCAACTATCCCTTCGCTTATTTTTGACAGCGCATCTTCAGCCAATATTACGGGTTTGGGACATGCAAGTCCTTTCGCATCGATGAACATTATTCCTCCGTTTATTAAGTATCTTAAGATATGCTATTAGTTTTCAGATAGGATTTTCCAATAGTTTTTATAGATAAATGTCTAAATGGCAATAGATATAGACTATGGCTTAAAAAATAAAGGAGGGCGGGCATTGCGCCCGCCCTCCTTAAGTGTTTTGTCGATTACTTTTTTGCCTTCGGAGGCGTCGGGATATTCGAGCCGTGGCAGTCGGTACAGTTCTGCTGTCCTGTTATGCCGAAATTCTTTGCGGCGTTCCATTGTACGCCCTCTTTATATTTTCCGTCTTTCCACGCGTTAAGGTCTTCAACAAGCTTATAGGCAACGCTTGCCGCAACTCTCGCGCATCTGTCTTTCCTTTCGTTGCCGGCTAACGGATATCCGGATGCCTTCATCCATCTGCCTACGGATATATGGCAAAGGGGCGAATTGCTTGTGGTTCTGACTATGCTCTCTTTATTTGCCTTTGGGTTTTTAGGAACATATACCGGCAGATTAGTATCCCCATACCACTTGTTTATATTCGATCCGATTACATGTCCATGTTCGCAATCAGGGCCGGCAATTCTCGGTCCGATGATGAGGTTTGACGCTATATTGGCTCCTGCAATAGAACCGCATATAGTTCCCCAACCTGCCATGCCTCCTTCAAGCACGATAAACGGATCCACGGGGAATGATTTATACGGCTCTCCTATTTTCTCCGCAAGCTGGCTGAAAATACTGCTGATCACAGCCGCGCCGCAGAACACCCTGTACCATTCGTTATAAGCAAGCTCTGCCGTCTTTGCGGGGTCAAGTTTCTCATACGGCCACGGCCATTTCTGAGGCGCTGCCTCTGCTTTTGACGCCATTCCTGCAAATTGCGTAACTGCCGCGCCGAGCGCAAATGTGCCTGCGCCGAGCATCAGGTTCCTTCTTGAAACGCCTTCGTTAATTTCTTTTTCCTGCATACCTGTGATACCTCCCTAATGGTGTTTGAATGCCCAATGGGCAGTTGTTAAGCGTAAAAAAGCGGCTCCGCTCCAAGAATATCTTTAAGTAACGCATAGGATTTCCGAAGCGGAGCCGAGTCAAACGGGGAGGATGTCCTTAAAGGACAATCCTATGAATAAGGCAGACAAGGCCTGCCTTAAGACTAAAACGCTCTCAGTCTTCGAAATTGATTGACTACGATCTTGGAGGCTGCTCTTTTTGAAAGGTTATAAGAAAATGCCTGGAATGAGGGTTTGATAATTTAATAAGACCGGCAAAATCAATGATGCATGATGCGCATTGACTTTCGTTGATTACAGGCATATCCGGAGTTGCCGGCGACATCGGACTTTTTGCATGACAAACATCGAGGGTTGCTATTACCGATACTCTGCCGCTATCCGTAAAGGTTATCTCAAATGAGACAGGAGCAAATATGGACAGCAGTATCGACAGGATTACGATTATCGCTTTCAAGCGCATACTTATTTTTAACATTATCCGTTCATCCTGTCAACCTGAAGTTATAAATTTAGTGCAAGGTTTCTATACCAAAAACTCCGAAATGTATTATAATTCCGGAAATTGCTTAATATTAAAGGAGGCGTTGTATGGCGATGTATGAGCTGATAATCAGGTTCAACAAAAGCACCGGAAAGACGAGCTTCGGTTATCTGAAGGACGGCAAGGACAACATCAACCCGGATACGGATGAGCTGAGGACATATTTCAGCGTGCTGAAACTGGTAATGGACAAGGTGGGGTTAAGGCTGAAGACGGAACTCGAAAATAAAGGATAAGCGGCAGACCGATACCGTCAGAAATCTTTGGAGCGCGATTTTATATGCTCCAAAAACAGGTTGTATGCGGGCGGCAGAGTCCTTTTTTTATGGGACACGATAAAAAAATTTCTTTTCATTTCCATTCCTGTTATCTTTATTTCTTTCAACAGCTTGAATTTCAGTTCGTCTTTAACGGAGAACTTTGAGACTATAGAAATCCCCATTCCCGCCTTTACCGCCTGCTTTATCGCATCCGTGGAACCGAATATCCCGGCTATTTTTATGTCTTTGAGCGCGACGCCTTCACTTTCGAGAATTTTTTCAGTCTCCCTTCTCGTGCCGGAACCCTCCTCGCGCAGTATCATGGGATATCCGAATAGCTCCTTCAGTATAAGTTTGTTTTTGTTTATCAGAGATGGGGAAGATACGGCTATCAGTTCGTCTTCCATGAAAGGCGCGTAAGTTATGGATGCATCGGTCAGCCGCGAGCCAACGATGCCTATGAGCAGTTCGTGACTCAGAACCTTTTCGACAATGCCCTTTGAGTCGGATATCATTATCTGGAAAGAGATCGAAGGATGTTTCTTTTGAAAATCGGCCATGATGGACGGCATGAGGTATGTGCCGGGGATGGTGCTTGCGCCGATAATCACCTCGCCGGCAATCTCTTTTTTTAACCGGCTGAGGACGTCTTTAATAGTATCTGCTTTTTCTATGATTTCGACGGCATGAATATATAGGACTTCCGCTTCTTTTGTCGGGATGATAGTCCTGCCGAGCCTGTCGAAGAGTTTGCAGCCTAATTCTTCTTCGAGGGTCTTTATATGGTCGCTGACTGTCGGCTGGCTGAGATAAAGCTCTTTCGATGCTCTGGAAAAGCCTTTGTTTCTGAATACCGAAGCGAATACCTTGAGTTGGTGTATATCCATAAGCTGAATTTTAACACAATTACGGCAAAGCAGGCACGGCTTCAAAGCCTTTATCAATGCGATGGAATTTGAGGGGACTGTCCCCGTTCCTACATAAGGTAAAGCATAACTACAATTATGGTATATTACAAACATGGATCCGGTAACCCATACCCTTTCCGGGATAGTGCTGCATCAGTTCGGTTTTAAAAGAAAGGCGGCGTTATTTATTCTGCTTTTTTCGGCAATTGCGCCCGATCTCGATTATATAACCTATTTATGGGGAACCGATGTCTTTCTAAGGTATCATCGGGGTATTACGCATGGGATACTCGCCCTTGCCGCGTTTCCTGCCTTAATGGCCTTTATCTTCAGGAATAAGTGCGGATTTTTTTATTGCTGGTCGATTTCATTTTTGGCATACGGCACGCATCTTTTGATGGATCTCACCAATCAATACGGTACGCGGATTTTATCGCCGTTCGATTGGAACCAGTATTCGCTCGACCTCACATTTATAATAGACCCGTATATAAGCGTCGGTCTGCTGCTGTGTATTATCGCGGGAAGGCTGAACAGAGCAAAGGCGGCGGTAATAGCCGGCGTTACGATTATGCTGCTTGCGGGTTACGTGGGCGGCAGGGCGTATCTGCAAAAGGAGACGAAAAAGTTCCTTAAGACAAAGGTGGATGCCAATATTTATAAGATTTATCCGCTTCCTAACGATTTTCTGAGGTGGTGGTTTCTTGTGAAATCCGGCGACGAGGTTAAAACCGGCTTTGCGGATCTGTTCACGCAAAAGGTCTGCATCCATGAAAAATATGATATGAACAACAATGACCCCGCGGTTTTAGAATCCAGGAAGACAAGGGCGGTTCGGAATTTTTTATATTTCGCCAAATATCCTTATGCCGAGGTAAAACGGGATGACAAAAAGACTGTTGTTACATGGAAGGAGTTGTCATATTCCTTTATGGCGGGAGAGAAGTTCGCGGCGAAAGTTGTGACGGATAAAAGCGGTAAGGTTATAGAGTCGGGGTTTAAGTTTTAAATGAAGGTTTGTGAAATATTTACGAGCATTCAGGGCGAGTCGTCATATGCCGGACTGCCGTGCGTATTCGTAAGGCTTACAGGCTGTAATCTCAGGTGCGCATATTGCGATACTACCTACGCCTATGAAGAAGGCATCGAGATGTCGGAAGACGAGATAACCAAATCCGCAGACAGTTATGGAATAAACCTTGTCGAAATAACCGGCGGCGAGCCCTTGATGCAGAAAGATACATTCCTCCTGATGGAGAAACTTCTCAACAGCGGGTTTACCGTCCTGCTCGAAACAAACGGCAGCGAAAACATAAGGGATGTGGATAAGAGGGCGATTATTATCATGGACATCAAGACGCCAAAGAGCGGCATGTTCGATAAAATGGATTTGAAGAATCTTAAGCATCTCAGGATTCATGACGAGGTTAAATTCGTTGTTATGGACAGGGAGGATTACGAATGGATTAAGGAGTTTATAGAGGATTATGCGTTAATAGATAAATGTAAAATCCTGCTTTCGCCTGCCTACGGCATCTTGTCTCCTGAAAGCCTTTCGCAGTGGATAATAGAGGACAGGCTGTCTGTAAGGTTGAATATTCAATTGCACAAATATATTTATGGTCCTGACAAAAGAGGGGTATAATCGCTGGGAAGGCATAGCATTTCCGCTCATTCTCGACGGACATCCATGCCCGTCTCCGAGGTACCAGCTCAGTTTCGCCATCACGGCGAAACTTTGAGCTGCTAAAGCCGCTACAATACAATGCCTTCCCATCGATGTTTAGTTATTTCCGGAAGAGTTTTTTGAATGCCCCATATCCCTCTTTTTCGAGGTCTTCTTTCGGGATAAATCTGAGGGCGGCTGAATTCATGCAGTATCTGAGTCCTGTAGGCTTTGGGCCGTCATTGAATACATGGCCGAGGTGGGAATCCGCGTGTTTGCTCCTTACTTCCGTTCTCTTAGTAAAAAAGCCTCTGTCTTCTCTTTCCACAATGTTTTCAGGAACGAGCGGCTTCGTGAAACTCGGCCATCCGGTGCCTGAGTCATATTTATCGATAGAGCTGAAAAGCGGTTCGCCTGAGACGATATCGACATAGATGCCTTCTTTTTTATTGTCATTGTATTCATTTTTAAACGGTTTTTCCGTGCCGTTTTCCTGCGTGACCTTATATTGAAGCGGAGTCAGTTTCTTTTTTAATTCTTCTTTTGACGGTTTCATGTATTTTTTGCCCCCGCTATCCGGTTTTTCTATTTCCTTCGTCCATACTTTATTCAGGAATTGATCGCGGCCTGAATTGAATCTGTAAAATTTATAACGGATCGGATTTTTTTTGTAGTAATCCTGATGATATTCTTCTGCCTTATAAAATACCGATGCCCTGATTATTTCGGTAACTATGGTCTTTGAAAACCTTCCTGATTTCTGCATCTCTACCTTTGATTTTTCCGAGAGGCGTTTCTGTTCTTCATTATGATAAAAGATAGCGCTTCTATATTGCTGTCCCCTGTCAACAAACTGTCCGCCTCCATCTGTCGGGTCTATCTGCCTCCAGAAGACATCGAGGAGTCTGGAATACGAAACTTTTGAAGGGTCGTAAGTAATCTGGATTGCTTCAACATGGCCTGTCTTTCCTGCGGAGACCTCTTCGTATGTGGGATTTGCCTTGTGCCCGCCTGTGTAGCCCGATATTACCTCTACCACGCCGGCGAGTTTTTCAAACGGCGGCTCCATGCACCAGAAGCATCCTCCGGCAAAAGTGGCTTTTTCGAGTTTCTGCTCAGCCTGCATGGTCAGCGGTAACAGGATAAACGCAGACATGATAAAAACTATAAAAAATTTTTCACTCATAGGTAATTTAAATTTACATCCTTTTGAGGCGGTTGTCAAACTGCGGCGCTAACCGGCTATATTGCGAGAGGTAAGGTATTTGTCTATCTCCGACTCGAAATTGTCGCTTAAAATGCCCTGTCCCATCGCATTTTTGATCTCGGCGATGCTCCAGAATTTTATGTCGTCGATTTCTTCCTGATTAAACGGGAAAGGGCCGTTGTGTATGCATGAATGAGAGAAGACCATTTCCGTTTCGTAGGCATTGGAATGGATATATGAGTAAAGGAACTTTATGCCGTCGGAGACGATTCCCAGTTCCTCTTCCATCTCTCTTTTTGCGGCCTCTATTAGATTTTCATCGGCAGGCACATGTCCTCCCACAGAGGTATCCCATTTGCCGGGCGCTACATCCTTATTCATCGAGCGTTTCTGTAAAAGGAGTTCTCCTGCCTCATTGAAAACGAGGACATGGACTACTTTATGTATTAATGATGGATTGCCGTGTATCTTTGAGCGCGGGGCCGTTCCGAGGGTCTTTCCGTCTCTATCGACTATTTCTAATATCTCTTCCTGCATTTTTTAAAATAACAGAAAAACGACGGTTTCGTAAACCCGGTTAGAATCCGCAGTCAAGATAAAGCAGGCACGGCTTCAAAGCCTTTATCAATGTGATGAAATTATCGGATTGCCTGTTTAATTTGTTTAATTTAAAGGTGATGCTGAAGTTGCCCTTAAACGGCGGGAGGGTTCGGCGCTAAGGTATCACTGCTAAAGGCTTTTCATCCATGCCTGCCTTATCTATATAAATGTTCGGCTGCGGATTATGGGAAAAAATAGGGCAAAAAAATTCCCTCTAAAAAAAGTAGTTTTTAAGGAAAATATGTAATATAATGGTTAAAAGAAGACGCAAGTCATAGTTTTCAGGAGGAGAGGCATGTTTAAGAATATGACCGTAAAAGGAAGAATGACGTTGTTTGTAGGCAGCACCGGTCTTTTTGCCGTTGTGATTGTCCTGATCGGTTTTTTGACTGCCGTTAGTTTGTCGTCAATGCTCGGTGAAATGAACGAGGGCAGCGTACTTGCCACGAAATACCTTGCAAACACGCAGGATGCAATGTGGAAGCTGCGCTTCGGCATTTCGCAATATGTCGCGGTAACCGACCCTGCATCGCGCAAGAAGATAATCGATGAAAGTTCGAAATGGTTCGGTATCATGGATGAAAACCTGAAACTATACGCAGCCGTGAATCTCACCGGTGAGATGAAGCAGGCATTGAAAGAGCTGAGCGAGATATATGCCGCTTACAAAGAGGCTCGGCCTAAGTGGTTTGAATTGATGGAGGCAGGAAAAATTGATGAAGCTGCGGCATTTCGTTCAAAGACTATCCTGATTTCAGGCGCGGGGAGCGTTAAGGCTCTCGACAATCTGATAGAGCTTCAGGCAAAACAGAGCGCCGAGATTGACAGGACTGCCGCTTCAACGGCAAAGAGAACAAAGATAATGATAATTGCCGGGGGTGTGATCCTTATCTCTATCAGCATTTTAATGGCGGGTTGGATTGCGCTCACCCTGCGGAGACAGCTCGGCGGAGAGCCCATGTATGCGGCGGATGTCGCAAGGAAGGTGTCTCAGGGAGACCTCGCGCTGGATATCGCTGCCGTTAACAGCAAGGACGGGAAGGGCGGCGACAGCGTGCTTTATGCCATGAAGATCATGGTGAAAAATCTGAAGGACATTATAATCAATGTGAAGTCTACGGCGGACAATGTAGCTTCCGCAAGTCAGCAATTAAGTTCTACCTCCGCGCAGATGTCAAAGGGCGCCGGAGAGGAGGCGGGAAAGGCGTCACAGATCGCAACCTCGTCGGAGGAAATGTCCCAGACGGTTGTTGATATAGCAAAGAACGCATCGAATATAGAGTTGTCCGCCACAAAGACCACAAAGATAGCGCAGGAGGGGGAGCAGATCGTAGACAGATCCGTAGCGGAGGTTAAGGCGATTGCCGATACCGTAAGGGAGTCCGCTCAGCTTATGGGTTCCCTCGGCGAGAGGTCCAAGCAAATAGGAGAGATAGTAAGCGTTATTAACGATATAGCCGATCAGACGAATCTCCTTGCCCTGAATGCCGCAATCGAGGCTGCGAGGGCCGGAGAGCAGGGAAGGGGTTTTGCCGTTGTTGCGGATGAGGTCAGAAAACTTGCCGAGAGGACGGCAAAGGCCACATCCGAAATAGGAGAAATGATAAAGGCAATACAGGACGAAGTAAGCAGGGCGGTTCATTCCATGGAAGAAGGAACAAAGAGGGTTGAAGTCGGCGTTGAATTTTCGGTAAAGGCAGGCGATGCGCTCCGCAATATCGTGAACAGCGTCAATGAGCTGCATTCTATGGTTCAGCAGATAGCTTCGGCCACGGAAGAGATGTCTACGGTATCCGAACAGATAAGCGGAGATATAGAAACGATCGCAAGCGTTTCCAAGGAAACATCGTCAGGAGCAGAACAGATAGCCGGCGCATCTTCCGATCTTGCAAGGCTTGCTTCTAATCTTCAGAATATAGTGGGACAGTTTAAGGTGTAAAGCCTGTGATATAATATCAGCCGATGAAAGACATTCCGGTACTTTTATCTAAAGTCATAGCCACTGTCTTTTTCATCGGCTATATTCCTTTTGCTCCGGGCACATTCGGAAGCCTTGCGGCGCTGGCGTTTGTCTGGATTCTCAAGCCGGATGTCCTACCGCTGCTTGCGATATTAACGCTGGTTTTTATCGCAGGAGTCCTGAGTTCACATGCCGTCGAAAAAGATACCGGAATAAAAGACGGTAAGTATATAGTCATTGACGAATTTGCCGGTTATCTTGCATCCGTTGCCTTCCTTCCTTTAACGGTCGGATATATTATTTCAGCCTTTCTTGTGTTCAGATTTTTCGATATACTAAAGCCGCCGCCCATAAGGAACATTGAAAAGACGTTTCACGGCGGGCTCGGCATAATGCTTGACGACTTGTCGGCAGGAATATTTACGAATATACTATTACAGATATGGAGAATGATTTAATCAAGTCTGCCGAAAAGCTCAACTCATTGTTATCCGAGAGAGGTTTGACTCTGAGCCTCGCTGAGTCATGCACCGGCGGCCTTATAGCACACGCGATTACCTCGATACCGGGGGCATTAAAAGTCTTCCACTCAGGAGTTGTGGTCTATTCCGCAGATTCAAAGGCAGGCATTCTCGGTATCGATGAGAATATTATCAAAATATCCGGGGTGATAAGCGGGGAGACCGCAAAGGCTATGGCCGAAAATATCCGCCTGAAAACCGGAACGGACATGTCATTATCCGTTACCGGTAATTTAGGGCCGGATGCGTTGGAAGGCAAGGATGTAGGACTGGTGTATTTTGCGGTGAGCAGCGGAAGAGAAATCATTGCTATGGAAAGGCGTTTTCACGGAGATAGATACCACAACAAATATAATGCCGCGATGGAAGGCATTAATCTTTTAATTAAGATTATCTCCGAAACCATATGAGATGCTTTATAGCCATAGATATCCCTCAAAATATAAGGCATTCGATTGCCGACGTTATAGAGAAGTGCAATAAAAAATCTAAGGGAATTAAATGGGTAGCTCCGGAAAAAATCCATATCACGCTGAAGTTCTTGGGCGAGGTGAAAGAAGGTTTGATAACGGATATACAGGAAAAACTTGCCCCTGTATGCGCCGGCCGCGATATCTTCACTGTTACTATCAAGGGTGCGGGCGCATTCCCTGATTTTAAATACCCCAATGTGTTATGGATCGGAATAGACGAATCCGAAGAGTTGAAAAGGCTCTATGAGGATATAGAAGATGTTTTGTCGAAACTCGGATTCGAAAAAGAGAACAGAAAGTTTTCTCCCCATCTGACCATAGGGAGGATAAAAGACAGAAACGGCATCGAACCTGTTATTAAGGAAATCTATACATTTAAGGACGCGTTTTTTGGTAGTATAGATGTGAATGAAATTCTGCTCATGCGGAGTGTTTTGAAATCCGAAGGGGCGGAGTATTCGAAGATAGCGGGATTTAGACTTAAATAGAAAACAATAGTTTCCGGTGAAAGACTTTCAGAGACTTTCATGGGATAAAAAAGGAGGCGTATAGATGAACAAGGAAAAGATCAAGGCATTGGAGATGGCCATTTCACAGATCGAGAAAAATTTCGGAAAGGGCTCTATAATGAGGCTCGGCTCCGGCGAGGTTGCGGAAGGAATACAGGCGATACCGACCGGTTCTCTGACCCTCGATATCGCTACGGGAATCGGTGGATTTCCAAAAGGAAGGGTTATCGAGATATTCGGCCCCGAATCGTCCGGAAAGACAACCCTTGCCCTGAATGCCATAGCGCAGGCGCAGAAGATGGGCGGAACAGCGGCATTCATAGACGCCGAGCATGCCCTCGATGTTAATTATGCGGCAAGGCTTGGGGTAAATGTTGAAGACCTTCTGGTATCACAACCGGATACAGGGGAGCAGGCCCTTGAAGTGACGGAAACACTCGTAAGAAGCGGAGCCGTGGATATAGTGGTAATAGATTCCGTTGCCGCTCTTGTGCCGAAGGCCGAGATTGAAGGTGACATGGGAGATTCCCATATGGGACTTCAGGCACGGCTTATGAGCCAGGCATTGAGAAAACTTACTGCGGCCATATCGAAATCGCTCACCACCGTAATCTTCATAAATCAGATAAGGATGAAGATCGGGGTTATGTTCGGCAATCCTGAAACGACAACCGGAGGCAATGCCCTGAAATTTTACTCTTCCATGAGGCTCGATATAAGGAAAATAGACAGCCTTAAAGAAGGGCAGGAAATTATCGGAGGAAGGGTAAGGGTCAAGATAGTCAAGAACAAGGTTGCCCCTCCTTTCAGACAGGCGGAGTTCGATATATACTTTAATGAAGGCATATCGAGGCTTGGCGAGATAATAGACCTTGGAGTAGACAATGGGATTATTGAAAAAGCCGGTGCGTGGTACAGTTACAGCGGCAATAAGATAGGGCAGGGAAGGGAGAATGTCAGGGAATATCTGAAGAACAACCCCGAGACCGTCGCGGAGATAGAGCAGAGGATAATGGAGACATCGGGTTTGAAGAAATAATGGATATAAACGAACTCCTGAAAAGCGCCTGTTCATTGAAGGCGTCCGATATCCACATAAAAGTGGGATCGCCTCCTGTCTTCAGGGTTAACGGCGTTCTTGTTCCGCAGAAGGCGCTTCCGGTTATCAAGCCGGAGGATGCGCTGCGCATGGTGCTGTCGGTAATCGGACCAAGGCAGAAGGAGATATTCGAAAAGACCCACGACGTCGATTTCTCATACAGCATACCGGGTATCGGAAGATTCAGGTGCAATGCTTTTCAGCAGCGCGGCACTGCCGGGCTTGTCTTCAGGATAATACCTTTCGGCATTCCAAAGATAGATGAACTTTTCATGCCTGATGTTATAAAAAAGATCGCATCCGAAGAGCGGGGTATTATACTTGTGACCGGCACTACGGGCAGCGGCAAATCCACGACTCTCGCTGCAATAATCGATTACATAAACTCCGGCAGGTCGGTCAATATAATGACCATTGAAGACCCCATCGAATACATTCACAAGGACGCCGCCGGTATAGTGAGCCAGAGACAGATAGGAGAGGACACGGAATCTTTCGGTAAGGCGCTTAGGGCGGCATTAAGGCAGGACCCCGATGTCATACTCGTGGGAGAGATGAGAGACCTTGAAACCATTGAGATCGCCCTGACGGCGGCGGAGACCGGGCATTTAGTGTTGAGCACGCTTCATACGCTGGACGCGGCAGAGACCGTCAACAGGATAATATCGGTTTTCCCTTCAAACCAGCAGAATCAGATAAGAATACAGCTTGCGACCGTTTTAAAGGGCGTAATATCGCAGAGGCTTGTGCCGAAGGCGGATGGGAAAGGCAGGGTTCCCGCGGTCGAAGTGCTTATAGCGACCGCCACTGTCAGAAGCTCCATTCTCGACCCTGAAAAGACATCTGCGATTAGAGACGTAATAGCGCAGGGCAAAAATCTTTACGGCATGCAGACATTCGACCAGTCCCTCTTTGACCTCTTGCAGGCGGGTCTGATAACCTATGACGAGGCCGTGCGGCAGGCTACGAATCCTTCAGACTTCGCTTTGAAGGTTAAAGGCATACAGTCCGGAGGCGATGTTGCCCTTGAATCCAATAAAGAACAAAAAACGGACGAATTCAAGATCGAAAGATTTTGAGGGCGACGATAGAAATACCCTTGAATCCGCGCTGAAACACGCGTTCAGGCTGCTCGGTTACAGGGACAGAAGCGAAAAAGAGATGTTTGAGAAGTTGATGCAAAAGGGCTTTTCGGCGGAGGTTGCCGGCAATGCCGTCGCATATTTTAAAGAGAGGGATTTTATAAATGATAGAAGGTTTGCCGGGATATTAAAGAAGGATGCCGTTGAGAGAAAATATTTAGGCAGGCGCGGCACGCGGGCCTATATGATAAACAAGGGCATCTCCGGCGACATAGCGGATGAAATTTTAGGCGATGAGGATAATTATCTCGATACCGCAAGGAATTTCGTTGAGAAGAAATTAAAAGGTTTGAAAAAGTGCGATGAAGAGACCATAAGGAGAAGGCTCTGGGGAATGCTTGCGAGAAGGGGCTTTTCTTATGGAACAATAAACAGGACGTTAAAATCTTTCGATCTAAAGGAGGAATGAAATGACTTCGAGAAAAGGGTTTTATGCGATTTTATTTATCGGTGTATTGTTTTTGGTCGGCTGCTCTTCGTCTTCCATACGTTTTACGCAGGAGGAGATAAAGGCTTATCCCCTCGATGTGCAGGAAAAAATTATAAAGGGTGAAACGGCCCCCGGCATGACTACGCAGCAGGTGAGGTACGCTTGGGGAGCTCCGGACAGCGTGAGGCAGCTCGAACAGGAGGGCGGAAAGTCTAAAGAGGAATGGATATATACATCGGTATTGGGAGCCTTTAAGACAAGGCTTATATTCATCGACGGCAAGCTTACTTATATTATAAGCACCGAGCCCGGCAGGGTAGGGAAATAGAGGAGCGGATGAAGAGTTCTGAAATCAGGAATTCGTTCTGGGATTTTTTCAAATCGAAAGGACATGAAGTAGTAAAAAGCTCTTCGCTTATACCGAGACACGACCCGACATTGCTTTTTACCAATGCGGGCATGGTGCAGTTTAAATCCGTTTTCCTCGGAGAAGAAAAGAGGCCTTACACGAGGGCCGTATCATGCCAGAAATGCATGAGGGCCGGCGGCAAACACAGCGACCTTGAGAACGTGGGACATACCTCCCGCCATCATACCTTTTTCGAGATGCTCGGCAACTTTTCCTTCGGGGATTACTTTAAAAAGGATGCGATACTGTTCGCATGGGAGCTTCTCACGGAATGGTATAAACTGCCGAAAGATAAGCTCTGGGTTTCGGTGTATGAGGACGACGACGAGGCCGAGAGATTGTGGAAAGAACTCACGGATATTCCATCCGGACAGATAGTAAGGCTCGGCGCAAAGGATAATTTCTGGCAGATGGGCGATACAGGCCCCTGCGGCCCATGCTCCGAAATAATTATCGATCAGGGAGAGCATGTAGGCTGCGGCAAGCCGGACTGTAAGGTCGGCTGCGACTGCGACAGGTATCTGGAACTCTGGAATTTGGTGTTCATGCAGTTCAACCGTGATGAATCGGGCAATCTTACTCCGCTTCCCAAACCGAGCATCGATACCGGAATGGGTCTTGAGAGGATAACCGCAGTTCTTCAGGGCAAATATAATAATTTCGATACGGATCTTTTTTCCCCGATAATATCGGAGGTTGAATCATTATCGGGCGCAAACTACGGCAAGAACAATGATGTCGATATCTCGATCAGGGTGATTGCCGACCATATGAGGGCAGCCTCCTTTTTAATAGGGGACGGGCTGATGCCTTCCAATGAAGGCAGGGGATATGTGCTCCGACGCGTCATACGCCGCGCTTCCCGCCATGCGCGCCTGCTCGGTTTCGGCGGTGCGGTTTTATATAAGCTCGTCGGTTCCACGGCGGATGCTATGGGCGCCGTCTATCCGGAAATAGAGCAGGAGAGGAAAAGGATCTCAAAAGTCCTGATGATGGAAGAGGAGCGTTTCACGCGCACTCTCGATCAGGGCATGAGGCTCCTTGACGACGTTATTGCATCCATGCGGAAAGAAAATAAAAATACTATTCCGGGTAGCGAGTTGTTTAAATTGTACGATACCTTCGGTTTCCCGCTTGACCTTGCCCGCGATATAGCTATAGATAATCACCTCCTTATCGATGAGGACGGTTTCCACCGCGAGATGGAGATTCAGCGCGAGCGGGCGCGCGCGTCATGGATAGGCGAAGACGAGGCTATTGCTTCCATATATAAGGAACTCCAATCCGAACTTGGGGATACGGAGTTTATAGGTTATGACGGTCTTGAAGCGGACGCCGTTATCAAGGCTATATTGAAGGACGGCAAAGTTGTGACCGAAATTGCGGAAGGGGACGAAGCCGAATTATTCCTTGACAGGACGCCGTTTTACGGAGAGTCCGGCGGACAGGTGGGCGATGCCGGAATAATATACAATGACTTAATTCATGCCGTCGTGAAGGATACGAAGAAAGAGGCCGGGCTGCATGCTCATGTGATAAAACTCAAAAAAGGCTCTCTAAAGGTATGGGATAAGGTCCGGTGTTCCGTAGATGCCGATAGAAGGGCTGCAACGGCGCGCAATCATACGGGCACCCATCTTTTGCATACGGCCTTGAGGAATGTGCTGGGCGAGCATGTAAAGCAGGCGGGCTCTTATGTTTCGCCGGAGCGGATGCGCTTTGACTTTACTCATTTCTACAGTCTTGAAGAAAAGGAGAGACGCGAAATCGAAGATATTGTCAACGGAAGGATCCTTGTGAATTCACCTGTTGAGACGGAAACCATGGATATACATGATGCCATGAAATCCGGCGTTATCGCACTGTTCGGGGAGAAATACGGGGACACGGTCAGGGTTGTGCGTGTGCCGGGGTTCAGCTCCGAACTTTGCGGCGGCACTCATTGCAGGCATACGGGCAATATAGGCTCTTTCGTTATAGCGGCAGAAGGCAGCGTCGCCTCCGGTATCAGGAGGATAGAGGCGCTTACGGGCACGGCTGCTTTTGAATACCTGCGGGATAAAAAGGCCGAAATAGAGAATATATCGGCATTGCTTAAGGCCGATAATCCTTACGAAAGGGTTGAAAAGCTGCTTTCGGAACTTAAGGAAAAAGAGAAAGAGAT
>MHDU01000070.1 GCA_001803635.1 Nitrospirae bacterium GWB2_47_37 | reverse complement strand
TTTAATATCCTTCGCAAGTCCGTCCATCCAATCCAAATGACTGCCGAGAAACTCCCTTTGTTCCTCGATATCTCCATTAATGCACAGAAACGCCATATATTCCAGTTCAAGGGCTATGTGGTCGGGCATGGAGACATACTTATCGGGTATCACGATGTCGTGAGCCTGATAGCGTCTAATCATGTCCATTGCAGGATCTCCCATCATATAGCCCTTCTCGCCTGAGATAGGCAGCTTGCATTCGGGATCGTTCGACCATTTCTTATACACGCTTTCGACAGGCACTATATAAGGAGGCATTGGGCCGAGGAATAGCCTTCTATATTCTTCTTTAATGATAGCGTATACATCGCCGCTTACTGAAAGACCCGAAAGGCAGGATGTATCGAGATTAAGCGCAGAGAATACTTCTTTGAAATAGTCGAGGAGCCTGCCGGAGGCGACATCTCCGGCAAACTCCTCTGTAGGCTCTTTAAAGAACTCGCTCGATTGGGCAAAGAGTTCCTGAAAATTTGTCTTATTGGCCACGCGTTATGGTTTTATCCTCTCCAGATAGACTGTCGAGGGTTTTGTCCCTACATCGATATTCTTTATCCACCTTCCCTCGGATCTCGCGTTTGCCGTAAGTTCCGATGCCTTGCCGAACTTCAGGGCATGACCCGGACATTTAGTAACGCATGCCGGCTCTTCTCCTCTCGCGAGCCTGTGGGCGCAATACGTGCATTTATCCGCGACCATTTTGTCTTCATCAAACCCCATGGCTCCGTAAGGACACGCCCACGCGCAATAACGGCATCCGATGCATTTGCTCTTGTCTATAAGAACAACGCCGTCTTCCGGCCTCTTATAAATCGCGCCGGTAGGGCACGCCTGCTTGCAGGCAGGCTTTCCGCAGTGCATACAGGGACTTGAGACAAATAACAGTTTGCCGCCTTTCTGCGGATTCACCCATACTACCTTGGTCCTGTATCGTCCCATCGGAATTCCGTTCTCCAGCTTGCAGGCAGTCTCGCAGGACTTGCATCCGATGCATCTCTCCAAATCCACCATTATCGTATATTGGCTCATCTTATCCCTCCCTTATGCCTTTGAAACCCTGCATATCAGAGCCTTGTAATTAGTCTGGTCCGATATGGGGCATCTTTTGTCTTTGTTCGTAATGAAGTTTATGGATTTCCACTGGGT
This sequence comes from Nitrospirae bacterium GWB2_47_37, assembly GCA_001803635.1. Taxonomy (GTDB): domain Bacteria; phylum Nitrospirota; class Thermodesulfovibrionia; order Thermodesulfovibrionales; family Dissulfurispiraceae; genus GWB2-47-37. The sequence goes on along the minus strand of MHDU01000070.1, from coordinate 24,933 downwards.
AAAGGGCTGTTCCGCCGAATAACCGTGCGGGACGAAAATCGTGTCTTTCCTGATACCCTCATAAACCCATGCCTTTGCCAAGACATGCCCTTTTATTCCCTCTATCTTTACTTTGTCTCCATTTGAAATCCCTATCTCCATAGCCTTATCAGGATGGATCATACAGTACTGATCGGGCATCTGTTCATTAAGGTTCCAGACCCAGTGTGTGCCTGCATGAAACTGTGACGCGCTCGGCCTGCCTGTAGTAAGGTACATATCAAAGCCGGTTATCTCAGGACCCGCCGGATACTTTACTTTTACGCGCCTTGCCCTCATCTTGCCGATTAACTGAGACGTAACTCCTTCAGAGGCATCGTCATCGATATATTCGAGATACGGAAGCCCGTCCTTCATTCCAATCTCAGGGTCCGCATAAAACTCAAACGGATTAAGACCCTGAGCCATAAACGCCTTTTCAAGCGCCTCTGTCCATATCTCTATCTTGCCTGAAGGCCTCGGGAACTGTCCTTTCTTGCCCGGAACGCCGTGCTTCTCCGTATAAAGAGTCCCTATCTCGGGAGCGTCCGGCGTTGGGAGCGGGCCTCTTAATGCGCCCTCTTTCTTTGCAAAAAATCTTTCAGGCGAGAATCCCGTCTTTTTCGACATTGCCTTTTGTAATTTCACAGGGTCTTTGTATTCATCCTTAAATATATCGCCCCAGCCCATCTTCTTGCCGAGATCGATAATTGTCCATCTCTCGGGCCTTGCCTGATGAAGCGGTTGAATAATCTGTGGATTGAAAGCAAATCGCCTCTCATCCGAAACAGGACCCACGCCTCCGGATTCAGTCCACGGCGACGACGGCAGGACATAATCGAAATATGTCGTCTCGACGCTCGGGAAAACGCTGAAATACACCGAGACATCGAGATTATCCAGCGCTTTCCTTATCCTTTCCTGATCCGGCCACATTACAAATGGATTCCCCATAGACATGAATGCCTTGATAGGATACGGCTTTCCGGTAATCATCGGCTCAACCCATGCTACAGGCGATTTTCCGAGCCTCTGTTTTTTGGGTTTTACTTCCTTCTCTTTAGGCACGGAAATGCTTCCCATGCTTGTCCCGCCGTTATTGCCGCAACCGTAGCCCATCGACGGTTTTCCGAAATGCCCTGTAATTGCCGCAAGCATGTAAAACGCCCTGTGCGTAAGCATCGAGTTTGTATGATGGCTCAATCCGGCGTTGCCCATTATTATCGCCTTTTCAGTCTTTGCGTATTCCTCCGCAAGTTCCTTGATTGTCTTTGCGGAAATCCCCGTAATCTTCTCCGCCCATTCAGGAGTGTATTTTTTCTCAATAAGAAATGCCTTCAGTTTATCGAAGCCGAGCACCTTATTATCTATGAACTCCTGATTTTGGAGGTTCTTCTCGATGATGTGGTATATCATCGAAAGCGCTAATGCCATGTCGGTCGAAGGCTTTATCGGAAGCCACACATCTGCCCTGCTTGCAGCCTCGGACATTCTCGGATCAACCACAACAAGTTTTGCTTTTCTCTTTATCCTTTCATCATTCACCACCCCGAACATTACAGGCTTCGCTGCGGCCATGTTGCTGCCGACGAACATATAGAAGTCTGCGCCGCCGAAATCTTCCCTCGTGTACGTCCACGGCGGGTTATTGTGTCCCATTATGGAGTTGGAGGCTGCGCCGCCCGCGAAATTACAGAATGGGCCCGTGCCTTCCCTGTGAGGCGTGCCGTAAAGCTTCTGAAATGTTCCCGACAAGCCCGACCTTGCCTGAGATTCGCTTCTGCCTGCAACCCACCATGCAAGGGACTCCGGGCCGTATTTTTCTTTAACCGCCTTGAGTTTATCTGCAATCTCGGTCAATGCCTGCTCCCAGCTTATTTCTTTGTAGGACGAAGAACTTCCCCTCTCTCCAATCCTCTTCAAAGGCGCCTTGAGGCGGTATTTGTTATAAAGCACGTTCACATTATTCTGCCCCTTGGGACAAAGCTTGCCGCCGGTCACAGGATCATCGGGATTGCCGTAAATGTTGACGATCCTGCCTCCCTGCACATGCACCTTCATGCTGCAGCCGTTCTGGCACCATATGCAGCCGCTCGTTACCACCCTGTCCGGCACAGGTGCTATGCCGCCTTCGGTATACGGTTTATGGGTTTTAAAATTTTCCGCGCCTTTTGCCGTCAAAGGCATGCCCGCAACGGTCGCGGCTACTCCCGCGACTTTTAAAAACGATCTTCTTGTGAGTTTCATTTTCCCTCCTCTTGTATGGCTTACCTGAAAGCCCTGAATGATTTTGAAATAACGGACAGGTAGCCGGCGTCCCCTTTGGGGAATTTAGTATTGAGCTTGCAGAGTTTTTTTCTAAACACGGATTCCACCGTTTCCATTGTCTTTTTATCTATGCCTTCCATATATAATTCCCTCTTTTTTGCCGCCCTTTCCATATTGCCGGCACCGGAAAGAAGACTTCCTATCCTGCCGAGTTCTTCGGGCCTCAACTCCACGCAATAGCTGAAGTTATCGAAATAAGACGCCGTTTCCTTCAATTCGTGCCTGTCTATGTCTTTCAGCCTGTGGGTGTATGCCTTTCTATCCGCATCTAAAGCGGTTCCCGTGTCTATGCATTGGTATCCGCAGTTGCGGTATATGTCCAGATTGCCGTTATCCATTACAAGCGCCTCCGGAAAAAGCCGGCAGTGAATAGGCCTGACATCGTATACCGCGCATCTGTCGTTTTTAAGAAACCCGCACGGGAATGTCAGCCCTACGGAAGGAATAAGGAGAGACGTGCCGGGTATCCTGTTCCACATTATTTCGCAATAATTCTCGAAAAGCTCTCCGGCATCTATCGACAAATGACCGCACAGCCTCAAAATATCTCCAACCGTCAATTCGAGTGGATTGCCCTTATCAGTGCAGCATCTAACGCATCCGTCTATGCAATGAAATTCTTTGTCCGGGGACAGTCCCGGATCTACAGTTTCGCCCGTAATTCCGGGACAGTCCCCTTTTCCGCTCGTTATTGTATTTTCAGCAGCCACAGGCCTGTTCAACGGAGATGTTAAGCTGGGCAGTCGCCTTCTGTCCGTTTTCATCTTCAACCGTTAATACAACCGCATAGACTCCCTGCGTAAACGTATGCTGGGCCTCTTTGCCTAAAACGCTTTCTCCGTCGCCGAAATCCCACCGTACGGATTTGATATTGCCGCTCCCACCTCCGATTATAGCCTTGAATTTAACCGTATAGGGCGAGTCGCCTCTCCTGTTCCTTACGCCTCCGATCTTTACCTTCAGCGGCCCGCCGGAACTCAGTTCTTCTTCGATAAGCAGACTGCCGCCCAATTTCTTTGACACGCTCGTTAAGGAGCTTTTTATCCTGTCCTGCATCGCCGTGGGGGTTGCCGCGCTTCCGCCTATCTTCTGAACCGCCTGCTGCCCGTCATCCACTCTTAATGTGCCTGTTCCGGCATCCACTACTACCCTTCCGAGAATCGACCATAGCGTAATCTCTTTTTTTGCATCGTCATATTTCAGCGCGAATTCGGAGCCCTGCGTCTTTACCGGAGACCCTCCGACATTTATCTCAAAATGGGTAAAGAGGTGTTCGGGAACCTGCGCCTTTACAAATATCCTGCCTTTTTCAAATTTGAGAAGCGTAGTTTCCATTTTCCTGTCGGCCTCAAACATAACCCCTTGGAGTATCAGTGTCGTGTCCTGATACACTTGCACAATGCTTCCGTTCGACCATGTAAGAACCGCGGCGGAATTTGCCTTTGCCTCTATCTTGTCATCGCGCTGGATAATATCCCCATCTCTCATTGGAGAGCCGTTTTTCAATACCGTCCCGTCAACCTGCGTAGCCCTCACAACGGACGCGTCTTCGGCATACGCCGCAGTAACGCCGAGTAGGAGCAAAAAGAAAACAATCATAGCGGGGACAGTCCCCATTCTACGACTACGTTTCACTTCGTCCGTAAATAGGGACAGTCCCCCAAAAACACCCGACAATATACTTTTGATAAGTCTAATCACTTTCTTACTACCTCCTGATCTTTTCTATTTTTTAATCCTTTTGCTCCTGTTCCACAGTGCATCCGTATCCGCCTCAACCCGGAGAAGCGGAGTCAATCGTAATGCCTGCAGTGTATTTCTTCCCTGCCTTATCCGTAACTTCGAGCATTACATTGTATCTGCCCATATCGTAGTAATGCGCCGGCGGCATCTTATCCGCACTTTCCTCTCCGTCTCCGAAAAGCCATTGAAAGGATATAGGCTCTTCTATTCCCTTCATTTTAGGCTTTAAATGCACCCACATGGGTCCCATTCCCGATTTTGGAGCCGCAACAATCTCGACCATTGCGCTCATTTTCTCCTCTGATTTTCCATTGCTCATAAACGTTAAAAATCAAGCTCCGCACCGAGAACAACCTTTGACGCAGGATCCGCCTTTTTCCCGTCAGCCTGTTGATACACGGTTCCCGGCCAAAAATATCCTGTCTCGACAAAACCCCTCAGCCTCTTGTGTATAGGGAAATTCAGGTCTAAATCCAGACCCCATCCTATGTCCTTTGTTTTGTCGGTTGTAAGGGATGAGCCGCTGCTCCAATCTATACCAGGCACAGGGCCTCTTCCCCTATAAACGCTTTCGGTTGTCCAGTATTTCGCGAGCGCTAACTCGGTACGAAGATTCTTTACAGGCTCGAATTCGGTAATCGCCCGCAGGAACGTAACATTGGCCAGATTGCTGTCCCAGAGATAAAATCCGGCCCTCAAATCCTCGCTGAATATGTTTCCGAATTTTCTCCTGTCCTTGCAGAGAAATAGCCCTCTGAAGTTTTTATAATCGCCTGCCGCAGAGTCTTCGATTTTATTTCCCGACCCCCTTCCGAATTCCAGCCCTCCGCTAAATTTCTTGAGACCGCCGAGATCTCCCAATTTATAATCTCCTCTTAATAGAAACGCATAAGCCGAAAGATCCCTTGCATCCGTGTAAGAGCCTGTGAGATAAATCGCATCGGCCATGTATGAGAACTTATCCGCATTACCTGTTAAGGCCATGCCGAGCCACATCGGTTCAAAACTGCCGTCGCGCGCTGTTGTGGCTGTATTGAAATCTTTATCCAGATTTAGGTCGGCGTCTCCGGATTTGCCCCTGTCATATACCTTTAAGATATAAGGCTCTATCGTCAGTTCCTTTTTGGGTTTTATGTTGAAGCTCAAAAGAAATCCGTCGAGTTTGTTCGCTATTCCGAGTGCGGAACTCCTGTCCCCTGAAGGCCCCGATCCGAAATTAGTGTAATTCTTGAATCCGCCTGCGACCGCCACATACGAAAAGTTTCCGGTAATCCTGCCGAGCGGCGTCTGTCCGAAAGGATACATTATCCTAAATGAGTCAACAGGGCCTTCAAGCACTATCCCTTCGTTTCCTACCCCGATATTCTGTCTTCCGACCTTGAGGCTGATGTCTCCTGTGTACTGGACATACAATTCCCTGATTAGCGCCGAATTGACCGTCAGGAACTCGGACCACCTGTCGAGGGTTCCTTCGCTGTCTTCCTTCCAGTCGAATACGAAATTGCCTTTATCGAACAACGCAACCCCCGTAAACGGCCCGTAGTCCGCCTCTATTTTAAGCTGGAACCTCTGGTCGAAATACGTGTAGTTGTCATAAGTCCATGCCTGTTTGGGATTGTTGAGGTTGATATTATCCTTCGTATTGAGCCTGAGCTTGTATTTGCCCGAAAGCCCGAGTTTCGGCTTATCGCTCGCTTCTTCCTCTTCCTTAGCGGCCTTTGCATCCGCCTTTCGCTTCCATGTCTCAAGCTCCGTCAGCCTGCGCCGGGCCTCGGGATCCCTGCCGCCGGGCGCTTCCGCGCCGACAACGGGCTCGCCCCATTCATCGTCTGCCGCCGGTTTTGCTTTTTCTTTTGCAACAGTATCTTTAGGCGCGGGAGCCTGCGCTGCCGGCTCCTTGCCTTTTAACAGTTTATTTACCAGCGACTCGAGGTCGGAGATGCGCTTTTCGAGGTTCTGTATATATTTTTTATCCTTTTCCGGCTGAGCTTCCGCCGCATAGGCGGAAAAATCCCGCGCAAAAAACAAAAGGCTTATTAAAGCTGCGAAAATGTAAATTCCCATAATCCTCATAATCACCACTCTTATTCATGCTCGTGTTCGTGACGCTTTTTTATTCCAAGACCGTAAAATATAGGGATATCTTTTACCTTCCCGTCGCGTCCCCTGAATTTAACGACCTTTCTTTCCTGACCGTGGCACTCTACGCACACGAGCCTCTTTAAAAGCGGCTTGAAGGTATAAGGGTCTTCGGGATGAACGGCCGTAAAGAACTCCGGCTCTCTTTCCTTGCTCTTCCTCTGTATAAACTTAGCCAACGGACCGGGATCCTGTATCCTCGATCTTTTGATTATGTTTATCATTTCGGCGCATTCTTCCATGCCCTTTTCGCCCGCTATGACTTTTGAAAAACATTCGGTTACAGTCCTTTCATTTATGAGGGAGGCGGCATTATACGCGTCTCCTTTTCCAACCTGACCCCATGCATCAGGCCCCCAAGCCTCATGGCATGTCGCGCAGGTAATCTGTTTCAATCCCCTGACTTTTTCCTTCCAGGGTATCTGCGTAAACATATCGCTTACAATGCTCCTGTTCAGCCACTTAAGGTCTTCCGTGTCTTTGCTCTTCATGTAGTCGGATTCGATCTTCATGCTTCCGGAGCTTAAGGGCAGAACGGTCTTTACGTGGGAGGCGAGCTTTTCGTCCCGAAGAAGTTTGTTCAGTTCTCCTACTACGACGGCTTTTTCATCGCCGTTCATGGCGTCGGGCCTGAAAGTGCCTATAATCGCGCGCGCCTCCGCGCTGAAAGGCAGGATATCGATCTTCCCCTTTATGGATCTCATCAATCCCGGCCAGTCTTTGATCTCATTCATGGAAAGATCCGCCGTCGTTTGGCTCATTGCCTCAAGATGCAAGGCATGCGGATGAGGATACTTCTTTTTCTTTTTTGAAACGGCCTCCTCAGACCACACCGGGCTGTATATGACGGAGGCCGCTACAAATACGGCCGCGATTATTAAAATAGGTTTTAGCCGACTGTTTCGCATAGGTCTTCTCCCTCCCTGCATACTTTTGAATAAAGTTCTGCGATATATTCTTCTTCGTTCTTCATAAACTCCGTAATGGAACGGGCAACGGCCTTATAAAATCCGTATTCCGCCCTTTCGATAATCTTTTCGCAGCATCGATACACCCATTTCGAAAGATGTTCGTCCATGAATTCCTTCTGGAGTTCGATGCATTTATGAAGCGCCTCTATCTCGGTCTTTTCCCACGACTCCTTTTCTATACTGCATAGAAAGGCCATAAACTCCAATTCCATCCCGAGATGGTCCGGCATCGAGATGCACTCTTCCAGAATATTCGCGCCCGCCTTTTCATAAAATTGAATGACGCTTATGGTAACCCTTCCTCCGAGCCTCTGATCTCTGTCGAGATACACCGCCTCGTGCGGAATTACGTCCGACGGGAGCACAAATAAAGCGGTATGCTCGGCCTCCAATTCGTCCTTGAGATCCGGCATACTCTCCGCCTGCCTGACGAATTCAAACAGCCCGGCCGGATACGACTCTATCCCTTCGCCGTCTTCATAATTATCCTGAAAGACCGATAATATGCTTCCGTCCTTTATCATTGTGATCAAAGAGTCCGAAGGCGGCTTAAGGCAAAGACCCGATAAAAACCTGTATGTCCTTTCTCTTTCTCCCGCTGTTATAGCTTCCAATTCGCTCACTTTAACCTCCATCTCTAATCTTTATGTCTATGCTTTAATAAATCCGCTTTGAATAAACGCCGTCTGCTTTTTATGCCTGTCTATGCATAAGGGGCATATATCCGATCCGCCGAATTCGGAGGTTTGAGACTCCCCTGTCTTTTGAACAAAATCGAACCTGCATACGGAGCAGGTCTTTCTTTCGGTCTCAAAGAGCCTGATCTCTGCGTTCTCAAGCAGATAATTCAGCCTCGCCGTCTCCTTCATTTTTAACGCCTTCGGCATGCATGTCTCCGCACAAACCTTGCAGTTAACGCACAATGCCGGTTTGAAACTTAAATAAAATTTTCCGTCCTCCTGCTTTTGCGTTAAAGCTCCCGCAGGACAAAGCTTCGAACAGACCCCGCAGCCGGTGCATGCGGAAGAGACCTCTATCTCGGCAAGCATAGCGTCCGTCGAAGGCACATTCGTTTCCTTTGAGGATGAGAATCCATCAAGCGCCCGAATCAGGAGATTCCTCTTGAAATTTTCGGGTTTCCTGGCAATAGCTCCTATGAATGTCTCTTTTTGTTCTTCCTCGGTTCCGACATCCGGAAGGGAGCTTACCGCTACCTCCGCTGCCTTTGCCCTGAATGCCGAAAAGAATTCCCGCCTCGAAACCGCTTTCTCCGGCATCTTCGACGACGGCTGGAGCGGTATGTTTTTTATAACAAGCCTGTCTTTATTTATGCCGAGCATCTCATAAATAATCGAAACGTTATTAATAACCCTGTCGATGCTTAGGGAAGCCTTTGAATTAGGACATCCCTCGCATTCGGGGAGCGATATTTCTATATTTGAAACGCCGGCCCTTATAGGTTCAATAAGCATAGCCTCGCTTATGCGGCCGAGGCACTGCACCATAAGGTCGGCGCTGCCGTCTCCACGCTGACACGAAATACGGAATACCTTTTCTTTCCCTGACTTTTCTCTTATTTCACAGATGATCTTTTCGTCGTCTCTTTCCTTCATCCGGAAAACGCCGTTGGGACATGCGGAAACGCATACCCCGCAATCCATACAGCCTGCCTTTATCTCCGCGCCTTCTTCCGAAATATCGATAGCCCCCGCAGGGCACGAATCGGCGCACAACGAACAATCCGACTTGGGCGTCCTGAAACGTGAACATAAAGACGCTTCAATCAGCATATTATGTTTATTGATGATTTTATCCGCTACTTCCGCAACTCCCATGTTACACCTCTTTTTGGTTATCGAGGACAGTCCCTGTTTAATCGGAGACAGGGACCGTCCCCTTAATGCCTAAAAACCTTACTACTTCGTATACAACGTAGACGGCTCCGTGTTTGTCTTGGCGCCGATGAATCCGAGGGAAACCCTCTCCGCCCGTTTTTCCCTGATAAGCCTTGTGAGGCTGTCTATCTCGCCGAAGAACCTTGTTCTCGCGATACAGGTATCCACGCAGGCGGGCCTGAGACCCTTCGTAACCCTATGCACGCACAGGGTGCATTTTTCCATTACCTTTGCCTCGGCATTGAACTGCGGATGTCCGTAAGGGCACGCCCACGCGCAATACCTACAACCGATGCATTTGTCCTTGTTGATAAGGACTATCCCGTCTTCCTTCCTCTTTGTGATTGCCCCGACCGGGCAAGCCGCCATACAGGCCGGCTTCCCTCAATGCATACAGGGCATAGGAACGAAATAGACCCTCACATCCGGTTTTTCCTTCGAGTCCTTGAACTCGCCGACTTCGATTTCCATTACCCTGTTATAATCCACGCCTACGGGAGTATTATTCTCTCCCTTGCACGCCATAGTGCAGGCATGGCATCCAACGCAGTATTCGAGGTCAACCCAGAGCGTATACTGCTTAGGGCCGGGTTTTTTGAAACTGGCCTCTAAAACTTCATCCGGTACAAAAGTCCCTAATTCAGACATGCCATCCTCCTTTTTATATCTTTTCAACCCTGAGGGGCGTGCCGAAACTCTGCGTAGCGCCTCCTACCGGGTCTACCAACACCATGTTCTTCAATACAGGGTCGGCCATATAAAGCGGGTTTATATGGAAACCTGCTCCTACTCTTTCATCGCTCGGCTGCTCTTTGCCGTTCATATGCCACTTGCCTTTCGGCGAGCCGGCGCCGAACCTTCCGTAAGACTGGCACACAGAGAACAACCCCGGCCGTATCCTGCTGGTAGCCCTGACCTGGAATTTAAACCAGCCCTTGCCGAGATAGTTGGGATAGTAATCTTTTATGTGCTTGTGGAAGTTCTTGTACATATCGGAGTCCAATTGCTCGCTCGAAGGGGACTTCACCTTTACCCAATCGCCTGTCTTGACACCCAATTTTTCAGCGTCGGCCGGGTTTATCTCGGCATAGTTCTGTGGTTTAATGGATGCAAGCCATAGGTTGTTCATAGTCCTCGACTGGGTGTGGAAGGGTTCCTTATTCGTGTGGAGCTGCATCGGATACTCCTTATAGATAGCCGGATCGAGAGGCTGCTCCTTGCAGTCTACTATGGTCCTGTACATAGGGAGACCGTCCATGTAGTTGCCTGTCATGGCGTTCTTATATGTGGCAACCTTCTCCAGATACGTAAATAGGACACGGACCTGTCTTCCTCCGGGGAATGATGTATATTCGCCCGAGGAGTAGTTTTTTGTGTATTGATATTTGGGCGCCGGATTCTGGAACTTACCGCCGAGCTTCACAAGACTGCCTTTCGGATCGAGGCCGCCCTTGAAGTCTTTGTGACTGTAAAATTCATTCCAGAATTCCCATGAGTTATTGATATTTACGCCCGGTCCGCCGCCGTCTTTCCCGAATGTAGGGAGTCCGCACTCCTTTGCGAGCGTTATGAGAATGTCGTCTCCCATTTTTGTATCCGGCCTTATGGCTTTGTACTCATGAGTCTTAGGATCGAACGACCCTACTACCGGCATCCTTACTCCAAAGACCTGCGTTTTTATCGGAGGGTATGTCTTAAATCCGCCGACACGTTCGAGGTAATCGGTATCCGGAAGCACATAGTCGCAAAGCGCGCTCGTCTCGCCCATATAGGCGTCTATAGAAAAGGTAAGCGGCATTGCCTTTACGTCCAGAAGCGCTTCGATGGTCTCCTGATTATAAGGCATGGTATAGGCAGGATCGTTATAGTAATTGAGGTATGCCTTATTCTTGTACGGGTAACCCATTCTCACATTCGAGAAGAAATTAGGAGTTACGCCTCTCGGCACGGCATAACCGGAATACCACGGCCTTGTAGCGGTCGGCTTCTTGCCCTGATATGCGGCCTTTGCAGTGTCTGCGCGGACGCCTGACGGTTTCCTCTTATTATTCGCCTTTACATCTCCCCAGTAATTCTTATGGCCGGAGATAAAGCCGCCCTTTCTGTCGATATTGTCAACGAGCATGTTTATGATGCATAATGCCTGCCCGTTATACCAGCCGTTGGACTGCTGAACAGGGCCGCGGAACATCTCGATTGCGGGATGCTTTGCGGAAGAGAACTCCTGTGCGATGCGGGCGATAGTGCCTGCCGGTATATCGCATACGGCTTCGGATTCCGCGAGCGTATGCTCCTGCGCCCTCTCTCTGAGCAGCCTGAACACGGTCTTGTATTCAACGCCGTTCAAGACATAGCTTGCATCGAGGTCGGCGAATCCGTCCGCTTCCTGAAACATCTTAGGCTGTCCGTTGATAAGAACCACGAAGTCGCTCTGTCCGAGACCGACGTCTTTTCCGGTGAGATACTTCATCGGCTTTGTTGTGCCCACGAGGTATGTCATGTCGGTCCAGTTCCTGTAGCCTTTTTTCTTGGCGACCTTTTCGTTCGGGATGGTGAGGTATTCCCTTTTATACCCGTTATTCTCTATCATCCACCTTATCATGCCCAGCATGAAATACGCGTCTGTTGTGGGTTTTAGAGGAACCCATTCGCCTACGCCGTTATGCGTGGCCTTTGCCGCCCCGTTTGTAAAGCGCGGGTCAATCACGACATGCTTGAAATTCTTTGCATCGGGATTGAGCCTTTTGCCGAATTTCTGCAAATACCTCGCCCTCGTCTGCATAGGATAATCCGCCGCCGTGATGTTGGAACCCATGCTGATCAAATAATCACAATACTCGTAATCCGTATAGCTCCCTATCTCGTAGGGGGGTAAATTCAAGACTGCCTCTACAACACTGTAGAAGGTGCCGGCGCAGCGGCTTCAATGGTTGAGCATGTGCGGAACGCCTGCAGCCTCCAGCACAAATCGCGGCGTCAGAGGCGACTGCTCATTCCTGCCGTGCGCCCAGACAAACTGGTTCCTTTTCGGGCCCCAGCCTGCGGGAGGCGCCTCGTCCATATAAGCCGAATCCTCCGGCCCCATAGGTTTGTCGTTGCTCAATATGGATTTCACTCCTTCAACATTGCGGTTTTCCTCTCCGGGAACATTCTTAAAGAGGTGACCGCCGTGGCATATTTCTTTTATTGCCTGATCCCACGAGATGGTCTTCCACTTTCCTGAACCTCTCTGACCGACCCTCTTAAGCGGATGCTGGAGCCTGAACGGGCTGTAAAGGGCAAAAATACCCGCCTGCCCTTTTGGACAGAGCGACCCTACGTCCTTTCCGTTAGCTCCCGCGTCAAGGTCGGACTCCTCGACTATATCGCCCTTTGCGGTATAGTCATAGCAGTTGGGATGATAGGGGTTACCGGTGAGCCGTGCGAGTTCGCCGTTTACCACCTTCGCCTGAATACCGCATCCGCCGTGGCACATAAGGCAGACGCTTCTTACTATTTTCATCTCTCCGTCAACCGGATCCGGCTGAGAGCCGGACTTGCCTATCTGCTTTTTCCATTCCGCTGCCTCTGCATCTTTGAAGTTCGATGCAACAGCAACAGCGGTAACGGCGGCAGCAGAAACTTTAAGAAAAGTCCTTCTTTTCATTGCAACAGCCATGTTACTACCTCCTTTGATTGATGTTTTTGATTCCAAAACATTATCAACTCCTTTGTCTGCCCGCGCCTATCAATCCGCCCGCGTAGATAGGCAGAGCGAATTTCACCATAAGCGTATAAAGAAGGGCGCCGAACGCCCATATGCCCACCGTTATGATCACCTCCTGCATCGTAGGCCAGTATTCATAAATCTCCCCGAGCGTATCAGGGATAAATCCCGGCACGACCAGCCCCATGCCTTTTTCGATATAGACACCTGCGATTATCAACGCAGCGCCTATGTTCAGCGTGAGAAAATTCTCGCGTGTCTTGGGTATCAGGAAGATAATAAAAGCCGTGAGATTGAATAACAGCGCCATCCATGTCCACGGCACGAGGCGGCTGTTCCCGTGAAGTCCGAAAAACATGTATTCGAGCGGGGCCTTGTGGATGCTGCCCGAATAGAATTCCTTAAACACCTCCGCACCGAGCAGGAACAGATTGATTCCTATCGTATATGCGATTAATTCTGCGATCTTCGATATCGCTTTCTGATCTATTTCAATTTTCGAAAACCTCCTTATAAGTTGGAGGAGTATCAGCATCAGCGCCGGCCCCGAACAGAAGGCGGAGGCAAGAAATCTCGGCGCTAAAATTGAGGCGTTCCAGAACGGACGGGCGGAAAGTCCGTTGTAAAGAAACGCCGTAACCGTGTGTATGCTCACGGCCCACGGGATAGAGAGCAGGATCAACGGAAAAATCAGCGCAAGGTTATATTCCTTTCCGACGGATAACCTGTAAAGCGCATAAAGGACGAGCAAAACGTTTATAGCAAGATACCCGTTCAAAACTATCACGTCCCATGCCAGAATAGAGGCGGGAAAATTCATCTTCCCTATGACCGGCAGAAGATGCCAGACCTTCAGGGGCTGCCCCAGATCGACCATTATAAAAAGGATGCACATTGTAACCGCAGAGATGGCAAGCATTTCCCCGAAGAGAACTATCTCTTTTATGGGCTTGAAATTATACAGGTAAGCCGGAATAACCAAAAGAACGGCGGCAGCAGCCACACCGACGAGAAAGGTGAAATTGGCGATATAGAATCCCCACGACACCTGATCCCTCATCGCCGTTACAATCAAGCCCTTGTCGAACTGCTGCATATACGCGCCGAGTCCGGCAACAATCAAGGCGGAAAGAAAGGCGAGCCACGCGTAATACCTTGCATCGCCTTTAACAACATTCCCTATCGCAGCAAATAAAACTTTCATGGTATTAAAATCCTCCCTTTGTTCGTCTATGTCGCAAAGAAATAATAAAACTTCGGGTTTGTATTCAAATCTTCCTTAAGCCTGAAGACCCTCTTGTTTTCGATGAGATACCTGATCTCGCTTTTTGGATCGAGTAGGTTTCCGAATTTCCTTGCGCCTACCGGACATGCCTCCACACACGCTGGATACTTGCCCGCCCTCGTCCTCTGGACGCAGAAGGTGCATTTTTCGACAACGCCTTTATAGCGCGGCCGGTTGCCGAGATAATGGGTTTCGGTGTTCAGCTCATTGGCCGGAACATCCGGTTTCGACCAGTTGAATCTCCTCGCGCCGTAAGGACAGGCCGCCATACAGTACCTGCAGCCTATACACCAGTTATAATCCACCACCACTATGCCGTCCGGCTCTTTCCATGTAGCCTGCGTCGGACATGCCTTTACGCAAGGCGGGTTTTCGCACTGCTGGCACTGCACCGGCATATAAAAGGAATCCTTCTCAGGAACCTCTTTCGGTTTGTAATACTTTTCTGAATTTTCGAGGTCAATCCATTTTTCGCCCTTTTTGAATTTAAGCACCGAGATCCAGTGCACCTGAGGACTTCTCGACTGGTTGTTCTCGCTTACGCAGGCGTATACACATTTCCTGCAGCCGATACACCGCGACAGGTCGAGGCCGTAGCCGAATTTAACTCCCGGAGTCGCCTTTGCCGCGCTGATACGGACATCCTTTTTCCACTCCAACGACGCCTCTTTTTCGAGCCTTCCAATGACCTTTTTTATTTCGTCTTCGGTCATCTCCCTGAAATGTTTCTGCATAAAGGCGCTCATATCGAACGCCTCGGCTGCTGCCGGTATGGTCGAAGCCGCGAGACCGGCTGCGGCGCCCTTCAGAAACAACCTTCTGTCCATGTTGATTCCAAGCGGATTACTGCGTATTTTCTTTGACATAGGATTTACCCTCTATTCTTCTTTAATTTGATATCTGCCGGTTTAATCGGCGGCTCTTTAGGCTCAATCGGCTTGTACTTAGGCTGATGCGGGTCATGACAGCTTACGCAAAGACGATAGACCTTTTCCCCGTCCCATAGCCCGGTTCTCTTGCCGTGAATACCCGCCTTCCAATCCCTGAATATAGTCCCGTGACACTGCCCGCACAAAAGATACGATTTTTCGAAATCTATCAACTGCCCGTTTTGCAATCTCAATTTATCTCCCTCATGACAGTCGTAACACCATCTCTGTTCTTCCGCATGCTTGAGAGTAATGCCGGTATGGGACATTTCGAGTTTTCTCTTCTTCTTGTCCATAGCCCTGTAAGCATGGCACTTTGAGCAGGGGAAGATTCCGGAGGGAGGGGGTTTGGGCACAAAAAATTTAGGTATATCGTCCTTTTTCTCTTCCGTCTTTTCTACGACCGCCGCTCCGACGGCGAGAGACAGCATAAAAAAGATTCCAGCCGTAATTATTCCAACAATAAGTCTGCTTCCCCTGTTCATCGTTCCATGCCTCCTTGGAGGATTAGTATTTTGTTTCTCTTAAATAACCAATAACAAATCAATAGCACGTTATATATTGATTGTCAATCCCCGTTTCGTTTTCATAAATAAAGCAATATGGATGCCGGCAGATAAAACCTTTGAAAATCATACTTGTTAAAAAAGGCGTAATATTGGAATACAGATTAATGTTCAAAAAATGAGACTAAAAATGTTATGAACGTTCAAGGAATAGAACATACTCTATTTCTGCCCTCGGACTTTGCCCTATAAAGGGCAGCATCGGCCTTTTTAACCAATGCCTCGCATTCTTTTGCATCGTCCGGGAAAACGGCAACGCCGATGCTTACGGTAAGATTGCCGTTAGGCATTGATTCCTCGTATGGAAAGTGATACGATTCGACGGATTCCCTTATTTTCTCGGCTACGAGCAAAGCCGCGCCTTTATCCGTGGAAGGAAGCACTATCGCAAACTCCTCGCCTCCATATCTGCATGGAATATCTATTTTTCTGATATTGTCTCTGAGCAGAGATGAAATGAGTCTGAGGACTTCGTCGCCCATGGGGTGGCCGTGCATGTCGTTATACTGCTTAAAATGATCCACATCCAGCATTATGAGCGAGAGGTCCACTTTATATCTATAAGCCCTTTCGATCTCCTTACCTAATGTTTCGCAAAAATATCTGTAATTAAACAGCCCCGTCATACCGTCCGTGATGGACAATCGTTCCATCTCATCTCTCGTTTCCTTGAGTTTTTTCTCCCGGTCAAGAAGCGCTTCTGCCATTACATTGTATTCCTCCGCAATATCCTGAAATTCATCTCCCGTATGGAGTTTTATCCTGTGGCTGAGATTGCCTTTTTTTATCTCGATTACTCCATGCTCAAGGGTGCTGACGGGTATCAGGATCATTTTGACAAGCTTGTATCCGACAAAAACGAAAACGATGCATGCAGCGATAAAACCTATAATGTGAGTATTAAATGCATGTCTCGATAACTCATCGGTCATATTTATATACGAAAATATCTCTCCCCTATGCAGCTTTGAGACGGCATATATATCATTTTTGATTTCTTCAATGAGCAAATATGGCTTTTTATCCCAATGCCGTTTATTTATGTTCAGTAGTTTTCCGTATCCTTCGTCTATTTCGGCAAGGAGAATATCTTCTTCCTTTTCCTTATGTTTAACGCCCTTTAGATGTCTGAGTTCTTTTTCAAAGGTGATTCTGAGCTTTTCAAATTCTTCGTCTGTTTTCCTGATACCGAAGAGATAGTTGCTCATTTTTGTAAAGGCCATTTCAAGATCGGAACAGGATTTATCCTCGGCATATAATTTAACGATGTTTTTCTGTTTGACTACGATCTGCTTCAACGTGATAAAATCCGACATGCCGATTGCGGTCATTGTTACAAGAACGGTGCCGTAGGCGCACCATGTCCTCATGCTGAGGGTTAATGACATGGCCATCACAAAGAGATAGCCTATCGATAATGCGGCAGTTGCCCTGAATACCTGAACAGGAATTCCGACATTGGAAAGGAATGAGTCATAATCCGGGAAAAACTCGGATTCAGCCACTACAAGACCGCCGAATATGCCGTAGATCAAAAATCCGAATGCTGAGATGAAGAGGTATTTCCCCGCATTTTCCGGCAATTTCCCGCGTATATTTTTATTTTTGGACAGAAAATAGGTGCCGATTGCAGAAAGCAATGATGCAGGAAAGGCTATGAAGTATCTTACGTTCGTGTCAAAATGCTTTTCGCTTACAGGCGTGCCGTAGAATAACGATATGCCGAAATACAGCAGTGCAAGTAAAACTATAAAAATTGTCGGGTATGCGCCCGACCTGTCAGGTCTCTTCAGTTTTAAGACAGACAGTAATTCTATGGCGAATATTAAAAGAAATACAAATGAAAAATAAAGGAGGCCTGCCTTACAGATGGAATAGAGAGGCAATTCGGCATAGAAAAACTTCGAACCGATAATAGAGAACATATCCATAAACTCGGCCGTTCCATGAGTAAAACCAAACAACAGCAGAAAAAGAAAGGGTTTTGCTATATTTATATCCCTCAACGGTTTCATACTGAAGATGATCGAAAAGGAAAGGATATAAAAGCTGACCCCATAAACGAAGAATACGATTACAAGATTTTCGATGAAAAAGTCTTTCAGGAATTCCATAAGATTATTTAACTTCTGCTTTAATCATCATTTGTATGCCCTCTTTGTCCTAACATCCCCTTGTCGAAAACAACCACCCTATTTCCGCCCATACGCCGGGCATTATATAAGGCATCTTCCGCCGAACGGATAATTTTTCTTCGGGTGAACAAAAATTCTCCCATGCAGGCTATGACTGCGCCTATGCTCACAGTGACTTTACCGCCGTGGCTGTGCTCTGCGCGGGGAAAACGATGGTCTTCTACAGCATATCTGATCCTCTCCGCTATCGATTTCGCCTCTTCTTTTTCGGTCTCAGGCAGCAGTACAATAAACTCATCGCCGCCATATCTCCCTACAACATCTACAGACCTTACGCTTTCGCTTATAATATCCGCCGCCGATTTCAAGAGAATATCGCCCTGCGCGTGTCCATTAACATCATTGTATTTTTTTAAATGGTCAATATCGATGATAAACAGCCCTAAATTTCTACTATATCTTTGCGCTCTCTTCATCTCGTCAGCCAGCAGCCTATAAAATGTCCTCTTGCTTACCAATCCCGTTAAAGGGTCCGCCTCCGGAATTTCATTTATTTTTGCATGCAATTTTGCATTGGATATGACATAGCTTACCGACTCCAGCATATAATCATAGGCGTTAATATCTATTCCGGCTCCGAAATACCGCCTGCGCGTGCTGTCGACAATGAATACGCCGACAGGCACAAACATGTCGCAATAAACGCATCTCATTAACTTCTCTCTGACATTTCCTGCGGTCTTGCCTTTACAATACGTCCCTGAGACATTCCAGCAGCGCTTATCGTTGGAATCGAGGACAGGACATTCCGCAGCATTAGCGTGGCATTCGAAAAAATCGTAACATCTCGCCATAAAAGCCCCTCTTACCGGAAATACCGTAATCTCCGTTGCGCGCGGCAGGAATTCTTCAAACAGCCTGTTTTCATATTCGGAAATTACGTGCCTGTTTTCAAGGAGATGAGTCTCGCAAGACAAAAGGACATCGGTAAATACGTTTTTTTCGCAAAGAGGGATGCTCATGCTGATGCCGCCGTTGTTGCAGACCAAAGACACCCTGTCTTTATCGATCGGCATATAAAATATATCTTCATGCCCGGCTAAAAACGAGAGTTCATTCTTTATTTTTTCTATCACGTCATCAAGCACTATGGATTTATCCAGCCTGCTAAAGAAGATGCGATGCCTGTAAAGCCGTTCATTAAGATAGGCGGCAAAATAGCCGGCCAAGAGCAGGGCGCTTGCGAATACCAAGCCGTACTTAGCATCTATGATAAAATTTCCGGCTTCGTTAATACCCTCAATCGAAGCATGACGAATCGAATTCAAGTTCTTCGTGATTATCATCGCGAAAAGCAGGGTTATGCTTATCGCCGAAAATCCGAGCGTCCATGCTTTAGGCAGAAGACCGGCGATTATTACAATATGCAGCAAAAATAAGTATAAAAACGGACTATCAAAACCTCCGGAAAAATATACCGCGGCAGTAAGGCTGAAACAATCAACAAAAACCTGCCTTACCGCATTTTTCATCAAGTCCTTTTTCCGCTGTCTCAAAGTCAGATAAAAGTAACCATTGTAAAGAGCGATAAACCCTAATATCGCGTAGAAGGGAACTATCTGAATTTTCAGGCCTGCGTATTCTTTGGTTATATTCGTAATTACAAATATGCCTATGCAACCCGCCCACCTCAGATTAATGAGCCGGCGCAACCTCGATTTCAGTTCTGTTTCCATTATGCCACTTTGAACTGTCTCACCAATTCCTGAAGTTGTGAGGCAAGGCTTGCAATCTCAGCGCTTGTATTACCTATCTGCCGTGCGCCGCTTGATGTCTCCTTCGTGATGCCGGCTACAGTCTCGATGTCTTTAGTTATCTGTCCTGCCGCAGTGGACTGCTGTTCGGTGGCCGTAGCTATCTGCTGTATCATCGAAGATACCTCGGATACCCTCTTAACTATCTCCTTTAACGCGGAACTTGCCTCTGTCGCAAGGCCCGCGCCTTCCTCTACCGCCTTTACCTCATCACCCATAGCCTTTAGCGCCGTTGCCGTATCATCCTGTATCCCCTCTATCATCTCGCCGATTTCCTTTGTCGCCTTTGTAGTCCTTTCCGCGAGTTTCCTTACCTCATCCGCTACGACGGCAAATCCTCTTCCCTGTTCGCCGGCTCTCGCCGCTTCTATCGCTGCGTTCAATGCAAGAAGGTTTGTCTGATCCGCTATGTCTTCTATTACCTTTATTATCTCGCCTATGTCGCGGGAGCGGTCTCCGAGGGTGGATACGGTCATGCTCGTCTGCCTTGTCGTAGATGCTATGGCATTCATGCTATCGATGGTCTTTTCCATTACCTCGCTGCCCTTCGATGCAACCCTATTGGCTTCTTTTGCGCCGTCGGAGGCATTAGAGGTATTTTTCGCTACATCCGTTATGGTGGCGCTCATCTCTTCGGAGGCGGTAGCTACCTGAGATGCCCTCGCATTCTGAGTCTCTGTGCCGGAGGCTATCCGTACGGCAGAGGCGGAAAGTTCATTCGAGGCGGAGGCAAAGGCGGTTGAGGTATCAGCCACATTGGATACGACCTTCTGTAAGTCTTCCATAAACCGGTTGAATGCCGTGCACACATCGCCGATCTCGTTTTGTCCAAGATACGGCAGGCGGCGCGTTAGGTCATTGCCTATTTGAGAAAGTTCGCGTCGTATGATATCGGAAGGCTCATTCATCTTGCGCAATAGAGAATATATAGGGAGAAGGGAAAGTACTATTACAATACCGGCTATTTTGCCGATGTCCTTCGCCACCTTCCATACATAGCCCTTTAATCTTTCCGCAGGGAAGACCGCTGTGATCTCTCCTCCATTTTTCACATCTTTAAGATTAACGTTAACGATGTAAAGCCAGTTTTTTCTATCGAGGTGTGTGCTTTTTCTGCCGGATGCGATGCCCCTTAACATCTCGACTTCAGAATCGCTTTTGACAAATTCATGCTCTATATGTTGAGGCGGGATTGCATCGGAGAATTCGGTCTTCTCCATCCCCTTCGATCTCCCCGATATCTTCAGATACTTTACGCCGGAGACATTATATAGAGACTTAGCGTTCTCGGAACGCAGCATAATGACGTCTCCGCCGTCGACGCCTCTGGCGGCAAGGTCCGCAACGGGCTGTAATGCTACATCGGAAAGTCGTCCGTATTCATCTATAGCCGCCTTTGAATCCCTGTAATACAGAAAGATGCCGAAAATAAAAACCGCAAAAAGCAGCATTCCCAATATACCTATAAGAACCGGAGTTTTAATGGTCTTATAAGCCTTTATCGATAGATAGTTCTTTATCGTCATATCTTCTCTCCATTCGTCCATTTATTTCCTGCATAAATGGCAATACGACTTAACTAATTGTTCTAAATAATACAATAGGGGGGACTTCCGTCCCCCCTTATCATCACTTCAATAGACCCGCCGCTATCGCAGCTTCATTGATAGCCTTATAGTTGGCAGGTTTTGTCGGTATGAACCTCTTTGTCCTCATGAGGTCGAGTATCTCTTTGTACTCCGGATTATTGTGGTCGAGCTTCAAGAGCGCCGCTTTTATTTTCTCTACAAGTCCTTTATCCAGTTCTTTGCCTACTGTCCAGTTGTAATCATAATAAGGCGGCGTAGTCCAGATTGCCTTTACCTTTGCCGTGTTGACTTTTTTTTCCTTCACGAGCCTTTCCCACACATCCCCGGCCAATACCCCTGCATCCGCCTTCCCGCTTTCCACTGCCTTAACCGTAGCGTCGTGAGCGCCGCTGTAATTTACATTCGAGAAGTCTTTTTCTGGATTGATTCCTTCCTTCATGAGGAAGTATCTCGGCATCAGATGCCCTGATGTGGAACTGATGCTGCCGAAGCTGAAGGTTTTGCCTTTGATGTCCTTCAGTCCTTCTATGCCGGAACCCGCGCGGGCAATAAACTTACTGCGAAACTGAGCGTCTTCCTCCCTCTGGATAATAGGAATGGAACCGGCCCTCCTTATAGCCTGAACAGCCGTAAACCCTCCATACCAGATGAGATCGACGCTTTTTGAAGCGATCATTTCCACTGCGGCGTCATAATTCGAAGCCGGCACATACCTTACTTCCATGCCGAGTTCTTTTTTCAAATACCTCACGAGAGGAGCGTATTTTTTCGCGAGTTGTTCGGGCGCCTCATCGGGTATGGCGGAGACCCTCAATTCGGATGAAGATTCTGCAGAGACAGGGATAGAGAGGAGACTTAAAAGAACCAACATTAAAAACAGCTTAAGGCAATGTTTCATAATACATCTCCTTTTGACTTTTTGATGGATATTATCCATTCCTTTTGTTGAAGCAGGAAGGACGCTCTTGCCCATGTATTAAGCTTCAACCTCCTTTCTGTCGATATTTTTCCGCCCCAAGACAGCCATGAGTTTTGGGATTTCTCTATGGCCCTTCATGCGCTTGAACTGGGGGTTCCCTCATTTTGTAGTTTTGCAGGCAACTCTATCGTAAAAGTAGTCCCTTCTCCTTCCATGCTTTTCACCTTCATATCCCCTCCGTGCGCTTTAACGATGCTGTAACTGATGCTCAAGCCGAGACCTGTTCCTTTGCCGAACTGTTTTGTGGTGAAGAAGGGATCGAATATCTTTTTTATTATTTCCCCGCAAATGCCTGGGCCGTTGTCCGAGACCTCTATAATAATCGCGTTATCGGCTTCGTTTCTAAAGGCGCTTAAAAGTATCCTGTTGCCTTTTTTCGAATCTCTTACGGCTTGAGCGGCGTTTGTCAGAAGGTTCAGCAACACCCTTTCCATACGGCTTTTATCGACAAATACGGTTAAATCGTCGGCGGCGCTTATGTCGGCGCTTATATTACAGGTGTTTAACGCCGTTGCGGCAAGGTCTACGGTCTCAAGAAACAGATCTTTTACATTCACAGGCGTCCTTTCCAATTTAGGCGCCTCGGCGAAGATAAGCAAATCCTTAACAATATTTGTCATTCGCACGGCGGATGTATTTATCTTCCCGGCCATGTTTCTTACGTTATCATCCGCGCCGGTCTTTAATAAAAGCTCGCTGAACCCGCTTACTGCGGTCAATGGAGTGTTCAATTCGTGAGCAACCCCTGCTATCAGTCTTCCCAGCGCAGCCAGCTTTTCGGACCGCACAATCCTCAGTTCCTTCTCGGCAGCTTCACGCTCAAGCCTTGAGATGCGGCGCATGGATAACGCCGAGAATCCCGCGAATAATAAGAGTCCCATAACGACAAGATAAATGCCGGTTTCTCGAACCTTATAAAGTTCCTGCCGGACATGCTCTACTCTGGGTTCGGACAATGCTTTAACCTTTGCATACGAATCTTCGGCAAAAGGGCTGATATGTCTTTCGATAATAGATATTCTTTTTTGTTTCTTATGCGAATTCCCGCCTTCGAGATCGTTTGCCAATTGCTTAACCGCATTTTTCGCATCTCTTATGTGAAACATAAATGCATTTGAACTGTGGCAGCCGTAGCATTCGCTTAAAATAACATCCGTCTTTGCTATAATCGCCTTCGTCTCCGCTCCTGATATATCTTTGGCAACCGCGTCCTTCAACCGATAAATCGTATCCCTGAGTTCGAGCCGGGCGACGAGGCCCTTTTCGGCCTTCATTAAAGATTCCACGCTTTCCTTCACAACGAAAAGCTTCATGCCTATGAATAGGATGCCCGCCGTAGTTATAAAAAAATAAAAGCCGATGATTATGAAAAATACATGCTTCATGGATTTATTCTGCTCTCCTGCTTGTAATTACGACTTCTCGAATACATAACACTCCCTTCAAGGGCGATAGCATGCCTTTTATCGTACTTTCTATCCACTCTTTCGCAAATTTTTTAACTGTTTCCACTTCTCCGTCCTCCGTATGTATACGAAGCTCGTTTCTCTCCATGCAGACGGTTATATACTTCGATTCTATGCCGAGGGAATTCGCAATAGCGCATAATACATTCGCGATATAGCTCTGCGTAAAATCGTTTAACGGCACCACTATGTTGCTGTTTACCAGAATACATGTCTTCATTTTCTGTGATATCCTCCTCTTTTAAAGTAACGGTAGAGAAAAAATGAACCTGCTGCCTTTGTCGGGTTCGCTTTCCATGCGAATTATCCATCCGTGCATTTCAATAAGCCGCTTTACGATGGAAAGACCGAGGCCTACGCCCTCGATCTTGTTAAATCGCTCGGACCGAAGCTGTTCATAGGCATTGAATATGCTTTCATGGTGCTCGGGCGCAATCCCCTTTCCGGTATCCCACACGGCAACCTCTACCGAACCGTTTATTTTCCTTGCCGTTATTCCTGCCCTTCCTCCGGCGGGCGTGTATTTTATGGCATTTTCGAGAAGATTGATGATTATCTCCCTGAAGTGCTTCGCATCGCCGTGGCAATAGCTGTCCTTGACGTCTTCCATCTCGATGGATACGGCGATGCCTTTATTTTTTGCCCTTAAACAAAGCATTCCGGCCGAGTCGTAAACCGCGTCGGAAATCCTGAACGCCTCTCTGAATAACTTAATGTTCCCTGTCTCTATTTTTGAAAGCTCCATTACGTCGTTGAGAAGCCCGATTATGTGATTCACGGACACGTCTATCCATTTCTTATAATTCTCTCTTTCTTCCGCGGCCTCATCGCAGGATGTATAAAGCAGCGCCCCGAATCCCTTTACCGTATTAAGCGGCGTTGTTATTTCATGCGAGAGGTTGGCGATGAAGTTGGATTGCGAGATGTACAATCGTCTTATTTCTTCCTGCTTTTTGGAAAGCCTGTCGGACAGATATGTAACAAAGTAGGCCGTAAGCGCGAGCGTGCTGATAAACACGGCCCCATAGATGGATATGACTTCCATCCCGGAGAAGAATACCGGCCTGTCTTTGAATATGCCGACATGGGATAAAAGACCCGTATGTTTCAGCCCTAAAACAATGCCCTGAAGCATAACGGCAAAGGCGGTAAATCCATACGCCCACACCTTCGGAAGAATGACGCCGGTTATCACGATATGAAAGATGTAGTAATAAAGGAACGGGCTGTCGCAACCGCCCGAAAAATAAATCGCGGCGCTCAGCGCGACGTAGTCGAGGCCTATCTGCAAGACGGCATCCCTGAAAATATTTTCAGGAGCAAACCTTAATCTGTTTTGAAAATATAAATTGCAGGCGATTACCGAAACG
>MHDU01000069.1 GCA_001803635.1 Nitrospirae bacterium GWB2_47_37 | reverse complement strand
CTGAAATGCAGCCCTTCTCCAAGCACATCCTTCTGAACAGCGCCAAAATTGAGGACAATCCCTCTTTCACCTGCCCCGATCTGAACCCATGGACTTAAAAACAGAAAAAAGACCAGAATTGCTCCAATAATCACTGCCAGCCTCGCGGGTCCTTTTTTCATTGCAGACTGCATTGCCTCCTTAGCCCTATAAATATCTCTTTCATCCATTTTGCCGCCTCCTTTTAATTTAGAATTCTAACTTATCGAAACCCTTCGAATCATTAAAGATTAATATATTGCTAACGCTCCCAATCTTTCTCCTCCCTCAGATAGACAGTCCTGTGCTCGCTTTACAATTCAGTCCTTTTGATATCTTCCGTTTTTACGCCTTTGCTTTTATCCGCAGAAGCTAACATAGGATAGGAAATAGAAGCGAGCCTTGTATCCATATCGCGCCTTACTCTCTGAAACGCGATCCTCAATTTCTTTGGAATAAAATTCTGCGGCGGTATTTTTACCGATAACGGGTTAATCGGCCTGTTTTTAATCCTTACCTCGTAATGCAGGTGCGGCCCTGTCGCGAGGCCTGTCGATCCGACAGCGGCTATGATCTGTCCCTGTTGCACCTTCACTCCCTTTTTGATGTTTTTCTCGATTTTAGACAGATGCCCGTAATATGTCCGATAGCCGTTCGGATGCCTTACTATCACAAGGTTTCCGTATTGGCCTTTTACTCCCGTAAATACAACCGTTCCGTCGCCTATCGCCGATACGGGCGTGCCTGCCGGAGCAGCGTAATCGAGCCCGTGGTGCGGCCTGTATATCTTCAATACCGGATGGAAACGTCCTGAAGAAAAACCGGAGCTTATGCGCCTGAAGCTTAACGGGGCCTTTAAAAACGCCTTTCTGAGGGACTTGCCGGCAGGATCGTAATAATCGGACCTGCCGTTATGCTCGAACCTGTATGCCTTATATGCCTCTCCGTTATTTACGAATTCCGCCGAGAGGATATTGCCGTATTTCCTGAATTCGCCGTCGAGATACAGCCCCTCAACAACCATCTTGAATATATCGCCGTTTCTAATATCCGTATTGAAATCTATGTCCCACGCGAACACATCCGAAAGTTCAAGCGCAAGCAGAAGATTCTCCTTGCCGTTCCCTACCGACGATATAAGGTTATCCTTTATCAGGCCTCCTAAATGTAGCGTCCTCTTTTCGTACTCGATGTCCTTTTTTTCGGCGGAGAATCCGGTTTCGGTGCGTGTAATGTTTAAAACGGAATCGTCGTTTATCCAATAACTGAAGGTATTCACCGCATTATTACGGTCGATTATTATTTTGTAAGGTTGTCCCGGATATACTTCCCTTAACCTGTGAATATTCGCCGACGCCTGCCTGATTTTAAAAAGCTCCGTTACATTCAGTCCGTATTTTTTAAAGACGTCGAAAAAAGTCTCTCCATTTTTGATCGTGCCGCTTATTTCCTTATGCCCGGGGCGTTCATTCATATCCTCCGAATTTTTTAAAACGTCCAAGCCGCCCCTCATAACAAAAAATGTCATAATAAGAAAAATTGCCGCTATAAATACCCTCTTCTTCATCATCATCTATTTCCCTATCCTCCTTTCATTTAATCCACAGATAGTCCCGGTGAATCCAGAACGTATTGTTCCATTCATCTATGAGTTTTACCCATATTCCTTTAGTCCCGATAACTTTAAATGAGAAATACTTTTTTGCGGCTCCGCTTTTAGAATATTTCGTGCCCGGACCGGTCCTTGTATTTACCTCCTCGGTCTTCACGACCGCGCATTTGTATTTGCCGGTCAACAAGTCCTTATGTATCCAGTTGACGTCTCCGTCAACATCCTTTACCGCATACCAATCTCCCGATAGAGACACCCCGACTTTTGAAAACGGCATGTATTTATAGATTTCCCAAGCAACTTCATAGTTCGTTCCGGGGCCGCTTCTTAAATTGGCTTTTTGTGTACCTACACAGAGGGCATCAACACGTCCAAGGATTAATACAAGAAAGGCCGCAGCGCACAGAATAATATTTATATTTTTCATGTCCTACCTCTTTCTTCGTACTGTTTTTGCTTTATTGTCATCTTCCACCGCCTCCCTTATATTCGGAAGGATTTCCGGTATAGCGGATATTACCCTGTCCCAGCTCGCGATCAACGGCACTCCGAGCGGGTCTTCGGTTATTATCTCCGCCGCCTTTTTAATTCCATTAGTAAACGTATCCACGGCAAGGCTCTCCTCATGCCTGTCGAATACAATTCCGTTTATCGCGGCGTCGTCTTCGTATCTCTTTAACATATCCTGGGCTGTCCTCACATAAGTAGCTACCAGCGTTTTGAAGAATCCTTCGGAGAAGACTATTCCTTCGGAGGCGAGCGTCCTGAACATGGATTTGCATATATCCACGCACATCTTATGCAGCCCCTTTGTTGCGTCTTCAGGGGACAGCGCCTGATGCTTGTGCTCATAATTCTCAGCTATGTCCACCTGGCAGACCCTCCTGAGAGAGCTATTCCTGTAAACCTCCGCGAGTACCCCTACCTCCAATCCCCAGTCTCCGGGGATCTTGTTTATTCTCACAAGGTCAACGTCCATAGAAAATTCTCCGGCAAGCGGATACCTGAAGCTGTCGAAGAATGCGAGTATAGGCAGATAACCTAATATTTTCTGGAGGGACCTTATTAAAGGCGTAACCAGCAGCCTCGTCATCCTGCCGTGCAATCGATCCGTAACCCTGCTGTAAAAACCTTTGCAGAAATCATAATCGAGATTCGGACTTGCCACGGGATAACAAAGCCTCGCGAGCATGTCCCTGTTATAGGTAAGTATATCGCAGTCGTGAAGCGCGATGGCATGGAATTTTTGCTGCGAAAGGACGTAACCGTAAGCCATCCATGCGGATCTGCCTTTACCGGACTCTCCTACAGGCAGTTCCGACCTTCCGATGGTCTTGTATATTTCACTTATCCGGGGCCCGGTGTTCCAGATAATGCTTGTCTTCTGCGGAAGCTCGGAGAAAAATTTCTTTGCGTACTTGAATTCTTCTTCCGTTGCGGGACCGAGAGTCACTACGATTTCATCGATATATTTGACTTCCCTCAATTCCCTTACTATTCCCTTAAGCGCGTCCCCTTCAAGTTCGCTGTAAAGGGACGGCAAAACGAGGGCAATAGGTCTTCCCTGAGAATACCACGTCAACTCGGCCTCTATCTTTTCTATGTCCGCTCTGCCGAGCCTGTGAAAAGTTGCGACAACGCCGGTCTGGTAAAAATCCGACATGAGCCACCTCCCGTCGTAAATGATCCATCAATTATTACAATGAAAAATTAAATGACATCCCTTTATAAACTGAGAATGCCGCCACTGTAAAACTATTATGGAAAACTAAACAACAGGGGGCGAAAGCCCCGAGAACGAAAGATAAGAACCGTTTTGCGGTTTGGGATCTGCAAGAGGCGACAGGACATCTGAGGATACAGCATAAGGAGTTGCAGCGTTATCCGCAACTTCAAATTCCGCCTGCGCGGTCTTTGTGATGTTATTGGAGGATAAAACGGCCCTTGCCTTCTTTATTATTAACTGCACGCCGGAATCGTTATTTTCCGAATAGTCTTTCCGGAGGAGTTTGGAGAGGATCAATTCCCATATGACACGAAGGTTTTTTGTATCTTGTTTTGTTTCATGGGCTATTATAAATTTTTCATTTAACCCGTCTTCCGCGTAACAAATGGGAGAGATGACATAAAGCAGAAAATAAACGAGAAACAGAAAATTAAAGATATTCCTTTTTCTAAAAGTCATAGTTATTTATACCATATGGAGACATGTATTTCAACCTGCGGTATAATCTAATGCATGAGACATCTTTCGCATACCGGGTTGGCTGTAGAGATATTTCATGCGGCGTTAAAGGCCGTTGACCCTTATGCCGCAACAAAAGTCTATACAGATAAGATCATCTCTGTTTATAAAAACGGTGATTTCAAAAGGCTCATCGTCATAGGGTTCGGAAAGGCGGCATGCAGTATGGCAAGGGCGGTCGAAGATGAATTGGGCGATTTAATCGGCGCAGGGATTATCATAACAAAATATGGACATGCCGACTATCCGTCATCAAAAATTAAAATCCATGAGGCCGGTCATCCCGTGCCTGATGAAAACGGATTAAAAGGCACGAAAGAGATAATAAAACTATTGAAAGGCGCGAATGAAAATACCCTCGTCGTCTGTCTTGTATCAGGCGGCGGTTCCGCATTGCTTGTGTCTCCGCATGAAGGCATTTCACTCGACGACAAACAGAGAATCACTCAATTACTCCTTAAGGCAGGCGCAGATATATATGAACTCAATACTGTGAGAAAGCATATCTCACGAGTAAAAGGCGGAAGGCTCGCGGAGATCGCATATCCGGCCGAAATAATTTCCCTGATACTTTCGGACGTCATAGGCGACAGGCTCGATGTCATAGCATCGGGACCCACATCGCCCGACAATTCGACGTATAACCATGCGATAGCCACAATTGAGAAATACGGATTAACGGGTAAGTCTCCAAAGAATATCGTTGATATTCTCCAAAAGGGAACAGCAGGCTTAATAAATGAAACGCCGAAAGAGGGTGATAATTTCTTCAAAAAGGTCGAGAACATCATCATCGGCAGTAATCAAAAGGCATTGGAAGCCGCAAAAATAAAGGCGGCCTCTCTCGGTCTGCAAACAGAGATAATGTCTTCGGAAATTACGGGAGAGGCGAGAGAGATCGGCAAACGGCTTGCGAACATTGCATTAAAACACAGTTTGAACCGTTTGAGCGGTTTAAACAGTTTAATATCAGGCGGAGAGACGACCGTTACGGTTAAAGGAAACGGCTTGGGCGGAAGGAACATGGAGCTTGCGCTCTCATTTGCGATTGAGATAGAAGGAATCGAGGGCATTACACTTCTTTCTGTAGGCACGGACGGGACGGACGGTCCGACCGATGCGGCAGGCGCGATAGTAGACGGAGATACGATTAAGAAAACGAGAGCAATCGGACTCGATCCGTTGGAATATTTAGCGAATAACGATTCCTACAATTTCTTCAAAAAAATTGACGGATTGCTAATAACCGGACCGACAGGGACGAATGTGATGGATATACAGATAATGGTGATAGAATGAGACGGATTTTGTATTAACTACTGCAATACCCTTACAATTTCCGGCACAAGCTGTTTCATAATGTTTTGAAGCGTCTTTTGAAGAGATTTCGATATAGGTTCAGCCGAGCGATCAACACCCTTTTCCTCATTCCCTGCATCGAATGTCAGGGACTTCACATTTTTGCCGTCTTTCCATAATTGAATCGAAATTTTCATATTAGAAACCGTTTTTATAGCTACGAAATCGGAATCCTGATCGGCTGAAATAGCAGCGACCGATACGGCTATTCCTTTTGAAACATTATCCGGCAGGCCCTTTACAGTTTTTACATTATACCCGGCAGTGTATAATTCCTGAAGCATGGCAAGCATAACCCAGTCACTTATGCTGTCGCCGGTAACCACGTCCCTGTCCGTTTCCTTAACCATTCCGAGCATCAGGACTCCCGAAGGCTTCCTTGCCGCGTTATGAGTTTCCAGAGGTTTTGCCATATAAATATCTCCGGAACCGCCCTTTGCATTAACGATCTTCTCATAGGTGAGATCAGCCCGCTGATCCATGGTACCGCAGCCCGATAAAATGCTCAAAATAAAGATCGCAGCCGAAGAAATTTTTATTGATTTGAAATTCATAACAACTCCCTCCTTTTCGTCATGCTTAGAACTATTTATTGTAACGCCTTGCATGTTCTGTTATATTTAATTCTATCATAAGTATTACGATAGTCAAAGGAATAGCCCATGAAACATATCATTATATTCACCGACCTCGACGGAACGCTCCTCGACCATTACACATATTCGTTTGAGAAGGCATTGCCTGCCCTGCGGTTAATTAAAGAAAAAAACATTCCTCTCGTTATCTGTTCGAGCAAGACTAAAAAAGAGATAATGCATTACAGGGAAAAGCTCGATAACAGTCACCCCTTTGTTTCCGAAAACGGCGGGGGGATATTTATACCGAGGGAATATTTTGAATTAGGAGTTATAAGTCCTGAATTAAAACCTATAGATGAAAACGATTATCGGATAATCAGGCTCGGCGCAAGATATTCCGGTTTACGAAAGGCAATAACGGAGTTACAGCAGGAAGGTTTTAATGTAAGAGGCTTCGGTGATATGACTGCCGGGGAACTTGCAAATATAGCAAATATGAGTATCGATGAAGCGGAAATGGCAAAGGAGAGGGATTTTGACGAGCCGTTTATTTTTGACGGCAACAAAGCGGATGAACAAAAACTTTTAGAAGCTATCATCGCAAAAGGATTCAGCTATACAGAGGGAAGATTTTTTCATATCCTCGGAGACAGCGATAAGGGCAAAGCCATATCTATCCTGATAGATATATACAGAAAAAAATTCGCTGAAATTATAACCGTTGCCATAGGCGACAGCCCCAACGATATCCCGATGCTCGAAAAGGCCGATATTCCGATCATCGTCCAAAAGTCCGACGGAAGTTATGATAAAAGAATAGATGTCCCGAATCTTATCAAGGCGGACGGCATCGGACCCGAAGGCTGGAATAAGGCGGTTGCGGGGATTATAGCGCCTTTCGGTTAGCGGGATGTTCTCGCGGATAAAGACTTCAATGCCCTCGCCGCCTCGTCCTTTATATATCCGTCGCCGTCGCTGCTTAAAAGTTTTTTCAAATGAGGGATCGCTTCCGCAGCGCCTATTTTCCCGAGCGCCCTGACTGCGCTTATCCTTATCGCAAAGCTTTCATCGTTTAACATAGGTATTAAATAAGGCGCGACATCCGGGTTTCCTATCTCTCCCAATGATTGTATTGCAGCCTCCCTCACGTATAATGTCCTGTCTTCCAACGCATCGACAAGGGCATCGATAACCTTTGCGTGTCCCTTGAAATTGCCCAACGCAACGGCCGCATTCCACTTAAGAGCAGCGCAATTGTTCGTGAAAGAGGGATCGTCCAATACCTTTACCAATACACCGGTTGCCCTCGGATTTTTAATCTCGCCCAACAGCTTCACTACACGAACCTTAATCGTCCAATCTTCGGTCTGATCTTCTATAACGCCTATAAGCTCTCCCAATGCTTCACTATCTCTTATCTTGCCCAATGCCTCTACTGCATAGAGCCGGACTTCGGGATTACTGTGCCGGAGCTTCGCGGCCAATGCATCGACATCTTCGGCAATTGCGGATTTTCCGGATACAATTAAAAGAATTATTCCGAGCCACGCGGCGCATAGTATCGGCCTATATCGTTTATTATTTCTCAGACGCATTCTATCTTAGAAAAACTGGATTATATACCTTATCGCAAGCGCTGTTATGACAGAGCCTAACATTATTTTTATAAACTTCTGCGGCACAAATTTCTGAAACCGCGCCCCGAGATACATTCCCGCAAAACCTCCGATTCCGAAGAGAATTCCCAAAGGCCAGTCCGGCATAGCCGACACGCCTCCTTGCGCCGGGATAATACTGAAAAATATCCCCCCCGCAAACGAAGTTATGCATGTGCCCATCAGCGCGGCGCCGGCAATAGTGTATACCGGCAGGTGGAAAACAGCCACGCAGAACGGAGCTATTATCGCGCCTCCGCCTATGCCGTACGCGCCTCCGATGACGCCGACCGTAAGCGCGAGAACAAACATCCCTATTGTGCTGAACGAAAACCTTTCGCCCCAGAATTCATATTCGACTTTTTTAATAGATACGGATATTGTCTTTACCGTCGCGTCCGCAGGCAAACCGGCGGCTATCGCCGTGCTCTGCCGTTTTTTAATCTCATCGCTCCTCTCCTTAAACTTACATTCCAGCGCTCTTGCGGCAGAGGACTTTTTCGATTTTCCGAAGATTTCTTTTATAAGCCTTACCCCTATGTAAAGCAGCACGCACCCGACGAATAATTTGAACGCCTTAGGATCCGGAAGATACAAGACCCTGATGTAATATCCTAAGAAAACGCCCGGCAATGTTCCTGCGACCACCACCCATGTCAACGGCCATGCCATGCGCCCCTCTTTTATGTAACGGCAGACACCGCTCGGTATCGCCACTATATTGAAAACATGGTTCGTCCCGCTTACGGACGGCGCAGTGTAGTTAAGGATACTCATCTGAAAAGGAAGGAGGAGGAACGCTCCTGAAACGCCTGCCATCGATGTGAAAAACGAGATGAACATAGCGACCAAGGGAGGGAGCAGGATATTTGTTTTTACGCCGGAGATGGGAAAGAGTATATTCAAAAACTCCATATTTACAGCCATCCCCTTTTACGGAACCACCTGTAAATCGAATACGTTATCACTATCATCAATCCCCATGCAAATGGATAACCCCATGCCGTATCGAGTTCAGGCATATGTTTGAAATTCATCCCGTAAACGCCGACCAGAAATGTGAGCGGCATGAAAAAAACCGAGAATATAGTAAGTATCCTCATCACCTCGTTCGTCCTGTAAGTCGAAAGCGAGAGGTTAAGGCCGATAAGGTTATTCGCATTTTCAACTATATTATTGGCCCTGAAGAAGAACCTGTTTGCCGATTCTCTTATATCTTGTATCAGAGGCCTGTTTTTATTATTGTCTGTTTTAAGCTGTGCAACCGTATCTACAGTGAGATCAAGCATCTTATGAAAAACAGATGCCTTGCGCTTAAGCGCGTAGAGATCCTGTATCAGAAGAACATTAGCCCTGTCTTTGCGTGTTGTGAAAAGTTTTTCTTCGTATTCGTCTATTTTCAAATTGAGATCGTTCAGAGGTTTTTCATAGGTGTGAATGGACATCCTGACAATATCAAGCAGGAGGAAAAAATTGATATTTTTATCACAGCATGCCGCCTGCCATTTCGACCTCATGGCAGTGATAAAATCGACCTCACTCCTGTGCACTGTGATGATGAAATTACTCGAGCAAAATACAGCCACCTTTCTTGTCAGGCTCCATACCGTATCAGCGTCCTCAGATGCGTCCTTGTCATATATCCTGAACATGAAAAACGTGACATTATCGAATTCCTCGTATTTGGGCAGATGGTCGGGATCGAGGCAGTCCTGAATCGAGGTGTTATGGAGGCCGTATTCCTCGGCGACCTGAAACAACTCATCGCTTGACGGATTGACCACATCAATCCACTTAAAGTTAAGCTCCTTATTTTCCGCAAAGGTTTCTATCATATCGGTTTATGCAGTTAAATTATAGCATAATCCCCCTGCGCCTTTAATATCCTTTCACTTCTTCCAAAACTCGCTGAAATGCTGTATATTTTAACCTATGGAGATCATCCGGGACATCAGCGCCGTAAAAAAGCTTCTCGTCGTTGTAATCATTGCAATCATATTGTATCCTGCTGCGGTTCTCTCCCATCCCGGTGGAACCGACCGGCATGGAGGGCATAAATGCCGAAAGGATTGCGCGGATTGGCATCTCGATGCCGGCGAGTATCACCTGCATGATGAAAATGGGAATCCGATACGCTTAGGCAAACAGGAAACCGGCGACATTCCTCAACAGACGGAACCCGCCGGGGAGCGCACGCTTGCGCCTGCCGGAACAACGGAAATTGAAAAACCCGAAACATCAGCCGGCATCAACGGGCAAATCCCTCAAAACGCGCAAGAAATAAAGTATGATTCGATTCAAAGAAGCGATACCCTTATCGCCTTTCCGAATCTGTTATTGCTCCTCATGCTTATCGCATTGCTGCTGCTTTTGATTATTTTGAAAAGAAAGAAAGAAAAACAGGTCTGAATAGGAAAGGAGAAGAAAAGGGCTGCGTTTCCGCAGCCCTTTGATTGTCATTGGCGTCCCCAGCGGGATTCGAACCCGCGTTGCCGCCTTGAAAGTTTAAATTAAGGCAATTTCAGCAAATGGGCTTCCGGCTTGGGTTTATAGGCAACTTAATGACTTTAAAGGATAATTTAAGATTCTATTCTTTACTGTATTTTCCGTATATTATGCCGAATTCGATATGTTCTGCTACAATTCTGCTACAATTCTGCTACACTTTTGCTACAGTCTGTCAGATATCAAGCAGTTACGGGCTGCTCTATCATCACCTTATCAAAAGCCTGAATGATAAGCTGTTTGGTGTCAGCCTTCTCGGAGGCTGAAAGAACCTCGATGCCTACCACATTGCCGTCTTTATCATAGTCCATGATAATATCTTCGGTAATTTCATCGGTGTTGACTATATCGTTTTCCTTTAGCCTGATATATAGGGCATCTGCCTCATGAGAGTAATGTATTCTCATTTTTAATCCCCTCCCATATATTTTTTTACTTTGTCCGTAAGATAGACAGTTCTAAGACTGTCGCCTTCCGTTACTACCCTGATAAGTTTATCGCCCATTACCTTTTGATAGATTTTGCGGTTCTTCTTTCCGGTTGCCACTCTATCAGGATTATTAAGAACCGCTTCAACCAACTCTTTCGATATTTTTCTCTCAACCAGTTGTATTTCTATATGGTCTGTCCATTTCCAGCCCATGAAAGATTATAGCATAATCAAATCGACTTCCCGAAATTATAATTTCTTCGGCGATCTAAATTTGGATTTAGAGAGGGAATGAGCGGGCGGCATAACAAAAACTGTAAATTATATTGCATAGGTATAATCATTATAATTTAAACAAAAAGCTGCATAACCGGCTTATTTTTAATGTGATTTCCCATACGAATCCTTGATTCTCTCGTCCTGTAGGTTTATAATGCTATTAAATGTTAGATGCAAAAGGAAATTAATACATGGCTGTCCCAGATTATCAGAGCTTGATGTTGCCGCTTCTCCGATTCGCGGGAGAGAAAAAAGAGGAGACTTCCACAGGCGAGGCCGTGGAAGTGCTGTCAAAGGAATTGGGTCTGACGGATGACGATCTTAAAGAGTTGCTTCCAAGTGGTATTCAATCTACCGTTGTCAATAGAATTGGCTGGGCATCTACGTACATGAAAAAAGCCGGACTACTGGAAGCCACACGCAGAGGTTACTATCGAATCACCTCGCGCGGTCAAGAGCTTCTCAAAAAGCAGCCTGCGTCTATCAATGTAAAACTTCTCAAGCAGTATCCTGAATTTCTTGAGTTTCAGCAGCTTAAGGGAACAAGAAGCGGTGATAATGCCATTGAATCAAAAGAGACGCCTGATATTTCCACGGCTACTCCATCAGAGGCATTGGAAACTGCATATGAAAACCTTCGCGACGAACTGGCGGATGAACTGCTCGACAAGCTTAAAAAAACTTCACCCTCATTTTTTGAGCGAGTCGTGGTTGAGTTGATTGTCAAAATGGGCTACGGTGGTTCTCGATCTGACGCAGGGAAAGCTATTGGAAAGAGCGGCGATGGCGGCATAGACGGAATAATTAAAGAAGATAAGCTGGGCTTAGATATTGTATATATCCAGGCAAAGCGCTGGGACAACAATCCAGTGGGCAGTCCTGATGTTATGCAATTTACCGGGGCACTCCAGGCGCAACGGGCAAACAAGGGCATTTTCATTACGACATCCAGATTTACCGATGATGCAAGAACCTATGTTTCTCAAATCGGCAGCAAGATTGTGTTGATTGATGGCGAACAACTTACAAGCTTGATGATAGAACATGACGTAGGTGTTTCGACAGTTTCATTGTATCCGGTAAAAAAGATCGATAGCGATTATTTCGATGAGAACATATAGTAACTGCATCAACTCGGACGGGCAAAAGCGCGCAAAGACTTTTTCCGGTCGTCCTTAATCGCAGCAAAAGAAAAGGGATTACGTTTCCGCAATCCCTCCATAATTGTCATTGGCGTCCCCAGCGGGATTCGAACCCGCGTTACCGCCTTGAAAGGGCGATGTCCTAGGCCGGACTAGACGATAGGGACATATATGAGCCGCGTTGGATTCGAACCAACGACCCACGCCTTAAAAGGGCGTTGCTCTACCAACTGAGCTAGCGGCCCGGCCGGAAAAAGAAGAATATTAATTTACAATTTATACCGTTTCTTTGTCAATCGCCGCATAAGAAACGGCAGGGATGATTGCCTGAAGCGACTTCGGCGGCATAAGCTAAATTCTATCTCCACTTTCCGATCATCCTCTCGCGTAAGCCAGCAGCCCGCCCTTTAATATCAACTCTTTTTCCCTGTCGTTCAGGTTTGAGGCGGCCTCAAAAGAATAGCCTTTCGTGAGGTTCTCGACTTCAAAGTTCTGGTCGCCCTTAATTGCCGCGTTGATATTCTCTATCAGCAGCCTGTCTCCCTGCCCTATTCTTTCATAATCTCCTTCTGATTTGAAGAGCAGAGGCAGCACGCCGAAGTTTATAAGGTTCGCCCTGTGAATGCGGGCGAAAGACTTTGCGATAACCGCCTGAAGCCCTAAATACATAGGCGCGATGGCTGCATGCTCCCTCGAAGAGCCCTGCCCGTAGTTTTCTCCTCCTATGATTATCCCGCCTCCGTTCGCCTTTGCCTCCATTGCGCGTTTGCTGAATGTGTCGTCTATATTCCTGAAGACGAATTCGGAGATGGCCGGGATATTCGACCTGAACGGCAGCACCTGAGAGCCGGCAGGCATTATGTCGTCCGTGGTTATGTTGGCGCCGAGCTTCAACAAGACCTCTGCCTCGATATCTTTTTTTAACGGTTCTTTTACAGGCACCTCTTTTATGTTCGGCCCTTTTATTATCTTCACATCTTTCGCGTCCGGCTTCGGAGGAATAATAAGGTTATCGTTGATAATGAACTTTTCCGGCTCTTTTACCTCATCTACGCGAAGCCCCGCGTCTCTCGGGTCTATGATCTCGCCCTTAACCGCCATTACCGCGCAGGCTATGGGATTCGTGAGATATACGGATGCGTCCTTAGTGCCGGATCTGCCCTGAAAATTCCTGTTGTAAGACCTTATGGATATATGCCCCGACCCCGGAGCGCCGCCCATGCCGATGCACGGCCCGCATGACGATTCGAGTATTCTCGCGCCGGCGGAGATCATATCGGCTGTAACGCCTTCCCTCGAAAGCATTTCATACACCTGCTTTGACCCGGCATTTATAAGGAGATTGAGCCATTCGGGAACGGTATGGCCTTTCAGTATGGATGCGACTGTTTTCATTGCCTGATAGGAAGAATTGGTGCAGCTTCCTATGCATACCTGATTGACCTTCTTCCCTGCGATTTCCCTGATGGGCACAACGTTATCCGGGCTGTGCGGCTGAGCTATCATAGGCTCAATACCGCTTAAGTCGAGAGCTATAATCTCCGAATATTCCGCGTCATTGTCCGCCTTTAATTCTACCCAATCCTTTTCCCTGCCCTCTGCCTTAAGAAAGGAAAGCGTCTTTTCATCGCTCGGGAATACGGATGTTGTCGCTCCGAGTTCGGCTCCCATGTTTGTGATGGTCGCCCTTTCCGTGACATCGAGGCCTTTAATGCCTTCGCCTCCGTATTCGAGTATCTTTCCCACGCCGCCTTTAACGGTAAGTTTTTTAAGAAGTGTAAGTATGACATCCATAGCCGTGACCCACGGCCTCTGCAACCTGCCTGTAAGATTAATCTTTACCACCTTCTGCATGTTTATCTCGAATGCCGCTCCGGCCATAACAGTAGCCGC
Organism: Nitrospirae bacterium GWB2_47_37; assembly: GCA_001803635.1. GTDB lineage: Bacteria > Nitrospirota > Thermodesulfovibrionia > Thermodesulfovibrionales > Dissulfurispiraceae > GWB2-47-37. Next base: position 7,287 of record MHDU01000069.1, on the reverse strand, counting down.
TTCAAGACCGCCTACGCCTACGGCTATCATCCCCATCCCGCCTCCGGTGGGGGTATGGCTGTCGGTGCCGAGGGCTATCCTGCCGGGCGCAGCGAACCTTTCTAAATGCACCTGATGACAGATGCCGTTTCCGGGCTTTGAAAAGTACGCCCCGAATTTGGCGGCGGCTGTCTGCAAAAACAGGTGGTCGTCCGCGTTCATGAAGTTGGACTGAAGCATATTATGATCCACGTAAGAGACCGCGAGCGGAACTTTTACCCTGCCTATGCCTATTGCTTCGAACTCAAGCCACGCCATTGTGCCTGTGGCGTCCTGCGTATAGACCTGATCCACCTTTAACCCTATAAGGCTTCCTTCCGTTATATCTCCTGAAACTTTATGCTCTTCGAATATTTTTTGTACTATATTCTTTCCCATTTCTACCTCATCTCTTTTGACTTTATCCTAATTATTATGTTAAAAAAAGTGTTAAAAAAGCAAACAGAATTAAGGAGATTCAATGCATCTTTTTCAATACAGAAACAACGAATTATACGCCGAAGACGTGCCTGTCAGAAAGCTCGCCGAAGAGTTCGGCACGCCTCTTTATATTTACAGTTATAACACGCTTCTCAGCCATTTCAAGGCTTACGAAGACGCCTTCGACAGCTTGCCTCATATTGTCTGTTTCGCTTTAAAGGCCAATTCCAACGCGGCGATAGCGAGGCTCTTGGCTAAAAAGGGCGGCGGGGCCGATGTGGTTTCCGGCGGAGAGCTGTTCAGGGCCTTAAAGTCCGGCATACCGGCCAAAAAAATAGTTTACGCCGGGGTCGGAAAGACCGGGGAAGAGATACGCTATGCGCTTAAAAGCGGGATATTGATGTTCAATGTCGAGTCCGAGGATGAATTGCGGGAAATAGACAGGATCGCAGGAACAATGAGAATCAAAGCGCCCATTGCCCTGAGAATAAACCCGGACATAGACCCTCAGACACATCCTTACATTTCAACCGGACTGAAAAAGCACAAATTCGGGATACCGATAGAAGACGCGCTTCAATATTACAGGCTTGCGAACAGTCTTAAAAACATCAAGATCGCCGGCATCCACAAGCACATAGGCTCGCAGTTGACCAAGGTATCTCCCTTTGTGGACGCGCTCAAGAGGATATTGCTCCTTGTTGATGAGCTTGAAAGACGGGGCATAAGGATTGATTACTTGGATATAGGCGGAGGGCTTGGAATAACATACAGGGACGAAACGCCGCCTGATCCCGCCCAACTCGCGAAAAACATTTTGCCTCTTCTGAAGGGCAGGAAGCTGACAATCGTGCTTGAGCCCGGAAGGTCTATCGTTGGCAATGCGGGCATACTCGTGACAAAAACACTTTATTTAAAGAAGGGGCATGAAAAGGAATTCGTTATTGTTGACGCGGGCATGAACGACCTGATAAGACCGTCGATTTACGACGCGTATCACCATATTCAGCCCGTAATAAAAAATCGTAGGAATAAGGTAATTGCGGACATAGTAGGCCCGATCTGCGAATCCGGGGATTTCCTCGCAAAGGACAGGGAGATACCGGGCGTTAAAAATGGAGAATACCTCGCGGTAATGAGCGCAGGGGCATACGGTTTTACCATGTCGTCGAATTACAACAGCCGCCCCAAGGCCGCCGAGGTTATGGTAAAGGGCAAGAAATACGCCCTTATCCGCAAAAGAGAAACTTATAATGATATTATAAAAGGCGAAACAATACCGGAGTTTGTATAACTATGGAAATATTCTTTACGAAAATGCACGGGCTCGGAAACGACTTTATACTTATCGACTGCATCGAGCAGCCGGAAGTATGCAATCTGGATTTCGAAGAGATGAGCAAAATAATGTGCGACAGGCGGTTCGGAATAGGCGCTGACCAAATCCTGCTCCTCTCACGGTCTAACAAAGCCGATTTCAAAATGAAGATATTCAACGCGGACGGCGGAGAAGTAGAGATGTGCGGAAACGGCATAAGATGTCTCGTAAAATATCTGTGGGACAGGGGAATTTCGACCAAAGACGCCATTGCTATAGAAACCCTCGCGGGCATCATAAAACCCGAACGCGCCGGAGAAATGGTAAGGGTTGACATGGGGCAACCGATACTCGAAGCGGAAAAAATTCCGGTGAATTTACCCCCCCTTACCAAGGGGGGGCAAGGGGGGGTAATCGATTATCCTTTGAAGATTAAGGACAGGGAGTTCAAAATAACGTGCGTTTCAATGGGAAATCCTCATGCCGTTATCTTCCTGAATGAAAGCATATCCGATTTTCCGGTATCGGAATACGGCGCTGCCATAGAGTACCACCCTCTCTTTCCAAAGAGGACTAACGTGGAGTTCGTGAATGTACAGGGCAAAACCGAGGTATCCATGAGGGTTTGGGAACGGGGTTCAGGGGAGACATTAGCGTGCGGCACAGGCGCGTCTGCCGCAGCAGTGGCCTCGATGCTCAAGGGATTGACCGGCAGAGAAATTATTATGCATCTTAAAGGCGGAGATCTCGAAATAGAGTGGGCTCAAAACAATCATGTTTACATGACAGGACCGGCGGTAGAGGTGTTTGAGGGAAAGTTCACGACCTCATCGGACAGGAAAAAAGCAGGCAGAAGATATGCGCGTCATAAAGAGAACATACCGCTGGAATTCGTAAAAAAAGGAGACCCTTACCACACTTATAATTGCGTATCGAGGGATGTAAGCGAATCCGGAATCGGTATAATATCGGATTACGAATTCGAAACAGGACAGATTATTACATTCAAGGATAGGGCCGCCGCTTTGGTTCGCAAATCGGCCATTGTAATATGGAATAAAAAAGTAGACAATAAATACAGAATAGGTTTAATGTTCATTTGAGATTACACTTTGAAAAAGGAGGTCTATATGTTTAAAGGCTCTATAGTCGCAATAGTAACACCGTTCAAAAATGGAAGGTTCGATGAAAAGGCTTACGCTAATTTAATAGAATGGCATATATCCAAAGGCACACACGGCATTGTGCCTTGCGGCACGACCGGAGAGGCTTCGACCCTCGGATTCGAAGAGCATTACAGGGTAATAGAAGTAGCGGTCAAGGCCGCGAATAAACGCATTCCTGTCATCGCGGGCACGGGAGCTAATGCTACGGACGAAGCGATAGAAATAACCCAAAAGGCGAAAAAATTGGGGGCTGACGGAGCATTATTGGTAACTCCCTATTACAATAAGCCGACGCAGGAAGGCCTTTACAGGCACTATAAAGCCGTGGCTGATGCTGTGAAGATCCCGATAATACTTTATAATGTGCCGGGAAGGACAGCCGTAAACATGCTGCCGTCAACGACAGCCCGCCTCGCTGAGGCCTGCAAGAATATCGTCTCGATAAAAGAGGCCACAGGCGACATGAAACAGGCGAGCGAAATAATAAGGCTCTGCGGCAAAAGGCTGACCGTGCTTTCAGGGGACGATTTCACTACCCTGCCGCTGCTTGCGCTCGGAGGGCACGGCGCAATCTCGGTTACGGCAAACGTCGCTCCTGCCGATTCCGCTGAGATGTATAACGCATGGGAGAGAGGCGATATTGCAAAGGCGCGCGCACTCCATTACAAGCTCGAACCGGTTAACGCGGCCATGTTCATCGAAACGAATCCGATACCTGTAAAGACGGCCCTCGCAATGATGGGCAAGATAAAGGAAGAATTCAGGCTGCCGCTCTGCGAAATGGCAAAGGCGAACAGAGAAAAACTAAAGGACATATTAAAGAGTGCAAAAATTATCAGATAGACAGGCTAATGGCGCGAGGCGAAAGGCAAAAAGATTTTTGAAAATTGCCTTTTGCCTTCTGCCCTTTGCCCTTTATCTCCTGCTTTTCTCTGCCGTTTCTGCCCAGCCGCCGTCGCCGTTTGCGGTGGACAAACTCTCAGGCCAGAAGGCGCCTGATTTCACATTAAAGGACATCAACGGCAATCCCGTATCTCTGTCTTCGTTTAAGGGCAAGGTTGTGCTTCTCAATTTCTGGGCGACGTGGTGCCCGCCGTGCAAGGCGGAAATGCCTTCGATGAACAGACTGCAGGAAAAATTTAAAAACAGAGGGTTTGTCATTATTGCGGTTTCTACCGACGGCAGGATTGACGAACCTAAAGACTTTATAACAAAAAATCCTGTAAGCTTTATTGTCCTTCATGACAGCAAGCTTAAGGTTTCAAGAAATCTTTATAAGGTCTTTATGATGCCCACCACGTTCCTGATAGACAAAAGGGGAATCATAGTCGAAAAGTATTTCGGCGAGCAGGACTGGATGGAACCGGAGATAATTAAAGAAATAGAAGCGCTGCTGTAAATTAATACAAATGGCAGGATACGAGCCTGCCGCCGCTTTCCTTCAATTCCGGCACTGTCTTATCGCATATATCCATTCTCTCCGGGCATCTCGGATGAAAAGGGCATCCATTCGGAATAGTTATAGGGCTCGGCACATCGCCTGATTCTTCGCTCTTGACCCTTAACCCTTGTCCCTTGACCCTTATCTTCGGCGCGGATGCCAATAATAATTTCGTGTATGGATGTTTAGGCGATTTGAACAACTCCTCGGTTTCCCCTGTCTCGACGATCTTCCCTAAATACATTACGGCGACCTCATCGCTCAAATAATGAACCACCTTCAGGTCGTGACTTATAAAGACAATGGATATGGCGGTCTCTTTTTTAATGTCCTGCAACAAGTTAAGTATCTGAGCCTGAATGGATACGTCGAGGGCGGAAAGCGGCTCGTCGGCGACTATAAGCTCCGGCGAAACGGTCAATGCCCTCGCGATGCATATCCTCTGCCTCTGGCCTCCGCTGAATTCGTGCGGGTATTTGTTCAAGGCATCTGCGCCGAGGCCGACCTTTTCCAAAAGCCCGACCACTCTGTCTTTGATTTGATGTTTAGCGGCTATCCTATGTATCTTGAAGGGTTCGGAGAGGGTATCCACGACCCGCATCCTCGGATTTAACGACGCAAAGGGATCCTGAAACACTATCTGTACGGAGCGCCTGAATTTCTTGAGTTCCTCGCCTTTGATGCTTAGAATATCTTCGCCTTTGAAAAATATCCTGCCGTCAGTAAGAGAGAGTAATTTCAATATCAAACGCGCCACTGTCGATTTGCCGCAGCCGCTTTCTCCCACAACGGCAAAGACGCTGTCTTTGTTTACTTTAAAGCTGACCCCGTCCACGGCCTTAACCCAGTTCTGAGGCTTGCCGAAGCTGCTTTTCATCGGAAAATATTTTTTGATCGAATCGACAATTAACAAACTCATACTTTTACGCATCTCACAAAATGATTTTTCGAAATTTCCCTTAAATCGGGCTCGCGTCCCATGCAAATATCGGATGCCATATTACACCTGTCCGAAAACTTGCATCCGTCGGGAAATTGATCGGGCGTCGGGACAAAACCGGTTATAGGCTTTAGGGCTGCGCCCTTTGCGACCGGCAGAGATTCGAGAAGGCCCTTGGTATATGGGTGAAGCGGATTTATGAAAAGCTCATCGACATCCGCAAGTTCCATGATCCTTCCGGCATACATAATGGCGACCCTGTCCGCCTGCTCCGAAATAATGCTCAGGTCGTGGGTTATAAGCAGAACGGACATATCCCTCTCTTTGCGGAGACCATGAAGCAGTTCCAGTATCTGCGCCTGAATCGTCACGTCGAGCGCCGTCGTAGGCTCGTCCGCGATCAGAAGCTGCGGATTGCATGCTATGGCCATGGCTATCATTACCCTCTGTCTCATGCCCCCGGACATCTGGTGCGGATAATCCTTTATCCTCAATTCAGGGGAAGGTATTTTTACATCACGCAGCAATACCGTCGCCCTGTTCATCGCTTCCTTTTTGGATATATCGAAGTGCGCCGTCAATGCCTCCGCTATCTGATAGCCCACTGTCAGGACCGGATTCAGAGAGGTCATGGGCTCCTGAAAGATCATCGAAATGTCCTTGCCCCTTATCACGCGCATCTCGGATTCGCCGAGGGTTAAAAGGTTTTTATCATTGAAAAATATTTCACCCTCCGCGAACGCGTTATTGGGAAGGATACGCATAATGGAAAGCGCGGTAAGGCTTTTGCCGCAGCCGCTTTCGCCGACAAGGCCGAAGACCTCCGACTTTTTTATATCGAAAGACAGGCCGGATACGACCCTTAAAAAACCCTTGTCCGTCTTAAACGATACGGAAAGGTTCTTTATATCGAGAAGCGCAGAAGACATACAGAGGATGATAAGGGTTTGCCCGATTGGTTGTCAATGCCTCACAGCAAGCTGAGTAATGTAAAAATCACAAAGGCTGAGAGGATTGCGCTGCCTGCCATAATCGCCCTTACCCTTCCGTTTTTACCCCTGTCGATATACGGAATAAATAAAAGCAAAAGCACCGAGGCAACCGGAATCATTACCGTGCCTATGAACGCGCTCTTCCCCGGGAAATATCTCACAAGCTGATACAGCCAGAGGAAATACCATTCGGGCCTCGGCTGAAAAGGTTTTGTGAAATCTATCTGCCTTCCGATGGAGGGATAATAAAGCAGCGCCAAAATTATCAGGACTTCGACGGCAATTAAAATGCTTACTATTATTTCCGAAAAATAGTCGGGATAAAATTTCTTTTCTTTCATAACTTTTTTGCCGGCCCCTGCCTTTTGACCATGTGAAAATGCGCCCATAAGATCATAGCCATCGAAGCGGGCAGAAAAAGCACATGCATGCTGTAAAACCTTATAAGCGTTGCGCCGTCTATATCGAGGCCTCCTCTCACGAAGCGCATTAAATAATCTCCTATGAGCGGCACCGTTCCGAACATCGAAGTGCCTACCTCGGTAGCCCAATATGCCTTCTGATCCCACGGCAGAAGATAGCCGGTGAATCCCGATGCCATAGCAATCACAAGCCCCAACACGCCTGCCATCCAGTTCAACTCCCTCGGCGGCCTGTACGCCCGCGACACAAAAACCCTTATGGTGTGAAGCATTATGAATATGATAAACAGATTTGCGGACCATTTATGAATACTTCTGATGAGCCATCCGAGAGTTACATCGTTGGTAATCGCGGCAACGCTTTTGAAGGCTTCTTTTTCAGATGGGACGTAATACATGGACAACAATAATCCCGTGCATGCGAGCATCAGGAAATATATGAATGCGGCTCCGCCGAGGCAATACCCATAATTCACCTTTTCAGGGCTTCCGAACGCCGGCCTCTGAAGGAACTTCTTGTGAGGCTCCTTCACCCCGAAACGCCTGTCT
>MHDU01000068.1 GCA_001803635.1 Nitrospirae bacterium GWB2_47_37 | reverse complement strand
ACAAAGTATATATGATCGACGTTACCAACAGGGACGGTGTCCAGACGTCGAGAATTTTATTGCCGAAGCTTTCAAAGACCATGCTGAATATCTATCTCGACGAAATGGGCATTTACCAGAGCGAGATAGGATTTCCTACTCTTAAACATGAAGTCAACTATATCAACGCCAATCTTGAGCTCGGCAAGGCAGGCGCCATGAAGAGGATACATTTAGAAGGATGGTGCAGGGCCATACCCGACGATATAAAGCTGTCGTTCAAGAATTGTCCCGATCTCAGACACCTCAATGTCTCGATGTCCACTTCCGATATCATGCTGAGCGGAAAGTTTCAGGGCAAAAAGACATGGAAGGACATATTAAATGGAGTTAAAGAGGCTATAAAGCTTGCGAAGGAACTGGGCGCTGAAACGGTCGGCGTGAACGCCGAAGACGCGTCGAGGACCGATCTCGACAGGCTTATAGAATTCGCTCTCGCGGGCAAGGAAGCCGGCGCCGACAGGTTCAGGTATTGCGATACCCTTGGAGCCGACGATCCCATAACGATTTACGAGAGGATAAAGGCTCTGTCATTCGCGACAAAATTTCCTATCGAAATGCACTGCCATAATGACCTCGGAATGGCAGAGGCCGTATCCGTTGCCGGGGCGCAGGGAGCGATAGAGGCGGGCGTTGACGCTTATATAAACACCACGCTGAACGGCTACGGCGAGAGGGCGGGCAACTGCGATCTTGTATCCACAATACTCGCGCTGAGATTTTCGCACGGCATTAAAGATAAAGTCCCGATGGACGAGCATATAGATCTGAAAAAGTCATGGAAGATAGCAAAGTATGCTTCCTATGCCTTTAATCTGCCCATACCTATAACCCAGCCCGGTGTCGGGGCCAATGCCTTTGCCCATGAGTCGGGTATCCATGCGGACGGCGCGTTGAAGGACAGGCGCAATTACGAATTATACGACCCTGAAGATGTGGGAAGGGGAGAGCATGAGCTTGTAGAGACGGGCCGCGTTATAACAACCGGCGAGTACGGAGGCATAAAAGGGTTCAGGCATGTTTACAGCAAGTTGGGAATAGAATTCCATGACGACAACGAGGCGCGGAGAATTCTTGAACTGGCTCAATATGCCAATCTTCATTCACAGAAACCGCTTACCGATGACGAGCTTAGGCTGATAGCTCATTACCCGGAGCCGGTAAGAAAAATCCTTACGGTAGATCCGTAGCGCGTATCGACAAATCCGGAAACGTGATATACTTACATCATATGGACCCTAACTTATCCGATAAAAAGCAGGCAATGGGCAGTTGTTCCCGTCCATTGCCGACAGCCTCTCATCCGATCAACTCATAATATGTGGCTTGAAATAGTTCTCATAACTATATTCATCCTCATAAACGGTTTTTTCGCCGCGTCCGAAATAGCCGTAGTCACCATAAGGCGTACCCGCATAAAGCAATTGGTGGAAGAAGGCAAAAGGAATGCGGATACCTTAAATAAACTCAGGGAATCTCCCGACAGATTCTTAGCGACTATCCAGATCGGCGTTACCCTTTCCGGAGCGCTTGCCTCGGCCATCGGCGGCGCCGCTGCCGTTGAGGTTATAAAACCTGTATTGAAAGACGTTCCCATACCGTTTATCGCCGCATCCGGCGAGGCGATAGCCATAGGCTCGGTAGTTGTCGTCATTACGTATTTTTCTCTTGTTTTCGGTGAGCTTATCCCTAAATCCGTAGCGCTCTCGAATCCGGAAGGCGTAGGCCTTTTTACCGCTCCGGCGATAAGGAGATTTTCAAAGCTGGCTACCGCGTTCGTCAGCATCCTTACCGCAAGCACCAACATGTTGTTAAGGCCTTTCGGCAAAAAGGCATTTACCGAGAGGGGATATATTACCGAGGAAGAAGTGAAAATGCTTATCGAAGAGGGAGGGGAAACCGGCGTTTTCGAGCCGGAGGAAAAGGAACTCATACACAGCGTTTTCGAGTTTACCGACACCTTTGTCAAAGAGGTCATGAGGCCCGTTCCGCAGATGGTCGTCATAGGCATCGCCATGCCGGCAGATGAAGTAAGATCGATCATCTCGGAAGAGAAATTCTCGCGTTATCCGGTTATAGGAAAGGACATAAACGATATCAGGGGAGTTTTATACGCCAAGGATTTTTACAACATCTTATCCAAGACAGGCAGCGTGGAGACCCATAAGATCATAAAGCCCCCGATGTTCATTCCCGAGACCATGAAGATAAGCATTCTCTTGAGGGAGATGCAAAAGAAGAGGATACATATGGCAATCGTGATAGACGAGTACGGCGCGGTTTCCGGATTGGTAACGCTCGAAGACCTTCTCGAAGAGATCGTCGGAGAGATAAGGGACGAATACGATACCGAAAGCCCGGTGATCCGGTTGAGCGACGGCTCCATGGTAATAGACGCCTCCATCAGCGTGAGCGATTTGCATGAGGATTACGATATAGACATACCCGAATCTCCGGAATATGAGACCCTCGGCGGATTTATCGTTACCTATTTGCAGCGCATACCCAAGGCTGGAGATATTGTGGAAATGGACGGCAAAAAATTAAGGGTTTTAGAAATGGTCGGGCAGAGGATAGCAAAGGTGAAGATGGAAGAACTTAACGGCGATTAAAATTTTATATATTTTGAATTTATAGCTTACCCAAGGAGGATATATGGAGAAATGGAAGTGCAGCGTATGCGGTTATGTGTACGAGCCTGAAAACGGAGACCCGGATTCCGGAGTGCCGGCCGGGACTTCATTCGAGCAATTGCCCGACAATTGGGTATGCCCGATATGCGGGGCAGGCAAGGACATGTTCGAGAAGGAATGACAAATCAGAAGGGGAGGGAGGAAGCCATGAATGCCGTAGAGATAGCGATTAAAATGGAAACCGACGCGATAAGATTTTATAAAGAAGCCGCAGAAAAATGCAGTCACCCTGTGGGCAAAAAGATGTTTTTATCTATACGCGAAGATGAGAAAAGGCATCTCGAAATGCTTTCGCGGATATTCAAAGGGCTCGATATTAAGATAAAGGATACCGGCCCAATGAAGAATATCAAGACGATCTTCGAGCAGATGAAAGACGAAATGATGGATAGAGTCGAGGCCAAAACCGACGAGCTTGAGGCGTTCAAGATCGCGATGCGCATGGAAAAGGAAGGCATCGAATTTTATAAAAAGGCCGCGTCTGATGCTCCCTCGGAAAAGGAGAAGAAGCTTTTTGAAAGGCTTGTGCATGAAGAAGAGCAGCATTACGCGGTCTTCGCGAATACCTATTTTTTCATGCAGGACAGCGGAAGCTGGTTCATGTGGGAGGAGCACAGCATAGTGGACGGCGGAACGCCGTGGGCGTAAAGTTTATTTGATTTTTATTTCAATCTAAGATGATCCGAATAACCGGCGCTTTTTAGAAAATTTTTCGGATGATTCAGGGAGTAAATGCAACATTATTCAGATATCCCTCTTTGGGAAAATAAACGACGACTACAAGTGTTAAATAATTTTAGGTCGCTGGTGAAAACTTATTATGACCATAGTAATTACTCCTGGATGGCAGAGGGACGAATAGAAGAAGATGAAGCTAAAAAACACGTACCGAGATAAACTTAATTTTACATGATGCGCATAAGGTTATTGTTTATTCTGGAGTACATACGGTTGTTCAGTATACTCCCCACCCTTCAATAGGAGGCTACATTCAAAATCTTGACGTAATCAAGAATATGTTTATTTTGCATCAATTTCATATGGGAGAAGATGCAGTGACGGATATAGTTGATCGCTCTATCGGGATTTATCAATCCGATCTGTCATCATGTTTTCGCCGGACTATTAATCCATTCTGGTGGATTGCCAAATTAGTCACATGGATTGTTAGTTTACCATTTAAACTTTTGGGAACGATTGGATTTAATCAGAAAAAAGCAGAGGAATCATTACTTGGTAAGATTATTAAAGGACTCCTGTATCTCATAATGGTATTTGCATCATTATTAACAATTCTTGATTTGCTTGGTTTATTAGATGGATTTAAAAAAATATCCAAATGAGTCTATTGAATTGAAAAACAGGTGCAGCTACCGTTTTCTGTAATAACTCCCTGTTAGGTTGAAGGACGATAAAGATCGCCTTTGATTGTTGGTGCCATGCTTGAAAATATGAAAATGAATATTTTTACAATCCGATAGATGGCGGCATACTGCGCCGCTCCCCATGAGCCTTTATATGGTAAAATAGAAATAAAAGAAGAGAGGTGATTTTATGACAGCGAAAACAAAAGAGCTGATTTCAATGGTCGAGTCTTTGCCTGTGGACATAAAAACGACCCTCGTTGAAAAGATTCTTAACAGCCTGCATCCATCGCAAAAAGAAATAGACGCGCTATGGGCAAAAGAAGCTGAAAAACGGGTCAAGGAAATAAAAACCGGGAAAGTCAAAACCATTCCCGGCGATAAAGTCTTTAAGGAAATTAGGGAAAGATTTCATAAATGAAATACTCCTTCCATCCCGAAGCGAGGATCGAATTTCTTGAAGCAATTGAATATTTCGAAGATTGCAGAAATGACCTTGGTATAGAATTTTCACAAGAAGTATTCGCAACAATCCAGCGTATAATTCATTTCCCTTTGGCGTGGTCGGAATTTTCAGAAAATACGAGAAGATGTTTAACCAAGCGTTTCCCTTATGGCGTGATTTATCAAATCGTTGGAGAAGAAGTCATAATAATTGCAGTCATGCAATTAAACAGGGAACCTGAATATTGGAAAAAGAGAATAAAATAAATCACAATAACCGCATTCACGGGAATCGCGTTATGCCGAAAAGTAAAATAAATAGCAGGCCGGTTTAACGACCTGAGAGCCGTTAAGTTTTATTTCAGCCCCAGCACGTCCTGCATGTCGTACAATCCGGGTTTGCGGCCCGAAATCCAGAGCGCTGCCTTTAACGCCCCTCTTGCGAATGTGTCCCTGCTCGACGCCTTGTGGGTAATCTCTACGCGCTCGCCGAGGCCGTAAAAGAACACGGTATGTTCTCCCACTACGTCTCCGCCTCTCAGCGTCTGGATGCCTATTTCTTTTTTAGTCCTTTCACCGATTAATCCCTTTCTTGCATAAACCCCGACTTCATCGAGATTCCTGTTCACCGCATCCGCGATTACCTGCGCCATTTTCATAGCCGTGCCGCTCGGGGCGTCTTTTTTGAGCCTGTGGTGCGTTTCTACTATTTCTATGTCGTAGTCGTCACCGAGAGTTTTAGCTACGTCCTGCAAAACCTTGAGCAAGAGATTTACTCCCACGCTCATATTCGGCGCGAGCACTATAGGAATATTTTTAGACGCTTCTTTAATCGGTTCCAGTTCTTCTTTTGAAAATCCCGTAGTCCCTATGACCATTGCCTTGTTTTTTCCCGCCGCAGCTTTTAAATGCTGGAGCGTCGAGCCTATGGATGTGAAATCTATGATAACATCGCATGCATCGATAATATTTTCGAGAGCATCCGTCAATTTTACGTTTGTTTCAGCAATCCCTACAATTGGGCCTATATCTTTGCCTGCAGCCTCATGCCCCTTTCTTTCGACAGCGCCGACAAGCCTTAAATCGTGATAATCCTTTGAAAGGGCGGTGATCCTGCTTCCCATCCTTCCGGTCGCGCCTGTAACTATAATCTTTGTCATATAATCATTCCTCCTTTTTCTCTTCTTCTTCTTCCTTTTCTTCCGGAATCTTATACTCCTCCGACGCCCATTTGCTGAGGTCTATGAGCTTGCACCGCTCGGAGCAAAAGGGTCTCCATGGATTTTCCTCCCATGTCGTCTTTTTCTTACACGCCGGACATGTAATCTGCATTATTCCGACACCCCATTATTCCATTTTATCTTATCTTTCAGCCCTTCGGTAACATGGATTTTACCATCTTTGGCGACTATAACTCCATCGAGCCCCAACCGGTTCAGGGTGTCCATGCCTTTCTTTCTTCCTAAAATACATATGCCGGTCGCAAAGGCGTCTGTAAATGCGGCGTCCTTTGATATTATGGTTACGCTGCGGCATTCGTTATCCGGGTAACCCGTCTTCGGGTTCAAAATGTGGTGATACCTTCTGCCGTCCTTTATAAAGAATTTCTGGTAATCCCCGGATGTAGATATAGCCATGTCCGAGATACCCACTGTTGCCATGATTTCATCCTTATCGGTTTTCTGTCTCGAATTTTGAATTCCCACCTTCCATAAGCCGTTGTCAGGCCTTACGCCGAAGGTTTTAATATCCCCGGCAACCGCGACAATGCCTGCCTTTATGCCCTGTTGTTTAAGAATTTCGACCGCCTTGTCCGCAGCGTAGCCCTTTATAATGCCTCCAAGGTCTATCTGCATGCCTTTCTTTTTGATGAGAACAGTAGACGTATTCCTGTCGATAACGATGTTTTTGTATCCTACTAATTTTAATTTTTCTTTGACGGTTACTTTATACGGAATTATTTTTTTCTGAAAATCCCATAAGCGCACCAGCGGGCCGACTGTAACGTCAAAAGCCCCCTCCGTATTTTCGGAAACATAAACGGCTTTTTCGATGATCTCAAAAGTTTCCGGAGAGACCTTTACCGGTTTATCGCCGGCATGCCTGTTAATCGTTGATATTTCGCTGTCTTCGGAATAGAAATTCAATAATTTCGCGAGCCGTTCCAATTCGTTGAATGCCTTATCTGTCGCCGCCTTTGCCTTTTCTTCCGAGCCCGAAGATACGGTAACAGAGACGATTGTGTACATCGAAGAGCGCGTCTCCTTGTAGAGCTTATCGCCCGGCGGAGAACAGGAAAAAAACAAGAGCAGAAGCAATGGAGCGATGGTTCTCTTGCAATACTTCATTACTCCGATATTCCAATACTCAAATGTTTTTCGCATTTCAATAATTATATCTTCCTTGCCAGAAAATTTCCGGTATGCGATTCCTTGTTTTTCGCTACTTCCTCCGGTGTTCCGGTTGCAATAATTCTGCCGCCCTCGTCCCCGCCTTCGGGCCCCAGGTCGATAATATAGTCCGCGGACTTTATTATATCGAGGTCATGCTCTATAACTATAACGCTGTTTCCCATATCGACAAGCCTGTTTATCACGTTAAGAAGCCTCTGTATATCCACGAAGTGGAGCCCGGTTGTCGGCTCGTCGAGTATGTACAAAGTATTGCCTGTAGCTTTTTTCCCTAATTCCTTTGAAAGCCTTAATCTCTGCGCCTCTCCTCCTGAAAGGGTCGTCGCGGGCTGTCCTAATTTCAAGTAGCCCATCCCCATGTCTTCGAGGATGTCGAGGCGCTGTTTTAGAGGAGGTATGGCGCTGAAGAATTCGAGCGCCTCGGATATGGCCATTTCAAGGACATCGGAAATATTTTTTTCTTTGTAACGTATATCAAGGGTCTCTTTGTTATATCTTTTGCCTTTGCAGACATCGCAGGTGACATATACATCCGGAAGAAAATGCATCTCTATTTTTTTCAGGCCGTCTCCCTGACACGCCTCGCACCTGCCGCCCGATACATTGAAACTGAACCGCGACGCCTTATATCCCCTTACCCTCGATTCGGGAAGTTGGGAGAAGAGGTCCCTGATAAATGTGAAAATGCCGGTATATGTAGCAGGGTTCGACCTCGGGGTCCTTCCCAGAGGGGACTGATCTATGCATATTACCTTATCGACTTTTTCCATGCCTTCTATCTTTTTATATTGTCCGGGAAGGAGGCTGCTTTTATACAAATACCTCGACAATGCCTTGTAAAGGATTTCAAATATCAATGTGCTTTTGCCGGAGCCTGAAACCCCGGTAACGCATGCGAATACTCCGAGGGGGATGGAGACCGCGATATTTTTCAGATTGAATTCGGATGCGCCTGTGATCTTTAAAAATTCCTTTGATTTCCTTTTTTTTATGGATACCGGTATTTCAAGCCGTCCGGTGAGGTATTTCCCGGTAATAGATGCGGTATCGTTCATAATATCATCAGGAGAGCCGGTCGAAATTATCCACCCGCCGTTCTTGCCCGCGCCGGGCCCCATATCTATGACATGGTCGGCCGTTCTTATCGTCTCTTCGTCATGTTCGACAATAAGTATAGTATTGCCCGCGTCTCTTATGATGGAGAGGCTCTTGAGGAGTTTAGCGCAATCCCTCGGATGCAGGCCGATGCTCGGCTCGTCGAGAACGTAAAGCACGCCGGTAAGGGAAGATCCAATCTGCGTGGCGAGCCTTATCCGCTGCGCCTCTCCGCCTGAGAGTGTGAGGGAAGGCCTGTTGAGGGTCAAATATCCGAGCCCGACCCTGTCGAGGAAAGAAAGCCTGTCTTTTACCTCCTTGAGCACCCGCTTGGAGATTACAGCCTCGCGCTCCGAAAGCCTCAACCCGCGCACGAAATCGCCGGCGTCTCTAACGGACATTTTTGAGAATTCCCCTATGCTTATGTCGTTAAGCTTTATATTCAAGGCCTCTTTCCTTAATCTCATGCCGCCGCATACCTTGCATGGAGTCATATGGGTCAACTCTTCTCCGGCGGCTCCAAACTCTAAACCCATAACTTCGAAATCTTCGCTTATGCCTTCAAACCCTATGCCTTTACATCTGGGGCATGCGCCGTATTTGCTGTTAAAAGAGAACAGCATCGGCTCTATCTCAGGATAGCTGATGCCGCACTGGGGGCAGGCAAGGGTTCTGCTGAAGGGAATGTCCTTGTTTTCGTCTATAAGGTTGATAACGACCGTATCCGCGTGCCTGAGGGATGTGTCTATCGCCTGCTTTATCTGGCGTTCTATCGAATGCTTGATAATAAACCTGTCTATCACTATCTCTATGGTATGCCGCTGTTGTTTTTTTAAGGAAACGTCCTGCATCAGATCCGTCATCTTGCCGTCTATCCGCGCCCTTACGAACCCGTCCATCCTCATCTGGTGCAGCTCTTTTTTGTACTCTCCTTTTCTTTCTCTGACGATAGGCGCGAGCACCTGAACCCTTGTGCCTTCGGGCAATGAGAGGATTGCGCGTATTATGTTATGCAGATCCTGCGTGGTAATGACCGAGCCGCACTGATAACAATACGGTATGCCTATCCTCGTATAAAGGACCCGCATGTAGTCGTAGATCTCGGTGATTGTGCCTACGGTAGAGCGGGGGCTTCTCGATACTGTTTTCTGGTCTATGGCTATGGCAGGGGAGAGCCCTTCGATATAATCCACCTCAGGCTTTTGCATCTGTTCGAGGAACTGCCGGGCGTAGGCCGAGAGGCTTTGCACGTATCTGCGCTGCCCTTCGGCATAGATGGTGTCCATTGCGAGTGACGACTTGCCCGATCCCGACGGGCCTGTGATAACGGTAATTTTGTCCCTCGGCATGGTTGCGTCGATGTTTTTGAGGTTATGCTCCCGCGCGCCTTTTATGACTATGTATTCCTGCATATCGAATCCTCTGATTGTCCGGTAACTTTTAATATAACTGAAATGAGGGGTTTCTTTCACTATCGGGAGGCGTAAGGGAATCCTACAATTCTATCTCAAGCCCTTCATGGGCAACGGCATATTGCGGCATGTCCGAATCGTTTGAATATTGCTCTTGAAGCCTGCGATAAAGGGCATCGAGGTCATCGTCGCTGCGCAGCGGCTCATGATGCGTGAAATAAAGGGATTTCGTCTCTGCCTTTTTTGCAAGGTCAATGCATGAATCGAATGTGCCGTGCCCCCAGCCTTTTTTAGCCGGATATTCCTGCACGGTATACGCGGAATCAGCAATAAGGACATCGACTCCGCGCATGAAATCGATAAGCGCGGCATTCTTATCGGTTATGAGGTCTTCGTATTCCTCATGGTAATCGTGATCGGGCGTGTATATATTGTAGAGCGGCTCATTGTCGCCGGTGAAAAATAAGCTTTTGCCGTTACATTCAATCTTATATCCGAAATTCAGAACCGGATGGTTCATCAGGATATTGGTTACTTTTGCCGAACCTATTTCGACGGTCTGTCTTTCGCGCAGCGTCGTATACTCTATGTCCGCCTTGAGTTCGGCCTCGCGCACCGGGAAATAGCAATATTCCATCTGCCTGCCGAGTATATCTTTAATGGA
>MHDU01000067.1 GCA_001803635.1 Nitrospirae bacterium GWB2_47_37 | reverse complement strand
GTAAAATTCATATAGGTCATATAAGTCTCATATTATAGTGCCGGAGTGCAAGCACTCCGGCACTATAACGCTACGCTATTATCTTGCCCGGCTCCGCCTGCCTCCCTTTAGTCTTGCCCTTATATATCTTCACAGCGAACATCTTATAGTCGGGCTGGAAACTGAACGGGTCAAAGGCGTCCCTCATTATCATGTTGATGAGCTTGAACTCATCGAACCACGGAATAAATACATAGTCATGCCTCGGACCGCCGGTAGCCTTGGCAACATCGAGCACCTTTGCGGGCAGTTCTATCTTGCCTCTCGGCGATTCCACTATAACCGAATCTCCGTTCTTTATGCCGAGTTTCTTGGCAAGGATTTCGTTAAGCTCCACATAAGCGCCCGGCACTGCGCGGTTAAGCTCCGCAACCCTCGTGGTCATGCTGCCGGAATGCCAGTGCTCAACGACCCTGCCTGTACACGCGCCGTATTTGTACTGTGTGGTATCGATGATCAGAAGCTTGCTTCCGTCCGCCTTTGTGTATTCGTGCCTCAGATTTGCAAACTCCGCAGGGCTGAGCGCGATGTTTTTGAGCGCGTTCATGTCCTTGTTAGGATCGCCGATGACATTGACCGTGTACTTGCCCGTCACATCAAAAGGAAGCATGCTGTTCTCATTGACCTTTGCGGGATTAAACTTCCTCTCTATAACCTCGACAGTCTTGTATTTCACAAACTCCTTGCCGTCGAACTTGCATGCCCACCACGGATTAGCCCATGCAATCGCCCTTCCGTCCCAGCCCGGCGCCTTTCTCGCCTTGCCGTCGGGAGTCTTGATATCGACCATGCCGTTGATAAAGGCATTGGAATTATAGAAGCTTGCGTACCATCCCTTCGGCAGGTTCTCCTTTTTGTGATAATCTTCGTCGGCCTTCATCTCATTGATGTTCTTCTCAAGCCATGCGCCGTAAACGGGGCTGAACTCCTTCATATTCTTCATATAGAAATTTGTCTTGCCGTCGATATGCGGGTCGTAAGGATAGGCATACTGTATGCGCGAAACGTATCTGTCATACCTCCTCTTTACATCGGCGTTCGTATGGTATTCCTTCGGCAACGGTATCCTGTATCCGTGGTTCTGCTCAAGCAGCATCTTCCTGTTCATGCCGCTGAAGTCGTAGCCCGTTCCATCGGAAAGCTGCATAAGCTCTTCCCATATGTTGGAGGAAAACTCCCTGTTCCATTCCTTTGTCTTGGCCGCGTCGATAGTCTTCTTCATCCAGTCGGAGCCGTCGTATTTTGCAGGCCAGAACTGAGATACATGCCCCTTCGGAACAAGCCCTTTTTCCTCAAGCCTTCTCATTATCAACGCGAAAATCGTATGGTCGGGAATCGTATTTCCATACGGCTCGATAACCTGTTTGATTAGCTGATATCTTCTTTCTAAGTTGCCGAATACGAACTCCTTTTCATACCAGCTCGAAGCGCCGAGTACTACATCGGACACCATGGTCGTGGCATTAGGGAACGCCTCGAGTGTTACAATTATAGGCCATGCCTGTCCCTTATGGGCCGCGGCGCACGCAAGCCTGTAAGGCCATGAATAAGGCAGGCTCTGTCCCGCATTGACTGTGGACATAAACTGCACTTTAATCTGTCCGGCTCCGAGCCTTCTGAACATCTCTATAGTATGGGGACCCGGCTTGTCATGTATCTTGATCTTATCCGTTTCCGCCTTTATAGCGGAATCAGACATGCCCGTTTTCTTCAGATACGCCTCTGCCCTTTTCTTCCATATTCCTTCTACCTGCCCCCTGTGAACAGGGTTGGCAACGAGCCTTCCGTAAGGAAGCGCATGGCAAAGGGCTCCCGGCGCCCTGATGCCGCCGCAGGCATTGGGCTGTCCGGTAAAGCTGAAGGAGTGCCTGCCGGGCTTAACGGTTGAGCCGGTGATGAGGTTCAGCATGTGGAGCGACGCGTTTGTCCATGTGCCCTGCAGCTTCTGGTTAACGCCCATGCACCATATTGAAGTGGTATAACCCTCGGCATACCACTTGGCTGCAAGCCTTACAGCCTCGGCGCCGCTTATCTTCTTCCATGTCCTCGTAGCCCTGTCATAAACGAGAGGCGACTCTCCCTCGAAAATAGCATCGGCCACCTTATCGGGATTGTAATCTTCGAGGAACTTCAGGAAGACGGCAAAGCCCTTATAGAGGTCTTTCGTAATATCCTCTTCGCTGTTGTATTTGTTTTTGAGATTCGGATAGGTCTTCCTCGGTTCCGGGGTATAGGTCAAGTCCCACGCAGTATCTCTCGTTCCGCCGTAAATCGTCTTTATCCATGTTTTCTTTACATCCTCATGAATTCCGAAGCTTACATGCCTTTCGATGAACTTCTTGTCTAGGTACTTCCACTTGGCTTCGACAGTGCCTTTTTCAACATCGTATTTTGCGCCGTCGAGCTCGTGCGTAATGACATAAGCCATCGCGTTGAGGAGAATAATATCTCTGCCGGTAGCAAACGGCAGCCATAGGTCGGCGATTGTTCCGGAACGGGTCTTTCTCGGGTCTGCTAAGATAACCTTGTATTTATCGGGGTTTTTCGCCTTCAGCGCGGCTATCCTGTTGAATAGTATAGGATGCGCTTCAGCGGTATTGCTGCCGATGAGGAAGAACGTGTCCGCGTGCTTCCCGAAATCCGGATCCGGCACATCGAGGTCGTCAAGGCTTCCGTAAGGCTCGTCCTTGCCGAATGTGTAGAGATAGCCGACAACGGCGGATGCCATGCATGTTCTCGGCTGGCCTTCTATGGCGTTATTCGCTATCATGCCTCCGCCCTTGAAGCTCTTGTTCATTATATGCGTCTCTTCGGTGCCCAACTGCCCGCTGCCGTAGTAGGCTACGCTGTGTTTTCCGTTTTCTTTTACGGTCTTTTCAACCGCATCCGCGACAAAGTTTACGGCGTCTTCCCAAGGGACGAGGACAAAGTTTTCCTTAAGGTCTACCTCTGAAGGCTTTATGCCTTTGGGTTCCTTTGTGGTCTTCCCTTCAAGCACTCTCGGTGAATTGACCAGATCAGGCTTGCCTGTCTTAGGATTGATCCATTCTTTCCTGATAAGCGCGCCTTTAGGCCTGTCCTTATACATAAGCGCCTTATGGAGATAAAATCCCTTAGTGCAAAGAACGCCGCGGTTGACCGGGCTCTTCAAGTCTCCCTTAAGCGCTATAACCTTCGTAACCTTTCCGGCCGCGTCAACTTCGCAGTCCGCTATCATGGTGCAGCCTACGGCGCAATACCTGCACTGCCCTACTGGGAAAGACCTGACGGCGTTTGCCGCGAAAATCATCTCCGGCCTTGCGATGCCGGCTGCCGCGGCAGCGGCGGTTATCGCGCTTGCCCTTAAAAAATCTCTTCTATTGAGTTTCATTTTATGCCCTCCTGCTGTTTTGTTTTATGTAATCGGTCGAATCACAGCCGCAAAATCACTTTGCCGGCTTGATCGTATAACTACCGGCCCCAAGTTCATCCCCGACGGACGAATAATCTCCGTTAGCCGCGACCGCCATGACCATTATGTTCGCATCCTCTGTCTTTTGAGCCGGCGCCTTCCAGCCGAACGTCCATTTCCTCAAAGTATTTCCTTCCTGTGTATGCGTCAATGTCATATCTATCAACTGGGTATTCTTCTTATCCGTAACTATCAGTTTCCCTGCCGATGCCTGAACCGCAAAGCCTCCGGCGGATTCGCTCATGCTCTTAAGATCGCTTTTCAAAATCAACGTCAAATTATATGTCTTTCCCGGCACGTAACTTTTCGGCAGCCCCTGAATTTTCACCATATCCTGAAACATAACCCCTTCATGACAGCTTGTGCATTCCAAATTCGGAGCGCTGTTCCTCGAACCGTACACTGTCGATACGTAGACACCCGTTATGCCGAACGCAATTAATACTAAAAATACCGCTATCTTTTTCATTTTCCCCTCCGCTCCCGTCCTTTTAGACTTTCTCTAAATCATAAAATTAAGGCGGGGCATTTGCCCCGCCTTTTCATCAAATATTATTTTGCTGCCGTTTTTGCAGCCATCGCGTCGTTCAGTACCTTAATGCCCTTCTGAGAGGCATCTATAGACCTTGCTAACGATTCCCGTGCGCCATCGGGATTGTGGAAGCCGTCGCTGTTCTCGGCAGTCCACCACTCCCAGTAGCTGTGAGCGGTGTCGTGAAGCTTTCTCGCCTCTTTGAGGACGTCTTCGGAAACCCCTGCCTTCTTTGCCTTTGCAAAAGTGTCGATAAACTGACCAAGCCAGAATTCGGCCTTTGTGAGTTTACCCTTTATATAGTTCTGGATGGCGTCGATCTGATAATCAGCCTCCTTTTCCGTCCATGACGGATGGCATTTTACGCAGGTAGCCTTCTCCATATACCGGGCGCTCTTCTGACCGTGCCAAGTGTATGTCTTTGCGCCTTTTTTAACCCTCGGCATATGGCAGTCCTTGCACTCTACGCCCGCTTTTTCATGCTTGCTTCCCCAGAATGACTCAGCTTCCGGATGCTGCATTTTTGTAAGCGAGGCGCCTGTGATGCCGTGCTTGAAGTCCTTGAATCCGATCTCATCATATCTCTTATTGATATCGAATACGTTCACCCACGGGAAGTAATTCGTCCTTCTGTCTCCCATGCCTATCGAAGCTCCTGTTTTGGGGTCGTGTCCGGGGTTGCAGTTATACTCGACATGGCACTGCGCGCACATGAGGTTGGAATCCGCCTTATTAAGAATGCCTATCGCCCTGAAATCCCTGAACGTAACCTTCTTCATCGTTATCTTTTTGCTCTTTTCCTTGTCGTACGGATATGTGCCTTCTCCCCTGTCTACAACAGCCTCTATAAGAGCATCCCTTACAACCCTCGGCTGGGCCGAATGCGGGTCATGGCACGCATAGCAGTTGATGGGGTGCTGCAGGTCTCTCGCGAAATCGACAACCTTCGAAGTCCTGTCCCATTGTGCCCTCGGGTCTTTATCTCCCATATACTTCCATTTCATGATGTGGTCCTGCGTCTTACATGTAAGGCACACAGGGTTTGCCGCAGTCGCGCTCTGGGGTATAAATGCCTTCTGAGCGGATGATGAAGGGTCTTTGTCTACAAGCACTTCCCATGCTGATTTTTCAGCGCCCTTTGCATCCGTTATTTTTTTCCAGTCCTTGAGCTGGAACCTGCCGCCGTATCCCCTGTCAACGGTAAGATGATCGGTGAGCATGAATATGTGGCTCCTCGGCTCGGCATGCTCTTTTGTGAAGCCGTGCGGCATCATCAGCTTGTCGAACAAAGGCGATCTGCTCTTGAATGTCGCTTTCTCGACCTTTGCCTTTGATTCGAGGTTTACCGCGACAAAGGATTCGTATTGCTCCTTATGACATTTGCCGCATGTGGCGTGATCGGTCTTTGTCATCGGCTTTGCATTGGCGCCTTCCTTCATATGCTTGTCCAGCCCCTCGTGACATTCTACGCAATTGACCTTTGCATGCTTGCCTTTAGCGTGGAAATCTTTAATGTCGGAATGGCATGAATAGCATTCCTCCGCTTTTACCGGTTTCCCTGCCGGCATGTCCTTCCGTGCGTCCGCAGTGGAGAAATAAATCCCGCCTACGAGAGCCAGAACAAACACAACCGTAAACAAAACATAAATCTTTTTACTCATTTCTCTACCTCCTTACTTTTTAATTATTACTTCATCCGTAAACTATAGCCCCCTCATCTCTTCAAATCTTTCCGTATCACCTCCCCCTTTTTTAATCCGCGCTTTCCCGCATATCATTATTATCCTACTCCCAAATCAAGTAAATTTAGAGTTAATAAACGTAAATTTTATGTAAATTTTTTAGAGACTTTGAGCCATGTCCAACTTGCATAAAATAGCTCAGATTAGGTTAAACTTAACGGTTATGGAAAAGGCATTGAGGGGAATTTTATTAAAAGCAGCCGGAAGTCAACGGCCTGAAGCCGTCCGGATAGAAATAGAGACCCCTAAAGAGGAAGGTTTCGGGGATTTATCTACGCCTATAGCCATGTCTCTTTCCAAAATATTAAAAAAACCTCCGAGGAAAATAGCGGAGGATATTGTTAATGAAATAAAGGGACAAGCTATTTTTGAAAAAATAGAAATCGCGGGGCCGGGCTTTATAAATTTTACATTTACCAAACAATTCCTCTGCAATGAATTGAAGCAACTCATTGAACAAAAAGAGATTTTTCTCGCAGAAGACATCGGGAAAGGCAAAAAGGTACAGATAGAATTCGTCAGCGCGAATCCCACCGGCCCCCTGCATTTAGGACACGGCAGAGGAGCGGCATTGGGAGCAGCCCTCTCAAACCTCCTGAATGAAGCGGGATACGCTGTGGAAAGAGAGTTTTATATCAACGACGCGGGCAGGCAGGTCAAATTGCTCGGCATGTCGGTATTCGCGAAATACAAACAATTGCAGGGAATAGATTATCCGTTCCCCGACGACGGATATAAGGGAGATTATATAGAAGATATTGCTGAAGAGTTTAGAGTTAAGAATCCTGACTTAGGAGTAATCGACAACGATAAATTGCTCGAACAAATTACGGATTTCGCATACAAAAAAATGCTTGCTGAAATAAAAAAAGACCTCGAAGACTTCGGCGTATTGTTCGACACATGGCAGAGCGAACTCGAACTGTACAAAAGCAACGCGGTGCAACAGGCTATCGACGACCTAAAGGCGCGGGGCTATATATTTGAAGAAGAAGGCGCAATATGGTTTAAATCAACGGCCTTCGGAGACGATAAGGACAGGGTGATTATCAAAAAAGACGGGGACTACACTTATTTTACTCCGGATATCGCTTATCACAGGAAAAAAATCCTCAAGGGATTCGATGAGATCATAGACATTTGGGGAGCGGACCATCACGGATATGTGCCGAGGATGCAGGCCGTCATAGAGGCGCTGGGGTATCCGAAAGATCACCTGAGGGTACTGCTCGTGCAGATGGTCACTCTTTTAAGAGGCGGCAAGCCTGTCCAGATGTCGAAGCGCGCGGGAGAATTCATCACCCTTCGCGAAGTAATGGATGAAATAGGAGCGGACACCACAAAATTTCTTTTTCTAACGAGGAGATCCGACAGCCATCTTGAGGTGGACATAGAGACGGCGAAGGTCCAATCCTCGGAGAACCCCGTATATTATGTTCAGTATGCCCATGCGAGGATAAACAGTATATTCGAGAAAGCAAGGCAAGAGGTTATAGGCTATAGGCAAGAGGAGATAGACTTCAACGGAGATTTATTCAACGATGAAGAAATGCGGATAGTCAAAAAGCTTCTGCTTTATCCTGCGATGTTCGGGAATGCGGCATCGGCTCATGAGCCTCACAGGATAACCTTTTATCTTCAGGAACTCGCCGGCATGTTCCACCCCTATTATCACAGGCACAAAGTTATTTCAGAGGATACGGAAGTTACAAAGGCGCGCCTTGCGCTCTGCGAGGCGATACGTATCGTCTTAAAACACGGGCTGAAAATACTCGGCGTAAAAGCGCCCGAGAGGATGTAGTCCATAACCGTTAAAATTCATCTTATGTCTTTCTTGAAAACAATCTACAGCGGCGCTTTCAATTACCGGCCGGCCGGCATAACTCAAACAATCTCCGAAGGTCTGTGCATTATAGATATAGTGCGGTATGACAACGGCATTCATTGCGTAATGATGACCGAAGACACGAAGAACAAAGGCATTTCAATTACAGGGGCGTCAGACCGCATCGCAACTCAGATATACGCGGCATTCCTAAAAAATACGCCGCAGGACAGGATAATCTGGCTTGAACATACCCCCGCAAGCAGAACACATAAGGCCCGTATCGACCTTGTCCAATTCCAATATCATGCAAAGAGCGCTTCTTTTACGAACCCGCAATGGAAAAGTTTCTTGGAATCACGGCGAATAACCCCTCCGGAATTTTTGAAAAACTACGGCTACATCCTGAAAGAGTTGTGCAACGCGCAGATGATATTTGCCGTTGAGGACAGGAAAAACCATTACTGGCGGGTTTGGGCTGCGGCGGAGGGATTTTTTATTATAAGTTCCAACCGGGCCGCAAAAATAACCGGGGAAATGCTCGATGCGCCGGGCGTTGTCGAAACTTTAAAGAACAACCGGAAGTTCTTCGATTCCGATATGGATATAGAAGAGCGGTTCACGACCGCTTTAATGAAGGGCTTCCTGAATAAGGGATTGTAAGGCCGGGCGCATTATATATCCCTTGCCATTTTCTTTTTTTCGCCTGCCAGTTCTTTCACGAACTGCTTTATCGAGTCCGCGTCATCTTTATACCTGTCGGCCTTGCCGGCAACCCACTCTACAACCTTTTGCGATACTACTCCGCCTTTGTCGGATATGCCCCTGAACAGGTCCCCTCCGCCTCCGATAATCGAGACCGCAATGAATAACGCCCATGCAAATATTATCGTCTTTAAAAGTCTGATCATGGCAGTACCTCCTTTAATGCTTTCCTGCTTTCAGTATAAGGGCAAAAAAGATAAACTTATGTGATGAAAATCACAAAAACGCGCTTTTTATGAAAAGGAGGGCCTGAGAAGGATGTTCTTATCGTCGAGGATTTCGATCTCTCCATCTTTGATGAACTTATTCAGAAGGCGGGTTACCGTTTCGCGGGAAAGGGATGAATAATCGGCGATATCCTGATGCGTCAGCCGCAATGTTATGACCGTACCCCTGCTGTCTTTCACTCCGGAATGCATAGCCATGAGTTTAAGCACTTCCCTAACCCTATCCCCGGCGGCAGGCAGGCTTAAGACCTTATTCACCGTCCATGCCTCCCTTAGACGCGCGCAAAGAACGGAAATTATTTCCCTGAGCGCCTTGTTATTTTTTAAAAGATGTTCTTCAAAATCCCTTTTCGACAATATCAGGATATCGGTATCGTCCATAGCTATTACCGTTGCGGGCGCGGTCTTTCCGTCGATTAAAGCCATTTCTCCGAAAAAGTCTCCCGTCTTATGAACCGCAAGGATATGCTCTTTGCCGTCAGTGCCGGCATGCACTACCTTTACCCTGCCTGAAAAAACGACATACATGTAATTCTGGGTATCTTCTTCTACAAAAATTATCTTGTTCCGCGGGAAATGCTTCTCGATAAGAACATGCCCGAGTTCCTCGATATCTTCTTCGGAAAGGCACGCAAAAAACGGGATGCTTTTTATTATCTTATCGAACAGTAGTTTTTTGCTTTTTCTCATTAAAAAATGCTTCCCCTTTTTATCGCATCCACGACCTTTGCGACCCTCGACATTTCCTTTACGTCATGCACCCTGATAATATTCGCGCCGTTAAATATGGAAATCGCAACCGCAGCAGCAGTGCCTTCAAGTCTTTCCGCAGGCGGGGCATCGCCTAATATCCTGCCGATAAAAGCCTTTCTCGACACGCCTACAGCGACCGGCCTTCCTAAAAGGGTGAATTCATGCAGGTTTTTTATTATATCGAGGTTGTGTTCAAAGGTCTTGCCGAAACCGATGCCGGGGTCTATGATGATCCTGTCTTCAGGAATGCCGAATTTCTCAGCCAGCCTTATGCTTATCCTCAGGTAATCCATAATTTCCGGAATCAACGCTTCATAGACCGGATTCTGCTGCATGTCTTTAGGCCTTCCCTTGATGTGCATTATGATCACAGGAACCTTGTATTCGGAAACAACCTTCGGCATATCCGGATCAAAACGCAGGCCGCTTATATCATTCACAATCGACGCGCCCGCATCAAGGGCATGACGGGCAACTTCGGCCTTATACGTATCTATCGAAACAGGCACTTTCACGGCCCTTGCTATTGCCTCGATAACCGGCGCCGTGCGCCTTGTCTCCTCTTCGACCGGAACAGGATCGGAGCCCGGCCTTGTCGATTCCCCGCCTATATCGATAATATCCGCGCCTTCATCCACAAGCCTTAAAGCATGTTCAACGGCCTTATCCTTATCGAAATATACGCCTCCGTCCGAAAACGAATCGGGCGTGACATTGAGGATGCCCATGATATGGGTCTTCTTGCTGAAATCAAGAGAGAAATTAGACCATTGAAGTTTCATATGAGTTAGATTATAACAAAAAATTCCTTGCTATGGAGAGGCAACCACGGCGTTAAAATTAATAATTTTCCTTGATATAATCTACATATCTGGAAATGTCGTCAAGTTTGCCGAGCGCCTCTCCACATATCTTTAGATAATCTATTTTCTCATAATCGTGCGCGAGCAGGTTTCTGAAAGATGCTATATTCGCAAATTCATAGGCGAAATCAGGAGGTATAATTTTATTTTCGCCCAATATGTCTACAGCTTCATGATAACTTTGAGGCGTCCTGAATTCTTTATCGCGAATAATCATCTCTGCAAGGCTGATGCATGAATCCGCTATTAAATACAGATAGTGCAAAACCGCTCCTCTATAGACAGGGTCTTTAAAAAAATTATTGACGCAATCTTCTTTCATATTATGGAGTATCTTTTTATACTCCATAATCTTCTCGATTTTTATCCTTATCTGCTCCGTCATCTTCCGGCAAAAACCTTCCTCTGATATTTAAAATCTATTGCATCATGCAGCACCCTCAATTCAAACGATTTTCTTAAAGAAATATTTTTATCGTAAACTACCCTGCCGTATCCGACAATATCTTCAAGAAGCATAAGGTTATTTATATTATTGAGTATAACCAGATCAATATTATCACGCTTAAGCTCCCTGCCGATGATGGAGTATAATCTTAATTCATCGGCAAGAGACGCTTTCCCTCTCAAATAAACCGCTATATCCATATCGCTGAATGAAAACTCATTTCCACGAGCAACGGAGCCGAATAAATATGCGAACTCCACTCCTTCTATTTTATGGAATATTCCGGCAAGCTTCCCGGATAGTTCTTTAAAGGCTTGTTCTTTCATGAAAGAATTATAACAGAAAAGATAAAACAGCGGTGCAAAAGCCAGGCCTTCCCTGAAAAATTACAACTGTCCTTTTTTTCTCTATCCGGGTCTTTTGGCTTAAATCAAGAGAAAAATTAGACCATTGAAGTTTCAT